>CAJOFH010000015.1 GCA_905233845.1 uncultured Muribaculaceae bacterium | reverse complement strand
AATAAAACTAAGGTTAAAAGGAAAGAGCCCGGTTCAATACCGAACTCTTTCTCTAAACCAATAATGTTTAACCCGTCCAACTTTTTGGGGTCACTTCACACGGGTGCTTTTTTTGTGCTATTATATAATGACCAATGTCCACGATTCATTCAAAAAGGTGTGAGCAAAGTTCGTCAAAAAAGCCACTTATCCCTTGTGAACGCGGTCGGGGTGCTTCTTTATAAAGTCTTTCCACGATGTGCTGCCACTGCCGACAAATGGCTTTTTGCTCTCGTAGTAGTGGCATAGTGCTGCTGCCAGCGCATCGGTGGCGTCAAGCAGTTGTGGCATATCGGTCTTGTCGATATTTAGCTGTCGTTGTAGCATCATCGCCACTTGCTCTTTGCTGGCGGCTCCGTTTCCGGTGATGGCCATCTTGATTTTTCTTGGCTCATATTCGGCAATGGGTACTTGGCGTCCCAGTGCGGCAGCCATCGCCACACCCTGCGCGCGTCCTAACTTGAGCATTGACTGCACGTTCTTGCCATAGAACGGCGCCTCAATCGCCATCTCGTCGGGCAAGAATTCGTCGACGATACTTGTCACGCGGTCGTAGATGCGGCGCAATCGCAGATAATGGTCTTCGAGTTTGCTCAGTTGCAGCACACCCATGGCAATGAGCGACGTTTTGTCGCCTTTAACCCCCAGCAGGCCATAACCCATGACGTTTGTTCCAGGGTCAATGCCAATGATTATTTTGTCGAAATCTTTGTTGCTCATGACTATATCTCGAGGTTTTCCATAAATGTGGTGAAACCAGCCACCTTGTCGCCAAAACGTTTTGTGAGTTTCTCATGGAGCACCTTGCCAACGGCTTGGTTCCATCGCTGCAGTTCGCCAAGAGTTGCTGCCTCAAGCTGCAAAGCGAAGCATGCACCGCCCTCGTTGTGACCCATCAGGCGCATCAAGCGAGGATTACGCACCATGCTTCCCTCAAGAGCCTGAGGCAAGTAAAAGTCGCGCATCCAGTCGAGAAAGTCGCCACTGACCTCGCAGTCCACATGATATGTAGTATTACAAACTATCATCACTGCAAAATTACACACAAAAACTCAAACCACCAAAATCTCATATGAACAAGAATGAAGAGTATGTTATAAAGTTCATGAACGGGAGTATGACCAAGTCAACCAGGTCGACCGAGTCCCAACCATCAATCCCCCCCTCAATAGCAACGTAGTGGAAGTTCTGTATTGCGAGTTGTCAACTCGCACCCCCTCCTTTCAAGTGTTAAAATAACCTTGTTTCACACCATGCCACAATCTACCTTTGCCCCAGTATTAATTTTAATCTTGACAACCATGAAAAAAACACCCATACAACTACAATTCGATGTCGCATGCAAGCAGCGCCTCATCGAGTTCAAAGCACTTGACCGAAACGGAAAGCCATTCGAGAGCCATGAAGCACTACGACATCGAGTCGTGTGAACAGCTCATCAAGGACCACAAGCGAAAAGGATATACCGACAAGGAAATATACGACATGCTCGACGTGGTTTGCGACTACGACTTCTTCCACTTCGACATCATGCAGCGCGAAGCCAACGAAATCCAGCTGCTCTTCCTCCCCATCGACGCCACTCCCGAGCAACGGCACGCTTTCATCCACGACACCTTCGCCAAGGGATGGTCCATCCGCACCATCGCAGCACACACGGCGATGCCCAAAACCACAGTTCACAGAATGCTCGCAACACCCAAAGAAAAAATTTTTCAAAAAGTGTCCCACACGCTCCTGGGAGCTGTTAATGTATTACACCGCCGGCGCGGTGTAAAAAAAAGTTTTTTTCCAAAACTGTCCCACACAACCCACATTTTGTTGTGCAAGTTGTGTTCAAGTTGTTCCGGTTGTTTGATTTATTTAGCGAGATAAACAATTCGCGCTTTTTGCGATATTTGCGTGAGACTCAACCTGGCGCGGTACAAAAAGTTTTTTTTCAAAAAGTGTCCCACACGCTCCTGGGAGCTGTTAATGTATTATACCGCCGGCGCGGTGTAAAAAAAGTTTTTTCCAAAAACTGTCCCACACAATCCACATTTTGTTGTGCAAGTTGTGTTCAACCCAATTCGGTCATTAGGATTTATGTTAGAATAGAATTTGTTTTGAGTAGATTGATTTTGAGAGAATTGAAGACGTAGCGGGCTACGTCAAAAGACTATCAAAGTCAAGATGCCAAAACAAAACTATTATAGCATAAATAGACATAAAAATTATAACTTTCCGTCGCCTAATGACCGATTTGGGTTTAAGTTGTTCCAGTTGTTTGATTTATTTTGCGAGATAAACAATTCGCGCTTTTTGCGATATTTGCGTGAGACTCAACCCGGCGCGGTGTAAAAAGTTTTTTTTCAAAAAGTGTCCCAAACAGGTGGAGCGACTGAAATTCAACGCTTTATTTCCGTCAAGCTCACGTTAATCTTATAAAACTTGGCTCGATTATGCTTTAAATCGCATTACTCGAGTAAATCTTGGTGATGCCGTCGAGGAAGGCCGAGAATTCGTATTGGCAGAAGTCGCCAGTGCTGGCGATGTTACCTGTCTCGTAGAACCCTCGTGCACGGCAAGAACCTCCGCAGATGTAGCGGATGGCGCAATCGTGGCATTTCTCAATGTGGTCAACGTCAAGGTTGGCGCAGCGTTTCAATGCGTCGCTGTTGTGGTAAATGTCGATGATGTTATGCTCGTGCACGTTGCCAGCCAGGAACTGCTCCATGTGCAGCAGTTGGCATGGGTATACGTCGCCAGTGGGCGATATGCTGATTTCATTGTCGCCAATGGCGCACTTGCGGCTCTTTACTTGCTTTGAGAGGTCGAGTGACGCTTCACAATATCCCAGCGGTTCCACGCCAAAGGCCTGTGACAAAGCTTGATAGTATTGCTCGCCTGTTATTGACAGTTCATCATTTGCAAGGTCGCTCACAGGGAACAGTGGAGCAAAGTTTAACTTCGCTCCAAACTTGCTTGCCATCGCCTCCACTTGGTCAATGTTGAGGCGAGTGACGGTCATCGAAATGGTGTGCTCAACATTATGTTCCTCAAGTAGCTTCACTGCCCGCATTACGGCTTCGTAGTTGTCACCGCGTGTCAGTTGATGGCTCTCGCGAGTGGGACCGTCGAGGCTCAGCGTCACAAGGTCGAAGTGCCGCTTTATGAAGTCAATGTTTTTGTCGTTGATAAGTAGGCCGTTAGAGAGGAGTAGGAGAGTGCAGCCTTTGGTTTTGATATGCTGAGCGATGGGCTGCCACAGTGGGTTGAGCAATGGCTCACCGCCAGTGATGGTGAAAGTGATGTTGCTTGAAATGTTACATAAGTCATCAATCACTTGCTTATATTCCTCGAGTGAAAGACGAGGAAATTTGCTCTCGACACGCTGAGCGGCATAGCAGTACTTGCAGTGCAGGTTGCACTGGCTCGAGAGCGACAGATGCACGCTGTGCAGACTTGTGTCGCGCACATGCTCCTCATGTTTGATGTTGCCAAGTACTCCAGAAGTGAGCACATGATTGCAAAAATCAGTGATTTGTTGACGTTTGTCATCACCTATGGCCAGTGTGACAGTGTCGACAATGTC
The DNA here is from genome assembly GCA_905233845.1 of uncultured Muribaculaceae bacterium. Taxonomy (GTDB): domain Bacteria; phylum Bacteroidota; class Bacteroidia; order Bacteroidales; family Muribaculaceae; genus Sodaliphilus. The sequence continues at coordinate 47,332 of CAJOFH010000015.1, read as the reverse complement.
GTCAATGCTATTGTCGCCGTCAAACAGCGACATAATCATATTACCCAAGTCATTAGTGACAATCCATGCTGGGACTTGGGGATTGATGTATACGAATTTGCTGTTTCGCTCAAAAACTTCGACACATGATGGCAATTGATGGCATTGCTGTGTCATTGCCCACTGCAGTTATAGGATGAGCCGCACTTGCCGCCACCACCAGCGCAATCGTATGATGACCCACACTTACCTTTGCCCTCGGCTCCCTGGCCAGCGCAGTTGTAGGACGAGCCACATTTGCCGCCACCACCGGCGCAGTCATACGACGATCCACACTTGCCTTTACCGGCAGCTCCTTGACCAGCGCAGTTGTAAGATGAACCACATCGTCCACCGCCGCCCGAGCAGTCATAAGATGAGCCACACTTGCTGCTGCCATAGCTGTTGTCTTGGCCTGTGCCTTGGCCAGCGCAGTTGTAGGACGAGCCGCACTTGCCGCCGCCACCCGAGCAGTCGTACGACGAGCCGCATCTGCCTTTTCCATTGGCTCCCTGTCCGCTACAGTTGTAGGATGAGCCGCACTTTCCACCACCACCCGAGCAGTCATAGGATGAGCCGCATTTTCCATTGCCATTAGCGCCTTGACCACTACAATTGTAGGATGAGCCACATTTTCCCGAGCCACCAGTGCAGCTGTAAGACGATGAGCATGAGCCATTGCCCGAAGGTGCAGCATTGGCCTCGAAACCTTCTTTTACTCCGAAGAAAATAGATGGCGACACCAATCCTGCTGCCACTAGGGCAGCAAGGCGTTTAATGAAATCTCGTCGTGATTGGTTATCTTTCATGATTATTCAAACCTTTTTATTACTTGATAGCGCAAAAATAATAGAAAATTACTATTTTTGCAAGAAATAAATTTAAAAACTATGAAAATAAGGATATTATCTATTATGGCGGCGATAATGTGCGCTATGGCACTCTGGGCACAAGAGCCTGTTGCCACAGAACAAAAAGTGAGTTCGGGATCGTTGGAATTTTTCCCAGAGTTCAAGTCACAAATCATTGAGTCACGCAACGTCACGGTGTGGCTGCCCGATGGATATACCATTGGTGAACCATGCGATGTGCTATATATGCACGACGGACAGATGCTCTTTGATGCCGCTGTTACCTGGAACAAGCAGGAGTGGCAGGTCGACGAGGTGATGGGACGACTCATTGCCGAGGAAAAGATTAGGCGATGCATTGTGGTGGGTGTTGACAACACCAAGAATCGTCTCAACGACTATTTCCCTACAATGTGCTACAGGAAAGTGCCAGCCGATAAGCGACAAGAAGTGAACACCGCAGCCTATAAGGGCGACGAATACTTGCGTTTCCTCGTTGAGGAGGTGAAGCCGTTTATCGACCGCCGCTATAAGCCGTTGACATCGCGTGAGCACACTTTCGTGATGGGCTCGAGCATGGGTGGATTGATTTCGCTCTATGCGCTGTGCAATTATCCCGAGGTGTTCGGTGGTGCAGTGTGCATGTCGACACACTTGTCGATGAACTTCTACAACCCCACTTTCGACAATGAGGCTTGGGCAACGGGTTTCCGTGAATTTGTTAAAGAGAAGTTGCCTGCGCCCAACTCCGCTCTGCTTTACATGGACCGTGGCACTGTGGAGCTTGACGGCTCTTATGGCCCCTATCAAGACCTGATGGATTCAATGATTACTGGCTTGGGATGGGACAAAGACCATTTTATGAGTCTTGTTTTTGAGGGCCACAAACACATGGAGACGTTCTGGGCCGAGCGCCTTGATGTGCCATTTATGTTCCTCTTGAAGAAATAGAGCAATGCGTTATTTCTTGAAGTTATCTTATCAGGGAGCGGCCTATCATGGGTGGCAGATTCAGCCACGCGATGTGAGTGTGCAAGAGACCATCGAGAAGGCACTGGCTATGGTGCTGCGCCACGACACGCCCATAACAGGGGCAGGGCGCACCGATGCTGGTGTGAATGCCACCACTATGTATGCACATTTCGACACTGAGCAGCCCATAGCTGATGTGAACTCGCTCATGCGTAGCCTCAATGGCATCTTGCCTCAGGATATCGCCATTTACAAGGTGATACCAGTGCATGATGATGCCCATGCTCGCTTCGACGCCACTAGCCGCACCTATCACTACCTAGCCCACACTGGCAAGTCGCCACTGCTGCGCGCTACTAGCTGGCAATGCAATCCCAAGCTTGATTTTGAGCTGATGAATGAGGCGGCAAAGCGGTTGCTGAACTATGAGGACTTCACGTCATTCAGTAAACTCCACACCGACGTGAAGACCAACAATTGCCACATCACCGAGGCTCATTGGCAGCGATGCGAGTGCATCGACACCAACGTGGAGCAGTGGGTATTCACCATCACTGCCGACCGTTTCCTGCGTAACATGGTGCGAGCCATCGTGGGCACGCTCGTCGACGTGGGTATGCACAAAATCACAGTAGAAGACTTCTGCCGCATTATCGAGAAAAAAGACCGCTGCGCAGCCGGCACCTCAATGCCCGCCCACGCGTTGTATCTGTATAACGTCACTTACCCCTATCTAAAGTAGGAAGTAGAAAGTAGAAAGTAGGAAGGAAGTAATAGGAAAATATTCTCGTTAATTGTCAAAGCATTATGGAAGAAGATATTAAAATTCCATAGTTCGGAATATGCAGATTCGGCTTAGAAGGATCATCAGAGAAAAAATCAAAGCCAGGATGGTCTGTGTAAGGACTGCTTAAACCAATATTTCTTAAGGCCGGTCCCATTAGATTAGTTGTATGGGTTTCAATCACATGGCGATAATTACGCCCTTGCACTTGGATTTCAATGCTGTAGGGATTTATTACTTTGCCGTCACTGTCCTTTTTAAGACCAGTTACAATCTTGGGGTTAGACAAACTATTTACTGGTATTTCAATGTCAAAAATGCCTTCTTGCCCCTTGCTCGCATAACCCCAATTGACTTTGACATAAACCTTACTACAGTCGATAATCTCGGGGATGAAATCATTGTCATATACTTCAATATTAGGGAGTTTTGATAAGAGTTCTTTTTTTAGTTTCTCACAGTATCTGCTAAATTGTATTTTTGCATGAAGGTCTTGCAGTTTAGGTATTTTATCCCATTTTTGTGCAAATATCTTTTCATCTTGCCATTGACGAACCAGTGCATCCAAATTCTCAATAAAACCAATATAATCCATCAAAATAGATTGTAGATACGGATCTGATACAAAACCCTGTTTATCCCACATAACACTCGCAAGATTCTTGTAAGTCTTTACTATCCAATTATTTGGCGAACCATTAGTTTTAATAGCTTTGTCAATCTTTGTTCTATGAGCAAACTTTTCAGTCAGCGTTAACAATAGATATTTCGTATTTGGATTCTTACCGTTGACTCTTTTTTGCACATACTCATCAAGTTGTTTTTTGATGGGAATCGATTTGACCTTGTTTTCAATGATCAGGAGATAATTATCTTTAGCTTTGCCTTTGCCATCTTTGATGCAAAGGTCAAAATGCTTATCCTCACGCATTACGGTCCAATTCTTTGATGGAAACAAATATGGGTCATTTACCAAGTCTTTAATCACTTCTTCAAAAAAAACTTTTGTACCTTGATTATTACCGAGCCATGCGAGGAAATTGCTATGAAACAACTCCTTGGATGACAACGACAAGTTAAACATTGGTGATCCGATCAAATTTCCAACAATTGGATTTGTACTTGTTGTGGTGCACATAATAATTCTATGAATGAGTGATTATTATAAATGTGAATGAACTATCCCCAGAAGAACCAATTGCAAAAATAATGCAACTCTCGTTTCTCCATAGCTGTAATTTTACAAATAAATTGTAACTTTGCCTCTGATTTTAGGAAATTGGATTTCAGCTATGATACATCAACGGCTCATCGCAGCAATAACCATGGCCCTGGTCATGCTGCTGGCTGCGGGACAGACCAGCGTTACCGACACCACCTCGACCAGCTTGCCCATGCAGGAAATCGGTGAGGTCACGGTCACCACACGGCGGCCGGGCATGAGTCGTGTGGCTGGTGCCGAGAACACGATGCGTATCAACAAGGCCGAGCTGTTCAAGGCCGCCTGCTGCAACCTGGGTGAGAGTTTCACCACCAACCCGTCGGTTGACGTTAACTACAGTGATGCCGCCACGGGAGCTAAGCAGATCAAACTGCTGGGCTTGAGCGGCACCTATGTGCAGATGCTCGCCGAGAATCTGCCTGACTGGCGCGGCTCCGCGTTGCCATATGCTCTGGGATATGTGCCTGGACCGTGGATGAAGAGCATCCAAGTGTCGAAGGGGGCGTCGTCGGTGCGCAACGGCTATGAGGGCATCACGGGCCAAATCGACGTGGAATACCTCAAACCCGAAGACGAGCAAGGCTTGACACTGAACCTGTACGGCAACAGCGATGGCCGCATCGAGGTCAATGCCGACGGTAATCTGCACTTGTCACCTCGCCTCAATGCCAACTTGCTGACCCACTACGAGGACAATCTGGCCGACATGGACCACAACCATGACCACTTCCTGGACCAGCCCAATGTACGCCAAGTCAATCTGCAGAACCGCTGGGACTGGCTGGGCGACCGTTACATTTTCCATGGTGGGCTGGCCCTGATCGACGAGAAGCGCCACAGCGGGCAAACCAAGGTTCATCATGAGGGAGCCGTACCCTTTGCCATCGACCTGAAGACCCGCCGCTACGAGGGCTACATGAAACACGCCGTTGTGCTCAATGCCGAGCATGGCACCAACATCGCCCTGATGGCCACCCGCCTTCCACAATCTGGACGGCACCTACGGCTACAAGCGATATGATGTCGATGAGACCAATGCCTATGGGCAACTGATGTTTGAGACCCGTTTTACCGATCCTCACTCGCTGTCATTGGGACTGAGCGTCGTCCACGACCGCCTGTCACAAGATTACCGCCTGAGGCACGTCGCAGATGGAACCTTAACCCATCTCGTTGAGAAAGAGACCGTTACGGGGGCCTATGGCCAATACACATTCACGCCCGCCAGCGATGTGTTGACCCTGATGGCTGGCGTGCGTGTGGACCATAGCAGCCTGCACGGCACATTTGTCACCCCGCGCCTGCACCTGCGTCTGCACCCCGCACAGTTCCTCACCCTGCGCCTGTCGGCAGGTAAGGGTTACCGCACCGCTCATGCCCTGGCCGAGAACAATTACCTGCTGGCCAGCGGTCGCCTGCTCGTCATCAATGACCTGCACCAGGAGAGCGCCTGGAACTATGGCATCACCTCGGCATGGAACATCCCGCTATGGGGCAAGCTGTTGAAAGTCAATGCCGAGTACCATTACACCTGCTTTGAGCATCAGATGGTCATCGATATGGACCGGGCACCTGGGCTCATCTTCATCAACGACCTGGACGGCAAGTCCCGCTCCCACACGTGGCAGGTAGACTTGTCCTATCCCGTCGTGGAGGGGCTGGAACTGACCATCGCCTATCGTCACAACGACGTCAAGACGACCTATGACGGCAAGTTGCGCGAAAAACCGCTCACGCCGCGTTGCAAGGGCCTGTTCGCTGCGTCCTACAAGACTCCGCTGGGGTTGTGGCAGTTTGACGTCACACTGCAACTCAACGGCAGCGGCCGCATGCCTGACCCCTACTATATAGACAATCCCGTCCAGTTGTCATGGCCCACCCATTTCCCTGCCCATTGCCAACTCAATGCCCAAGTCACCCGCTGGTTCAGGCATTTTTCGGTTTATCTGGGCGGCGAGAACCTGACCAACTACCGCCAGCCTAATCCCATCATCGCTGCCGACCGGCCCTGGAGCCAGTCGTTTGAGCCGACAATGATATGGGGGGCCGTGAGCGGGGCAATGGCCTATCTGGGCATCCGCATCAACCTTTTTAGATAAGAGATAAAAGATAAGAGAGACATGAAAAAGTATTTATTATTACTCATCGCTGCCCTCACGCTGAGCATGGCCAGCGCCAAGGACATCAAGACCGTGGTACTCACCACCGTGCCGCAGATGCACTGCGAGAATTGCGAGAAGCGCATCAAGGAGAACATCCGCTTTGAAAAGGGCATCAAGAAGATTGTCACCGACGTTGAGCATCAGACGGTAACAATCACCTATGACGCCGACAAAACCACCGTCGAGAACATCATCAAGGGCTTTGAGAAAATCAAGTACAATGCCCGCGAGGTCAAGGACTGCGAGCAGGTCGTTACCGACGAGGAAGAGGAGTGCCCCAACATGTAACAAGCCCGCTGTCGATAGGGACTACTTGCGGTAGGTCTGGTCCTGGAAAGTGATGACCTGCATCAACCCGAATTTAGAAGTGTCGCTGGTGAGGAAATCGGCGATGTGGGCGGTCGTGTGCTCATCGGCGATGGCCAGCATGACGAGATTCTTGAGTTGTCCCAAGCGTTGTTGTTCCTGGGCATTGTTTTCTCTGTTGTTCATCTTATTGTAGTATTTTTATTATTGGTGAATATTGTTCTTGTGAGTGCCATGTCCACCCCAACCCTGCCCAATGGTCCTGCCGATGCTTTGGATCTTGAGGCCGATACAGGTGCGGCAATGCAGAGGCGTGTCGTTAACACAGATTTTGCCCGGATACAACTCATACAGGCGGCGGTACTCCCCCTCGGTGACATTGGGCATGACCACATTGGCACCAGCTTGCAGCGCCATGATGCGTCCCTTGGGGTGCAGGCTCTCCATAGCAGTGGTGGCAGGGATGTTGATGTCGGGCAGCAACAGGCGCATGACAGCCATCGTGCGCAGGGCCAGCTCGAGCGTGCCGCCTTGCTCGTGGGCCAGCGGTGTGGCTGGATGAGGAATGAAAGGCCCTATGCCAGCCATATCCACACCGATGTCCTTGAGGTAAAGCAAGTCATCGGCGATTGACTCAATGGTCTGTCCCGGCAAGCCAACCATAATACCCGAGCCCAACTCATAGCCCAGCTCACGTATCATCAACAGGCACTCGTGGCGGTGTTGCCAACTCATGCCCGGATTGAGACGATGGTACAGGTCGACGTCGGTTGTCTCGATGCGCATCAGGTAGCGATCGGCTCCCGCATTGCGGAAGTCCCGGTAATCGGCATACTCCCGTTCCCCGATGCTTAGCGTCAGAGCCACATCCATAGCCTTGATGCGCTCAATGATGTGACACATGCGGTCGGCGTCATAGTGCAGGTCCTCGCCCGATTGTAGCACAATCGTCTGGAAGCCCATGTCAACGGCTCGACGGGCAATATCGACCAACTGGTCATCATCCATGCGGTAACGCTCCACAGCATGGTTGCCACGACGAATGCCGCAGTACAAACAATTATTGCGGCAGATGTTGGAGAACTCTATCAGTCCGCGCAGGTGCACATCGCTGCCCACCGCGGCCTGCCGCATCTGGTCGGCACTGGCATAGACCACGCTGGCAGGCACTGTTGACAACATGTCAACGATGCCGGCACGAGTGAGCTCGACGCTATTCAAGGACTGACTTTTCAAGACAAAATCATGATTTTATTGCCACAAAGGTAACGTTTTTTCACGCACAATGGTTAATTTTGCAACCAGAATTATGAAAACCATCCAAGAAATAAAAGAAATGCTGTCCCGCAGCGAGGGACAACAGGCCCTTGAGGCTCTTCGAGTTCCTGTTTGAGAACGGAACGCACATCGTCACGGGGCTGAGATCCAACATGAAGAACAGGCTTATGCCACTGTATGACAAGGTGATGCTGCGCAAGCGATACGTCATTGAGATCATCAACGACCTGCTCAAGGACACTGCCGACCTGGTACACTCCAGACACCGCTCGATCCACAACTTCCTGATGAACCTCATCTCAGCCATGGGGGCTTATTGCTTCTTTGACAACAAGCCCACAGCTATCCGAGGCTTTTACCTCGAACACTCAAAGCAACTTTCTATTTGGGAGTAATCTTATCCCGAACTGGGGTATTAAAATCATTAAATCAAGGCAATTTGCTAAGAGAATTGTCAAATTATATCAATTTTTAAAAGGCAAGGAGATTGATGAGATTAGAAAACAAGTATTACGTAGCGGAACATCTATAGGCGCAAACATTGCTGAGTCAGTTTTTTCAGAAAGCAAAATAGATTTTAAGCATAAATTATCAATAGCTTTGAAGGAAGCCAATGAGACTCAATATTGGCTTGAAGTTTTGTTCTTTGGTGATTATCTTTCGAAAAATTTATATGAATCTTTAAGAAAAGATTGTGCAGAGTTAATATTAATTTTATCGTCAATAACCAAAACCATCAAAGATGCCGGTAGCTAAAACAATTATTTCCTTCCTACTTCATCCTTCCTACTTTATTATTCATAATTCGTTGGTGTAAAGCATTCTTAGAGTTGGGACATTGTTGAACATTTCCTTGGCGCGGTTTTGGTCGGTTGCGCTCCACATTGCCATGGGGATGTTGCACAGCTTGATGAACCATCGCAGGGGGCGGTTTGTGTTGTAGGTGTCGCGGCCTATGGCTATCATGTCGACACGCGGCTCGTCGCTATTGAAAAGATGCTTGAGGTCTTGCGCTATCACAGCGCCAGGGCTCACTGCCTCCTCGCTGAGCATTGCTTGCTTGAAGCCGGCTTGAGTTACTTCTTTGTAACGCTCCATAGAGAAACATTCCACTACCATGCGGTCTTTGAGCTTTGGGAAGAACTTTTCTAGCATGGCAGGGTCGTCGGTTTTGTCGACCACAAAGGTGAGGTCGGGGTGGGAGAGGAAGATTTCGTTGATTTCACGCCAGGTGAGAGGGGTATAGGTCTTGCCGTTCTTGCCGCGGAGTGGGGCAGCGGTGAATTCGCCGATGTGCGGCGGATCGCAGGAATAGATTGTGTCGATCATGTCGTCGCTCGAGTGGAACGCCAGTGGCTCACCTTCGGGCGAAATGACGATGTCGAGTTCGATAAATTTCACACCACGGGTAATGGCGTGCTCAACTGCCTCGCGGCTGTTGGTGTAGGTGAGCGAGTCGATATTGCCGCCAGCGTGGGCGATGACGGTGTTGTCGGGCACATTAGGCTCGTTGGCGCGCACATAGAGCAGCAATGCTACCGCAAGCAGCACCACAATCCCCAAAGTGTATAGAATGACCTTTTTCAAAATCAATAAATTATATAAATTGGGGTCACACAACGCAACCCCAATTAGTTTTTAGTATTAACAAGGAATGACTAGGGCTAGGAATAGCCAAGACTTACTTCTTACTTCCTACTTCCTACTTTATGTTAGTCTTCCTTGATTTCCCAGCCGAGGGCAGATGCGCCAAGCACTGCGGCGTCGCTCTCTTTGAGCTCGCTGATAAGGATTTTAACCTTGCCCTTGAAGACTTTCAGGATGTTTTTGTCGAAAGCCTCGCGGATGGGGTTCATGATGTAGTCACCGCTCTTGGTCAAGCCGCCAAAGATTACGAATGCTTCAGGGCTCGAGAAGGTAACGAAGTCGGCAAGTGCCTCACCAAGAATGGTGCCAGTATAGTTGAAGATGTCGATAGCCATCTTGTCGCCCTTGACTGCGCAGTCATAAACGTCCTTCGAGGTAATGCTATCGATGTCGTACTCACGCAGCAAGGAGTCTTCGTCGCGAATCTCGAGGAACTCGCGGGCTGTGCGAGCTACGCCAGTAGCCGAGCAGTAAGCCTCAAGGCAACCAGCGCGTCCACAACCGCACATGCGGCCATTGTTGCGCTTCATGATAACGTGTCCAAGCTCACCAGCAGAGCCGTCGTGGCCATATACCATCTGTCCGTTAACAACGATACCGCTACCAACGCCTGTTCCCAAGGTAATCATGATGAAATCCTTGAGGCCACGTGCTGCGCCATAGGTCATCTCGCCAATTGCAGCAGCGTTGGCGTCATTTGTAATAAGGCAAGGAATGCCAAACTTCTTTGAGATGAGGTCAGCCAGAGGTATTGGAGTGGGCCAAGGTAGGTTAATAACGTCTTCTATCATGCCAGTGAAGTAATTGCCGTTAGGAGCGCCAATACCAATGCCGTTGATTTTTCCTTCGGCGTCATTAGCCACGATGATACGGTTAATCTCGGTGTAGAGCTCATCGATGTAGTCCTCGATTTTTGAGTGCTTACCAGTCTTGATTGAGCTGCTTGCGATTACTGTACCACGTGCGTCCACGATTCCAAAAGCGGTGTTTGTTCCGCCCATGTCGATACCAATTACATAGGGTTTCATAATGTTTCCTGATTTAATTAGTTAATGTTTTTGTATTTTGTAATTTTTTATTCTGCACAAAGTTAGTGATTTTATGCGAAAAAACGTGTAAATAATGCACGTTTTTTAGAAGTTCATCTGCAAGCGAACATTAAACTGACGGCGGGTCAAGTAGTTAGGAACGGCATACTGGATGCGGTTCACATCGGTAACCCAATAGTAGCTGCTCACGTTGCTGATGTCGAGCAGATTGAACACGTCGAGTCCAAGCCAGATGCTCTTGAAGTGGCTGAAGAATCCACTCGATGGCTTATGTCCTTCGCCCAAGAGCAGATAAGAAGCGCCAACGTCAACGCGCTTATAGGCGGGCTGACGGAAGTAGCTCTCGTCGCGTGTCTTGAGTGGTGCCGTTGTGGGCAGACCGTCGCTGATGATGCCCTTGAGGCTGAACTTGATGCGAGGGTACTTGGGGACATAGTCGGTGAAGAATATCGCCACGCTGTAGCGTTGGTCGGTAGGCAACGGCACTTTCACGCCGTTGAGTTCCTCTTGTGTCTTCATCAACGAGAAACTAATCCACGAGTCGGTACCTTCGACAAACTGTCCGAAAATCTTGAAGTCGATACCGGCAATATATCCTTTCGACGAGTTAACGCCACTATAGTTCATCTTGAGGTTGTCGACCTCGTAAGGAATCATGTTGCTCAGGTTCTTGTAGTAGACTTCCGAAGTAAGCTTAAACGGACGGTTCAAAGCGCGGAACGAATAGTCGCCGCCAAGTATCACATGGATGCTCCGCTGCGACTTGATGTCGTTGTTAAGGGTTATCACAGAGTTGCCGTATTCGTCTATCGTCTGAATGCGGTATTCTTTATAGAATGGTGACTGGTAATAAAGACCTCCTGCCAGACGCAGGGCAAAGCGGTTGTTGCGCTCAGGCACATAGCCAATGCTGAAGCGTGGCGAGATGAGCGACTCTTTGTTGAAGTCCCAGTAGCTGTAGCGCACGCCCACATTGAAAGTGAAGGCTCCAGAATTGGAGTAAAGACGATAGGTGTCTTGGACAAATGCCGAAAAGCGGTTGGTGCTTAGGTCATTGCTTGAGCTCATGTTGTAGATCACGTTCACCTCGTCGGGGATGTGTGGCAGTGAATAGCCTGCCGAGTCGCGCCATTGCCACTCGCGTGAGCGCTCGTAGAACACATCATGGCGGAATTGGAGTCCGTAGCTGATATTGTTCTTGTTGATACCTATGTTCCCTTTTAGTGAGGCGCTGTATACATTCACTTTGAGGCGATTGCGGGCGTGCTCGTGATACTTGCCTACACCTAACTCGCCACCCACACCTTCCTCACCGCTGGTGCCTGCCTGATCGAGCCAATATTCGCCGTGAATGTCGTAGGACACGAGCTCGTCGGTGCGGTAGGCGCTACCAGTGAGAGTGATATCTGTGCCTTTGTCGTTGAACTTATAGTTGAACTGTAAAGCTCCAAAATAGGTATGGAACTTATCTTTCTCCTGACCATCGAAATAGACGAGGAACGACTTGGCGTTGGTCGAAGTACCAAAGCTGGTCTCACGGTTGGCAGGGGTGAAACGGTAGTCGTTGATAGACACATTGCCCAGAAGCGAAACTTTGAACTTTTCGCTTGGCTTGAGCACAATGTGGGTTTGATAGTCAAAGAACTGAGGGTCATACTCGCCTTTTGACTCGAGCGAACCAAGCATCGACGAGTTGCGCTTGTAGCGAACGCCATGCATCTGTGAAAACTTGCTGCTGCTGTGGCCTAATGTCAACGTCCCGCCTTGCAGACTCGCGCTGATGCTTCCCTCAAACGATTGTGGCTCCTTGTAAGTAATGTCGAGCACACTCGACATCTTATCGCTGTACTCAGCGTTGAATCCACCAGTCGAGAAGTTTACCTTTTGCACCATGTCGCCGTTGATGATACTCAGTCCCTCCTGTTGGCCGTTAGTGATGAGCTGGGGGCGATAGACCTCTATGCCGTTGATATAGACGCTGTTCTCGTCATAGGTGCCACCGCGTACCATATACTGGGCACTCATCTCGTTTTTGCTGCTCACACCAGCCTGTGTGGTAATCACGTTTTCCACGGCATTACCGCTGGCGCTGGGTGTGATTTTTGCAAGTTCGATGTCAATGTCCTGCATAGTGTTGGTCTGCTTCTTGTATTCGGTAACCTGAACCTCCTGGAGCTCTATAGTCTTCTTGTACATCTTGGGGCTCAGAATCACAGGACTCACGGGCTTGATAAGACGGCGTTTGACATCGCTATAGCCTATGCATGAGAACACCACTTCAATAGTGTCTTTCTCGGGAACCGAAATCTCATACTTGCCATTAAGGTCGGTGTTCACACCGAGCATCGTGCCACTTATGCGCACGGCGGCAAACTCGACCGGGTTGTCTTGGTCGTCGACAACCATGCCCGAGATTTTTATCTGTCCATTCATCGCCAATGCCGTAGCGCAAAGCACCATCAGCAAGGCAATCTTCTTTATTATTTTTCCCATTAATAATATAACGAGAAAAATACAGGATTAGTATTTAGTCTTCTTTATGAACTTGAGAAAATGGGAAATACAATGAGTTCAGAAGGAGAACTGGAGCATGAAACGTATTCCGTGGCGATCGACGCCTGGGGTGTCGCGGTAGGTGAGCCGCCACACGTAGTCAAGTCGCAAGATGCGCAGAATGTTTCCTATTCCTACACTCATTTCCATGTAGGGCCTTTTGCCCATAGGCTGATAAACAACTTCAGGTGGTAGGCGCAACAGCTCGGGGTTGAGTTCTGGGTTGTTGTCATCTTTGAGACTTCCCCAAAGTCCGCGGAAGGATATGACCTCCCTAAGTTTCAGCTTTTTGAACAAGGGTATTCGGTTGAAGATAGCTCCGTTGAGCTGGTAGGTGATGTCCCAAGCTAACTGCTGGTCGTTGATAAACTCCATAACGTTCATGAGTGCGTAACTTTCGGGCACGATGTTATAGGTGAGGTTGGCGTTGGGAATTAATAGGTCAAGGAAGTGAACTTTATTCCATTGCTTGGAGGCTTTGACAATTACATCAAGATATCCTGCCGCTGACAACCAAAAACGCTTTTGAAAGCCTAATTCTGTTAGGTTAGATAGTCTAGTGCCCAATTTCGAGTTGCGTGGAGTGAATGTGTGTGAAAGAGTAAAGATGGGCGCATCTTCAGTTATTTGAGTTCGTCCTTCGTAATTGATAATATACTTTTCTCCAGGAGAATATCGCAAGTTAATGCCTATCTGCCATGCTTTGTAGTGGTCTAGTTCTATGTCGTTTCCGTCAATAAAAGGCACAAATTCAGTGGCTTTGTAGTTGTTGTGGCTTAACGATAGGTCAACAATGAAGTTTCGTGTCAGTTCATGTTTGTAGCTGAGCATAGTGAGGCGACGATAGAGTCGTTTGTCGTCGGGAGCACGTGAGATGGCGAAGAGCACGTCATCGGCCTGTGATGATACAAAGTCATGACCCATCAAGTGAGTGTCGTACTGGTGTAGCAACGTGAGTGCCTTGATGGGATATTCCTCAATGAACTGTTGTTTTGGTGTGATGGAGTAGACCGCTCTGGCTTGGTACTTGAGTTTGTGGTCTTTCCATCCCATTGCCATATAACCATTGAGGAAAAGGTGGCGATTGAACTTGGTAGTAGTTCTGCCACCAATTCGTGTGCGGAACCCTTCGAGCTTGTTGGAGGAGAAGATGGAAAAGATGGGCCCCAAGTCAACGTAGCTGTCTTGTTCACGAGCAGCTGTAGGAACGTAGCCTTTCACCATCGCCTTTATAGCATATTCCGACCAGAAGAAACGACGGTTACTACGCAGCTGGTTAATCATCAGTTTCATGCTATCGACGCTGACGAAATGCTCCATCTTCATGCCGCCAGAGTTAATGGGCATGACTCCGTTATTAAGGCGGTAGTCTCCGTAGCTTGTGTTCTGTTGTGCATAGAGGGTCTGTGCGTTCTTGAAGATTTGAAACTCAACTGCCATCTCCTCGTCTTTGGGCAAACGAGTACATTTCAATGCTTTGTCGAAAGTTTGAGTGACTGTCATATCACCAACGAAGTTTAGGTTTATCGAATTGGGCAATGATAGCTCCACTCTCTTGACGAAGTATGTGGAATCGGTAGCTACATATAGAGTGCCATTAAAACCCATCGCCTGTGGCGTGAAGGGAGAGAAAGAGAGCTGAACGCACTTGTCAGAGTCAACCATTATGGTGTCTCCTAAATAATACTTGTAATAGGTAGTTCCTATGTTTGAGAGTGGGCTCACAAAGCGGTTGTTCATGAATGGCACGTCATTTTGGAAGATATCGACCTCGCCTATCATCTTGTTAAGAAAGGCCTGAATGCCATTAATGTCGAAGCTCTCGTCAAGTCCCGCATGTGTGCTGCTGAGGGTGCTATCGCGCTTTGTTACAGCCTTGCCGCCTTGCTCGCTCACTATGGTATGGGTCACCGAGATGGGAAGCACAGGCCGTGGTTTGTTGTTGATTATTACAGTGTCGGCATACTGCGCCAAAAATGGGTAGTCGTTGAGGATACGATTGTCTTTGCTTTCCGAAAAATTGTTAAGACCGTAAGCCACTCGACAGGAACGTGTGCGGTTATAACTGTCGAGCCTCTCCAACTTGCCCTCATCGCGACGCTTGATGAGCTCTTTTGCCAACTCTACTGCAGGATTATTTTTCTTGGAGTATTTTCCTGCCCTAACAATAATTTCATCAAGGTTCACGTTCAGTGGCATGAGTGCAAATTGGATGAGCGCTGGCTCGTTGCCTTTGATCACGAGTTGTTGTTGATCGTAGCCTAAAGCCTCGATTAAAATGGTGTCGCCAGTTAATGCTTCGAGAGCAAAAAAACCTATTTTATCGGTGATGGTGACTTGTTTGGAGTTGACTCTTACAATGGCGTCGGTGATGTAGGTCCTATCGATAGCATCGGTGACGCTGCCTTGAATAAAGTGAGTGGCTGCACCCGATGTCAATGGACTCAGGCACAACACTACAATACTGACAATATGTAATCCAAGGCATCTCACGAGTTTTTTATTTCTGTTTGCTGTTGATCGGGTTAGAATATATGCCTAAGAAGATGTCCATGAGCACGCTGGGCTCGTCAACATCATATTCGTAAAGCTCCTTGGCATGCTCTACAAAGCGGTCATATTGCTCTTGTGTGTAGAACTTAGAGTATTTGCGCTGACCGTAGCGAATGTCATGGGCGATATAGTTGTTTGGAGTGAGCATATATGCACTGTTGATGCGCTGGTCGATGAGCGCCGCCACTTCTCTGAAATAGTCTTTCTTGGTGTAGTTCTCATATTTGCGTAACTCGGCTTCGGTAATCTCAGGACAGAAGGTGAAGTTTACTTTTCCCTTATGCTGAAGCACTCCAGTGAGTATGCTGTTGAGGTCTTCGCCAGGCTTCTTGACATATCGCTCATGGCGGCTCTCGTAAAGTTCAATGGCTTTGAGGATGTCGCAACATTCCCACTCGTAGCTGATGCTCAAGGGTATGATGTGGAGCTCGCTAAGAGACAGTATTTTGTCATATTTCTCGCTCATCGAGAACATGTTGATCAAGGCTGGCTCGGTGCGGTCTATGCCGTCTTTGGTTCGACCGTTGCGCTGCGCAATCCACACACTCTCTTTTTGTTCGATGATAGTACTCCTGATGTACTTGCTCAGCAAGAGTGACGACAGATAAAAGTCTCTCATTTTACCACCTCTCTCTACCTTGAACATCTTGTTGCATTTGCCGATGTCGGTGACCACTCCAGGATACATCAAATTGGCTCCAAAGGTTATTTGGGTGGTGTGATAGCCGTTGGAGAGTAGTATGTAGTTCAACAGGCAGGCGTCAAGCATAATGTCTCGATGGTTGCTAACAAATAGGTACTGCTTTTTAGGGTTTATCCTCTCCAGACCATGAAATGTGAATTCATCGATGGAGCGTTTGATAACTTGCTTGTTGACAGGAATCATCACATCTCTTTGAAATTGCTCGATGTTGTCAAACGATAGCATCAGTTGTTTCACCTCTTTCAGGTCCTTTCCAGGGAACACCCATGAGGCGATAAGTGGGAAAGCTTCGGCATCGATTATGCGTTTCATCGCAGCAGGAAGTTCACTGTCATAGAACGGTCTGATGTCATCAAATTCTTTGTCGTAAGGTTTCATGTCTTATAATGTTCTATCGTTGGTCAATGAATTTTATTGGTTTACGTGTTTTTGGGGGGAAGTTGATTTTTTGTATCTCAGAAACAGAGCACACCTCAACGATGGGAGCTACGCGTAAGTGGGCACGGAAACGGTTCTTGAGTTCGCTCACCACTCGCTCAGGATGCTTCGAGAGGGTGGGGTGAGTGTTTATGATATCTTCGTTAAGACCTACTTTTACCACCACCTCGTCGGTTCCTGACTCGGAGTTGCGTACGTAGACCACATAGTTCTGAACATAGTTGGTGTTGTCGAGAACATCGTTGATGGCAGGTGGATAAAGGGTAGTGCCTTTAAGCTTTATCATGTTGTTCTTGCGTCCTACAAGGGGCGTGAGTCGATAGCTGTAGCGGCCACACTTGCACTGGTCTACAATCTTTGCGCACATGTCGCCGGTGCGGAACCTGAGCAGTGGCATACCCTCCACACCAAGTGTGGTAACCACAACTTCGCCAATCTCGCCGTCGTGCACTGGCATGTTGTCCTCACCAATAATCTCGACGATAATCAGCTCAGGATGCACATGACCACCCATGCCATACTCGCATTCGCTGAACGTCGCGCCCATTTCGGTGCTGGAATAGGTGGCATAGAGTTCCACATTCCACTTCGACTTAATCTGTTTTCCTAGTAAGTTGAGCGAGAAATCTTGGTTGCGCAATCCCTCGCCAATACCTATTATCTTCTTTACGCTTGAGTTACGGTAGTCGATGCCATGTTCCTCGGCATATTGGATGATTTTAGGTATGAATGATGGCACACACATGATGCTGTCGGGTTTGATGCGCTGAATGGTGTCCCATTGTAGTTCAGGAATTCCATTACCCACGCGTATGATTGATGCTCCCAATTCACGGATGCCTAAGAAATAGGCTAATCCAGCCATGAAGCGCTTGTCGATTGTGGTCATCAGTTGCAAAATGTTTCCAGGTCGCAAACCTGCGCACATGAAGCTCTTCTTCTCATTGTAGGCAAGGCGCTGCAAGTCCTTCTCGGTGCACCCAAAGGTGACAGGGTCGCTCAACGTTCCACTTGTGGTGATGTAGTCTATCACCTTTTCACGTGGTACGCACAGGAAGTCTTCGTTGAAGAGTTGCAGGTCTTTTTTCTCGGTGAAGGGAATGTCGACGAGGTCTTCAATGCTTGTTATCTTGCTGATGTTGATGTGGCACTTGTCAAAAAAACGTTTGTAGTATGGCGATTTCTCATTCAAGTAGGAGAGCGCCTCACACAGTTTATGATCTTGAAATGTTTTTATGACTTCTTGTGGTTGAAACTCAATATCTTTAGTCATAGCAGTATGTCATTTTAATGTATTTATCCATTGTATGAATGTGGTGAACCATGTAGCAGCCTCTGGACTGGTCTTGGAGGGCGTGGCACCAAAGCCATGACCGCCAGTCTTGAACTGAAGATAGCGGTGTGGCACTCCGCAAGTCGTCATGGCCACATCCATTAGAACCGAGTTATGATAGTCGACGATGGGATCGTCAACACAGTTGACCATGAACACTGGACATTGGATTTTGCTTGCTTGTAGCTCCATTGAGAGCATGGTGCGTAGTTGCTGGTTCCCAACCTTGTTCTCGCCCATGATGCCACGGCGTGAGCGGCCATGAGTACACGGGTCTACCATCGACACCACAGGATAGATAGGAGCTATAAAGTTTGGGGCAAGCGATACCTTGCAGCTGATGCCCAGTCGCTCGAGATAATTGTCTGAGCCAAATACTGCTGCCATCAGTGCCATGTGACCACCCGCTGAGAATCCCATCACACCTATGCGCTCAGGGTCGATGTCGTAACTCCTTGAATTTGCTCTTACTAGTTGTATGGAACGTTGCAAGTCCTGTAGCATATCGGGAAAACGGTTACCACCGCCTGCCACGCGATAATGGGTGACAAAAGCTGCGATACCTGCCACGCGATACTTGAGCACAAAGGCCGTGATTCCATGTTCGTTCAGCCTTTGAGCCACATGTTGTCCCTCGGTGCTGATGTCTAGCCAGTGATAACTGCCACCGGGGCATACTATTATTGCTATTCCATTGGGGTGCTTGGGTATGTAGGCGGTGAGCGTCACGTCCTCTTTGTCGATTGACGTACCGTGCCAGATGTGTATAACTCGCGGTTGCGCTAAAATGCTAACCACAAGCGTAGTGTAGAGTAGTACTATAGTCGTGATACGTTTCATGTCTTGTTAAGCGACTGATAGTGGTTATTGATTCGGTCGATTATGTCGTGTGAGCGTTCAATGGCCTCAACGGTATTGATGGCAGTGAGAGGAACACCACAAATGCCGTGCAAGTTGATACATTGACCTGTAAGGAAGAGGTTCTTTACCTTGGTGAAGACCGATAGCTGTGTTAGGGCAATGTTTTTGCAGTCTTTCCTGAAGCCATAGTTGGCACCATCTTTCACGTTATAGTAATCACGAATTGTTAGTGGCGACGAAGCAGTGACATGGTCGATGCACTCACCAATGCCTGGTTGTAGCTGCTCAAGTCTTTGCAACACTTTGGTGATGTGCTCTTGCTTCCAATGCTCATAGTCCTCACCACGCTTGCCTGTGGTGGTGTCGCGCCATTGTTCCACTTGATCAAACTTCATGATACTATTGATAATCATCTTAGAAGCCCATTTGCCTTGATTGTGCTCAGGAGATGTCATATACATAAATCCACGTGGCCAGGTAACTGCATCATAGTCGCTATGCTTCCACACCGAACCATAATCGTCCTGAAAATAGCATGTGTGGTTGATATATGGGAATGATTCGGGCTTAAATGAGATGAATACACTGAATGTGGAGTAGCTATTTGGCGCATTCATGATTCGGTTCTTGTAGGCCTTGGAGAAAGCCTCATCGTCAATCACTTCAAGCAATGCGCAAGGATGGAATGAGGCCACATAGGCGTCACCAACATATTCATTGCCCTTGTTTGTGATGATTCTCTCTACCTGCTTATCGGCATCGACAACGACACGTTTCACTTTTTCGCCTTTTTTAACCTCTCCACCATGATTGGTTATAACCTTGGCAAGTGCGTAGGCAAGCTGCTGGCTGCCACCTGCAAAGCGGTCGGTGCCGTTTATGTAGAGCACGTTGATGAGTGCGTGAACAAAGGCCGGAGTGTGGTTCTCCACACCGCCATACATGGGATTCATGTAGGCGAGCAAGTCGCGCAGCCGCTCGTCATCGATGAAGTGAGCTATAAGCTCGTTTGCTGGCCACATAAACATTTCGCTATGGTTGAAGATGTTGCCGTCTTCGTGTCTAAGGTAAAACAGGTCCACCTCCTCGCTCAACTCGTAAACCTTGTCAACGTAAGCTTTGATTTGGCTCGCTTGATGCGGAAAATGCTGTGCAAGGTAAGCGATGAAGTTTTCACGACCTTCAGGGATGCGATAGGTCATACCGTCGCTCAGATAGGTGATGGAGTCCATGCAATCATGGTCGGTGGGCTTGATATCGAGTTGCGATACTATGCCCAAATATTCGCAAATCTTTCTTATTGAGCCACCAGGCCTCAGACCACCAAGCATGTGCATCCCAGTCTCAAAGTCGATACCATGTCGAGAGAACATCTGTAGACCGCCACCAATTGTTTTGTTCTTCTCAATAACAGTGACTTGATAGCCTTCGCGAGCCAGCAAAGCTCCTGTGAACAAGCCACCGAGTCCACCTCCCAATATGATGACTTTCTTATTCATTAGCATTCTTGATTTGTGTTAATATCTCATTCTCCCCTAGGAATTCTGAACAGGTCACGATACTTCCCACAAGTACGCCCAATATGCCATGTGAGTTGATGTTCTGGCCAGTGAGAAGTAGGTTAGAGACTTTTGTACGATGATGCACGCGACTCGACATGCCCATGTTAATGTCTTTTGCCACACCATACATAGCGCCTTTCTCGGTGCCGGTGTAGTCAAGATAGGTCAAAGGTGACGAGGTGTAATAACGCTCAATTGAGTCTTTGAGCTCTGGCATGTCACGAGCGACAAGATTGATGAGCTTCTCAGCTTTCTCTTTTTTGAACAGCTCATAGTCTTCGCCACGATGTCCTACATGGGTGCCAAACCATTGTGCTACATCGGCAAAGTTCATATATGACAATATCACGCCACTGCTGGCCCATTGCTGATGAGGATGCTCGTTCATGTGCATATATAGGTAGCCACGAGGCCAGTTGCTGGCAACATATTTCTCGCAATCCCACGGCGACATCTGGTCATATCCATAAAAGTTGTAGTTGTAATAAGGTTGCTTTTCAGCCTTGAACTTCAAGTATACGCTAAAACACCCCACGGTCTCGGGGAGTTGAGACATACGTTTGCGGTAGGCAGGGCGCAGGAGAGGACTGTCTACAAGCTCTATGAGTCGAGATGGGTGTATATTGGCGATAACGATGTCGGCAGGTATCGTTTCACCGCTTGCGGTCTCTACCGCAGTGGCTTGAGTGGTGTCGCAATGTATCTTTGTCACTTTGCAGCGAGTGAGAACGCGTCCACCATGACGTGTTAAAGTGTTTTCAAGCGACAACGAGATGGCATTGCTGCCACCCTGCACTCTGAAGGCACTTTGGTTGTAGAAGTCAAGGATGAAAGCATGCGACGAGAACGGTGTCTTAAAGCGCTCGGCGGCAAAGAGTGGATTCTCTCCACACAGCACGTTCTTTAGCATCTCATCATTTGTGAGGCTGTCGAGTACCTCGTTGATAGAGCAGAGTTGGTATTTGGTGCTCATTGCCACATCGTTGTGACTTACGTCAAGGCTGTGAAGTGATGAGGCATTCGAGATGCGCTCAATGAGATTGTAATAGCGTGTTATGTTGTCTTTCTCGCGTGGGAAATGCTGGGATAAACTCTCGATAAACGCATCTTTGCCTGTGGCAAACTCAAAACGGTTGCCTTGGAAAGAGAATGTCTCATAACAATCTGGATCAAGCTGACTCAGAGTGATATCATTAATAACTTCGAGATAATTAAGGAGTTTGTGAAGGTTTTGTCCAGGTTTGGTGCTGCCAATGAAGTGCATGCCTGTCTCAAACTTAGTGCCTTTACGATAGAAACACTGTAAGCAGCCACCCGTTTGGTGGTTTTGCTCTAGCACCGTCACGTCATAGCCATTCTTAGCAAGAATCACTCCGCATGAGAGCCCGCCTAATCCAGCACCTATTATCACACATCGCTTTTTCATAATTTCTTGTCGAGTGAAATGGTTTTATCACACTTGAGCGAGGCGGGAGCCACGCCTTGCTCGTTAAAGATCACATGCATATTCTCGGGCAAGTATGCCATATTTGTCAGTAGTTCATAATCTTCTTTGTCGCCTGTGACTGCATATACTTGGCAGTGGCGGTTGACTTTAGCAAAGAGCATAGCCATTTCGCCCTGTCCACAATGCTCAATGCATATTGACTCCAGATGTTTGTTCTGTTCATTGTCAACCAGTGTGTTGTAGTTGGAGCTCTTACGCAGATTGCGCTTGCAACGACTGAGCACATCATGGCCTTTGTAAAGATATTGGTGCTTTACAAAGTTTGACCAGTAATTGCTGTCTTCAAGGTTGTTGCGCATTACCTCATAATGGCTGAGGAATAGCTTGTGGAAACTCTTGGTTTTCTCACGTGCCGTTTCGCCCATTCTTGTATCGCCATAAGCCAACCTGTTGCCAATCTCAATGGTGATTGTTCCACGCTCAAGCATGAATTCTTTCTTCGACAGCGCATCACCAGCGCCATGCAGGAACACAGGAAGTAGGTCTACGCCCAGCTCTTCGGCGAGCAAGAATGCGCCTTTGTGGAATCGCAAGATTTTGCTTTCGGGAGAGCGAGTCCCCTCAGGGAAAACGGCAATCGTATATCCTCGCCGCACCAGGTCTTTGAGCTTAGGAATGTTACTCTCATAGCCCTTAGTGACCGTCATATACTCAGCACGGTGTATCACGTTGCCATAGAAGGGGTTATTCCATGTCCATTCATTAGTAAAGAACACGATTTTTGGAGTCAAACTCATCAAGCACATCAGGTCGAGGTGCGACTGGTGGTTGCAAACTAAAACGGCAGGACGGTCAAATGCTTCATTCACATTGTTTACCACATTGACTTTCACTCCAGGAGTGTGGTTGACCACAAACTTCGAAATGCTCTGCAATAGTTTGTGGTAGTTTTCTTTGCTTTTGTCATTCCACCCTTTAATCTTGAAATAGAGCCAAGTGTAAGGTTGCAAAACCATTGATGACATAGTCAAGAAATATAGCATTGACCCCATCGAGTAGGTGAAGCTTTGGAGTGTGATGGGCATCTTGCGACGCTCGCCGTGGATGCTGGTCAACCACCTAAAAACAAGAGGAGGCAAATAATATGTCATAATCACTACTGTGAACATTCCTATCAATGTCACAACCGCCAGCGATCGCAGAGCTGGATGCTTGGCGACAATGAGGCTGCCAATGCCCACAAACATTATAATTGCCGACAGCAGCACACTGTTGGAAAACTCATGCAACCGTTTCTTGCCGTAAGCATTCTCAAAAATTAGTCCCTCGGTGATGAAAATGCTGTAGTCATCGCCCTGACCGAATATGAACGTTGCAAGGATGATGTTTACTATGTTGAACTGCACTCCCAATAAGTACATCAGCCCTAAAATCCATATCCAGCCAACTGCCAACGGAAGGAACGATACAAAGGTCAGTTCGATGCGACCAAACGACAACAATAAGAAAATGAATACAACAAAACCACACACGAAGCCTATGTAGTTGAAATTATTGGAGAGCATTGTAACCAGCTCATTGCCCAAGTCTTTTCCACTGAAAATATAGCTGCCTTGAGATTGTGAACGCAATTTATTTTTAAGTGTGTTCTCGTTCTCTTGATTTTTTAGGCTGAGGAAGGTGACGATATTTACTTTGCCGTCTTTTTTAATGACAAAAGATCCATTTAGAGCTTTCAGTAATGGCTCAAAGTCTTTGTCGACACATGTTTGGGGGTTGCTGCTCAACAATGAATAGAAAGGCTCGAAGGCTTCGTTCGAGAAACCTTGTGATACTGCTTTGCTTTTGAGCGAAGCGATAAGTTGTTCGCTTCGGTTCGACCAGAACAGCTGCCATTTGGCAATGCGCTCTTGACGGCGCTCGGTGTTAGGTAAGAAGTTACTCACACCATGCACTTTCACGCTGTCGTCAGCAGTGGCAATAGCGATATTGTGTTGTAGGCTCTCGTTGTTTTTCAACGCCTCTTGCAGGGTGTTGCCTTGTGCCACAGCATAGACTTGCGCTTGGTCGACGCTAGTAGCTATTCGTTCCAAGTCGTCTTGTTGCTGCTCGGTCATATAATTGATATGCTGGATGTTGCTGTCGAAGGATGTCTTGAAACTGAACCACAACAATACGGCTGTGATAAGGCACATGGCAACGATGAAACAGTGGCGTTTGACACGACTATTGAGTTGAGGCATGCTAAGGCTTAATTTCAGGCCTGTAGCGTGTTTGCGAGATTTAGAGGCATATAGTGGCAAGAATACCAGCACAAAAAGGATGGTACCAATTAGGATTAAAGAGCCAAAGAGTCCTAAGTTTCTCAAAGCTTCGGCATCAAGGAATACCAGGCACAAGAATGCACTCACTGTAGTGATGTTGCCAATAAGCAGTGGCACTGTCATTTCGGCAAGTGCTTGTCGTCGTGATTTCACGTCGAGCAAATGGTCAAGGTAGTGCAACGGATAGTTGACTGCTATGCCTATAATCACGGAACCCATACCCAGAACTATCATCGATACTTCGTCATGGAACAGCGACAAGCCAGCGAGAGCCATTAGCCACCCAAAGGAAATGGAGATGATAATCCACATGATTTCTGACAATCGACGGTAATGAAGCAGCAACAGCAGCAGGATGATGGTTACAGCGATTGCCATTGCTATAAGGCTGTCACGCTTGATTTGGCGGGCGTTACCTACCGAGATTGCAGGAGCTCCAATCATCGACACTATCACCTTCTCGTTCTCCACCTTGTGTATCTCTTGTTCAAGGTAGTCAACTAAGCGGTCATTGTTTTTAGATTCCGAACTTGTCTCACATGTGGTAACATATATCATACCAAAGCGACCATCTTCTTCCATGATGTGGTTGTCAACCATAGTGAATTTACTGGCGACTTGAAACGACTCCAAGCGCTTTATCACAGGAGAGAAAAGGTGAAGTGGGTCTTCACCCAGGGTGCGGGTGAGAATGCCTGCTGACGGTAGTTGCAGTAACCGCTTGTCTTCTTCAAGTTGTTCGTTGATGAAATTGGGATTGGCAAGTAATGAGTCGATGCGATTATAGTCGGCATCACTTAGGAATAAGGGGTAGTTTTGCGTAACAAAATCAAGCACGTTGTCAACTTGCGAATCGTCGAACTGCCCCTGCACTTCGATGCCGTAATCTTGAGCATGAAGACTGAGATTGTCGCACAACTTATCCATAGCCGATACCATTAACTCTTGATTGTCGGCACATGTGCTATCGGTGGGGTGGAACAAGATGGCGATGCGGTTCTGGTGCATTATGTCTTGATATAGGTCGCTGTAAATCTTGCTGTTGGCATTTTGAGGCAAGAATTTGGAAATGTCCTCCTGATAGTTCACATGAAGTGCTAAAAAAATGGCACCCCCACACAGCAACAATGCAATCACAGCGGCTGTCAGCTTGTGATTGACAAGAAAGTCGTGTATGGCAATGAAGAATCGGGTCATTTCATAAAACCTTTTTTGATTTTGCGACACAATATCATGGGCCAGCCATAAAAGCCCGCTCCAAAGCATAATGCGGTGTTGAGAAGGCTGATGCGACCAAAGTCTTTATAAGGACGGAAATGCGATATACGTTCGCCCTCAGGGGGGTAATAAACTCTAATTGGAACCTTCACAATGTCAACGCCATGCCAGGCAGCAAAGACCATCATCTCGAGTTCTGCTTCGTAACGTGATGTGATGAGTGATTTCCAGCGCAACTTGTTGAGAGGATAAATCCTATATCCTGTTTGGGTGTCATCGAGCTTGATGCCCGTTTGCAATGTGAACCAGAAATTTGAGAACTTGTTAGCAAAGGTGTTGCCACTGGGCATGTTCTCGTGGTCGAAGGTGCGCTGACCTACTACCAGGGTGTTATTACGGCAGGCTTCAATCAGTTTGGGAAGGTCGCTGGGGAAGTGCTGGCCGTCGCTGTCAATGGTTACAGCAAACTCAAAGCCCTTTTTGCGTGCCCTATCAAAACCTGCCAATAAAGCTTTCCCTTTTCCCTGATTTGACTTTAGACTAACTACGTCGATAGGTAGCTGGGCAGCTTTAATGAGCTCAAGAGTGTTGTCGGTGCATCCGTCGTCAACGAATATTATGTCGTGGGTGTAGGTCATGAGCTCTTGCAACACCTCGACCACCGTCTTGGCGTTGTTGTAGCTGGGCACTACCACAGCGATACGCTTTAGCTTCATTATTTCACCCACTTTGTTCATTTATTGTGTTGTTTTGTAGATTATTGAGAATTTTGTTAGGATATTATCGTTATTCTTGAGAAAGCCTTTTGCCTTAAGAATGTTGGTTGACTCTTCCACACTCTGATACACAATTTCGATATTGTGGCACTCAAGTGGAGAGACGATACCCACAAACTTCAGGTTCTTGACAAGTGTAAGATTTAACTTGTATTGTTTCCATTGCTCTAGCACCTCGGTGACCATAGCGATGATGCATACGCCTGGGGTCACGGGTTTGCCTGGGAAGTGTGCTTGGTATATTACATGCTCAGGATTGAGCTTGATGCTCACCACATGATTACCAGCTTCATCTTCATGCTCGCTCAATATGTTAAAAAAGCTATTCAGTAATTTCATATTCTAACTCTATTTCCTCGCCTTCACGTCCCGACTCTTGGGTCTCGATAACCTGAGCCTTGGTGAATAGATATTCAATGTGATACTTAGTGTTTGTCATCTTTATAGATCCATCATCGAGAATCTCAATTTGGGTCTTCTTACCTTTGGGCTGTTTGTCGCAATCGGTGATGTTAAACAGCAACTTCAAGTCACTTTTTAGTACGCGCTTAACGTACCAATGGTTGAGCATAGGCATCACGTCCTGAAGCTTTACTTTCTTGCGGTCGTGAGAGATTATGAATGCAAATGCCTTGATGCCAAAATCGTTGATAACCACACCATTAATGTTTCCATCAACAATCTTGACGGCAAGCACTCCATCGAGCGTGGCGTTGCGGGCCTGCAACTGCACTCGGTAGCGGGTAAGGCTGTCGGGCTGGGCATGCATCAGGTAGTCGCAGTCGGTGGCATTAACCACCATTGCGCACCACATCAGCACACTAATTAACACGAAATTGCGCATCATTTATTGGTTTGTTGGTAACAATATCGTTAAGTCTTATGACGGTTTTGTCGCCGTTTTTCTCCACCATCTCCACTCTGTTAACCATTGTCTGGTTGCTGTTGTAATAAAGACGAATGAATTTGAACATTTTCTTCATGTTGGCCTCTTTGGGAACGAGATGGGCGCACCAGTACTGGTTGTAACAGTACATCGTCACGTCAAAGTCATTGCTCTTGTTGATGCTCTTACCAGTGACGCTGCTCACCATGATGCGGGCTATCGCCTGGAAAAGTTTGTTGGAATTGATGTCGACTGTGTTGGTCTTTGCCCCCGACTTCATAGTCACTTGATTGTTGTTGATGACGAGCACATAACTGTAGGGGCTAATGTATTCCCAGTGCAGTTTTCCAGCGCTGCTGTAGCACATCTTGCCGCGCGAAACCATCTTGTCGTTGAGCATCGACACACTTTTCTCTTGTGTGAAAGAGCAGGTAATGGAGCGAATTGATGCAGCGGAGCTGTTGATTTTGGTAATCATGGCTCGTGACTCTTCGGGAGAGGACTTGCGCATCGATTGCGATCTTATTGTTGGAGTAATTACCAGTAACGATAAAAATATTGTCAAAAATCGTCTCATGTCTTCTTTATTTTGCTATTAATAAACAACCTCCCATTATTAGTAATACGCCTATCCAGCGCGTTGCTGTAACGTCTTCATGAAAGACAACGATTGCAGCTATCATTCCCAATACGTAGCTGAGTGAAATCATGGGATAGGACTGGCTGAATGGGTAATTCTTTACTATATACATCCACAGTAACGAAGCGGCAAGGTAACAAAGGCCACAGCCTAACCACCACCAATTGGTGATTTGGCTTAGGAAAAACTTGATAGTTGCTTCAAATTTTCCCATTGCTTGCAGTGCCAGTTTGAGGAACACTTGCCCGCTCACCAGCAGTACGCATTGTATGATGGCCATTATTATTAGTCGCATGATTTCAAGAATATTAATGATTTGTTACTACCTGAGCTGTTGGCTACTAGCAGGTTCTTCACGGGTAAAGAGGTTTTGCCTTCATGTTGTAATGTGACAGGCACTTCTCCGTGTTTTAAGCACAGTGCCGATGCATAGATGCCAAGAGCTGATGCCGAGCATGACTCGCCAAAGATGTGCTTGTAATGCAGTTGTGGTACTTCGGGTAGGGCTGAGAAAAGTGCATTGTAGGCATTATCATGCTTTTCCCATCCGTTTACTCCTGTTATCAGGGCATCGAGATGTGAAATTTCATTTCTACTTATAAACGAGTTAAGCAAAGCATCAAAACTGGTGTTATAAGCTACCAGAATGTCTTTTATCTCACATTTGGAACCAGTCTTGTCGCTATCAAGTAACATAGATACTGAAGCCTCACTTTCAGGAACCTGCCCTGGATTGTCCACTATTTTGCCTCGTTTCATCATCTTCAGCCAACTCTCAGGTAGTTCGTCGTGAGAACCCACAAGAGCGTTGCTGATTTTTCCTAACCGCATCTGCGCGAAAGCGTCAAGAAGTGCACATTCGGCCGAGATTCCATCTTGCGAATAGGTAGAATTGTAAGCATGGCACTTGCTGTCGATAGCCACAAGCGATCCAATGGTGTTGTGTGTCGACTGCATGAAATGGGTGGGCTGAGAGAATGCTTCGCCCTCCTCGAGCATAGCATTGATTATTTTCTCTGAACTTGTGGCACATCCCAAGCCTGTTCCTGTAACTATCGCATCAACAGTTGCTCCATTGAGCACAACTTTGGCAGTTACAAGCGCACGTTTGAGAATTGGAGTCATTCGTCTGGCTGCCAACGGATTGAGAAAGTTCCTAAACTGAGGATTGCAGGCTGGCACAAAATCGCCTTGCAGTTCAATGGGTTTGGCAAACCAATCATCGCTTAGTGGTTGTTGCGCCGATATTTGTGCTATGGCTTTTATGTACACTTTCTTGGACTCCATCATTCAGAATATTTTGATAAAATTAATGACGAGTCGTTGCCACCAAAGCCAAAGGAGTTGCACATCACATTGTGGAGCGATGCTGAAGTCGCTTTTCTTACTGGCACAATGCCATCATCTTCAATTGATGATTCCCAATTGAGATTGGCTGGCAGGAATTGCTCTTGCAAAACTAGCAGCGAAATAACCGTTTCAATCGCTCCCGATGCGCTTGTGGTGTGACCCGTAAATGACTTTGTAGACGAGACAGGCGGCATGTCGTCTCCAAAAAGACGATGGATTGCTGCGCTCTCGCTTTGGTCGTTATTTGGCGTGCCAGTGCCGTGGGCATTGATGTAATCAATGTCATTGGCGGCAAGTTGAGCATCACCAAGTGCTTTGCTCATGGCAAGGAATGCTCCCTCGCCGTCGGGCGATGAGGCGGTCTGATGGAAGGCATCGCAAGCATTGCCGTAACCGGCAATCGTTGCCATGACATTTGCTCCACGCTCAGCTGCGTGTTGTTCGCTCTCAAGCACCACAAAAGCAGCCCCCTCTCCAAGGTTTAATCCCTTGCGATTATTGTCAAATGGCTTGCATGGTTCGGTGTCGAGTATCATTAGCGACTTGAAACCATTGAGGTGGAACAGTGATAGGCACTCGCTGCCTCCCGCAACCACCACTTGTGCAAGACCTGCTTTAATGAGGTCGCAACCCAAAGTGATGGCATTCAAAGCCGATGAACAAGCTGTTGATGGAGTCAATGTTGAGTTGAAGGTATTGCCAAAATAAGCCGCGATGGCATTGGTCGAGGCACCACAAGTGTGAGTAGTGATGCAGCTGACACATTCCTCTTGTGTCATGTCCTGGGACTTTGACAAATATCTCTCGGTCACATCCATACCACCAACTGTGGTCCCTGAGATGAGAGTCAAGGGACAATAAAGGCTGTCGGCTCGAGCTTGTGTCAAAGCTTCTTTTACTGCAATGATTCCCATAAGAGTTGTGCGGCTATGAACTTGCTTGTTGCTAATGCCTAACAAGTTGCACATTTCGAGGTTGCTCATTTTTACCTCGCCCACAGGAAACTCATGATGCTCGGTATCCAGGAAACGCACCTCACCAATGCCTGATGCGCCCATTTTTAGACTCTCCAGACATTGTTGCTTGTTGTTCCCTATTGCCGAAACAATACCAGCTCCTGTTATGACTATTCGCTCGCTCACGTTATTTTGTGCGGTTTTTGCTCACATAGTCGTAAAGTACATTCACCGACTTGAAAATCTCTTTGCCCAAAGCGGGGTCTTTAATTTTGATGCCGTAGTTGCGCTCGAGCAATACTATAAGCTCGAGAGCATCAATTGAGTCGAGTCCAAGGCCTTCGCCAAAGAGTGGCGCATCATTGTCGATGTCACCAATTTCTATCTCTTCGAGGTTCAGAGCATCAATAATCTGCTGTTTTAGAATGTCTTGAAGATTATCCATATTAGTTATGTTTGTATATTTCGTTAATAAAATCGGGGTTGAAATCAGGGTCGTTGGGACCAACGAGTATCATGCTCGCTTCAAAGTCATCATCGCTCTCACAATCCACCCAGCCAGTTATCACATCATTGGTCATAGAGTCGAGAAAAGACTCTTTTACCACTTGAAAAATTTCGTTTGCATTAAACTTATCAAGAACACAAAATAGAGTCTCGCCATAGTACTTGTTTCGAATCGAAATCTCGCCAGTAACAATGTTTGGCAATGTGTAAACGAAGACAGCTGGACTGGGAAAAAATTTCTCGGTGTCTTGAATAGTAGTTTGATAGCTGCGGTCATCGCACAGCGACGACGAGCGGTTGAAAAGTATCACAGCGCGACGCTCAGTGTCGGTTATGCGTGGCGATTCTTGCTGAAGGAGCAATTCCGAGGCAATAAATCCAAGTCGGCACAGAGCATCCATCTTGAAAAACTTGGGATAACCGCCAATGAGCTGCTTATAGACCTCTTTGAGCATCTCCATGCCACAGTGATTAGTGGGTAGGGTAGTGCCGTTAATCTTTATGGAGTCTTTTCTAATTCTCACCCAATTCATGTCTCACCTCCTTTCTTGAAAAGCATGGCAGCATTACAACCACCAAATCCTGAGAGTAATTTCACGAATGACTTGGCATTGGTGTTGCGGTGCTGAGCCGAAACATTAACTGGTACCGAAGTTCCGCATTGTTCATGACCTCGTGTGGCAAGCACAATGCCGTCGTCAAGTGCACGCATCGACAACACTGTCTCAAGTACTCCAGCCGCTCCCATTGTGTGGCCGTAATATCCTTTCAGAGTGTTAATGGGTGCATGGTTCAGCCCTATTCTGCCTAATGCAATGGCTTCCATCTCATCGTTATAAGGGGTGGAAGTGCCATGTACGTTCACTAAGCCTATTTCTTTCAGTTCAATGCCTTTAAGCACAGCACGCATGGCGCGGTAACTGCCTTCTCCAGTGCGTGATGGACCTGAAATGTGGTTGGCATCGTTTCTTATTGCTCCTCTCACGGCTTGCCAGCAGTCGTGGTTCTCATTATCAGTTCTTCTATAAATGACTGTAGCGGCTGCCTCGCCCAAATTAAGTCCTTGGCGATTTATGTCAAAAGGCTTGCACTGTTCTTGAGATAGTGCCTTGAATGACTGGAAGCCTGTCACAATGAATCGCGACTGAACGTCAGCTCCTACCACTATCATGGTGTCGTAGCGACCGTTCTCAAGACTGCGCATTGCCACAATCTGAGCGCACAAACCTGAGATACATGCATTCGATACAACCAATGGAGTAGTGGTGAAACCAAAATAATCTGCAATCTTTTGTGCCGACTCACCCAAATATTCATTGCCAGAACCACAATAGCCAATGTCAAGTGCCTCAACATTGCCCTTTGTGGTCGATAATACAAGTGCTGTTCGGTCACTTGAAATATCGACTTGAGGCGCTTGGTTCAAGGCCTCGGCTATCGACAAGATGCACAACTGCTCAAATCGGCTATACAAGCTAACATCACCACCCATTGCTGCAAAATTGTCGTTGATGGCTCCGTCCTCAAACAGCGAAGCCATAAATGGCTCGGGTATATCCCATTTGCACTTATGCAATTTCAGGCAAGAATAGCCCTTGAGCACAGCCTCATAGTTTGCAGCTGTGTCCATACCCAGTGGTGAGGTTATATTGTCGGCTATCTTTTCTATCATTCTTTGAACCATTTATTTTTCCACTTCTGGTAGAATTCGGGATTCTCCCACACTAGTTGGTAGTCACGATCCATGAATACTTGTACCGAGTGACCAGTAGCTGCAAGCTCACCTGTAGTGTCATAAATCTCATAGTCGAAAATTATCTTGGCAGCATCGGTCTTGCGGTATATTATGTCGATGCGGGGCTTGCTTCCATAAATCAAGGGTTTCTTGTAATGGAACGAAAGCTCAACCAAAGGAGCGTAGTAGCCACTGTCGTAGATGAGTGAGTAGCCAAGTTCAAATTCCTTGCCAAATGCTTCGCGGGCATCCTCAAAATACTTGGCGTAGGAACCGTGCCACACAATCTTCATCGAGTCAACCTCGCTGAAACGTATCTCAAACGTGCGAGACGCTTTTAATTTGCCTGATGTGGGGTTGTTATTTTTCATTGTCAATTCTGCATTTCAATGTCACTAAGGGCTATCTTCATCTCGCTGGTAACTATGGTATCTTCGCCCGACTTGATGGTTGCGTCAACAAGGGTTAGTCCCATAATTTCTTCACGAACCACAATGGTGGTGGTCAACTGCTCTCCCACGCTGGGCGTGCGCAGCACTTCCATATTACGAATGGAACCAATGAATCCCAGTTGAATGGCACGCTTGAGGATGTATTTGTTCACAAATCCAAGCCTGGTGGCGCAGGTCTGTGCAATGTTCTCGGCAAGGGCGCAAGCATTTAGGATGTCGTTGTCAACAAAGATGTTGTCGGCTCTCACTTCAAAAGCTGTAGTTGTTACACGCTCGTCGAAGTGAAGAAGTTTGTCGACCATCACAAATGGCGGTTGCTGTGGAAGCAACTCATGAATATCTATTTTCTCAAAATCCCAGTTCATTGATCCCAAAATTCAAAATAATTAAACCACTGTTCGGGGTGTATGTGAAGAACTCGTTCCAACTCATAGGCAAAAGCGTGAGCCAAAAACGACACGCTCTCTTTACGACTAGTCCCATCTTGTGGCTGTGGCAATTGAGTGATGTGGATATGATATTTTTTGTATCCCTCTTTCAGCACACTGACTGCCAACATAGGAACTTCGCGCTGAGATGCCAGTGTGAAAGGACCTTGTGGAAACTTTGCTCTGGCTCCTAAAAAGTCGCACTCTACACTGCGAGGCGAGCCAAAAAGTCTGTCGCCAGGAATGCTCACCACCTCTCCCTCGCCCAGTGCCGAGCTGAGCAAGAACAGATGCGACATGTCGTTGCTGTAAGGTATCATCCTGATATTGTTGTGCGAGAGCTTGGTCTGCCTATTTTCCATTATCACTTGTGCCTCGCCAGCATAGACGAGAGCATTGAAACGCTTATTCTCGGCTCTTAGCTTATAGCCTGCCAGTTCATAGTTGCCTATGTGCGAACTCACCAACATGAATCCCTTGGGGCGCTTCTCGAGATCGAGATAAAGGTCGTAGTTCTCGATATCGATATCGAAAGTGCCGCCAGCGTAGGCATAAAATTTGTCGATAATCACCTGCCCAAAACGGAAATGGTTCTTGTAAACCCACCATAGCGATTTCAACGGACTGTAGTGCCATCGCTGCCTGAAGTAGTGGTAGATGGTGATGTAGCCTTTGTGAGAGAATATCATGCACGACGGGACCACAAAAACGGCTAAGCCAGTGTAGATGAACCACAAGGGCATGAACCGGCAAGCTCCAATGAGCATGCGGTGCATCAAGGGAAGACCTTTGGTCTTGCCGCTCCACTGTCTATGTTCGGGTTCCTGTTGCATCATAGTCTTGGTTGAGAGGGGAGAGGGAAAATTTGAGAGTGTGATAGCTACCTTTCTCCGTTCTCCGATCTTCGACTCCCGAATATCAAGCGTTTACCTTGCTTTCGATATAGTCGTTAAACTGGCTTAATGTTTTGACATTTGCCATTTCTTCAGGTTTTATCTTGAAGCCAAACGACTTCTCGACAATTACCACGATGTCTACATAGTCAAGGCTGTCGATGCCCATATCTTCTTTGAGCTTTGCCTCGGGGAAAATGTTCTCTTCTTCAATCTCTAGTTCTTCAATCAAGAACTCTTTTACTTTTTCTTCAATTTCTTGTCTTGTCATTTGTTTATAGATTATTGTGATTATTATTTCTTTTTACAAACTACTATCGAGTGACCTTGACCCAAGTGGTCGTGGATGGTTTCTATCTCAAGACCTGCAGTGTTGATGCAGCGCTCTAAATCGGCTGTGTTGTACATCTTGGAGTTGCCGTTGGCAATAGCGGTGAAATAAACGCTTGTCATCGTCAAGCACAGCGTGGCAGGTTCAAACCGCTGGCGGTCCCATAGTGTCTCCATGATGTAGATGCGAGTGTTGTCGCTCATCACTGCCTTAGCACGGCTTAGAATACCAACTATCTCATCCATAGAGAAACAGTCAAGGAACTGGCTCATCCAGATGGCATCAAGACCTCTTTCACGCCGAGGGAACTCACTACTCTCGTCAAGCAGGTTAATGCCGTGGCCTGTGATTCGTTCGGCACCTTGCTTACCCTTAATGTTGCAACGCATCATTTCTATCTGCTGGGGAAGGTCAAGGATTGTGACCTCAACATCGTCATTATACTCCACGCATTGCAATGCCCACTTGCCAGTGTTGCCGCCCACGTCATATAGCGACTTCACGTTATGCTCATCAAAGATAATCTGTAACGCCTGTGGGAACGACGAATCACTGTAGAAGTGGTCGAAGGCGAACCAGCTCTTCTGCACCTGTTCAGGAAGACTCGATAGCGCTTCATAGACTGTAGGCCAATCGCCAAAATGCTTCAATCCCTCGGGCTTACCGTTGAGCAATGCTTCCTCAAGATTGAACATGCCCTGGTAGTTCACGTCATGATTGAAATCGATGTTAACGCGAGTGGCGGGGTCATTGAGCAGGAACCAACCAGTCTTCGACAGACTGTATCGGTCGGTATCTGGGTTTACGAGTATGGTGCCTATCGCGAGCGACCCTTCGAGCAATATCTTAAGGGCATATTCGCTCAATTTGTTCTTTTCTTGCAGTTCGACAAGTGTCATCCCCTCATCGCTGTCTCGCAACAAGTCAAGGATGCCAAACTTCACCATCAATCGTGAAACCTGAAAAACGATAGGTCCCCAAGCAATGAATTCAGCAAGACGCTGCGCCTCGCGTGCCGATAATTGCTCTTGGGTATATTTCTGCAGTAATGCTGGAGATAAATTCATTGAGTTTTTAATAAATGTGTAAGTTCTTTTCTAGTATTTTCGCCAAGTTCTTACCAGCACTCTTGAAGCCATCGCCCCAAAGATTGCTCATAGAGCCCACTCTGCCACCTTCACCTGTGAGGGCAAATATCACAAGAACCCTACTATTGTAGTCTTTTATGGTGCATAAAGCCTTTATGTTTCCGTTTCTGTCTATTTGTAATGGGGTTACTATGAGTTTGTAATATTGTCTTGAATCATTGGGAAACAAGTAAACCTGCTTCTCGTTTAGCTCATCATTGCAGGCGTCGACCATGTCAATCCAGCGAGGTTTGAGCTCGGTTTGGTATTCCTCTTCGGCGTCAAAAATTGGTTGCTCGGCATTGCGAAACCTTATCCATTCGTAAGGAGTGAGACCATTAATATGAATCTTGCTCCAATCCATCTCAATGTTAAACTTGTTAACTCTCTGAACTTCTGCAAACGATCCCTTAATTATCAGTTTATTGCAGGAATTCATTGCAAGCATGCTTAGCATGACTATGCTCATCATCACAATGATTCTTCTTGTTTTTTCCATTTTGCTATATTTTTTTGATTACTAATGCTGAGTTTGTCCCGCCAAAGCCAAAACTATTGCTCAACACAACGTTTAGTTCAGCAGGGGTAGTCTTGATGGCGAGGTTGAGTTTCTCGCTGTATTCGTCGGGGGTTTCGAAGTTGATGTTTGGAGCCACGAAATTGTTGTGCATCATTATCAGCGAATACACAATCTCACTGGCTCCCGCCATCCAACACTCATGACCGGTCATAGACTTGGTGCTGCTCACTAGGGCATGCTCACCACCAAAGAGACGACCTATTGCCATTGCCTCAAACATGTCGCCCTGTTGTGTCGATGTGGCGTGGGCGTTGATATAATCGATGTCGCTTGCCTTAACACCCGCATCTTGCATTGCGCGACTCATGGCTATCAATGAACCATCATCGCTGGGTTGTGAGATGCCGCCACCGTTCGACGAGAAGCCATAGCCGCATACCTCGCCAAGAATTGTCGCTCCTCGAGCCACAGCATGGTCGTAGTCCTCCAAGACTAATGCTGCTGCACCACCGCTGGGAATAAGACCATCTCTGTCTCTGTCAAAAGGACGTGAGGCATGTTTTGGGTCGTCATTACGCTTGGAAAAGGCTCCTAGAGCGTCAAAAGTCGCCATGGAGTAGTAATTTGTCTCCTGGGCTCCACCGCAAAGAACCACGTCTTGCAGTCCTTGCTTGATCATCATGTAGCCTAAGCCAATAGAGTGGGAACCACTGGCACATGCCGCGCTCACGGTGAAGTTGATGCCACGCATTTTGAAAATGGCACTTAAGTTCATCGTCACTGTGGAGTTCATCGATTGGAAAATAAGTCCCGAGCCCAACAACGCTGAGTCGTGCTTCTCATCCATCAAGTTTGCGGCCTCGATAACGGGCTTGGCCGAAGAGTCGTTGCCAAATATAATACCTACTTCTGTAGAATCAAGAAACGCATCATCTATGCCGGCCTGATCAAAGGCCTGCTTGGTCGCCATGAATGAATACTCGGCTTCCTCAGACAGACCCACGCGCAAGCGTCGATGCAACAGCCCCTTGAGCTGAGGTCTCTCAACACAACCAGTAAGTCCCGATTGATAGCCGTATTCTAAGCGTTGGGATTCAAAGACAATCCCACTGCGACCTTCCATCAGCGACTGCTTAACCTCTTCTATATTATTTCCTAAGCAGGACCAAATGCCCATGCCAGTGATTACCACGCGTCTGCTCATATTTTATTGATTAATGTTAATTGCATCTTTAGCATCTACAACCAATCTAATGTAGGCTTCATTATCCTCATTTATCATGATTGTGTTATCTTTTTGATCCAATTTATTACTTGAATATCTATGAAACTTGTCATTGTCCTTAGAGAATTTTCTTAACACATGATACTTTCCTTGACTTGCTCCCTTTGGATTAATTTGATCATAAGGTTCATAATCACCAAATAAATCGGAACACCATTCTAAATATCTTGTTTTATTCTGTTCATCAAAGATATAGTTAGCTAATGGTGATGTTGAGACATACTCCCATTCTGCTTCTGTTATAAGTCTAAAAGGTTGACCAATATGCGTTAACAAATTGTTTATTTCGTCCCATTTTCTAAAGACTTTTGCTTTGTTGTTTTTCTTTGAAATACTGTTGTTATTCTTTGAAAAATTATTGTAAATACCAACAAATGCAGCCATACTAAGATAATTCTTACTAACATAAAAAGGTGATATAGTTACTTTATGAACTGGTTCACTATTATATGATCGGCTATGCCAACCATCATACCCCATGTTAAATGTTCCACCTCTAACAAGTAGCATAGTTATCTCTTCTCCACCTAAAACAACTTTGATATAATCAGGATAATGAGAATCATAATCAGATATATCGTTAGTGTCATTTTTCGAAGATGGAATAATCTCATCTATTTGTTTATTGTTGCCTAAATAAGAGGATTCATTCAATTCTTCTATATTCAAAACTTCACTCATGAGAATGACAACATCATGATTGGCCATAACTATAGTAATGTGGCTAGTCGGGTCTAGTTCTTTATAAGTGCCAGTGATAGAAGATCCATTTTTCATGGTAACCTTAACAAGATTACAATATGCGATCATGTTACAGGCACAAACAATAAGAAATAATAAACAATAACGTTTCATGTGTGTCTTGAATTATAGATTGTTATTTTTTATCCTCTCAATTAACAATTTTGCATCGATTGCAATTCTCAAATATCCAGATTCGTTATCATACCTTTTCCATTTTTGGTCATCATTGGAATAACAACGAAATACTGGTGATTTTCCAGTTACCGGTCCTAAAGGGTTTGTTTGCTCTCCAGGATGGAATTTGTCAAAATAATCAGAGCACCATTCTTTGCAGTAATTATGATTATTAGTATGGTAATTTTGTCTAAAAATATTTCCTGAGTTTTGAGAAAGAGTGGCATATTCCCATTCTGCTTCAGTTGGCAATCTGTAATTATTTCCTAACAAATAGAAAAATTTTTTGACTTCAGGTAGTTTTAAGTAATGTATCTTAATTGGTTTGTTTGATTGTTTTAATGATTCTTTCTCGATGAAGTTGTTGTAAGTTCTTTCGGATATATAATCATTGCTTATATAGAAAGAAGATAAGTTGACTTTGTGAACTGGTTCACTTCTATAAGACATACTATGGTGTCCATCAAAGCCCATATTGAAACTACCACCACGTACTAATACCATAACAAATTTCTGATCACCAACAACAATATCTACAAATTCAAGGATGTCATTGTTGTCTGTAACTATAAATCTGCCAAAAAAATCACCTAATAAATCTTGTGAAGTTGCCTCTGAAGTCTCC
Organism: uncultured Muribaculaceae bacterium; assembly: GCA_905233845.1. Classification (GTDB taxonomy): domain Bacteria; phylum Bacteroidota; class Bacteroidia; order Bacteroidales; family Muribaculaceae; genus Sodaliphilus. The sequence goes on along the minus strand of CAJOFH010000015.1, from coordinate 8,622 downwards.
ATTTTATCTATTGACGCAACATTGGCCATAGGGATTTTTACTTCGATTCCGTCCACTATGATTATAATATGGCTACTTGGATCAAGTTCTTTTAGATCACCATTTAAAATGCTACCATTATTCATGGTAACTTTTATAGTTGCGCTTATTACAAGAGAAAATAAACAACTAAACAGAAAAAACAATATTCTTTTCATATCTGAGTTTATAAGTTTATTTATTTATTTTGTCAGCATCTATAACTATCCTAGCAAATGGAAAATAATAGCTTTTGCTTCCCTGATACCTTCTCCATTTATTGTTGTCTCTTGAGAATGCTCGCACAACATGGGTACTACCTTTTGGGCTGCCAATAGGATTTGTTTGCTCATGAGATGGATAATCCCCAAAATAGTCTGAGCACCATTCGAATAGATCCTTCTGGTCTAAAAAAATTATATCGGCGATAGGCATTATTGCTGTATATTCCCATTCAGCCTCTGTTGGTAAACGGTAATAATCACCAATGTTGTCAAGAATATGTTGCATTGTTTTCCAATTAGCAATGTCTTTAGGTCTGAATGATTCTTTCTTGTTAGTTTTTCCCAAAAGATTGTTCACCGCCGTTTCAGTAAGATACTCTTTGCTTATATAAAAAGAAGATAAATTGACTTTATGAACAGGTTCACTATTCATTGATCGACTATTACGACCATCAAACCCCATCATAAACCATCCACCACGCACAAGGATCATTGTAAATTCCTGACCTCCTATAATGACATTTATTGAGTCAGGATAATTAGTGTTGTCTAAAATCTCATAATTGCCGTACTGGAGCGGTCCATAGTTATGTTTGGTCTCTGTGGTATTGTTTGTGTTTGATTGATAATCGTCAATTGAATTCACATCGCTCATAGCAATTGATAAATCTTGTCCACCAACTTGAATAACAAGATTCCCTGTTGGATTTATTGTAACTAGATTGCCAATAATTGTAGTACCATTTTTTAATGTCACTTTCACCCCCCCACTATGAGCAAATAAACATGTGGTTAACAGGATAAAAAGAATTATAAAAAACTTCTTCATTTTTAAGCAAATAAAAAAACGTATTGACATTAAGTATAAAGTCCTCCATTAATGCTAATAACTTGGCCAGTGATATAAGCAGCATCATTCGAAGCGAGGAAACCAACAAGCGATGCTACTTCCTCGGGCTTACCAAAACGACGCATGGGAACGAGCTTCTTTAGCTCGTTAACGTCAAGGTCTTTGGTCATGTCGGTGTCGATAAACCCGGGAGCTACGGCATTGACTGTGACTTTGCGTTGTGCCACTTCTTGTGCAAGAGCCTTGGTGGCACCTATTACCGCAGCCTTGGCTGCCGAGTAATTGGCTTGTCCTGGCAATCCCTTTAGGCCGCTTAATGAGGTCACGTTTATCACGCGTCCGCTGCGGTGGGTGAGCATGTCCTTCAAGAGTCGGCGCGTGAGATAGAAGAATCCATTGAGCGTGGTGTCAAGTACCTGGTGCCATTCTTCGTCTTGCATGAATATCATTAGGTTGTCGCGACGCACGCCAGCGTTGTTCACGAGCACTTGGATATAGTCATCGGGATGGGCCACGGCCCACTGCTCCACAGCAGTTTCTATGGCCTCAGGACTAGCTGTGTCGAACTGCATCAACTCGGCCCTTACGCCCAGCGCCTCAACCTCAGCCTTAGTCTGCTCGGCAGCCTCAGCATTGCTAAGAAAGTTAATAATTACCGACTTGCCACGGCGAGCTAGTTCAAGTGCTATTGCCTTGCCTATTCCGCGTGAACCACCTGTCACTAATGCAAATTCCATACTTTCAATGAATTAAAATTCAAAACCGACTTTAAAAGAGGCAAATCCCATATCAAAGCCATCGTTGTCCTGATAGGTGTAGCCGACACCCAAATTACAATGCTTGATGCGGCAACCAGCGCCCACGTAGACGTAAGCGCCACGGCAATAGTCGGTCACACTATAACCAACGCGAGTGTCGATAAAGGGAGAAACCTTGGCATTGACAAAGTCAAACCGAACGTTGGCATAAATTGGAAGGATAAAACCTGTGTTTCTGTTGTGATGTTTGTCATAATAGTCCCAGTACCAATCCCAGTAATTGTCGTCGGTTATACCTATTGTTGGAGCAATGCCAACGCCCACAAACAGGAAACGGTTGAATTGGTAGCCGCCAGTGAACGAAGCACTTAGCATATAGTAATCATCGACAGCGTCTCTAACGCCTAAATCAGCTCCAAGGTCAATAAATCCTCTGAATCCTTTCTTCAGATAGTTGTCGCTGGGAAGCCTGTAGAAGTCCTCTTGGGGCTGGGGCTTCTCTCTGTAACGGCAGAATGATATGCGCTCTACTTCGTCCATGTTGAATACCCACAAACTGCCGTCAGCTGTCTCAACTTTCACATGGTCATTAAGCACATGCTCAATAATAGCACCATTGATAATGCTACCGTTTTTCAGGTATACCACATCTTGAGCACTCATGCGAGTAGCAAGGGCTACAAGAATCAAAAGGAAAAATATTTTTCTCATAATATAATGATTTATAATTAATTTCTAATAATATCTAAGATGACCTTCAACTTCTCGTAGCTCGTCATAGAATGGAACATCTTCTACTCGGGTGCCAATAATTCTTCTTATTGCATCATATTCTTTGCGAGTTGCTGGCGAGAGCTTGTTGACAATATTTAGGCAGTCACTGGCCTGAGCCAGAGCTACCATGTGAATCGCCATGACCTGGAAAGCATTGTCAAGTACCTGCTTGCACAACAATGCAGTGTTGGTGCCCATGCTCACTATGTCTTGGTTGTCGTTGTTGTTAGGGATGCTGTGAACGTAGTTGGGCATTGCTAACGTTTGGCTCTCGGCAGTGGTCGAAGTGGCTGTGAACTGGCAAGCTTGCATCCCGTAGTTTAAACCCAAGGTGCCTAGGTTGAGGAACGGGGGTAGGATTCCATTGATGCGATCGTGGAACAAGTAGTTGAGCTGGCGCTCGGCTGTCATCGTCAGTCGAACCATTGCAATCTTAAGCTTGTCTTGTTCAAGCGATGTGTAGTCGCCATGGAAGTTGCCACCATGATACACGTTCTGGCTCTCGGGGTCGACGATGGGGTTGTCGCTGGCACAGTTGAGCTCTTCCTCAAGCACGCGACGCGAGTTCTCCACAACTTCAAGGATGGGACCAAGTATCTGTGGAACGCAGCGCAGCGAGTAGTAAGCTTGGACTTTGTGCTTGAACACTTTCACGTCGCGGTGACTCTCGTCATAGAGTACATGCTGGCGACTGCTCAGCAATTGGCTACCTTTGGCAAGTTCGCGCATTCGACGGGCAATCTCTATTTGCCCTGGATGGCGGCGTACCTGTTGCAGCGGTTCTGCCATGAAGTCGTCGTAGGACGCTGCAACTTCATTCATCCATACGGAGCTAAGTACTGCCCAGTCGAGCAATTTCTCAGCTGCGAATTGGTTGACGATACCTATACCAGTCATAACTGATGTGCCATTGACAAGAGACAAGCCTTCACGGATGTGTATCTCAAGGGGCTTGATGCCTAATTCGGCAAACACCCCTGAGGTGTCGCGCCATTCACCATGATAATGCACCTTGCCCTCACCGAGCATACAAAGCGCCATGTGAGCGAGTTGAACAAGGTCACCACTAGCTCCCACGCTTCCATGACGTGGAATAAAGGGAAGAATGTCGTTGTTGATCATCTCAATGAGCAATCGTAACGTGTCGGGGTGAACGCCAGAATATCCTTGAGCAAGTTGACTCAATCTAACCACCATCGCTGATTTAACGAAGTCGTCGGGCAATGCCTCACCAGCACCTGTGGAATGACTGCGGATAATGTTGTATTGTAAACCCTTGAGTGACTGGTCATCAACACGCCACTGAGCCATAGGACCAAATCCTGTGTTGATGCCATAGATTATCTTGTCCTTGGCAAAGTCTTTGAGAAAAACGTAAGACTTCTCAATCTCTTGCCATGGCAGTTGGTCTGATTCTATGGGTTTTCCTCCGCAAACGATGTCTTTTATGTTGTCGATTGTAATAATCTGGTTCATAAAAATGTAGTTTATTGTTTTGACGTCACAATAATGAAGTGTTTTTATTGTTTGACGTCTTAATATGCAAATAAAGTTTTAAACTGCAAAAGTACAATAATATTTTTAATTCACATCTATGTTTTATTAATAAAATTTTTGCGCCATAGTAAATTAATTATTTTTGAAAAATTAAATATTTTATATAGTTCAATAATAATATGATAATGAGAAATATAAAAATGGGTAAAAAACGAATATTCAGCGGTTTTATGAAGACAAAACCGCTGAATATTCAAAATTTAATTTTTATTTCTTATTCTTATTTTTTAGCTTTTGAAACAAGCTTTGCTACATCTTCTGCCAAATCTTCATAGGCCATAATGCGACGAGCTTCATTGCTGTAGCCCGAGCTGCCCGAGCAGTCATAGTTGAATGTGCAAATCACTTCATTGGTCCTGAGGTTGATAACCTCACCCCTTCCTTCAATGCTGGCTCCGCGTGAAAAACCTCCAAAGAGGATTGCGGTAGCGGTGCTTCCATAATTGAATTTATCAACGTGAAAAACAATCTCATATTGAGCCGCCATGTCATCATCGGTGATCAAAGCATATTTTTTGTTTTTCTTGTTAAATTTTGTCGCAAAGGCCGACTCTCCAGCTGCTACCTCAGCGGGATAGTCGCGCTGCCAATCTGCACCCTTCTCGGCAAGGAATGCTTCAGGAGTCTTGTCTTCAATGAGCATCCTGCTGTAATCCCAAGTGATTAGGACTCTAGCATTTGGATCTTTTAAGTTAATCATTGAGCCATTCTGAATTTTGGCATCGGCCAATGCTGCTAAAACGGTGCACAGCATGATTGAAAAAGCAAATAATTTCTTCATAATTACTGTAAATTAAGTTTAAATTAATGATTATAAATTAGGTTAAATTTTTTACGATTTGAAAATTAAGTCACACAGGTATTCGGCAAGGTCATTAAACACTTGATATAGACCCTCGTAACCTGGAAGGGGAACTTTAAACTGGGTGCCCTCGAGTTTTAGAATCTCAACTTCGGCAAATGGGATTTCATCGCCGTTGTAATAAAAGTACACATAACCACTTATTGACGAACCACCAAAGCGACTTTTTGTGCCAAGTTGAAGAGTGCGTATGACAACCTCCATGTGATATGGTGCATTGGGGTTTGATGTATATCTTGGACCATCGTCGATGTCATCGTCCCAGCGATCCGAAAACCATTTTATCATGGTTGGGACATTATTGTCAAACTCCTTGCGGCTGCTTTGATAATCGTTCACCAAGTATTCATTTAACGATTTGCGGTTGGCACGAGTGCCTGAGAAATCAAAGTGGCAACTTATGCTCTTGCCACATCTCTTGAGCTCACGTAAAGATCCTGATTTTAAGTGTAAGGGGTTCTCTGCCAGTGCGCTGAATGCAATGATTACAGAACAAAGTATGAAAAAAGTTTTTTTAATCATAAGCTATATTCTTTTAGAATTCAATTGCAGCTTTTAGGCCAATAAAGCTTGATGCTTCTTTATAGTAGCGACCGCCATTTCCATAGTTTGTATAACCAGCTGAGATGCTGAAGCGACTTATGCGTACACCAGCACCACCATAGATGTATAAACCACTGGCATCGGAGTTGTCGGTATCGATATAATAGCCTGCGCGGCCTTCAACAAACGGGGTGATCTTCCTATCTAAAAAGTCAAAACGTACAGCGCCATATATAGGAAGAACGAATTTTGCATTGAAGGAATTATGGGCATCTTCATAAAGATGGAGCGTTGGACTAACACCACCACCAACAAAAACCAGGTGATTAATCTGGAAACCGCCAGTGAAACCAGCTTGCTCCTGATACATGTCACGAGAGTGGCTACCTATACCAATTTGTGAAGTGATGTCAATTATGCCACGAAAGCCGCTTTCTAACTGACCATCCTCAGTTATCGCTAATGCGTTGAAGGTTACGCTGCTCAACAGAGCAACAATGATTAATAGAGATTTTTTCATTTTGTTATAGTTTTATGATTAATATTATAGATGTGCAAATTTAGCTGTTTTTTTTGGCTTTACCAAAAATATTGATTCTTTTTTTTAGAAAAAGCACCAATTTATGCCAATGAAACGGGACACTCTTACTATGGAGGAATGAGACTCTACGTGATTTACTGTTATGAATAGGGCTAATACCTACTAGTCATTTTTTACGTAATAATGCACATTGAACAACAATCATAAAAAATATTTCACTTTTTTGCTCGATTTTTTTGCAGATTTGAAAAATTGCACTAACTTTGCACCCGCTTAAAGAAATTTTCAGCACTAATGGCACTGGAGAGGTGGGTGAGTGGCTGAAACCAGCAGTTTGCTAAACTGCCGTAGGGGTAACTCTACCGCAAGTTCGAATCTTGTCCTCTCCGCCAAATCAGGGTTAACAATCTGACAATCAGATAGTTAGCCCTAATTTTTTAAAATTACTCGGACACCATAGGGACAGTAATTTTTCAATGATTATTAATGGAAACATTTTTTGAAATCCGATTGGCTGACAAAAAATGTTAAAAAAATGTCGTATCTAACAAAACGAAACACAGCCACAGAAACGCTCGGATTCACCTATCCGAGGCTCCATGAAGGCAAAACTTGGTATGTCGATTTCTTTGCGTTTGACCCTGTAATTGGCGAAATGAAACGCAAAAAATTCATGCTCGACAATATCAAAAAGAAATCAGAAAAAAGGCGCCGAGCAGCCGAAATTATTGAAGCCATAACTCGTCAACTGCGAAGTGGCTGGAATCCTTGGGTAAATGCGCAAGAAAGTCGTGGGTTTACATTAATATCAGATGTCTTATCTAGATATATGGAGTATATTGGGCGAAAATCAAGAAAGAAAACAAAGCATTCTTATCAATCTCGAATCAATGTATTGAACCAGTATCTCGATTCTTGCGTTACACCAATTAAATACGCTTATCAGTTTGACGGAATATTCGTCAATGAATACTTGGACTGGCTCTACCTTGACCGTGGTGTAAGCGAACGCACACGTAACAACTATCGTGGTTGGTGCTTTAGTTTCGCTGAGTTCATGGTATCTCGCAAGTACATTGACAATAATCCTGTTGATGGCATTCCAGCACTTGATGAGAAGAAGAAACATCGCAAGGACTTAACTCCCAAAATGCTTCAGCAAATGCGGCGGCATCTCAAAAAAGAGGACAAGCATTTCCTGCTTGCGTGCTACATGGAATACTTCACGTTTATTCGTCCTACTGAGCTGTCATATCTCAAAGTTGGCGATATATCAGTTAAAGAGAAGACCATCTTTGTCAGCGAGGATTTCAGCAAGAACAAGAAAAGTGCAAAGGTGGCTTTGAATGACACATTATTAAAACTAATGATTGAACTTGGTGTTCTCTCTGCTCCTGCTGATTACTTCTTATTCGGCAGGCATTTCAAGCCAGCTGCTGACCGTTGCAATGCGGACCAGTACAACCGTCGATGGAAAAAGATGCGTGAGGCATTAGGATGGGGAGATGAGTACCAGTTCTATTCATTGAAAGATAGCGGTATTCGTGATCTTGCCAATGAGCAGGGTGTGGTTATTGCTCGTGACCAAGCACGTCATAGCGATGTCAGTACTACAAACCGCTATATCCAAGAACACAGTATGCTTGTGCATAGCGAGGTCAAGCAATTCAAAGGCGCACTAGATGACGATGAGGAGCGAAAAGAAGTGGAGGAAGTGGCAAGTTAGCCACTTCTGTCCACGATTTTGTAGAACTCACCTTTGAGGAGTTGGGACATACCCTCTTCGTTGAACTGGGCCGTAAGCTTGACACATAAGTATTTCTTTCCATCAATAAAGAATGTGGAGCGTACATTTGGAATCTCTTTGGCAAGGAAGGAGAACTGATACTTCTTCTTTCGGTCAAGCGCTCCACTCCCTGTCCGTATGCCTGGTTGTTGATTCGCAGCGAGAACGGATGGTTTGCATATATAGCCCTCCATGTTATAGTTAGCGTACCTTGTGGTGTGTTGGTGTTCTGTGTTACGTAAGAATAATCCGTGTCAAAAGAGTCTATCCACGGATGCGGTAGATGTGGCGGGAACATTGCAGTCGCTCCATCCCAGAAAGCCACATTCAGATTACTGAATATCTCATCCTTCGCCTCCCTCTCACCGTTCCCAACAGTACGGCAAGCCCCGAACTGAATCACCTCGTCTATATCTGCATAGTCAGAGAGGAAAGGATTGTTCGGGTTATGCGAGTGGTGTGCTGGACCAGTGTCAGCATCATTGCCGAAGTCTCCACACTCCAGGAATGTTATCGGTCCTTTATCTCTATCTGTGGCATCGATGCACACCGGCACAATTCTCAATTCTTCTATGCTGTCACGGTTCTCCTCGTCAAGTATGAGATTCCCGAAACGGTTCACCGGTACCAGTCGGCACACATTGCCCCAAGTCTCGAATACATTGCCACCTTGCGTGCGGTATTCAATCCTTTCCACCACTTCCACCAC
>CAJOFH010000014.1 GCA_905233845.1 uncultured Muribaculaceae bacterium | reverse complement strand
GCTTCTTTGACAACAAACCCACTGCCATTAGAGGGTTCTACATTGAACAATCGCCTCAACTGACGATTTTTTGATAGAGCTTATCCCGAACTCGGGTATACATTGATAAAAATAGAAGTTGCGTTGACAACGCAACAGACTGGACGTGATTTCGCATGTCTGCCATGCAAACTTTAACTGATTAATCGTTTTAATCGTTTGACTTTTTTCGTGAGTTTTGCGAGATTAGCTTGTATTTGTCGATGACTGTGTCACAGAATACTTGGACAGAAAGAACAAGAGAATGGCTTGCGATACAGGGAGAACAAACTGCGGATGGCCCTCCCCTCTCACCACTTCCCTCTCCCCTGAAATGCATTCTGCATTTATCCCTTCCCTCTCCCCTATAATTTTTTTGGAAGCAAAAAAATTTGTACCTTTGTACTCTAATTGAATATTAACTATTAAAACATATTATAAAAATGGCAAACGAGAACAAGAAACAGAACCAGATTCAGATTGAGGTTCCCACCGATGAGATGCAGGGCCGCTACGCGAACCTTGCCGTTATCTCTCACTCACCCAACGACTTTGTGCTGGACATGATATTCGTGGCTCCCAACACCCCCAAGGCACGCGTTCAGAGCCGCATCATCATGACTCCCGAGAATGCCAAGCAGCTGCTGTTCGCCATGAAGGAGAACATCGACAAGTATGAGGCACAATTCGGCGAGATCAAGCCCCGCAAAATCAACAACCCCAACAGCAGCATCATGGACTTCCCCCTCCCCAAGGGACAAGCATAAGCGCTTTGCACAATGCACAATGCTCAATGCACAATGCTCAATGCAGAATGCTCAATGCTCAATGCTCAATGCACAATGCTCAATGCATAATGCTCAATTTTGCCGGCTTATGCCGGAAATTAAAGCTTCGCTAAAATTGAAATGGAGCTTCGCACTAAAATTTTAGCAACGAAGTCGCAACAATTATAAAACAAATTTTAGAGCCTTGGCTCTTTAATTTCCACTCCACAGGAGTGGCAAAAATGACAACTAATGAATAATCAATTGTTTATATACAACACTTTGACTCGGAGGAAGGAGCTGTTTAAGCCCTTGCAGGAGCCTAATGTGGGCATGTATGTGTGCGGTCCCACCGTTTATGGCGACCCACATCTGGGCCATGCCCGCCCGTCAATCACCTTCGACGTGCTGTTCCGCTACCTCAAGCATCTGGGCTATAAGGTGCGCTACGTGCGCAACATCACCGACGTGGGCCATCTGGAGCACGACGCCGACGAAGGCGAGGACAAAATCGCAAAGAAGGCGCGTCTGGAGCAGTTGGAGCCCATGGAAGTGGCGCAGTACTACACCAACCGCTACCACGCTGCGATGGCAGCGCTGAACGTGCTGCCACCTAGCATCGAGCCTCACGCCACCGGCCATATCATCGAGCAGGAGGAGCTGGTGAAAGAAATCCTGGACAACGGCTACGCCTACGAGAGCAACGGCAGCGTGTATTTCGACGTGGAGAAGTATAACAAAGACCACCACTACGGCGTGCTGAGCGGCCGCAACCTTGACGACGTGATAAACAACACACGCACGCTCGACGGCGTGGACGAGAAGCGCAACCAGGCCGACTTCGCCCTGTGGAAGAAAGCTCAGCCCGAGCACATCATGCGGTGGCCCTCGCCCTGGAGCGACGGTTTCCCCGGCTGGCACTGCGAGTGCACCGCCATGGGCCGCAAATACCTGGGCAGCCACTTCGACATCCACGGCGGAGGCATGGACCTGGTGTTCCCGCACCACGAGTGCGAGATAGCACAGGCTGTGGCGAGCCAGGGCGACGACATGGTGCGCTACTGGATGCACAACAACATGATCACCATCAACGGACAGAAGATGGGTAAGTCGCTGGGTAACTTCATCACCCTCGAAGAGTTCTTCACCGGCAGCCACAAGATGCTGGAACAGGCCTACACGCCCATGACGATTCGCTTCTTCATCCTGCAGGCCCACTACCGCGGCACCGTCGACTTCTCGAATGCCGCTCTGCAAGCCGCCGAGAAGGCCTACGAGCGCATGATGGACGGATGGCACCGCCTGAACGAGCTGAAGGCCGCCGACGCCAGCAGCATCACGCTCGACGACTTTGCGGCACGCTGCGCCGAGGCGATGAACGACGACCTGAACACAGCACAGGTGATTGCCACGCTCTTCGACGCCTGCAAGGTCATCAACCAGGTGAACGACGGCAACGCTACCCTCTCACAAGAGGACATCGACGCGCTGAAGGCTACGTTCCAAACCTACGCTTTCGACGTGCTGGGTCTGCGTGACGACGCTGCCGGCGGCGACAACGTGAATCTTGAGCCTTACCGCAAGGCCGTGGACCTGCTCCTGGAGATGCGCAAAGCTGCCAAGGCCAATAAGGACTGGGCAACCAGCGACCTGATTCGCGACCGCCTGAACGAAGCAGGCTTCGACGTGAAGGACACCAAGGACGGCTTCGAGTGGAAAGTACGCTAATGCTCAATGCACAATGCATAATGCATAATGCACAATGTTTTTAATTATTAATATTTTAATTAATAATAATGAAATCGGATAACGAAAACGTTATAGTTGTGAAAAGCAAGGCATTTGCTCTGCGTTCAATAAAACTATATAAATATCTGATTGAAGAAAAACGAGAGCATGTGCTATCAAAGCAGTTCCTACGTTCGGCAACAAGCATTGGTGCAAATGTAAAAGAAGCCATCAGAGGCCAATCGAATGCTGATTTTGGGGCAAAGATGAATATCTCCTTAAAAGAAGCAAGCGAAACCGAGTATTGGCTAGAATTGCTGCAAGAAAGTGGGTATATCCCCCTTGATAAAGGAGAGGAAATGTTAGCCGACTGCAAAGAATTAATTAGAATTCTAATGGCAATCGTAAAAACCTCATTCGAAAAAAATATATAGCAATTAATTATTTTCATTTTGCATTATTCAAGGCATAAACCAATTGTGCATTGTGAATTATGAATTATGCATTTTTTTCAGCGCAGCCCAATTGTGCATTGTGAATTGTGCATTATGCATTTATAAAAAACTATGGTAAGCGTCATCATACCGGTCTATAACGTGCAGGATTATCTTGCGCGGTGTGTCGACTCGGTCTTGGCGCAAACCTACACCGACCTCGAGATAATCCTCGTGGACGACGGCAGTATCGACATCAGCGGCGACATGTGCGACGAGTACGCCCTTAAAGACTCTCGCATCAGAGTCATACACAAGGAAAATGGCGGGCTGAGCGACGCACGCAACGCCGGGTTGGAGATAGCGCGCGGCAACTATGTGACCTTTATCGACGCCGACGACTATGTGCATCCAAGCTTTGTGGAGCTGCTTTTGGAAACAGCTCACTCCACTGGGGCACCAATCGCGGTATGCACTTGGCAGGAACTCAACGACGGCGACACACCACGCAAGGTAAAGACCCGAAATCCACGCGTCACCACCTATACGCAGGAAGAAGCCATCAACAGCGTCTTCTACCAGCGACGACTCAACCACTCGGCATGCAGCAGACTCTTTGAGATGCAGCTCTTCCATGACCTGCGATTTCCCGAAGGGGCTCTCTATGAAGATCTTGCCGTCATCTACCCACTCCTGCGCAAGGTGAAGAAGGTGGCGCTGCTCAAAGCACCCATGTACTACTACATGCACCGCCCGGGCAGCATCATCACCACCATGTCGCTCAGGCGCACTCAGGTGCTCGACCATCTCGAGAAACTCGAGGAGCAAGTGGCCAGCGAGGCACCTCAATACCTGCCAGCGGTTCGCAGCCGTCGCCTGAGCGCCAGCTTCAACATGCTGCGGCTGATGCCCGCCAGCGACCTGCAGTGGCAACCCACCAAGGAACGCTGCTGGGAGTATATCAAAACCATGCGCAACTCATGCCTGAAAGACAGGAAGGTACGCCTGAAAAACAAAATCGCCTGCCTCCTCTCCTATTTTGGAGAAGACTTCCTGATGAAGGCGATTAACAGGTGAGAGGAAAGAGGGAAGAAGAAGGAGGAAGGAAAAAGGAGGAAGGATGAATGATGAAGTAGAAAGTGAATACTCTCAACTCTTCACTCTCACCTCTTCCCTCTCACCTGAAATGCATTCTGCATTAACAAAACCCTCTTCCCTCCAAGAAAACGACAAACGAACAAAAATAAACGAGAAACGTACAACTTTAAAGAAGTTCGGCGCAATCGGTTACTATTATCAATAAAAGTAGGTAGAAAGGTTGAATTTTATAAGAAAAATGTGAAAAAATCTTTCGTGAAGCCGTTTTATCTATAAAATTTGCCCGTTTGTATATATTCATTTGCAAAGAATGTAATAATAATATAGATTTGCAACACAATTCATAGGCATAAAGGTAAAATTGTTTTAGGCTTGTTTATTTTTATACATTTGTTGTTTGTCCATGAAAAACACTTTTTTTGGGTTTAGTAAATTTTAGGCTTCAAGAAAAACTTGAAATTACCGAGGCGGAGACGTTGATGTCCCCGCCTCTGTAACGTTTTTAGGGGGGAGGAGAGGAGAAGTAGGAAGGAGGAAAGATGAAGTAGGAAGTAGGAAGGATGAAGTAGGAAGTGAATGCTCTTCACCTCTTCCCTCTCACCTCTTCCCTCTCACCTCTTCCCTCTCACCTCTTCCCTCTCACCTCTTCCCTCTTCCCTCTCACCTCTTCCCTCTCACCTCTTCCCTCTCACCTGAATAACCTCTCCCCTATTATTTTAAAGTTGTTCACGGTTGCGCGCTTGGTATAATTTTGTCACAAAAAAGACACAACTATGAACGACAACTATAATGACACTTGCAACAATATAAACACTGCACAGCAGAAGCCTATATTTGAAATCGACAAACTCTCACTCGACGAGATTGTGGCAATAAACAAAAAGCGCAAACTCGCTCAGCAAACCAGTTACGACCCTATCACTGGCGAGGGGGGCTGCGGACCGCGTGTGGAGCGACATGTGGCAGTGGGCGAGATTGACGGCACATTCCTTATACCTGATACGATGGCTGCCGAACTCGACGCCAAGCCATGCACCAGCAGCGAACAATGGCTGAAACTGCGCATCGGCCACGACTTCGAGTTCTGGTGCGCAACTTGTGTGACGATTCTCGACAAGGTGAGCGGACGGCTCATCAAGATGACCCTCAACAAACCCCAGCGACGAGTGCTGAAAGTGCTTGAAGAACAGAGACTGGCAGGCAAACCGCTGCGCCTCATCATGCTCAAGGCACGTCAGTGGGGCGGCAGCACACTGGTGCAAATCTATATGGCATGGATTCAGATGGTGCATTGCAAAAACTGGAACAGCCTCATCTGTGGGCACTTGCATCAGACGTCGATAGCAATCAAAAGTATGTACCAGCGCGTGCTGCGCAACTACCCCAAGCTGCTCTATGTCAACGGCACCAAGCCACAGCTGCGCACCTTTGAGGGCAACCGCAACGTGCAGCAACTCAGCGACAGCGAGTCGTTGGTGATATGCAGCTCAGCACAAAGCCAAGATGCCGTGCGTGGCTACGACGTGAAGATGGCGCACTTGACCGAGGTTGCCTTCTGGCCCACTACCCCACTCCACAGCCCCGATGACGTGATACGCTCCATCGGTGGCACTGTGCCTCTCGAGCCCCTCACCATGATAGTGATGGAGTCGACCGCCAACGGCGTGGACAACTTCTTCCATAGCGAGTGGCTACGCGCCAAAGCAGGGCTGAGCGACAAGGTGGCAATCTTTGTACCATGGCATGAGATAGAAATCTACCGTATGGAGGTCGCCAGCGTGGAGCAACTTGTTCGCGAGATGGACGACTACGAGAAATGGCTGTGGCAAGACCAAGAATGTACCTTAGAAATGATTAACTGGTATCACCACAAGCGACGTGAGTATCCCACTATTGGACTGATGGCTGCCGAGTTTCCCACAACCGACCTGGAGGCGTTTTCCAGCACTTCGCGCAACGTGTTTGACCCTGAGATTGTCAAACGCTTGCGGAACGGCAACACCATCCCCATACTGCGTGGCGACATAGTGGCACGAGGCACCAAGACCCTCGACGGTGTCGACTTCGTGAAAAATGATAACGGCCCCCTGGAGATGTGGAGACAGCCCGAGCCTTCGTGTCACAGGAATAGATACTTGGTGGTAGTGGACGTAGGCGGACGCAAGGACTCAAGCGACTGGTCGGTGATCGCAGTCTTTGACCGTCACCTCGACAAGGGTGATGACGAGTGTGAACGACGGCCCGAAGTGGTGGCACAATGGCGCGGACACCTCGACCACGATGAACTGGCATGGAAGGCAGCTCAAATTGCTCTTTACTATAACCGCGCGATACTTGTCTTTGAGAGCAACACGCTGGAGTGTGAGGGATATATCGACAGCCTAAACTTCACAAAGATAAAGAATGCCTATCCCAACCTGTATCACCGCAACAGCAAGGAAGGTGATATGAGGACTGGATTCCAGACTAACCGCGAGACCAAGCAAAGCGCTATCAACAACCTCATCGCCTACGTGCGCGACGGTTCTTACATCGAGCGAGACTGCAAGGCTGCCAACGAAATGGAATGTTACGAACTCGCCCCAAACGGCAAGAGCTACGGCGCGCGGCGAGGCAAGCACGACGACATTCTCATGACAAGAGCCATAGGATTACTGGTAATAGAGGATATGAGGTTGGACGAAGGGCGCTCAAGAGCCGTCAATCCCGACTATTTCGTAAAGAACGGGGAACTTTTCTAAATCGCACCTTGCCGTGACAAAAAACAACCAAAATGCAGCATAAAGAACGAAATTCGCATATTTTTTTTAAAAAAAGTGATATTTTCTTGCAAAAAATGTTTGTTTTTAAAAAAATAATATATATATTTGCAGTGTCATAAAGAATTTTTAGGGATGAAAACTTTTGGTAAGCTTTCATCACCAAATAAAAAATAGTTGTTTTATAGATAATTGTGTATTTAAGGAACGGGACAGTCGAGAGACTATCCCTTTTTCTTTTCATTTTTCTTTTTGAATAAAAAAACAGGAGTATTCTTTCTATTTTTTGGAAATTAAAAAAATATTCTTAATTTTGCATTTTGGAACTAATTTATAACTAAAACTTATATCATTATGAAGAAATTATTTGCATTAGCGATGGTGGCGCTCATGGCAGCAATGCCCATGATGGCTCAACGCCACAACTATGGACCAGGTCCTAATCGCTACGACTACGAAAACAGCCACAGCCGCTGGATTAGAAACTACTATGGCAAGGATATGTACTTTGGTTTGCGCATTGGTCCCGCCTTCTCGCACGTGGGCGGTGATGCTATCTCCTATGCTAGCGGTTCTAAAACTGGCTTGCATTTAGGAGGTGTTGTTGGTTTTGAAATCACCAACCGTGCACCAGTGTTCTTTGAGACTGGACTCAGCTATGTGAACAAGGGAGGCAAGGGAGATTTCATTAGCGAAAAAATCGAAAAAATCTCCACCAGCCTGAGCTATCTTGAACTGCCTCTGATTTTCAAGTATATCCACTATACAAACATTGGATTATCGATTCATCCGCTATTTGGTGGCTACTTGTCAGTGGGAGTAGATGGCAACATCAAGTACCTCAATTCACAGCACAAAGAAAGTGCTTTTGGCAAAGACTTGCCAACATTAGAGCGTTTCAAACGTTTTGACGGCGGTTTGCGCGTGGGCTGCGGTGTGGGATTCAGCATGTTCTACCTCGACCTGTGCTATGACATTGGCCTTGCCAACATCAGCCATGATGACTACAACTCAAGCAGCAACGGCACGTTCTACATGAACTTTGGTGTGAACTTCTAATCGCGCTGACACATTATCAAAAATGAGACTCGGAAGCCTAACCTCCGAGTCTCATTATTTTCATCTCTCTATTCCTGATAACGTTCACATTTCCCCAATCACTTGGCATAGTAGCACTTGATCTCGCCAATTTTGAGCTTGCCTACTACGAGGAGCGGAATGCGCTGTGCATCGGTCGAGATATAGACATCGATGTCGTCGCTTGATTTCGTACCGTTGCCGACTGTGAAGGTCAATACCACATGAAAAGCTTGATAGCGAGACTTGTCGCGCAGTTGCAGCGGTTGGATTCCCACATACTTGATGGTGAGGGTCTCTTTCTTTTTTCCCGAGAACACACACGACTTATACACCTTATTGGCCTCCATCTTAGCGAAATCAAGGTTTCGGAGCATGTAGAAAACACTCAACATGTCGTAGGCCGCGCCACTGTGGCTCAGACTGATAGTGGCTGTGGGCTTGTCCTTGCGATAACGGGCGCAGTTGGCTGTTGTACCAGAGCCACTGCTGTTAAACGACACCACGTCGTGAGCGTAATAATTGTTCTCATGAGTGAACTTCTCATATTTAATAGGTCTGAAATTAGACCCCATCGAACACTTGAGGGTGTCGCGCACGGTATAGATTTTGTCGGCCCATGAGCGGGTCTTTCCTGTGAGCATGGCGTTATAGCCATTGCCACTGCGTGTCACCGACAAGGTGGCATCACCTGCATGTTTCCATATTGCTCCCCAGTGATACACAATCTGATAGTTAAGTCGCTCGCTCGTTAGCGTGAGTGCATTGACACATGGAGCCATCACCAGTGCCACAAGTGCCATAATTGAAAAAATGTATTTCCTCATATCTATTTGTTTTATTTATTCTAAATGATAAGACTCCACCAACCATGAAAGGTTTAAAGAAGGGCTGCTCCAGCAAGAACAGCCCTTAGTTGGTTATTGAGCCTTATGGTTATCAACTTCCATAAGCGATAAACCTTACTTCACTAGCACCTTATTGCCATTGACAATGTAGACGCCTGGAGTAAGGCCGTCGATGGTGAGTTTGCCACCGCTGATGGTTTCGGTGGTGATAAGTCGGCCATTGGTGTCATACACACCAACCACAGTGCCGTCGGCACCTGCCACAACTATTCCACCATAGGTTCCAGCAATGTCAAATCCATCATCTCCAACGACTTTGTTTATACCAGTGATAGTGCCATCACTCGACCAATCGAGGTAGAACGTGCTGTTGCCAGCACCGTTGTCATAGGTGTAAGTAGCCTGACCATCGGCACCGTTGGCAGTCTCATTTGCTGCCTCAAGAACCACGATGGTGCCAGGCACGTCATCAGGATTGAGATACTGACTCATATTTGATGGATCGAGGGTCACATTCCTCAACATGCCGGCATTACTTTGATCCCAACTGATATTGTCAAGAACGAGACCATCGGTGCCCAGATAACGAGTGGCATCCTTGCTGTCCTTGCTTGTTTTCTGAGTGAGGACTGTGCCGTTACCTGTCACAGTGGGGTCAAGCTGGAAGAAGTAGACAGTCACCACATTGCCAAAGTCGCCTTGAGGCGTGAACTTAGCACAGTCGGCAACGATGGCGCGGCCGTTATCCTCGCTGTTGACAGTGACATTTGAAGCAGCACTCAAGTCGATGCCGTTGATGTGGTTGTGAGCAAACTCGATGTTGGTCAGGTTTGCAAAGCTGCCATTAGTTCCAGGCTTGATGCAGTGGAGGTCGTTAGAGTTGGCACGTACATCAGCAATAGCAGTGCCAGGGAAGACGAGGTCGCTGAGGTTGTTGCCACTGTCGTTTGCGCTATGGCTGCTGGTCACGGGCTTAGTCTCGTCGGCATCACCACCATTATGGTTGTTGATGTCATAAGAAGCATCAGAGTGGGTCTCCTCGCTGTTAGAGCAGTTGAAATACTGCAAAGCGGTGTTATTGCTCAGGTCAATGTCTTCAATACTATTGCGGGCAAAGTCGAGCCAGGTGAGTGCAGGATTGCTTGCCACATTGAGCGCGGTGAGCGAGTTGTCATATACACGCAGCTTCTTAAGTGCGGTGTTGCGGCTCACATCAATATCCTCGGCACCAATGTTAGATACCCAAAGGTTCTCCAGAGCGGTATTGCTTGAAACGTCTATGCCGCCAAACAACTCGTTATTATAGGCAAACAAGGTTTCAAGACCAGTCAAAGTGTTAAGGCCAGTGATGCTTGGCAAGAACGCGTCGTTCTGAACATAGACAGTCTTAAGCTTGGGATCATTGGTCAAGTCAAGCGAAGTCAACGCCGAACGGTTGTGTGCTCGCACGATAGGCAGATCAGAACAGTTGTCGGCCTTCACCGTCACGATATTGGGGCAGTAAGTCACATCAAGAGAGTTCCAGTTGGATGTAGTGGCATAGTTTGCATTCGAAGCGTGGGTCGTGAAGTTCAGCGGGTTGCCACTGACATCAAGATATTGAAGATATGGCAAGCTGTTGGCATAAGAACCAGGATAGAGTCGAACTTCATTATATCCACTATAACTTAAATCCCAATATCTGAGTTTGTTTGGAAAGACATCAGCATCTGCAGTTGTGCCGCCAGGACCCACAAGTATAATTTTGGGATATCCGTCGCTATCAAGATGATCCCAATCTACAGAACTAAATTTCTTTAATGAGGTTTGAGTTCCTGTATTACCCATTCCATAACGCAGGTCACCCGAACCACCATAATCACGCATTATTTCGCTATCTCCATACATGTAGCTACAAGTTAGCGTGTCAAGCTCAGGGAAGTATCTCACACCAAGCGAACGCATATTGTTATGGTCGGTATGGATAACTTGGAGTTTTGAGCAAGGAATGAAATAAACAAAGGTGTGCCAGCTTGAATAAGCACGATGAGTTGTTGTGTTTTGAGAGGGTTTGCCCGCAAAAGTGCCCATATCGGTAACCCAGTCAGTGTCCATCCATCCCGGGTTCATGTGAGTTGGACCTGCCGAGGTGTTGTGAATGTTGGTATAGCTGATGTCAAGCCACTCCAAGTTCACATTCTTGCCCAAGTCAAGGTGATAAAGTCCTGTGGTGTCATTTAGGTCCTCAATACGCAAGTCAAATGGGCGTTCACGAAGAGCCTGCAAGTTGGTGTAGCCAGCAGTCCATTCAGCAGCCGAAGGATTCCATCCTGGCATAGGTTTCGCATTGGGACTATTAGGGTCTTTACCATATACTCTACCGTATTTCATATAATTATACCCCTTCTTAACCTTCATTGCTTCTACTGCAGCAGCGTCATTAGGATCAATTGTGCCGTCAAAAACACCATGAATCTCGTTGTTGTGGCTAACGTCGAGGTGTTTAAGAGCAACGTTCCTATAGAGATGAACACTATCTTGCAGATTGTTGTAGGCAAGGTCAAGGTACTCCAAAGCAGTGAGATGCTCAAGGCTCGATTCGGTGGGGTCGGCAACACGGTAGTTTGCGTTTCCAGATACATCAAGATTATAAACGCCATTGGTGAAAGTAGTGAATTCGTTGTGACGAGCCTGGAGTTTTGTCAAGCCTGTAACGCCTTCAAGCGAGTTTTGTTGACCAAGTTTGTTAAACGAGCTGTTCTCTATGTTGAGAGTCTGCAAGTTGCTCAGTCCTTTGATGTAAAGGCCGTTGTCGCTCTCGATGACCCCATCGGGACTGGTTTGAGTCAAAGCGGTGTTTCCGTGAAGCTCAATCTCGGTAAGGCCAGTATTGCCACCCAATGCCAACGACTTGAGCGAAGTGTTATTCTCGGCTTTAAACTTGGTGAAGCCATTGTTGCCCAGGTCAAGACCCACAAGCGAGGTCTGTGGCAAAGTGTAATCACCACTACCAAAGTTGTTGTTTTGGGCGTAGAGATAATTTACATTGCATCCGTTAGGGATGTTAATGTCAGTAAGCTGGTTATTGTTAAGTTTCAGAACATTGATTTGGCTTGCCTGAATGTTAGGAACTTCGGTGAAGTCGTTATCACTGAAGTCTAAGATAACATTGCTTGTGCCTGCATCCACAGTTACCAATGGATAGTTATTGTTGTCGAAGCCATTGCTCGTAAGAGTTATTGTCTGCATTCCAGCATTACCACCAAGGTTTACAGTTGTCAACGCTGGGCAGTTGATAGCAGTAAATGAGTGCAAATTGTTATTGTTGCCATCCATATAATTGTTGTCGAAGTCTACTGTCTGCAAGGCTGTGAAGCCGTCGAGCGCATAATTGGTCGACATAGCATCATTCGACAAGTCAAGAGTTACAAGAGTGCTCTTGTTAGTAGCGTCAAAAGCAGCGAGTTGCTTGTTGAAATAGATGTCAGCGCCATTGATGGTAATGTCGGTAAGAGCAGGGCAATTTTGTGCGGTAATATATTGCAATTTCGATTTGTTGTGCTCAGCAAGAACCCTTGTCATTAAGCTGCAATCATTGGCAGTCACAGTTAATAACGAATTTGGAGTTTGTGGAACGTTAAGCACAGTGAATGGGTTATTCGAAACATCAAGTGTTGCAAGAGCCGAAAGACCAGTCAATGTGGTAACCTCAGGGAAGTTGAGAGTAGTGATACCACTGTTGTTGATGGTAAGGCCAGTCATCTTCACGTTGCCGCTCACGTCGATAAGAGTCAATGCTGGGCAGTTGGTGATGGTGAGGGCTTTTGTCCAATTCGCCTGTGTGTTGAACTTGAAAGTTTGGAGAGCAGTAAATCCATCAAGAGCGGGGTCACTACTATTTGCTGACATGTTGTTATCACTCAAGTCAAGGTATTCGAGAGTGCTCTTGGCATTTGCCAAATTGGCAACTGTGGTTGCCACTGTGGCATCACAACCACTCATATCGAAGTATTTAAGTTTGGTCATGTTAGTAAGATAAACTCCCGATGTACCAAGATTTCTGTTGCCACTGCAGTCAAGGTATTCCAAATTAGGGCAATTGATATGAGAGGAACTTAATGCAGTTGAGGTTAATCCACAATTGCTAAAGTCAAGATGTTCCAGCGCTGTACAATTAGTAAAATTGCTATAATCAAATGTGGGATTGTTTGCAGCAATTAAAGTCTTTAATGTAGAAGCGCAGTTGTTATTCAATGCCGTAAGATAATATGCGGCAGTATTTGAAACATCAACATATTCAAGCACTGACGATGATGATATTCTCAGAATCTTATTACTAGTACTAGGGGGATTAATACCAAATCCTTGAAGTTCAGGATTGCCTATAGCAACAATTTTTTTCAGCTTAGTAAGGGCTGTTATGTCACCATACGGAATGCTGTTGTTGGAGATGTCAAGTTCCTCGAGTTCGGTAAAGTGTTCAATGCCAGAGAGATTGCTGATTTTTCCTGTCATGGCATCACTATCGTAACTAAGGTCTAATATTGTGTAATCAGCAGGAGAAAAAGCAGCTCCTTCGGCAACACCGAGACTCTTAGTGATAGCTTCACGGAAATGAGCATCGGAGAAATAGGTTGCTGTATTTGTGATGCGACTATTATTAATAACAGCTACAAGGTCGGTACGATTCTGGTTGCCATTATCGTATTCGCTATAAACATAATATCCTCCATTCGTGAAATCCAAATTGGCAGTTTGCTTTCCACTATAATTTGTGAAAATAATTTTAGCTGGAGTAATGTTACAATCAGTGATGGGGCCAAATTTATAAACACTTTGGTTTCCTCCATCAACATGAAGATTGCTCATTTGAGTGCCGGGCCATGTTCTATAACTATTGTCGTTACTGTCATAAATATAGGCATAGACGTTGTTCCAATTCTTGGTGTTTACGAAATAAGCAAAATAGCCTGAACTTTCGTAAGCAACATCATCAGGCAGATTGCCATAGGCTAAAGATCCTCCATCATAATGGAAGTATACCTGACCAGTTAATCCAGAGAAGTCACCAGTTTGTTCGTTATTGTCATTCGCGAAAATAACACTGACCGTGTTCTCATTACTAATGGTTTTAGTGTAGTAAGTTTCACCATTGACAACTTTAGTGTCAGTAACAAGATCACCAGGCCAATTTCCATTTAAAGGGGTCTGGCTACTATTCCACACATACATGTGCGGGGCAGATGGGGCTTTGACGTTAATTGTCACGTCGGCCCATGCATTGCTGCTCCAAGCGGCTGCTATTAGTGCGAGGAGCATCAAAGCGCAGTGTTTTGAAAGTAATTTTTTTCTCATGATTTTTATTAGTTTTTATTAATTTGATGTTTTAAAAATTCGGATTTTGCGAATTGATGCTATTTTAGAAAAATCGCACAAATTTATTAATAATACTTCAATTATCAAAGTAAATTTAATTATAAAACTTTATTTATTTTTGAAACTGAAGTTATCAATTCAAAACAATCTTTTCCATTCCAGCTTATTCAAACTAATTTAGATAAAAATGGTTTCATTTGAGCTCATTTGTCTATGTAAAACCAATATTCTTCTATAAAATTTTCTCTTTACATTTTTTATTATTACATTTGCCGTGAAATAAAAATCAAGTTTAAACCAGCATAGTGAATTCACATGCTACAAACCAATTTTATTATGAAGAAATTATTAGCATTATTTTGCGTAGCAGCTCTGGCAATGGGCGCTAACGCAGGAGTAAAAGTTAACATGCCAGTAATTGGCAGCAGTAACACCGAGACTCTGACCAAAGACGACGGCTCAATGCTGATTGCCAAGGCTCCCAAGAAGCACCACAAATGCTGCAGGAACTGTAAAAGGGGCAAAGCCTGCAACTGCAAGAAATTCAGCAAAAACTGCTCAAAGAACTGCAGAGCGTGCCGTCGCCACATAAGGCCCAACAACCTTAACCCACAGCCCTACGGCCACCATAACAACCTCAACCCACAGCCCGGTCACCACAACGACCACCATGGAAACTTCGACCCACAACCTGGAAACCACAACCCACAACCTGGAAACCACAACCCACAACCAGGTGGAAATCACCCACAACCAGGTCACAACCACTAAACAAGATAGCAACAGATAACCAATAAAAAGGGACAAGGCCGATTTGTGGCCTTGTCCCTTAATCTATTTCTCATCGTGCTAACACTCATTCCCTGAAGTACACACGCTTCACGCGTGGTGAGATGCTGGTGAGAATCTCGTAGCCGATTGTGCCGCGAGCCTCGCTCAGCTGGTCGATGGGCGTGTGCTTACCAAAGATTTCCACCTTGTCGCCCACCTCACACTGCGCGTCGGTGATGTCGACCATGCAAGCGTCCATGCAAATGTTACCCACCGTTGGGCACATCGTACCGTTAACCCACACCTTGATGGCTCCGTTGCCAAAGTGTCGGTCCATACCGTCGGCATAGCCTATCGACACCGTAGCGATGCGTGAGTCACGCTCAAGCACTCCACGCCTATTGTAGCCTATCGTTGTTCCTGCTTGCCATTCCTTGATGCTTATCACCACGGCGCGCAACTCGGCCACAGGCATTAAGCCGTCCTCGCTGCCATCATCAGTGGTCTTGATGCCGTAGAGACCCACTCCCATTCGCACCATATCCATTTGATATTCAGGGAAGCGCACAATACCAGTAGTATTAAGAATATGCTTCATGATATTGTGCGAGAAGCTTGCTTGTAGTTGTGTGGCACAGATGTCGAAATACTCCACTTGTTCGCGTGTGAAATCGTCTTGTGAGGGATCATCTGCCGAACTCAAGTGCGAGAATACGCTCATGGGCATAATAACATCCTGTGAGAGCAGCAATTCCACAAGCTCGGGCAACTGTTCAAGCGTAAAACCAAGACGGTGCATGCCGCTGTCAATCTTGATGTGCACAGGGAAATTCTTTGCGCCATATTTTCGACCCTCCTTAATGAGTTGACGAGCCTCTTGGATACTATAAACCTCGGGCTCAAGGTAGCGGTCAAACATCGCCTTGTAGTTCACCGTCGATGGGTTTAGAACGATTATCGGTAGTGTGATACCCGCCTTGCGCAAATCCACACCCTCGTCCTGCACTGCCACTGCCAAATAGGTAGCTCCACAGTCCTGCAAGGTCTTTGCAATCTCATAGGACCCTGTGCCATAGCCCGATGCCTTAACCATTGCAACTGTTTTGGTGCCAAAATTCACCTTCGATTTCAAGAACTTAAAGTTATGGGCGAGAGCGTTGAGGTCGATTTCCTCCACTGTCTGGTGACGGCTCACCTCGAGCATCTCCACTATCTGGAAGAATTCGAAACGCGAAGCTCCCTTCACAAGCACCGTTTCGTTGTCGAAGTCGCCTTGACTCATATTCTCAAGGAACTTGGCGGTAGACTCATAAAAGAGGTCGCGACCCGAGTTGAAATATTTGCTGTAGCGGCACATATCGGGACCGATGCCTATCAAGCGAGTGATGCCTTTGCTGCGAAGCAGTTCGCTCACTCGTATATATAGCTCGTCGTCGGTAAAGGTCTCGGGCATCAAGTCACTAAGAATCACTGTGGTATGTTGTTGCGGATTACAACGTCGAAGCATGAAGTCGAGAGCTGGCGAGAGCGAGTTATAGTCGCTGGTGTAGCCGTCGGCAATGATGGTACACTCATTCACACCCTCTATCACGCTGATGCGAGTACCAACTGGCGTCAGACGCTTTACACGCTCGACTATCACGCTTGAGCTTATACCCAGGTAGAGCATCACCGACACACAGGTCGCCACGTTCTCGAGGTCGCGATCACTGGCAAATGGCACATCGAGGACGAAAGTCGAACCCTCGTGGATGCACTCCATCAACGCATGGTTCTCGCGCTTCACTATATTATTTATTTTCAGCCACTTGTCATCGTCATTACGCGACCAAGCCACTTCTTGAGCCACATAAAGGATGGGGTCGATAGTTGTAGCCACAAGCTCATCGTCAGAGCAATACACGATACTCTCACAGCTGTTCAGGATTTTAGCCTTTTCCTCCACTTTTTCCTGCATAGATGCGAAACCCTCGTTGTGCTCATCGCCAATGTTGGTAATCACGCCTATCGTGGGACGAATCATCGCCTGCAAACGCGCCATCTCTCCAGTTTTGCTCACGCCAGCCTCGATGATGGCGAGGTCGGTATTATCGTCAAGATCCCAAATCGACAGTGGCACGCCAATTTGAGAGTTGTAGCTACGCGGCGAGCGCACGATGTGGTAGTCGTCCTTCAGCAACTGATAAAGCCACTCCTTGACGGTTGTCT
Source organism: uncultured Muribaculaceae bacterium (assembly GCA_905233845.1). Lineage (GTDB taxonomy): Bacteria > Bacteroidota > Bacteroidia > Bacteroidales > Muribaculaceae > Sodaliphilus. The sequence continues at coordinate 34,955 of CAJOFH010000014.1, read as the reverse complement.
TGCCACGGCTGCCAGTGATGCCGATGATGGGGATGCGGAATCGCTTGCGGTGATAGGTGGCGATGGCCTGCATAGCGTCAAGCGTATTGCTCACACGCAGGAAGTTAGCCTCGCGCATAGCATGGATATCGATGTTACCACTGTATTCTATCACAAAATTGCGCACCCCTTTATTATAAAGGTGCTTCACGTAGCGGTGGCCGTCGTCGTTCTGCGTTGTGATGGCGAAGAACAGCGTCTCGGCGGGATAGGTGAGCGAACGTGAGTCAGTGAGCAGCTGGCTCACCTCAGCATTCTTATCGCGCAACTCGCTGGACTCTATCTCCAGCACCTGAGCTATTTCTTGAATCGAGTATTTCATATCAGTTGTCAGTTATCAGTTTTTTTCTAGTTTTTCTAGAATTTCTAGATAATCTAGATTTTCTAGACTTATTGTGCATTATGAATTGTGCACTACGCATTAATATAGGGGTATTCTTTTTTGAGATTGGCAATTACCGCTTGGGTGTCGGCATTGAAGCGTGCCACCACATCGGGGTTATTACTCATGGGGCGATGCTTAAGGCGCTTGCTCACACGCTCGCAGCGCGCTATCGCCTGTGTGGAGCGATCGTCGAAGTAGGTTGCTTGAAACGTCTGCCAAATGTACTCGATGGCGACATCACTGGGATGCACCATGTCGGCAGTGTAGAAACGATAGTCACGCAAGTCGTCGATGACAATCTCGTAGGCAGGGAAATATCCAACCCACTCCTTGTTGGCGCGCACCACATTGTTTACCGCAACACGCAGCACAGCCTTGCTCAGCGAATTCAACTCCAGGCCGTCGGCGATGTGGCGGATGGGACTCACCGTGAACAACACCCGCAACTCAGGATTGAACTCGTGAAGACGCGCCATTACGGCACTCAATGCCTCGGTGCACTCATCCACACTTGCAAGCCGACGTGTAAACTCGTGCTGCGGCACCTTGTGGCAGTTGTTCACCACCTCGCCAGTGTCGCGACGGCGATACACCACTGCTGTGCCTAAAGTGAGCACAAGAGTTTGACACTCACTTAGATGCTCGTGAGCCTCGGCAATACTTGCATTCATGCGCTCGAGTGCTGCATCTTTGTTCGCCATCGAGAACCGCGAGTGGAAGTCATAATTGTTCCACACGCCGTTTGACAGGAACAAATCCATACCAGCAACCGTCTCGCCATCAATGAGTTTGTGAAGCAACAGCGACATGCTCAACGGGTTGAAAATTGTGCCAAAAGGATTGACCACTACATCAACCATTGCATCCTTGAGACGTGCTCCAATGTTGTCGCTAAAGCACGACCCTATCAGCATCATCTTGTCGCTATGGCGCATGAAATTATCGCCCTCGCGAGGGTGTATCGTTGTACGGAATTCCATATTTCAAAACTTTAAGATTGCAAATTTAAAGAAACCCAACCAAAAACACAAATTTTCTTGTCACATTTCAAAAACTCACCCTGAAAAGAGTATACTTGAGCGAAAAACTTACCCTGAAAAGTGTGCATTTGAGTGAAAAAGTCGCCCCGAAAAATGTCAATAACCTGAAAATGAATACCCTATTTTTAAACCACTTTTTAGAATAGTTTTTTATTTTTGAGGCAGAATGGGCGCTAAATAAAAAATAATGTGTAACTTTGCAGTTTGTAAAATAAATATTGATTATAAAAATACAAATATAGAAATGGCACAGAACGAAGACGTTTTCAAGAAAATTGTTTCGCATTGCAAAGAGTATGGGTTTGTTTTCCCTTCAAGTGAGATTTATGACGGTCTGGGCGCAGTCTATGACTACGGCCAGAACGGAGTAGAGTTGAAGAACAATATCAAGCGTTACTGGTGGGAGGCGATGACACTCCTGCACGAGAATATCGTGGGTATCGACTCGGCAGTGTTTATGCACCCCACAATCTGGAAGGCTAGTGGCCACGTTGACGCATTCAACGACCCCCTGATTGACAACCGAGACAGCAAGAAGCGTTACCGTGCCGATGTGCTTATCGAGGACCAGCTCGCTAAATATGAGGAGAAGATGAACAAAGAGGTTACAAAAGCCAAGAAGCGCTTTGGCGACAGCTTTGACGAAGCGATGTTCCGCCAGACCAACCCCCGTGTTCTCGAGAACCAAAAGAAATGGGACGAGCTTCATGGTCGTTTCGAAAAGGCGATGAACGCCAACGACCTCGACGAACTCAAGCAAATTATACTCGACTACGAAATAGTTGACCCAATAAGCGGCACCCGCAACTGGACCGACGTGCGCCAATTCAACCTTATGTTCAAGACACAGATGGGCAGCAGCAGCGACAACACAATGGATGTGTACCTGCGCCCCGAGACTGCACAGGGCATCTTCGTTAACTTCCTTAACGTTCAGAAGACTGGCCGCATGCGTCTGCCTTTCGGAATCGCACAGATTGGCAAGGCGTTCCGTAACGAGATTGTAGCTCGTCAGTTTGTGTTCCGCATGCGCGAGTTTGAGCAGATGGAGATGCAATTCTTTGTTCGTCCTGGCGAGGAGCTCAAGTGGTTTGAGACCTGGAAAGAGCGCCGCTTGCAGTGGCACAAAGCACTGGGCATGGGCAACGAGAAATATCGCTTCCACGACCACGAGAAGCTCGCCCACTACGCCAACGCCGCCACCGACATCGAGTTCCAGATGCCATTTGGCTTCAAGGAGGTGGAGGGTATCCACAGCCGCACAAACTTCGACCTGTCGCAACACGAGAAATACAGCGGCAAGAAGATTCAGTACTTCGACCCAGAGTTGAATGAGAGCTACACTCCTTACGTCATCGAGACCTCGATTGGCGTGGACCGCATGTTCCTATCGGTTATGTGCTCAAGCTACGAGGAGCAGAAGCTTGACGGCGGCGACACCCGCGTGGTGCTGCACCTACCCAAGGCCCTGGCTCCAGTCAAGTGCGCCATCCTGCCACTCGTGCGCAAAGACGGTATGCCTGAGAAGGCACGCGAAATTATGGATATGCTCAAGTTTAACTTCGCATGCCGCTACGACGAGAAGGACAGCGTGGGCAAGCGCTATCGCCGTATGGACGCCATAGGCACACCTTACTGCATTACCATTGACGGACAGACCGTTGAGGATAACACCGCGACCCTGCGTGACCGCGACACCATGGAGCAGCAACGCGTGGCAATCAGCGACCTCGCTGCAATCATTGGTGAACAATGCAGCCTCAACAACCTCCTTAAAAACAATGCATAATTCATAATGCACAATCAATCTGGAACCACTTGATAATTAGGACTTAGAAAAAATAATAGAATAATGAAAAAATTTCCTTTTATTATACTGATTGCAGCAGTGCTGGGAGGCATTTTCACCTCATGCTTCAAAGACGATGACCCAGCTGAAGAGTACGGCGACTGGCGTGACCAGAACTTGGCATGGTATGAAAGTCAGGCAGCCTTGACCCAAGGTGGCTCGAAGTACTACACACAAGTCATTGCCTCTTGGGACCCCAACGCCCAGGTGCTCATTCATTGGTATAACGACACCAGCAAGACCAAAGGCAACCTAAAGCCCAAATTCACTTCAACCGTCGACGTGAAGTATCACCTGAGCCTTATTGACGGCACAGACATCGACTCGTCTTACCTGAGCACCTCGCCTGCCGACAGCCTGTTCCGTTGCCGCCTCAACAGCGGAGTAATTGAAGGATGGGCTATCGCAATACCTCGAATGCACATTGGTGACAGCTGCCAAGTGCTGATTCCTTACAATGTGGGCTACGGCACCACTGCCAGTGGCGATATAAAGCCATTCTCTACACTGAAGTTTGACATAAAGCTCGTGGGAATTCCCAAATATGAGCTATAAGTCATTTTTTCAAACTTAAATATATCACAACCTTAATAACACCGAATTATGCGGCAATATTGGATAAATTTCAAAGGTAATCAACAAGGGCCAATGTCGATGGAGGAAATGGCTCAATTGGGTCTCGACAGCACAGCATACGTGTGGTATAGCGGACTTCCCGACTGGGTAAAAATCACCAATGTCCCCGAACTTGAAGGGATTCTGAACAATGCTGGCAGCTTTCAGCAAGTTGTGCCCGAACTGCCTCAAGAGCCCATCACCAACGAGGTCACTCTACAAGATCAGCAACCTACTACAGTAGAAGACAATGACCAACAGGGCCTCGAAGATGTACCACCGCTTGACGTTATTGATTACTCAGGATATAACAGCGGCGAGCCATCATCTAATTTCCAGCCTCAGCAACAGTATACCACGCCTCAGCAACAGTATGCCACTCCACAGCAAAACTATCCCATGCCGGCACAAAACATGCCAGAGCAAGAGCCTTGTCCACCAACCAACCTCGTGTGGGCAATCATCGCAACGGTTTTATGCTGCACAGTAGCAGGTATAGTGGGTATTGTTTTTGCGTTCCTTACCAAGAAACACTACCGAGAAGGCAACATCGAGAAGGCTAAACGCATGAGCGACTACGGTGCTTGGGCAATCATTGCTTCTATCATCTTGGGACTCATATCAATGCCTCTGTCTTGCACCATGAACATGGTTAAGATGGGCATGGGAATAGGAGGTTAGTGATAAGCATACAGGACTTCCCATCCCATGAGCACAAAGAGGATTATCTTGACTGTGCTGGCAGTAATTATAGTGCTGCTGGGAGTAGCGGTGTATTTCAACTTTGATCCTGCCAATCCCACACTGAGCAAGTTCTTCCCAAAGTGCCCTGTCTACAGCTTCACTGGATTAAAATGCCCGGGGTGCGGCAGCCAACGAGCAATTCATGCCATACTTAACTTCAATTTTGCTCGTGCGGCGCACTATAACGCATTGTTGCTTATTGCAACTCCCCTAATCGCTCTCTACTGGATTGCCGAACTTATTAAAAAACGGCATCCTGCCCTCGATAACGCACTCAACCATCCCGCCACTATAATCGCATTGCTTGTAGTGGTTTTGGCATGGACAATATTGCGTAATATTTTTAACTGGTAAGAAGTTTTTTTCTAGACTATCTAGAAACTATATACATTCTAGATAATCTTGATTAACTTTTTTCTTCATTGTTACTTGTCATTTGCCACTAATGCTTTTTTCAATAATCACAGTCACTTACAACGCCGCCAGCGTACTCCCGCCCACCCTAAAAAGCGTGAGCGAGCAGTCGTTCCGCGACTTTGAGTACCTTGTTGTCGACGGTGCTTCATCCGACGACACTCTGTTGCTCGTCGACAAAGCGGCGATTCCTGGCACCAAGGTGTGGAGCGAGCCCGACAAGGGGCTCTACGATGCCATGAACAAGGCGATTGACCGAGCACAGGGCAAATACCTCATCTTCTTAAATGCTGGTGATGCATTTGCCATGCCTGAGTCGCTGGCACAAATCGCGCTCAAAGCCGAAGATAACCCCGACGTGATTTATGGGCAAACCCAACTCGTCGACGAAGCACGCAAGGTGGTGGGGATGAGACATCTGGGCGCACCTAAAGAGCTTGATTGGAAGAGCTTCAAAGACGGAATGTTAGTATGCCATCAAGCTTTTATCGCTAAAAAAGACATCTGTCCGCACTACGACCTAAACTACCGCTTTAGTGCCGACTATGATTGGTGCATCAAAGTGCTGCGCAAGAGTGACAGATGCGCCTACGTGGGCGACGAGCCCATCATCAGCTTCCTTAACGATGGCGGACTTACTACCAAGAACCACAAACGCTCCCTAAAGGAGCGCTATCACATCATGTGCCACTATTACGGCACCCTGCCCACCGCCATGCGACACATCAAGTTTGCCCTGCGACATCTCGCAAGGAAACTAAAAGCCTAAAACTCAATTACTGAAAACTGAATATTAATCAATCTCTGGAGTCATTGGGTCGCGACTCAAGCGTTCCACATAGTCCCAGAAGAACTGGTTTATCATGTAGAACTCATTCTGGTCCTGCATCATCTCGTAACGACGTTTCATGTCGGGGAATTGCTCTAAAAGATAAAGCAAATAGTTGTGGTCAACGAGATTCAGGCTCTTGCTAGCAAAGTCGATAACAAAATGTGGCACGGCAACATAGCCATAATCTCCAGCCTCAAAAATGCCATAACGCCCCACTCCGGCATACAAGCCTTCGAACGAGTCAATCTCAAAGGGCAAATAACTAATCTCGGTGATAATAAACTGAACAAAGGCTATATTCTCGTTAAAATACAAGGGAACATAGTTCTCAAAAATCTTGTTGTACTGACCCGACAAGGAGTCACGAAGATAACGGCCGTTAATCATCCACACCGAATCGCCAATCGACACCACAACGGTGTGCTTGTCTAGCATCTTTTTCAGCTCTTTGTTATTCTTCTCGGTTGGCTTGAACTTGATATTGAACGGTGAGAACACCTCAATATTCGGATTGACAGCCATTGTGTCGGGGCCATCATAAAACAACGCGTCCCAGCTGTTATAGAGCCACAACGTGTCGCTGCCCTCGTCGTGCTTGCGATCTGAGAAATACTGCGCGTTGGCAATGTTACTAAACATCGCCACCACAGCCATTATTATCAATATCTTAATGTTAGTCCTCATTTTTCTCAGTAGTAAAATATGAATCATTAAGGCGCAGCCTAATTGTGCAATATGCATTATTAATTATGAATTGTGCATTAAAAAAAAGAGAACCAACTGCCTGTGTGGCACTTGGCTCTCCTTTTGTGACTCCTGCAGGATTCAAACCTGCAACCTTCTGATCCGTAGTCAGATGCTCTATTCAATTGAGCTAAGGAGCCATCATTTTTCGTTTTGCGGTTGCAAAGTTACGTACTTTTTTTGAATTGGCAATAATTTTGTGCTACTTTTTTTGAAAAAATTTTTCCTCAAAAATTGTACAAGCCTCACATCTCGCTGATTCACTGCGTATTATAATAGCCAAGTTGCTACTGCCCAAACGATGAAAATTGCCAGCGCAATCAACGTGGGTACCAGCAAAGTCTTGTAGTTGACGATATAATAGGTAGGTTTTGGCGCGTCAATCTTCTCGGGCTTTGCCTCGGCAACTGCCAGCTTGTGCTCGTCAACGGCTTCCACCTTCTCCTCTACCTCATTAAATAAATTTGCTTTCATATCTTTCTTTTTTTATTGTGGCGCAAATTTAATGAGATTTTTTCTATTATCACAACTTCACTGCAATTATTTTTTTATTTTTACACAAATATAAAAATCGGCTTGAAGATTTTTACTAATTTTGCATCGCTAAAAAACTAAACGACATTATGATTTCTTTCTTAATAAGCATTGCATCCCTAATTTTGGGCTATCTGATATACGGAAAAGTGGTGGAGCGAATCTTTGGTCCCGACGGGCGTCAGACGCCTGCCTTGGCTCATCCCGATGGTGTAGACTACATAGCCATGCCCACATGGAAGGTGTTTATGATTCAGTTCCTGAACATCGCAGGCACTGGCCCCATCTTTGGTGCCATCATGGGCGCGTGGTTTGGTCCAGCGAGCTTCTTGTGGATTGTGTTTGGCTGCATCTTTGCTGGCTCGGTGCATGACTACCTGAGCGGCATGATGTCGCTAAGGAACGACGGAGCGGGCCTGCCTGAACTCATAGGCAAGTATTTGGGCAACACAATGCGCATAATAATGCTGGTCTTCTCTTTGTTCTTGCTTCTAATGGTGGGAGCTGTATTTGTTTTTAGTCCTGCTGCTATCATGTCGGGGATTGGAAGTCATTCTCCAGTTCTACCAGAGTTTTTAGGCAACATCGTGTTATGGTTCGTAGTGATTTTCGTCTACTACCTCATCGCCACATTGCTGCCCATTGACAAGATTATCGGCAAGATTTATCCAGTCTTTGCCATTGCTTTGATTTTCATGGCAATAGGCCTATTTGTCGCGCTACTTATCAAGCTGCCAAGCATTCCCGAAGTGTGGGACATAAGCAATATGGACTCATGGATGAGTTCTCAAAGCCAGAACGGCACCGACCTGCTGGGCGTGAAGGATTATCTTAAAGCTAACACCCTGTTCCCTGCCATGTTTATCACCATAGCTTGTGGAGCCATCAGCGGTTTCCACGCCACACAAAGCCCACTCATGGCGCGATGCCTCAAGAGCGAGAAACTGGGACGTCCGGTGTTCTACGGCTCAATGATTACCGAGGGATTTGTGGCACTCGTTTGGGCCGCCGTATCATCATGGTTCTTCTACAGTGGTGGCTGGCGCGAGGTTCTGCCACCCGAAACCCTTAACGAGTTCATGGCTCAATCAGCCAACGCCGACGGAAAAACGTTGATACAATATTTCAACCCTCCATTAGTTGTCAGATTCGTTTGCACAGGTTGGCTTGGCGTCTTTGGTGGCATTCTTGCCATGCTTGGCGTTGTGGCAGCTCCCATCACCAGTGGTGACACAGCCCTGCGAAGTGCTCGCCTTATCATCGCCGAATTCTTTAAATTTGACCAAAAGCCCATTCTCAAGCGACTGATGGTTGCCATTCCTATGTTTGTAACCGTTCTGCTGCTCCTTATTTGGCAAATCTCCTACCCCAACGGCTTCAATGTACTGTGGCAATACTTCGGGTGGTCTAACCAAACCCTCTCGGTGTTCACGCTGTGGACCATCACCATCTTCCTCTACAAGTACAAGAAATGCTATTGGATAACACTCATTCCTGCCATCTTCATGACAGTGGTGAGCGCAACCTTCATCATCCAGCAAATCATCTCGTAAAAACAATTGATAAAAAACTTTTCAGAGACTCCTGGGTTCTTTACTCAAGAGCCTCTTTTTTATCTCATTCACCCTACCCCTACAATCGGAAAAAATAGTTTTTTTGCATTTTTTCTTAGAAAAATGCAGTAATGTTACATTTTTTCTATAACTTTGTGAGATTAAAATAATTATTCATTTATTTATTAACCAAACAAAACTTAATGCAATGAAGAAATTATTACTATTCCTAGCATTGTGTGCATCATTGAGTGTTATGGCTCAAGATGCTGAGGTCATCAAGGGCATTATGCCCAGTGGCCTGACATCAAGTGTCGCCGATGGCAACGCTACATTTAAGTTCTATTCAAATAGTGCTGCCGAGAGTGCTTATCTCACTTTCTACGACGCTACTTCTGGTGAAGTGGTTGGTACTTATGACCTCGAAGGTGTTGTTGAAGGCAACAACGAGTTTGTTGTTCCCTGTGCCGACCTACCTGGTGAGAATGGACAAGACCTGAATTGGGCTGTTACTCTCGAAGGCAAACCTATCACCGACTACACCCTCATCAACAATTTGGACGATTTCAACTACACCTACACATTCAGCACAGTTGACAACAATCCTGAGAGTGACTTCTTCGGACGCATCTACGTAGGTCACCGTCCTGGTACTGCCGACCCCAATAACGGCCTTTGGATTTATAATCCCGACTACACTAAAGTTAACGAGACAGTGATCAATTCCCGTAGCGACGGATTGAGCTTCCGCAGCAACTACCGTCTGGGCATCGACCCAACTGGCAAGGTTTATATGCCTGAGTGGGGTGATGCACCTTCGGGCGTATTCGTATTCGATCCTGCCAATCCTGACGCTGGCTTCAAGGAGTTCTTCAGCAATCCCGACGGCACATCGCTCAACCGCGATGGCGATGGTATGCTTACCAATGCCTATGGAGAGGTAGTGGGTGGCTCTTGTACCAACGTGGCTTTTGCCGGCGAGGGCGAGAATATGAAAATGTATGTTTACAACGAAGACGTCATTGTTAACGGCAAGGGCAACAACGTGAGCGTTTATAACATTGGCAATGCCACAAGTTGGAACCAGGCTCCTGATGTAACCTACGCAGTGGGTGCTTACGAAGTTAATGGTAACGGTAACCTCTATCCCGACGAGGAGCGCGGTGGCGTGTGGATTGCACAATACCGTAGCACAGGCCAAAACACACACTCAGTTCCATCGCTGCTATATGTCAATGCTGAGGGCGAGATTCTTTACAACTCTGGCGACCAAAACGACATCCTGAATGGCTCAATGGGTTCTGGATTTACCCTGACCCCCGACGGCAGCCAGCTCGTAATCAGCGATGGAAACACCGATATTGCTTTCTATGACATAACTTGGACCGACGGAGCTCCTTCGCTCACTTTCAAGGATAAATTCACTCCCGCTGCAGGTATTGCACGCAGTGGCCTGATTTATCAGATTCACTTCGACTATGCTGGCAACCTCATCCTCAGTGGCGCTAAAGTAGGTATCTATTCTCTTCCAACTGAAGAGAATGTTACCACTGTTCCTGCCAAGAAGTCGTTGCTCGTTCAGCACGTTGGCGAGGTAGAGACTGGCATCAACGAACTCTACATCGTTGGTACATTCAACAACTGGGAAGTTGATGACGAAAATGGTGGCCGCATTGCAATGCAACCAAACGAAGAAGGCACTGAGTTTACTGGAACTGTAGAGCTCGAAGCTAACGCTGAGTTCAAGCTCGTGACTCCTCTCGAATATGGCTGGCAGTGGTTCGGCGGCGAGTCGGATAATGGCATGTACTTCTTGATTAACAACGACATGCTCAACATCAACATCACCTTGATTGACGGAGCAAACTTCCGCGTTGAGGAGGCTGGCAGCTATGACATCACTGTTAAGGAAGCTGGTCGTGCAATCAACGAGCCTCTCGTTATGGTAGTTACCAAGACTCCTACCGCTATCACTACTATCAACAGCGACAGCAAGGTTGACAACGCTTGGTACGATATGAACGGCGTTCGCTTCGAGAACAAGCCTGCCGCTCCTGGCATCTACATCCACAATGGTGAGAAAGTTGTGATTAAGTGAGAGAAAAACTAAGCTTGCTTAAGTTTTTCCGAACGTGAACAACTTGGAGCGAAGCTCAATGTTGTAATCAAGTAATTTTAATTTCTTTCCAAGCATAAAACAGCTTTGGAAATACACCTAAAAAAGCAGTGGCGGAGATTCACATCCTGCCACTGCTTTAATTTACGGAAAGTTTGAAGCCTAAATAATTGTTTACCTCTTTATAGTATCTAATTGTGCATTATATATTCACTAATTTCCCATTTGCTGACCACCTTGTCCGCCTTGCTGATCGCCTTGTTTTGAGCCACCCACCAAGTCGTTGTTCTCGATGGTCTTGTCGGTATGCTTAACGCGAGCCTTGAGCGAACCAAATCGATAGCTGACACTAATCTTAAAGCCACGCATCATGAAATTCATATTGTTGACACCAGTGTAGTCGCCCTGAGTGGTGTAGCTCTTCATTGTGACATACTTGCTGCTGAAGAATCGGTCGGCACTCAAGCGCACTGTCAAGCGGTCTTCCTTGAGGAATGAGCGCTGCAATGCCAGATTGTAGAACCAAGAACCAGTACGGTAACCATAGAGTCCGTCAATGCCACCGCTCCACTCGCCCACACTTGCACTGAGGCGCAGCTTCCAAGGCAACTGCTGGTTGAGCTGAGAATAGAAGAAGGAGCTCCATCGCTTGTTCTCAAGCCCCAGTTCATTGCTCTTGTAGCGATTGTGAGCAATATTACCGTTGAACACAAAGCTAGTCTTGGGACCTATAGTCCACTGCAAGAAGCCGTTGGCTCCTATCGAGCGACTCTTCAAAGTGTTGGCATAGGTCGAAACAGTCTTGTCATCCAACACATACTGTTTAGAAGTGATTTCGTTGTTGCTGAAGCTGATGAACGGACTCACGCTAAAGGTAAGCTTGGCGCCTAACTGCATATAGGTGAGAGTGATACTATGGTTACGCGAGCTAGTCAAATGAGAATCACCAAATGATATACTCGTTGGAGTTTCCTCTCTGGCAGGGTTCAGGTAACTGATACCAGGACGAAGAATGCTTGTGGAATAGTTGAGCTTGAGGCTGTGAGCCCAGTCAAACTTATACTCCAAACTGAGGTCGGGCACCCAATCGCTGAGGTTGCGGTGATAATTGTCTTGAGGGCTTACTGGAAACTCGGCGTTGAGACGGCTGTACTCATAGCGCAGACCCTCGCGAGTGGTCCAGTTTCCTTTGCTGAAGGTATGACTCACATAGGCTGCTGCTACATGAGTGCGATGGTTGAACAGTGTTGTGTTGTTCATATCGGGCATGCCAGTATATTCAAACGCCGCCTCGCTCTTGTTGAAACGGTTAATATATTTGAGACCAGTCTCAAACTTGTGATACTTGGCAAAGGGTCGAGTCCAGTCAAACTGGAAAGTATGCTCGGTAAAGTTCTCCTTAGTGTCGTCGTTTTGTCCGGTGTAAAGGAACGGACAGTTCACCATATCACTGAAAGTGTTTATAGTCTTCCTGGAGTTGTGGTTGGTCGAGAGCATGTAGCTTAGCGTAAGTGTCTCACCTGGGTGGCGGGTCTTGTGCTGATAGTCGGCACGACCATGGAAGTCATAGAAATCGCCTTTGGGCACATAACCAGTGGTGGTGTATTTATAAAGAATGTTGCCGTCGCGGTCGGTCATCTGGGCATTGTTGTAGCCATCACCACGGTAGTCGTAGTAGAAACCACCAAACGAGAGCGACACAAGGTTGAGGGTGTCGGGCTCCCAGCTGGCACTGATGTCGCCATAATGCACGTTGACCTTGGCACGAGATTCGTTGAAACTCGACAGTGTGTTTCCACTGCTCAGGTAGTGAGTCTCATTTTCGATGATATTGTGACTGCGGTGCCTGTTCTGCCCTTGATAGCCATAGTTGATTGAAGTCACCACCTTGCCTATCTGCGAGGTAATGTTGGCGTTTCCGTTGAGGCTACCAGTGTTGTCCACGCCCGCACCAATGGTTCCTGTCACACCGTTCATCTGGCTGTTGTCGACCATCACGATGTTGAGGATAGCACTTGTGCCCTCGGCGTCATATTTTGCGCCTGGGTCGGTAATGACCTCTATTTTCTTAATCATGCTGGCAGGAACAGCCTTCAAGATTTCTTTCATGTTCTGACCACTGAGGCTTGGATCGGGGTGACCGTTGCGATACACTTTGAAAGCCGAAGTGCCTTTCACCTTAATCTCGTCCTGACCGTCGACGGTAACCATAGGAACCTTCTTGAGCATGTCGAGGACCGAGCTGGTCTTGCTGTCACCATCGGCCTGAACGTCATAGGCGAGGCGGTCAATCTCGGTCTTCACGAGCTGGCGTTGGGTGGTCACGGTGACCTCCTTGAGCAGCGTCGACTCGGTGTTCAGCACGATAGTGCCCAACTGAGCCACTGGTGCCGAATTGCTGACCTCGAAGTCGCGGTTTTGTGGCGTCATACCCACGAAGTGCACTTTGAGCATATACTTGCCAGCCTTGGGAACCTTCTGGTCCACCTTGCCAAACGCATCGCTCACGCCACTAGTAATCACTGTTGCTGTGTCGTTTCTGTCATAGATGTAGATTGTCGCGAAGGGGATTTCCTCGCCTTCGTTGTCATTCACTTGGCATTGCACGCTGTATTGTTGGGCCACAGCTGCCAGAGTGCAAGCCATCATCAATAGGATTGTAAATGCTTTTCTCATTTTCTCTTTTATTTGCTATTTTGTGTTTTTTCCACGTTTTTTACCATTAGACGCAACAACTATGCCAAATGTTTCAAAAATTACCGTAAAAATTTACAAATAAACATTAAAAACATATAACAGAAATCGCAAATAGAAATTGAATAATAGCAACACTGCACACAATGTTGAGTGCTTTGCTCTCAATCTCGCCAAGCTCGATGCGGAAACCGCGCAGCTCACTTCACTTGCAGTTTCCACTAATGCCACATTAAAAGAGGGCATGTCATATCTTATTATGACACACCCTCCTCTTTGTGGTAAATATTATTTCTCGGTCTTGAAAACTCTTCAGCTTTTTTCTTGTTAAGCATCTGCAGTGCTATAATGCCTGCCAGAATGTTGGCAACAAAGGCGCTGCTATCAGCAGCAAAACGACAGCCAAGCTGGTAAGGGCCGAAATTCCTCCCAGCAGCATACCGGCATACAACATAAGCATGACCATCACCAGAGGCTGAGCCATCGACCTTACTTGAGGCAATATGCTCTCACGCCAAGACTTTCGAACTCTTGACTCTTCATGCATGCCGCGCTGGTAGTTCAGCATGGTCTGGAGCATGGAAGCCGTAAGGCAAGCCATCAGCACCGAATAGACTGTCAAAAAAAACACTTGTCGGCAGACACAGCATCGCACTGCCAGCTACCACTATGCTGCCCGCCAGCATCGAAACGGCAACAGGCACCAGCATCTTTTTCCACATGGCTTGAAATGGATACAGGCACCAGCAGATTGACAAAAGCACTACCAGCAGATACCATAGCAGATAGGCCCACCAAGCATCAGTTTGAAAAACCAACCACACAACAGCAACCACAACCGCCATCTGCGCCACCGTCGCTCCAAATATCACCAACATTCGTCGCAGCATTTTCCTGTCGATGAAGGCAAGCGCTATTACAGCTACAACCACTAAACACGCCACAACAATTGAGCCCCATAAAGAGATTTCTTTTACTATCATAGATTTTAAGTTTTAGAAGCACAAAGTTACAACATTATATTAAATTGACGCATAACTATGGCCAAATGTTCCATTTTAAGGCTCTAGCAAGGAGTTTGCCATCAACTGGGACTTCACGCTCACTCAGACGATGCACACTCGCACCATCGAGCATCTATGTGAGATTGTAGTCAATGTGCTGAGGGGCAATCAGATCAATATTCAAGGTCTGCGTGACATCGTGGACTTTATGAGGAAACATGAGGGGCAGTTTGCCGAGTTCGCCGCCAGCGACACAGCAAAACTTTTCACGCCGCCTATTTTCGAGAATAAAAAGAGATCACATGGGTACTGGTTCTGAAAAATGTTGTATCTTTGCATGCTATCACTGAACACAACGAGTCAACGAGAGCTTCAAAGTTCTAAAAAATCAATTCATGACTTAGGCTATGTGCACGATGAATAAATACAAAGACGGCGAGTGGGAATACATTGATTATTTCCCATTGGAACAATCAATAGTTCCATGCTCTGTAAAAATACGTTACGTTCAAGGTTTGGCATGGTTTGACAAGTTTGAATTGGCAAAATTGTTGGGGTGTGAAGTACGTGACATCAGGCGCTATCTAGATGAGTCAGAAGCAAACGGTGAATTGTCACAAGAGCACATAGCAATTTTAGAGGATAAAACACTAGGAGGGAGAAAGTTTGACACAAAGTGTTATGATGCAACTGTCGCTATAAAAGCTGCTGACTATGATGCTATTCCCGACAAGCAATTATTATTGTGGATTAAATCAAAATCAAATCTTGACCCAGAACATGAATATGAAAAGCATGTACTTAAACTGATGAAAGAGAATGATGAGATTGAAAAGAAATATACTTACAATATCTTTGACTTAATTTGGTATAACGGAGAATGGGTAAGTGAGGGTGCAGATTCTGCTCATAAATTTACTCGCTCCGATGGTTATATGCGGTTCTTTGTTTTTTTGTTACCAATAATCGTTACTTCTATATTCTGTGTTAAAATATCTTTGGCATTTTTATTTATACCCATCATTATTTTTGCTGCCTATTTTTTGCGCTTTATAAATAAAGAACGCAGATGGGCAATAAAAGTTCATTATGGTCTCAATCGTTATCCTGGTAATCCTTTCTGGACTTCGGCATATAATAAGGGCGTATGGAGTAATGGTAAACAGAATGTTCTCATTTATACATGGTTCATTTGGTCTGTTACAGTTAGTTGGCTCTTCCTGCAAAAATATCTCTTTTAAGTATAGAAGCGGTTACCGTACATTTGCAGTACGATAACCGCTTTTATTATGGATAAAGACTCTAAGACTATCGACATCAAGCTTCCCACCCGGTGGGAAGATCTGACACAAAAGCAGGTGCGCTATTTATTTACTCTTATTGCGCAAGGGTATTCCATCGACGAGGTGAAGACATTCTGCCTTTTCCGTTGGAACAAGATTTCTATCCTTCATCGCTATGGCGATAATGGATATATGTGCAAGAAGGGAAAAGAGCGATTCGTGCTCACTGCGCTACAAGTGGCGCAGGCCATTGCTGCGCTCGACTGGCTCAAATCGCTGCCTGTAGTTCCCATCCGTCTGCAAAAGATAGGCAGACTGCGTGCCAAAATAAGCGATATGTGCTAATTAGGAATTAATGAGCGTCGCCTTTGGTCAGACTCCCCCCAGCCCGCTCTTTCAGCGGCAATGGGCTGCGCCTTACCAATGCCAAAACAAGTTTTGCCGCTGGTTTCGGCTTGCACCATTGGTCTATCTTCGAGGGGGAGCTGTCGCAGACCTTTCTCGAGAATATGGCCTTTGATTAGTTCAGCTTTATCAAAAGATTTTAGGCAAAATCATTAGTGATAATGAAATTTATTGTAACTTTGGCGCATATTAATACATTACCACAATGGAATTTAGACCAATGCGCCGTAATCGGCAGGAACTGGCCGCAGAAGAATGTGTTGCCATCCTTCAGTCAGCCACATCGGGAGTACTAGGGCTTATCGGTGATGGAGGTTATCCCTATACAGTTCCTATAAGTCATTGTTATGCCAATGGAAAGCTCTACTTTCATTCCGCAGTCAGCGGTCATTAAGTAGATGCAATCAAGAACGAGAGCAAGTGCTCGTTCTGTGTTATTGATAAGGATGATGTGCAACCAACTGAATTCACGACTTATTTTCGCAGCGTCATTGCCTTTGGGAGAATCTCCATCCTTGAAAATGACGATGAACGACTTGATGCACTGCGTCTGATAGGCAGTCACTTTAATCCCCACGACCAAGAAGGCTTGCAGAAGGAAATAGACAAAAGCTTTGACCATGTCTTGGTTATGGCGATGGATATTGAACATCTTTCCGGCAAAGAAGCCATTGAAATTGTAAGAGAAAAGAGAGGTCTTAAATAATCAAGTTTTGATGCTTTTGACAGAAAACTCACCTTTTTGGGTGAGTTTCTTTGTAAAATCGACTTTATCGAAAGATTTTAGGCAAAATCATTGAAATTTATTAATAGAGAATGGTAATGGAAATAATTAATTTTGTATATTTGCAGATTAGACTTAGATAAAATCATATTAATAACTTCATAAATTTATAGCGTATGAAAAGAACAACATTAGCAATCACCATGGTTCTTTCTGTGTTCACAATGATGGCACAGGATGAAACAATCAGAGTGAAATATCAAGGTTCGAGCCCAAAGATTGGTGACTTCGCCAAGGCTTACCTTTCCTCTATTCCATCGGCCGATAAAGTGGACGATTGCGACCAGGAATCGGTATATATGTATGATGCAATGAAGTTAGCCATGTCTCGAAAGAGCAAAGGTCTTCCCCTGCGCAAGAATGAGACGCTGACCATTGACACAAAGAACGGCTACATATTGTATGAGTTCCGTCATGGCGATGAAAACATGACTAGAATTGAGATGTGCTACTGGAACATGAAAGACGGAAAACACAAATTGTTTGCTTGCGTGCGACAATATTTCGACCACGGATGGTATACACCTGGCCAATATGATGACATGGAATTCTACCGCTATAAAAATGCCAGCAAGACAATGAAAAAGATTTCCAAAGAAGAAATCGGTGTTGATGCAGTAAATGAGGAGAGTAGTAATATGAGTGTTTTAAGCTCCATCAGTCTGCCTAGAAAAGGCAAAGACATTGAAGTTACATGGTGGGACAAAAATGGCGAATGTGGCTCATCGATGCTAAAGTGGAATGGCCACGGTTTTAATTTTTGAAATCAATTATTAAGCATAAGGCTCACCAAAAGTACTCCTTTTCAGATAAAATAACGTGAGTTCAATGAAAATAAAATGCTGAGTATCAGCTGCTCCTCTAAGATAGAGGAGCTGTCGCAAAGCGACTGAGGAGTATGATAGATGCATTGAGTTACAGGACTTTGATATAGTCATACTCCCCCCGCCCCCTCTATCTTAGAGGGGGAGCTAAAACACTGAATATAAGGATAAAAATTCGTCGAACTCACGTTAAAATAAGCTCATAATGAGTAATTATTGTAGAATAATATACCTCTCATTTTTTAGCGTATGAAAAAGATTTTTTTAATGGCACTAATGATGGTCATGACCATGCCTGTATTTGCACAGACACAAGCACGTGCTTATATTTTGGACGAAAGCGGTTCTCCCACCAATATCCGAAAGGCTCCTAATGGAACTGTAGTGAAAACTCTACCAGATATTGATGGTGGATATGTTGTGCAACTGCTCGAATCTAAAAACAATTGGTGGAAAATTGACCCACTAATTGAAATCTATGGTAGCGATGATGATGCCCACATACTTCTCAATGGCTCGAAAAACGGCTACTGGGTTCATAATTCGGTGTTGGCCTTTGGCATAGCAGGGGAACAAAAGAATGTCATTCGCGAAAAACCATCTGCAAAGGCCAAACCGCTTAAATTAAACACATCCTATTTATTAGAAGTCGCATTGCGTCCACTGGAGATTAAGGGAAGTTGGATTAAGGTAATCACCACCGACAAAAAGTATACAGGATGGATGCCTATCAGCAAGATTTGTGACAATCCTCTTACCACTTGTCCGTAAACATTCAATTTCCACTCTTTGAAATCAATTCAAAAAGTATAAAGCTCACCTAATCGGTGGGCTTTTCTTGTATTTTGTCGTACCCTGCTCAAAACAAATTGAATAAAATACATTATCTTTGCAAAAAGATTGTTTCAATGACTTTAAAAGAAAGATATAAACGATTCAAAGCATGGCAGCTCGAGCCCTTCGATTGGAGTTTTGACGAGAACGAGCGCCATCATTGTGAGAATTGCGGGTATGACTTCACAGGCAAGTTTTGTCCGCATTGCTCGCAAAAGGCCGGTTTGGAAAAGGTGTCCTGGAAGAGTGTACTTCAAAGCACCGCCGAGGTGTGGGGAATGGGCAACCGTTCGTTGCTCTATTCCCTGTGGCAGCTGATTTGGCGTCCAGGTTATTTCATCAGCGATTATATAAACGGCAAGCGGCAAGTGTCGTTCCCGCCAGTGAAAATGCTGATTGTCATGGGGGTGATAAGCATCCTCATTGATAATTTGTTCGGCATCAATGATGTCAAGGTATATAATGGAGGCTCACAATTAGTCAATCAGTTTTTTACCTGGTTTCATAGTAACAAAGGATGGGGATGGCTGGTCATGATTTGTTTTTTCCTTGTTCCCACATGGTGTCTCTTTCGCTATGCACCACATAACACCAAGCATACACTACCGCAAGGTTTTTTCATCACTGTGTTCATGGCCATTCAGGTGCTAATTGTGGATAACCTTGCCGACTTTTTTGGTGACTATTTCTATATTCTGCTGCCCTTATGCTATTTTTATGTTTACAGACAATTGTTTGGTTACGGCTTTTGGGGGAATTTTTGGAGAGTATTTATTCTGCTAGGAAGTGGTTTCTTTTTAGTGCTTCTGGCAATGACAATAGCCGAACTGACAACTACGCCCAAATCATATACTGATGAACTCAAGGCAATAATAGAACTATTATTTTGTTCGGTGGTGCCTATTCTTGTTGGCATGTATATCAGCAAAATAACATTTAAACGCAGGGAGAAGCAGAAAGAGACACAAAACCTTGAGATTTCCGTTAACGATAAAACAGATAATAAAACACAATAATTATGAAAAACAGATTATTACACATTGCATTATTTGCCATTGTTGCTTGCTCATGCACTTTTATGTTGAGCGCACAGAACAAATTAACATCTAGCGCACAACTGTCGTTACTTCAAAAACTGGAAGTACAACGTGACTCACATGGCAAGAAAATTAAGACTATTGATGCCAACCCAGTCATCAGGCTTGTGGTCGAGGTTGATTCCAAAGATGCGGCAAGCACGTTTGCTCAAATACGTGAATGTGGTGGCACAGTGTTGTCAAAGCTTGGTCATCAGGCTGTGATAAGCATTCCCACTGGCAATGTTGATGACCTCGTTGCCATTGAGGGCGTGAAAAAGGTGGATGCAACAAGTAAAGGAGAGCTGAAGACCGATATCTCACGTGTGGAGACTGGTGTGAGCCTGATTGACGGCACCACACCTGGTGTTGAAGAGGTTTACACTGGCAATGGCATCACCATATTCGTTGTGGATGGAGGCTTCGACTTCCAGCATCCGGCCTTCAAGGACGCCAATGGCAACACGCGCCTGCGTTGCGTGTATATGCCCACTGATGACAGTGGCCACAAGTTCATCGTCGAGGATGATGAGGCTGGAACGATTGAGTATCCAGGCTCGGTGTTCGACACACCTGAACTGATCGCTACTCTCACCACCGACACCGAATATCGCGATCATGGCACCCACACCGCTGGCATTGCCGCCGGCAGTCGCTCACCGCTGGGGTTTGGTGGCATGGCGCCCGATGCCGACATTGTGCTGGTGTCGATTGAGAGCGAGGACGATGTGAATGAAATTGCCTTCCAATTCGTAGCACATTATGCCCAGCAAATCGAAACTCCCATTGTGCTTAGCGCAAGCATGAACTCACACTATGGCCCCCACAATGGCACAGGCACAATGCCTGAACTCATTGAAGAGTTGTCTAATCAAGTCATTCCCGTGTTCAGTGTTGGTAATGAAGGTGGTCAAGCTGTTCACATTTACAAGGCATTTGATGAAGAGAACAGCAGCATGAAGGCGCTTCTTGCCCGAGCAATGACTATCTTTGACGAAGAGGGCAACACAATGATGTTGCTTGGCTCGGTAATTCGCGGCTTTTCACGCTACGAGTTGGGCGAGAACGATGTGTTGAATGTTCAGATTGGCGTAGCAAATCGCGGTAACGCCGAGACGTTGTGGCTATCAGAACCATGCACTATCTCCCTGACCCAGAATGGAGCCATTGAGATACTTAGCGACGAGGATGAGATTCTTGGAAATTACATGCAGGAAGGCTTTGTAGCGATATATGGCTCAGTTGTTGACGGCAAGATTGATCTCACAGCTGCCGCAAGTGGCCTTCTCCCCAGGCGTTACCCGTTCTTTATTTTGCTGTCGTCAACTTCTCCCATCGAGATGGATTTATGGGAAACGACAGGAGGATTTGATGTAATTGGCTCCGAGAGTTTGGAAGGTTTCACCCATGGCGACAGTGAGTTCTCGTGTGGCGATTGGACATCGACGCCACGTGTTATCAGTGTGGGCAATTATGTGACAAACACCTCCAGCCGTCTCTACACTGGCAATGTCGCTGATGGGAGCATGATTCACACACTTTACGACATCAGTTACTCTTCAAGCTATGGAAAGTCGTTCAACGGTGTGGCACAGCCCGTTGTTACCGCTCCAGGCACCAACATCGTGTCTTCTATCAACCACTATACTTGCGACAAGGAAATTGCCGAGACGATGCAGTGGCAGGGATTCCCCTACAGCAGCATGAGTGGCACCTCGATGTCGTGCCCAACTGTTAGCGGCATCATCGCCCTGTGGCTACAAGCCAATCCCACCCTCACTCTTGATGAAATAAAGGAAGTGCTCGCCGCTACCTCGCGCAACGACGAGTTCACTGCCGTCAACCCCATCAAGTGGGGCTATGGCAAGATTGACGCTGCCGCTGGCATTGAATATATCAAGGAAGCAACCGCAATCAACACCATTACGAGCGACAAGCCAAGAACTGGCAGCGACCTTTGGTACGACATCACTGGCCGCACCTACGATGCCAAACCCACCGCTCCAGGCATATACATCAACTCAGGCAAGAAATATATCATCAAGTAAAACACCTCGCTCGCACGGCTTTGCGACACCGTTAGGAGCAACTTTGTGAGAGGGAAACAATAAAAAGTAACAGCTGTCAGAGTAAAAAGTACTGATAACTTAAAACTATTCGTTATCTTTGCACAAAAATATTATGACTATGAAACGACTTCTCAATTTGACGCTGGCTTCGGTGCTGGCGATTGCTGCTTGGGCAGCTGGTAATGACACTTACACTGTGATTGTTTCGTGCGACGGACTCCGTTGGGACTACGCCGAGTGCTATGACATGCCTTTCTTCGACAGGCTCGCGCGTGAGGGTGTAAAGGCGGTAATGCAGCCCTCCTTCCCTACCAAGACTTTCTCTAACCACTACACGCTGGCGACGGGTCTGTACCCCGACCACCACGGCATCATTGCCAACACTTTCCGCATCCGCAAAGAAGATAAGAAATACAGCATTGGCAGCGATGTGGCGCGCGAAGGAAAGCACTACAGCGGTGACCCCATCTGGCTCACGGCTAAGCGTCAAGGAGTGAAGACGGCGACCGTCTACTGGGTGGGTAGCGACGTCAAAATCAAGGAAGGACACGCCGACTACTGGGAAGACTACGCCAAGAAGCCGTTGCTCAAGCCACAAGAGCGCGTTAATCGAGTGATTGAACTGCTTAACATGCCCGAGGAAAAGCGTCCCCACTTGATAATGTGCTACTTCGAGGAACCCGACCATGCTGGGCACAGCCATGGACCCAACAGCAAGAAGACACGCCGTATGGCCGAAAGCATGGACTCACTCCTGTGGACTATGTGGGCTCGCATCAAGGCTCTGCCCGAGATTGGCAACAAAGTGAACCTTATCATTACGGGCGACCACGGTATGGCATGGCTCAGCGATGTGCGCGTGGTGAACAGCGAAAATTATGTCAAGAAGGAATGGGTGGAGCACTTCGACGGTGACAATCCAGCACTCATCTACACCAGCAAACCAGAATATGCCGACTCTATCGTCAACGCGCTTCAGGGCGTGGACCACATCCGAGCTTGGAAAAAGGGCGAACTGCCAGAATATCTGCATTACGGCACAAACAAGAACATGAGCGATGTGGTGGTCATGCCCGACATGGGATGGGTGTTCCGTAACAATACCAAGGTGCACGGCGGCACTCACGGATGGGACCCAACTATGAGTGATATGCTCGTGGGATTCCGTGCTGTTGGACCCGATTTCAAGATAGGTTATGCTAAGCCCGGTGTCTTCCGCAACGTATGCATTTACTCCCTCCTTGCCCATCTGCTCGGCATCACTCCTGAGCCCAACGACGGCAACCTCCAAGAGGTGAGCGACATGCTAAAAATCGCCCCACCACTATTCTAACCTAAAAAAATTCTTGCATTTTTGCTGAGGTTGTTGCAAAACTTGAACACAAATAATAAACTACGGATTAATCTGATTGTTCTGATTTATAACCAGTTGTTTATTAAGTTTTGCAACAACCTCGATATAGGGGGGATAATCAAAGCAAACGTAAAACAAACGAGAAGTCCACTTCATCCTTCCCACTTCCTACTTATAATTTGTTTCCAAGCAGTATATTATAAATAATCGTGATATCCACCGAGGTAATGATGCCGTCGCCGTCCTGGTCGCCATTGACCATAGCAGTCTCATCATTGTTTAGCAGGTAGTTGTATAGGATAGTTACATCGACCGACGAAACTATTCCATCGCCGTTCACGTCGCCAGGTATCGCATTGATCACTGGCGCGTTCTTGTAAATCACCTCAAGACCAGGGATAAGCATTGTGTACTGCTGTCCAGTAGTGTTCTTGCCCATCGTGATTTGCACATAGGTGAGCGTGATGGGATAGTTGCCCATGTCATTGGCGTCAATCCATTGGTCAATAGGCAGGTCAATGGTAGTCTCCTCATTGGCGGGTATCGACTCGGGAGTGACGGCTGGATAGCTGATTTTGCCGCCACAGGGACGCAAAGCAAACGTCACACCGGTCACAGGCGCCTCGCCAGGATTGATGCGCACCCTGAGGGTGTCGGGAATACTCCACAGTACTATATCCTTATTCATACGCAGATAGTTGGTGCGCGCACTGCTGCCAGTGTAGTCCACCTTGAAGCCGTTGTCGAGTGGCTCGGCAACCAGATTCTTGCCGCCACTTATCACAAACTTCCACGTGCTAAGGTCCATTTCAGGGTCAAGGGGATAGACACGCTTCACTGGCTTCTGCACCTTTACTTTCATGCTTAGCGATTTTTCGCCCAGTTCGCCAGTAACGGTTGCCTCACCATCTTGAAGGCCCTGAAGCACACCAGTGTTAGGGTCGATTGTGACAATGCTCTCGTCACTGCTACTCCATGTGAGAGCTGCAGGGTCAAGGGGCATCACAGTCTCTCCCACCTGGCTTTCCACGCCCACGGAGTAGGTGCGATAGGTGTCGTTGATGATGGAGTCGTTAGTCAGCCGCATATCATCGCCACTGCCCACGATTGTGACGGGCAATGTAGCGGTGATGCCGTTATACACCGCAGTGAGCAGTCCATCGCCACTGCCAGTGCCAAAGAAGGTGCAGCCATCCTTAATCGAGCCCAAACTCTCATCAACCTCAAGCGTGAAACCCTGAACATCGGTGTCGATAAGCATGCCATATTGGTTGTAGCCATATATCACTGGGGTGTAGACGCCGTATTTGGGAACTTTCTGAACCCAGTCCTTGAAACGTATCTCGGCAATCTCGTTGTCATCAGGGGCACTGCTCACGAGGAACAGACCATTACAGTCGGCACGCTCACGGCCGTCACTGGGCACGTTGCGCACACCAAGCGCACTGGTGTAGAGCGTAGTGGAGCCGCCACCATCAAGGTTCATGCCCTCGGTGGCGCCAGCATAACGCAGCAGGTCGCCCAGATGCGAAGTACGACAGCCATCGCTGATGAGCGATCGACCATCCACCACAAGGAATATCACCGTTTGGCCGCCATTGGCAAAGCCTATGCAGGTGCGGGGATGCATATCGGGATTACCGTCGTCGATAGTCACGCCATTACGCAGCATCCAGGGTTGTCCGCTCACCACTTCACGCGGGTCAATCTTGTTGCCGCCAGCAACCGCACTCATCGTCACAGCCACCTCGTCGCCCACACTCAGCCCAGCGATAAAGTCGGCGGTCGAACCCTGTCCATGCAGCACAAATCTACCATTGGGCACTGTCATGTCGCCAGCGGTGCTGGGAGTTCCTGTAATCACCATCTTAAACGGCTCCAGAAAGTTGAAAGTGTCGCCTTCCACAAGTTGTGCCTCTACCTCGCAGCAAGCACTTGTCTGGTTGGTGGAGCCGTAGTAACGATCGTTGTAGAAGGTGATGACATTGTTGCTTGCGTCGGTGTTCACGCCGCCAGCATTCACCGTAGTGCCATCGTGGCTCACGGTGCCGCTAATAGTCACGGCATTGATATAGGAGTTGCGGTTCTCGTCAAACACATACTTATACTCGTCGTTGTTGAGCCTATACACCACGCCATCGCCAATGCACGTGCCTATGGGCGTGCCAACCATCGACACACCTTGCGCCGTGGTGCCACTGGTATAGAAGAAGTCGCCGTTGATGCCAGCAAAGAATCGGTGGCCCTCACCATCTTTGCGTTGAGCCATCAACGACACCGTCTCGCCACCCGCGGTCTTGTCGTTTCCGCTAACAGTGCGCAAGGTCAGATATGGGTTCGTCATGTCGATAGTGGTGTAGAACACGCGCATCTCGATGCTGCCGTTGGTGAAATACAGCGAAGTCTGACTCGTGCCAGGACCAATATTGGCATGAAACAACGTGTCGACCGAATAATCCACACCCAGCAACTGCCACGTGGTGCCTGCCCATGCGACAACTCCAGCCAGAGCCATAATCAATGTAAGTAACGTCTTTTTCATAATGTTGTAGTTTTTTACACCACAAAGATAATAAATAGTTAGCAGTTTCCAATCATCAGCAATAAAAATATCATCTTCCACACATTCGTTTATTCGTGTGCCAGAAAAATCAGGCGCAGCAATTGTTTTATTCGTATTTAATTGTCTGACCAAAAACAACGCGCAGCCCACCTTTTTTACTTGTTACTTTCTCCCATTTTTAATGTTGTTTTCGCAAGTCGTGCAGACCCATCTTTGTCCCAAAAACACTAAATCATGAAAAAGACTCTGAAACAATTGACTATCGTCCATCGTGGAGTGGCGCAGCTCCACAATGGCGAGAGTGCGGCGGTGGGAACAGCCCGCGCTCTAATGAATATGCGCGAACGAGAGAATGCCCTCGAGGTAGTTGGTAATCCTCAGCAAGTGGCACAGCTTCAGCCTGGCGACAAAGTGCTGTTGGTGGATGACGACCGCACGCTGTTGCTGCGTGATGGCAACGTGGTGTGGAACGACATGGTGGTGCTTAGCACCAGCGCAACGGTGCACGACGCTCACAAAGTGGGCATCCTGCTGGTGGTAGTCACCAGCGAGGGTAATGTGGTGATGCGAAGGACGGCATCGGGCTATGAATGCATCGACATCGCTGCCGCTCTGCCACAAATTCATCTGGCAGCAGTAGAACAACAGCAACTCTCCACCACCATACCGGAGTTTGAGTTCAACGAACCTTACACAACTTGGCAGGCTCCGCTAGCAACCGCCGACATCGAAGCTCTGTCCAAACTGATGCGCAACGCGTTGACAACGATGCAACGCAATGCCACTTCGCAAGGACGTTTCACTGGTCCCCTACTGGCGCGCTACGCCGTGAGGCTCTGGGACGATTCCTACCTGTGGATGAGCCAGCCTGTTATGGTGGGACACAACATCATAAGCGCATCCTACCGCACCACGACCACAGCGACAACTGCCAACAACCGCTTCATAGGCATCGAGGCTTTCGACCTGAGCGCCAACTCCTACCGCCTCGGAATCTCAATGGCGACGGGCATCGCTGCCGAGTGGCGAGATATTGTGAAGGCGATTGATGTGCTCGTATCGCCTGTGGCAGTCCCCTACGACGTTTCGACTATCGATTACCGATGTGCTACAACGACTTCGGGAGGAACACGGCGCTACCTTCTCGAAATTGGCCCCAAACCACGCTCCACTACTACTATGTTGCAGACTATACTCAATTGTGACTGGCGCGTGG
Organism: uncultured Muribaculaceae bacterium; assembly: GCA_905233845.1. Taxonomy (GTDB): domain Bacteria; phylum Bacteroidota; class Bacteroidia; order Bacteroidales; family Muribaculaceae; genus Sodaliphilus. The sequence goes on along the minus strand of CAJOFH010000014.1, from coordinate 7,984 downwards.
TGGCTTCCACAGCACAACTCGACGGGACAGCTTTTACAGCAGCTAACACCACCATGACATCGCAGCAAGTGATTCCTGGACATCGTTGCGACGTGGTAACGGCACAACTGCTATCGCCACGACAATTGTCGCAAAAACAATGTGCCGCAGTAATGGCAAACTGTACACTGCGCACTGTGGCTCAAGTTTCGATGGAGCACAACGGACGGCTTTATCAAGCACCCACTGCCTACCACGTCACCAACCCGTGGCACGTGCTGCCATGGCTTGATGGAACACTCACGGCAGGCACAGTCAACGCCACTGTGCAGGTCACAATGGCGACCAACAAAGGTATGGTCACACTCTCCAAGACGGTATCTTGCCCATGCGGCGCCACATCTCTAAACCCATTTGTCGCCTTCCCTGAAACCAGGGCAACGCACATAGCAATAGCGGTGGGCAACAAACTGTGGCAAGCCGATTTGACACCACTTGAGGAATCGGATATGGCTGTTTTCATCAACCCGTCGCTACAAAGCAACACTATGACGACGGGCTCTATACAGTCGAGCGCCAATGACAACAACGCCATCCCAACAAAGGGCGAAATCGTGGTCAGTGCCGTAGGAAACCCTCTTGTAACGCAATGGAGAGCGACAGTGAGCGGATGCTCGATTCTCGCTCTCGGTGCAGCCTGTCGACCCATTTACTCGGGAGGATTTGGACGTTATCCCATCTACATTTTCACCACGCAAGGCATCATGGCATTGCCTCAAAGCACCAACGGCAATTACGGCGAACCACGACTCATCACCGAGACGGTCATTGCGAGCAATCCAAAGCCTGTGGCTGGTGGCGACGCCCTATGGTTCATCTCGCAGCACGGCATCCTGTGCTCCTTGACCGGTAGCACCGTGAGACGGTTGCTCTCAAATCAGGAGAATGGCGTGCAGCTTGCATGGAATGACTGCGAGCGCGAACTCTGGATTGCTGCCCCCGATGGCACAGTACAAGTGCTTATGCCATCAGGAAGAACATACAGCCGTGACTTAACTGTGGGCAGTCTCTACAGCGACCCAACACACGCCCTCGCAGTAACAACCGACGGCACACTCTTAGACCTCGCACACGAAAACTCGGCAATAAAAATTTTTTCATTTTTGTCCCACCCCTTTGAAATCGACCCAATGATGTGCCGTCGCCATACGAGAATCACGTGGAATCTGTTCACCTCGGCGCCACAACTGGCGAGCAATGACGCCGACGTCACACTCACTCTGCGAGGTGAGCGAGGTTCCAGTTGCCACGGATATGTAATCAGCAGTGTGAAAGCTACAGGTGTCATTGCCGCACCGCTCTCAAGCCCCGTAATACTCCCACCAACACGTTCCTTGAGACTGCAAGCAACCGGCACCATCCCATCCGGCACTCTCCTACTCCCCACATCCCTCTACCTCAAATAAACTATAACTGGGTGCATCTCAATTAGAGACGCACCCAGTTATTATGATTTTTGAGTGTGATGAGCTAAGGATTACTTGCTGTCCTTGCAATCAGCTTTCATGCCTTTGCACTCGCCCTTCAACTCTTTGCAGTCAACTTTCTTTAGGTCTTTGATTTGTAGATTTTTGCATTCCATCTTCTTGAGGGGAACTTTCTCAATAGCTCTTCTATCAATCTTGCAATGTAGCCCGCTACACTGTTTCATCTTTAACTTCGCATCTGCTCGATAAAAATTCAAAATCACCTCAAGTTAATTTATAGAACCCACTTATATCAAATTATTGCTTTTGCTTAGGGGATTATCGCTTCACTTTCTCGCACTTTCTGGTGCCATCACTGTAAGTAGTAACCTTGACATTCACGCCGCAGAACGGCTCAGCACTCTCAACGCCAGCTAGGTTGTAGTAACGCACGTTTGTCGCTTGCTTGTCGTCTTTTACAGTGGTTATGGCAGTAATAGTGGGGTCTTTCAATTGTTGTGCTTCATCATAAAGGCAACCTTGATAGACAAGTTCACCATTCTCATAAACGGCTGAGAGGCCAGCCATCTTTGTTCCCATGGAACGAGAGTTAATCCCTGTGGGGAATTCTCGGAACGGTTCAAGCAAATCGCCATACATGCAATCAACGCCAATGCCTTCAATAATCTTAAACTCTCTTAAATTTATATCATGTTCTGCATCATAGTTGACATGATAACCATTACGTGTGGTATTACCCACCTGAACAGTAAAGGATTCAGAACCTGCTACATCATGCAACTGATAAGAGAAATAATTGGCTTCGTCTGGTAAGAAATAAAGATTATCATTATTAAAGTCATAGATTTTGTCAAACTCAGATGTATATACATTTAAATAGTAAGGTAGACTATCATCAATATTTAAAGTCACTACCTTGTTCTCTTCTTTCACATAAGCCACCAAATATGGCTCTTGTGGTGTGACGAACTGACTATAGTCTGTGCGGTAAAGCATATGACCATTTTCGTTCTCTCCATTAAATTCTAGTGTGTAAAGTTTAGTCTCCTCGGAAGTTGGATCTAGCCCTATACGACTGTTGTACTCAACATATTCCCAAACCACCCCTTCACGCACGAGAGGAACGTATTCGTTTGCAAGTGCGCTGGCGCTAGTTATCATCAGCAGTCCCAGCAATAAAAATGTAATCTTTTTCATAAATTCTTATATTTTACGCTTGCTAATTCATTGTTTTTCATACAGCTTAATTAGCAAACTATGGTTAATAATCTAATTATCTAATTATTTAGTCAACAAATTGTGAAAATTCCACCATTGAGCCTTTTTCGGCGGTGAATTTACCTACAAATTCAACGTTTCCAGCCTCAACCTTAACCTTGGCTCCGCTCTGGAACACGCAGCTGTCAATAGTCACTTTGCCAGGTGTCTTGATGGCAAAGGTCGTAACCGTTGCCGTTGCCTGAATGAACAACAATTTCATTAGGAGTAGCTGAAATAGCCAAGACTGTTGCAATCATTACTAAAAATGTTAAGAAAAATCTGTTTTTTGTCATAGATTTATGTATTTAAAAAGTTAATAAAAATGTGATTATTTCTGATTGCAAAGTTATAAGAAACGATAGTGTAGTGCAAAAAATAATCGTTATCAAGCACCAAAATAATGCTTGAGAATCAGCGAATTACACTTTAACATTGTTATCATTAGATTTAAGGTTTTGGGGATGGGGGGGGAATTGGGATTAGACAATTAAGTGAACCCAATCCGTAGAATCCGTAGCTTTTTTAATAAATCGTTGTGAATCACTATGAATATCACGATACTCTTATGCAGCTACGCCTTTTGGCGTCAAACACCTCGTAGCAACGCAAAGCTTGCATGACTACTGCCGAGATGCAGTATGATTTTTCCAACCTCAGGATATTTGTTTTGACAGAAATTTCAAGAGATTACAAGAATCACAGGATTTTAGTTGTAAGTTGCCATAGAGGCGGACTCTGAGGAGTCGCCTATAGCGATAAATTTGATAAAATCGTTTGGGAAAATACAAAAGCTGTTGGTGCCAAATATTATTTAAAATTTTCAACAAATATTTAAGTGAAGTGCTCATACTGCATAAAGTTTAAATATTCCTACATGAGCAGAATATTTTCGATGAACTCAGTTTCCATCTCTTTTGAATAAATCATAGAGTGGGAATAGAACAGTATTCTTTATCAATTATCAAAGGATTAGAAAGAGTGTGTCAATTTCTCTTGTGTGATGAAGGCATCAAGAGACATGGGCAGATTCATTTTGTTTTTGATTCTTGTTTTCTTTGTTCTTACTGAATCTTTTGCCATTCCTGTACAAAAAGCAATTCCTTCGTTATCATATCCCAAACTTATCAGGCTAATGATTTTCAGATCATTTTCATGAAGAATTGGGTATTGTTCTGAGAAGTCATGAATAAGGTTATTGTACTTGTCATTAGCAAGCATAATAAGCAGTTTACTCATATCGTCATTTGCTCCTAATTGTGAAGACCTCTCATTAAGCAATTTAACGAAATCGGAATGCTTCATGCTATTGCTTTTTTCAATCAGCGACTTCAATGAATTGAAGTGCTGCTCAAGATAGGACATAATAGCACTGTGCAATTCCTTGTTTTCATCATCGACCAAGGTTTTCTCCTTATATTCAGCGAGCAAAGTATCTACTATTTCCTTATTATGATTTAATTCTTTAATCAAACTATTCCTTTTGCGAACAGCAAAAAATACATATAACAAGAATACTAGCAACAATATTCCTGCTATAACAGCTCCCCATATAATAATGACTTTCTGTCTTGACATTATACCTGCTTTAGCATCAATATTTTGAATGTTCTGGTCATCCTCTGCTTTGAAAATCTTATCTCGATTCGATGATTTGGCAATATCTTCGGAAATCCTGTTACCTAAACTTTCTTGTTTAAGGGACTCTATCTTGTTGCCCTCGGCCGCATAAATTCTACCTAAAGCAAAAGCACACATCATGCTGTCGTAAGGTTCAAATTTTTTGTCTACCTTGTTAAGAAAAAATCTTGCGGAATCAGGCATGCCAAGTGCTGCAAAGGCATTAGCTGCATTGAAAAGGATAGCATTGTTAGGAGTAATGTTGTTGATACATTCCATGGCAGCATTTTTTGCTTCGACATATAGCGAGTCAAGAAAATAAGCCATTGAAAGTTCATTGAGTTGATGATAGTAGTTTACAGTGTCTTTTATCTCGAAAGCAATTCTTTTTGCCTCGTTAAGGCAATTAATAGCCTCGGATATGTTGAATGCACGGTAGATGTTACCAATGTGACTTAAAGAGAGCATAACCATTGGCTTGTCACCCAGTAATTTGTAATATTTTAGAGCTTTTTTGAATTTCTCAAGGTCAAGGTTGTTGCTTGCATAGTTTTTATAATAAAGTTTTCCCATTCGCATGTTGATTTGTGCGAGGTTACGGTAGTCGGTGCTGTCAGCGTTGTCTTCGGCTTTCTTGTATAACTTTATTGCTTCAACGGGATTATTTCTTTCTTCATAATAAGCTCCTTTATAGATTAAAGAGCGAGTGTAATGTTCTTGATTATGATTGTCACAATAGTAATCAAATGCAAAATTAATTAATGAATCGCTAGAGCAGTTACCATAGCAACGGAATTGCGCCTGCGTAATCAGGAGGGCGTAATACGCCTGGTTCTCGTTTCCTTGCAGGGAGTCCCGGTTGATGGAATTGAGGATGGCAAGCGAACTGTCGGGATTCTTCCACATCAGGGTGTCGGCAAGAACGAGCCTCTTGTCAACACCGCGACTGCAACTCATCACAAACGAGAGAGTCAGTATTATAAATAATATGTATAAAATTTTTCTCATATTTAGCATGCAAAAATAGTCAGTTTTCTTTATACAACAAAGTTTTTCATTGAAAAAAAACCACCCAAAATTTAGCCCCTCCCCCATTTAAACCACTAATATTCAATGGCTTATAATTCACATTTACAAAAAAAGAGATTTTCACTCATCGCTTATCAGAACAGAAAAGGCTGTCACTAGAGATTGTCAATCAGCACGTTTCCCAGTTACCCTTGTCCTTCTCAGGATATAATCACTATCAAAGTCATAACCTACAACGTTCTCCTTCATATAAAGGTAGTATTTTGCATTTTATAGTTTTATGAATTCTATGGTGTATATTAAAAGGATGATATAAGCAAATAAAAGACACTATTTGACACCATCGTTGTTATTGCTTCAAAATTTATTAAATAATTCGTCAGTTTTTGTTGTTTATTGACGAATTATTACTATATTTGCAATCTAAATTAGATAAAGATGCGAACACTATCATTCAAAATACCAGATTGTGAGTCAACTTTGACCACGAAATATTTCTTTTATTTAATGCCCGATTTGCCAAAGTCAACGGTATATTCGCGTATAAGGTCTCTTGTAAATAGTGGAGTCCTTAAACGAATAGGGAGAGGTGTTTATGAAAGATCCGATAATACAGATTTTGAGTTACACATTTCACAGAAAATGAAAGATGTCGCTAAAGAACTCTCCCTGCAATTTCCCTACATAGATTTCTGCGTGTGGGATTTGACTCCAATAAATTCATTGGCTCAACACCTTATAAATTTCAACATTTGCCTAATCGATGTTGATAGGGATGCCGTTGAGGCCGTATATCAGCAATTACGCGAGATGCATGAGAAAGTTGTTACGACAAAACGTCTGGTCGATAATCTAGCCGACTATGACAGCTATATATTGGTAAGAAAACTCGTTACAGATTCTCCTCTGATGAAAAAATCAGAGATCAAAGTACCCACTCTTGAAAAGATTCTGGTCGACATTGCCTGTGATAAAGAGTTTGCCACATTTCAAGGGTATGAAATACAGCACATATTTGACAATGCATTAACTCAATATATAATAAACAGAAATAAGTTGCTGCGATATGCAGGACGCAAAAACCAACGCGAGAAGATAGAACAGTTATTAATTAATAATTCGTCAATAAAATAAGTTTACTGACGTATTATTAAATTTCATACACAACAATGATTCGCCACAATTGCACCTCCTTTGAATGGATAAAAGAAGTTAGTATTAAGCACAATAATGCTGATAAACTTCTAGTAGAGAAAGTTATAAGAGCATTGATGCTACTCGAAGGGCTTGCGGTCTCTGAACTTGATTTCTGTTTCAAGGGCGGGACTGCAACTATGTTGTTGCTTGAAGCACCACGCAGAATGTCAATCGACATCGACATAATCGCACCTGATGACAAAGCAGATATACCAAAAATACTTGATGCTATTTGCGAGCGGCAAGGATTTACTAAATGGGAGCCAGTTGAACGACAAGCAAAAGGGCAAATCAAGAAATCTCACTACAAATTGTTTTACCCATCAAGCGTGATGAACGGCAAGGAACAGAACATCTTGCTCGACGTGCTTCATGAGCAGGTCAATTACCACACAGTAATAAAGAAACCTTTGAATATGAGTTTCATTGAGAGTGTTGGTGAGCCAGTAATGGTAACAATGCCTGACATAAACAGTATAACAGGAGATAAGCTCACCGCGTTTTCTCCCAACACTATTGGCATCCCTTATTTCAAAGGTGGAAATGACAGAGGAATGGAGATTATCAAACAGATGTACGACCTAAGCTGTTTGTTTGAGCAAGTGGATAACATTTCTGTTGTCAAAGATGTATTTGAGCGAATCTGTAAAATAGAGAGCGGTTATCGTGAGAACAAGTACACTCCAGAAGAAGTTCTTAATGATGCACAAATAACAGCGCTCTCCATATGTTTGAAAAAAGCTGTTGATGATAGTTGCCAATACGAAATACTTAGTAATGGTGCCAAGCATCTAAATGGCTACATCTTTGGTGAGAGGTTCAGTAATGAGAAAGCAATAACTCATGCTGCCAAGGTCGCTTATCTAATTGAACTAGTTAAGCAAGGTGTTAATGACAAGAAACTGTTCAATTTGGGCATCGATATGAGAGATTGGCAAGTGAAGCAACCAGTAGATACACGCATTAACAGGATAAAGAAAACAAGTCCTGAAGGATTCTTTTATTTATACCAAATGGTTCTATTGCAACAACAATGACCACAAAAAGCCATCCTTGGCAGGATAGCTCATCAAACAGCACGTCAACGGAATTGGCTAAGAATGTGCTCGCCAATCATGGCTCGTAGTTTCATCGTTTCCATGTTTTGATTGAAGAATTGTTCCAATTGCTGGCCCGTAACTCTCAGTACACGGCTGAACACCATCGCCTCAATTGTAGCCTGTGACGGACGGCCATAGAGAAATGTGGGGTAGTCGCACACGAATTCACCCTCAAACGAGAACCAAGTGATATGTGCTTTGTCGTCGCTCGTGCCATATTTTAACGTGAGTTCGACGAAAATAATTAAAAGAGTGTGAGCTGGTTATCAAATTCTCGTTCTAATTGTAGCATTGGTTTCTTAGGGAAAAAGCAGT
>CAJOFH010000013.1 GCA_905233845.1 uncultured Muribaculaceae bacterium | reverse complement strand
CAAGAAAAAAACTCAAATTCAGCACGCCCGTCAGAGAGTTCTACAAACATTTTTCTTAACTTTGTCAAAAAATATGCATTTGCTTGTTGACTCTACAATGCTTCATTTACTATATTTGATGTAGTCTCATTGACAATTGTACATTGTGCATTATGAATTATTTTTATATCTTTGCAGGTTGAAACCATTTCTAATGTTTCGATGAAGATAGTACGTAGCCGATATATGCCACCGTTGCGACGCCATGCCGCAATCAACATTTTTGGGGTGTTTTTTGTGCATCCAGAAGTCCAAGTGACTGATCGTCTCATCAACCACGAGAAGATTCACACAGCTCAGATGCGGGAGCTAGGCTACTTACCATTCTATCTAATCTACCTAATTGAATGGATATTACGACTCTTTATGAAGAGCAATGCTTACATGAGCATAGGCTTTGAGCGAGAAGCCTATCGACACGAGGGCGACCCGTTCTATCTTAAGCGTCGCAAGCATTACGCATGGGTGAAATACATGAGAAAGAAAAAGGTTAAGAAGCATAAACATAATAAGAAAAAACATAGACACTAATGAACAAACAAGAAATTGAGACCTATAAAGCGCAGTTTATCGATTTGCTCAGGTCAACAGGAAGGGAAGGTATTGATGATCTTCTCGAAATGCTTGACGACGGCAAGATGCGGTTCTTCACGGCACCAGCAAGCGTCAACCACCACCTCAACAGCGATGGAGGGCTGCTCGTTCACTCGTTAAACACTTGCATGGCAGGCTTGAAACTGAGAGAAATGGTAATCGCCATGAATCCAGACTTGGAACATAAACTCAAGCGCGACAGCGTGATAATCGCCACTCTGCTACACGACATCTGCAAGGCCGACATCTACTCCCCCACTATCAAGAAACGCAAAGGGGAAAACGGACTGTGGCAAGAGGTCGAGACCTACGACATCAGCTACAGCAACTTCCCAATGGGGCACGGCGAGAAGTCGGCGATGCTGGCATTGATGAGCGGTTTAGAAATCTATGACGACGAGCTGCTTGCCATTCGCTGGCACATGGCAGCATGGGACCTTCCCATGCAGAGCTATGAGCTTACCAGAAGCATAAACGCAGCACGCGACGAGCATCCACTTTGCTCACTCGTAAATCTTGCCGACGGCATCGCTGCAAATCTCCTGGAATGGGAATAGTACAATGCTCAATGCTCAATGCAGAATGCAGAATGCAGAATCTAGATTTAGAATTTCAAGATAAACATATAATAAGCAACTTAAAGATATGAGACTACGTTTTTTTATTGCAGTAATGATAATTGGAGCTGCCTTGAGTGTTGCTACTCAAGCGAGAGATATAACTCCTGCACGCACGCAGAAGGCAATCGACCGCTTTGTCGACGACTCGCTAATGCGTCACGGCTCGCTTGGAGTGATTGTGGTGGACGTGAAAAGCGGCAACACACTTGGTAGCCGTAATGCCAATATGGCATGCATCACAGCGTCGACAATGAAAACTGTCACTTCATCGGCTGCACTGGAACTGCTGGGTGCCGATTATACATTCCAAACACCCGTCTACCTCGATGGTGAGATTCACGGTAGCACGCTGCGAGGAAACCTTGTGATTGTGGGCATGGGCGACCCCACTCTGGGCTCGGTATACTTCAAGGAGAATCTCGACATCGTGGAAGAGATTGTGGAGAAGCTGCACAAGCAAGGCATACGACAGATTGACGGCAAGGCAATTGTCGACCAGTCGCGCTACTACTACCCAGCCTACAACGGAGACTGGTGTGCCGATGACCTGGCTTGGGACTATGGCATGGGAGTGCACGCACTCAACTACTGCGACAACCGCATGCGACTTGTCTTTGACGGTAAGGGCGATGGTTCAGCCAGGAATGCCCACTTTGAGCCAAATGTGCCAGGAGTGCAAATTATCAACCGACTCCGAAAGGGCGACAAGGACGACGTGGTGCCTCTGCTTGAGTATGCCAACCCTGCCATTGTACTCACTGGCACAGCCGCTGACACCACCTACTATTTTGATGTCTCAAACCCCACCCCCGATGCTCTGCTCATCGACAGCCTCAACCACTCTCTTGCACGAGAGGGCATCAAGTTGGGAAACAATGATATAACTCAAGGCACTCAGCGCTGGCAGTTGCTCATCCACAAATCGCCAGTGATGACCGATATTATCACCTCTCTGCTGGAACGCAGTGACAATATGTTCACCGAGGCACTATTGCGAGCAATAGCAGTCAATAGCGGTCGTGAGCCCTTTGACAGCGAGGGCGTAGCAGTAATCGACAGCCTCTTCAACGCACGTGGCGTTGATGCCAGCGGCAAGTTTCAGTACGATGGCAGCGGACTTGCCCGCAACAACAAAGCACCAGTTCGCTTTTTTGCAGATATGCTCACTTATATGGCAGACCGTAGATTTGGCACAAAACAACTCCGCCTCGTCGACCTTATGCCACGCATTGGAGTGAATGCCAAGATTGGAGATTGGTTCAAAGAATCGTCTTTAAGCACCCACATCGCCGTGAAGTCAGGTTCGATGCGTGATGTGCAGTGCTACGTAGGCTATTACCCTGCCGATGAGCCACGTTATGCATGGGCAGTCCTCGTGAATAACTGGCATGGCAGCCGTCCCAACCTCAAGAACATGATAGACCGACTGCTCATCAACATCTTTGACCCTGAGCATTAATTTTTCCATATTTTTGAGGTGTTTATTCATTTATTTTTTATATGTTTGCAGCCGCTAATCGTTTTCAACTATGTATACTCGCATCGACACTTTGCTAACTCAGGTCTCTGAGATAGAAGATATCTTGCTGGTCTTGCAACAGCACAACGACAATGTGATTACCACGCTCAAGGCTAAGCTCGACTCGCTCAAGCAGCAAATCAACGACATTGAGGATGAACTCAGTAGTCGCAACACCATCACAGAACCTGTGACACAAGCAAAGCCTGAGCAAGAGCAGGAAAAAGAACCAGAACAAGAGCCTGAACCTAAGCCTGAACCAGAACCAGAACCAGAGCCAAAAGTGGCACCTCCCGTTTTAGTCAAACCAAAGCCATCTCGCAACATCATGTCGGCCTTCTCTATCAACGACCGATTCCTGTTCTTGCGCGAACTTTTTGATGGTGACGAACAGCGCTTCAATGATGCCATATCTCAAATAGAGAGCATGCGTGACATCAAACAAGTGAGCGATTACATAACACAGGACTTACTATTAGATTCCAGTCGAGAAGAGGTGAAAGAGTTCATCAGGCTCGTGGGTCTAAACTTCGAATAATTCAACAATTCGCATGGCAGGCAAGCTATATATGGTGCCCACACCAGTGGGGAATCTTGAGGACATGACTCAACGAGCCATCAGAATCCTCAAGGAGGTGTCGCTCATACTCGCTGAGGACACACGCACCAGCGCCGTGTTGATGAAACACTTTGACATCACCACCCCCATGCGAAGCCATCACAAATTTAACGAACACGACACCACAACGGGCATAATAGATATGCTTAAGGCTGGCGAGGATATCGCACTCGTTACCGATGCTGGTACTCCGGGTATCAGCGACCCAGGATTCTTATTGGCAAGAGAATGTAGGAGACACAATATCACCGTTGAGACGCTACCTGGAGCCACTGCTTTCGTGCCTGCACTAGTCAACTCAGGGTTACCATGCGAGCGTTTTACCTTTGAAGGGTTCCTACCCGTCAAGAAAGGGCGCCAAGCACGACTCAACGAACTTGCCCAAGAGCAAAGAACGATGATTTTCTATGAGTCACCCATGCGGTTGGTCAAGACCCTGAAACAATTTGTTGACACTTTCGGTCCAGAACGCGAGGCCTCGGTGTGCCGAGAGATTTCCAAACTCCACGACACCACCCACAACGGCACTCTGCAAGAACTGCTCAACTACTTTAACCAACAACAACCGAGAGGCGAGATTGTAGTAATTGTTGCAGGAAAAGTTGCCGATACCCATGTCAAAGTCGACAAATATGCCCAATTCAAGAATAAGTATAACCAAAAACATGATAGCGATGAGAACATTTAATCTTCATATCATTGTGTGGTTGGCAATCGGCTCTCTCACTTTAATTGCTTGTGGTAAAAGAAATGGTGACGACAGTGACAATAGCTCTGAAACCATTGAAAACTCAACTGCCAGCAAAAGCCATGAGAAGAAAAGTTCTTCAAATAATATTGATATCAAAGACAACAATAACGACCTCAATGTTCTTGCCAAAGAGATAGCTAACGGGCAAAACGACATAAATAACATCGAGAAGATTTTCTCTAACGCCCCTATTAATGAGAATTCTGAACTCAATACACAGTACCGCGATGACTTGGCACTCATAAGCAACTCCATCCAAGACAGAATGAAACGACTTGACAAGATTGAAGAGTCGATTAACAACAACGAGAACAAGAATCTGGGCGACAACGAGAAAAAAACAATGCTAAACACTGTCGCAAACCTTAAGAAACAGCTTACTAATCAGCAAGAACAGTTAGACAAACTCAACGGCAAAAAAGGAACTGAAAAGTCCACATCTAAAACAACCGAGAATAACATCGACACTACAGTCACAAACACCACAATCAACGACAAAACGGTTCAAGAAGGAGCGAAAGATCCAATAAAAGAGACAACAGAATGTTATTTTACTCTCGGTACTTATGATGAATTGAAAAGACACAAAATCATCGAAAGCGGATTCTTACAGAAGACTAAAGTGATGCAAAGCAGCAGCATCATGCACTCTTATTTCACAAAGGCCGACAAGCGAACCCTGAACGAGATAAACCTTCACTGCAAGAATGCTAACGTGAGAACACAACACGATGGACAGTCGTTCTCGATTGATGATGTGAACGGCAGCAAAGTGCTCAGAATCTACGACCAAGAGCTTTTCTGGAAAAACACCAACTATCTGGTGGTGGAAACCGACTGACCCATAGCTTCATGAAAATCGTTATCGCAGTCGACAAGTTCAAGGGATGTGCCACTTCGCAACAATTGGCACAACGCATTCACAACACAATCAAAAGCCAAACACCTGATGTAGACATCATAATTGTGCCCATTGCTGACGGTGGCGACGGAACATTGGAAGCGTTTAAAACACTTCTCGCTCACAAAGCTTCAGCGTTACAACACATTCAAGTGTCGGCACCACTACCCCAACTGCCGACTGTTGATGCTGAATATTTGCTCGACGATGACTTACACACGGCCTATCTTGACTTAGCAACGGCAAGTGGACTGGCATTGGTGCCACACCAACTGCGCGACGTGATGAGGACCAGCACTTTTGGCACTGGACAAATAATCAGAGATGCCATTAACAAAGGAGCTAATCATGTGGTCATGGGTTTAGGAGGTAGCGCTACATGTGACGCGGCAATGGGTATTCTCGCTGCATTGGGCTATAAGTTCCTTGACGACAAGCAACAACCACTCACGCCATGCGGGCAAAACCTAAGGCTAATCAAGCACATTGATACCACTGGCCTTAATCCTGCCATTGCCCACACACGTTTCTCGTTGCTCACTGATGTGAACAACCAATTGACAGGACCTAATGGAGCCGCAGCAATTTTTGGTCCACAAAAGGGTGCTTCACCCGAACAAGTCATCGAGCTAGAACGAGGACTTGAGAACTTCGCTTCGTTTTTGCCCGAAGGCACCAGCTTCATTAACGGAGCGGGAGCTGCTGGTGGAGTGGCAGCAGGAATGGTGGGTCTACTGGGAGCCACCATAGTGCCAGGCATCGATTTCCTGCTCAATATGGCTCATTTCAACGAAATAATTGCCGATGCAAACCTAGTAATCACTGGTGAAGGACGTATTGACAACCAAACTTTGATGGGCAAAGCCCCAGCTGGAGTGTTACAAGCCGCCAAGCAACAAAACATCCCAGTTATCGCGATATGCGGAAATATAGCTCCCAGGACCGAAACGTCGCTGCTGGGATTTGACCGCGTGATAGAAGTGACACCACACAACATGCCACTTGAGCAAGCAATGGACACAAAAACTGCCCTCGCTCTAGTCGAGAGAGCGATTCTTAATCTTGATTTATCTCAATGGAATGATGACTAAACGAATTGTTTGTCATCTCATTTACAAATCACATAGATGCCGTTGAAAGCACTTGCTCACGGAAAATCTTATCCTTGTTCAAGCGCTCATAGGCTTTCTTGCTTGCGCCTTGATGCGATTCCTTTTTACTATAGCCCGAGCCATCGGCAGCATAGACTCCACCCAGCAGCACCGCAGTCTTGAATATGGGGCTACCCTGTGGATCGCTGAGTGTGTCAACAAGCTGGAATTCAATAGACACACGATACTTCTGAGTCCACTCTATTAACCTCGACTTGTAGTTTTGCTCGGTCTTCACCAGTTCCTTAAGGTCAAGATGCTCAGCTATAATCTTCTTCTCAATAAAGTCTTTGCAAGCTTGATAACCACGATCGAGATAAATGGCACCCACCAATGCCTCCACAGCATTGCCACTGATGTAAGAATTGTGGCTTGACGAATGGGTCAACGCCCTTACATGCGACTCTATCCTAAAAGCCTTGCCTATCCTGTTAAGACTCTCGCGCTGAACAATCTTCGCCCTTGTACTCGTCAAGAATCCCTCATGCTTATTGGGATAGCGATTATAAAGATAGGCGCCAACTACGGCATCGAGAATGGCATCGCCCAAGAACTCCAAGCGCTCATTGTTGGCCCAACGGCCGTTCTGCGTCTTCATGGGCATTGAGCGATGAACAAGTGCCAGCTTGTAGTACTCAATGTGCAAAGGATAGAACCCTGTTATACCGTTTATAAAAACATAAAGTTCCTTTTCCTTAGCGAAAAGGAACTTTATGACTGATATGATTCGGTTAAACAAGGTAGTGGAGTCAAGCTTTTTCATGGCAAGGCTCCACAGGCCTCTTGGTCTTAATAGGAAGCTATGGTGCTTTCCTTGCCATCTTTGGGTTTAACGTCGTGTTACTGAAACTGAATTAATCAGTTATCAATACTTCTTAACTATTAGGCTGGCATTGTGACCGCCAAATCCGAAGGTATTGGACAGCGCCACATTCACCTCACGGCGCTCAGCCTTGTTGAACGTGAAGTTCAACTTATAGTCAATCTCTGGGTCATTGTCGCCATCCTCGTGGTTGATGGTGGGGGGAACTATGTTGTCTTGACAAGCCTTAACGCAGAACAATGCCTCCATAGCACCAGTAGCACCCAACATGTGACCGGTCATCGACTTGGTAGAGCTAATGTTAAGCTCGTAGGCATGTTTGCCAAACACGTTGATAATGGCTTGAGCCTCACTAAGGTCGCCAACAGGAGTCGATGTGCCATGAACATTGATATAGTCCACCTCGGCAGCACTGATTCCAGCATCGTCAAGAGCGCGCTGCATTACCAGCGAAGCGCCCAGTCCCTCGGGATGACTAGCAGTGATATGGTAGGCGTCAGCACTCATGCCACCACCTATCACCTCGGCATAAATCTTCGCGCCACGAGCCAGGGCATGCTCGAGCTCCTCGAAAATCAGCGTCACACCGCCCTCGCCCATCACGAAACCATCACGCGAGCCACTGAATGGTCGCGAAGCAGTCTCGGGGCTCTCGTTGCGGGTAGAAATCGCCTTCATCGAGTTGAAGCCGCCTACGCCAGCTGGATAGATTGCCGCCTCAGATCCACCAGTGACAATGGCAGTACCCTTGCCCAAGCGCACATAGTTGAAGGCGTCAATCAAAGCATTGGTCGATGTGGCACATGCCGACACAATGCCATAATTAGGACCACGCAAGCCCCACTTTATTGAGATGTGACCGGCAGCGATGTCGGCAATCATCATAGGAATAAAGAAGGGATTGTACTTTGGACCCTTATCCTCATTCTTGGCATAGTAGCCTGCCTCACTCTCAAAGGTGTGAAGTCCGCCAATGCCAGAGCCGTAAATGACTCCTATCTCGTTGCGGTCAACCTTCTCATCGTCAAGGAGCTTTGAGTCGGCAAGAGCCTGGGTGGCGCTTGCTATAGCGTAGTGGCAGTATAGGTCCATGCGACGAGAGTCGCGACGGTCCAAATATTCCTCCACGTTGAAGCCCTTGACTTCGCAGGCAAACTGTGTCTTGAACAATGAGGCATCAAAATGAGTAATAGGTCCTGCACCACTCACTCCATTAATGGCGTTGTTCCATGTAGTTTCAACGTCATTTCCAAGGGGAGTGATGGCACCAAGACCTGTTACCACTACTCTCTTTAATTCCATAAACAATTAAAAAGGGAATTTATTAAAACAATAGAATTGTTTTCAGCTTTCCTTACTCAGCAGCTTTGGCAGCCTCGATGAAAGAAACAGCGTCACCAACAGTCTGGATCTTCTCAGTTTCTGCATCGGGAATAGTGATGTCAAATTCCTTCTCAAGCTCCATGATCAGCTCTACAGTGTCAAGGCTATCGGCACCAAGATCCTGAGCAAATGTTGCCTCGGGAGTAATTTGTGACTCACTAACACCTAATTTGTCAACGATAATCGCTGCTACTCTTTCTTGAATTTCTGACATAATACTATGAATTTTAAATTGTTAAATAAATTATGTTCATTTTTTGCGGTGCAAAGTAAGTAATTATTTGCCAAATAGAAAAGCAAAACATCAAGATTTTGCTAACAAGAAACTGTTTTTTCTGCAAAAATTGCTTAACGAGGCTTAAAACAAGTAACTTAGAAACACAAAATTACCTTTTTTAACTAAGTAATAGCTCTTTGAGCCGTGACTAACACTAGTTTTTCGCCCACTTTTGCCCGCTGGCAGTTTTCTTTATTTTGGGCCTTTGACTGAAAATAAATCCACTGGTTTAATTCAACTTTCCTTTTTTTCGAGAAAAAAACGTCATAATGATAGGATTTGAACGAGATGGAAATTGAATTTTAAGCACCGCACCTGCGGTGCAATACATTGACAACTCCCAAGAGTGTGTGGGACACTTTTCGGTTAAAAAAAATTTTTTGAATCAATTGTTCCTTTCTTCTTTCCTTCTTTCTCCTTTTACAATGATGTCAATGAGCTCGCACATACAAAGGAAATTTATTATTGATGGTTAAAAATCTGCTTCTTGTTACTTTATCCTTACTACTTAGAAATGTGCTGCTCAAGAAGTTCACTGGCGTCGGCTACACAGTCCTCGCAAGAGCGGAGCAGCTGTCCTGTCTCGACACCTTTGAGAGCCTTGCATTGTGTGGCACCATTGCGGGCCTGGAAGTCGTTCATTATTCTTATCATGCACTTGCGTGCTTGGATTTTGTCGCGCTTGATGAGTCCCAGCACGACGGCGGCTCCCGTTAGAGCTCCACAGGTCCCTTCCATGTTACCCATACCGCTGCCAAAGGCGCTGCCCAAAGCCATCGCCTGTTCCTCGGTGATACCTGCCAGGTCGGCATAGGTAGCGATTACTGCTTGAGCACAGTTACATGTTTTCTTTTTCTCGGCTGCTATATGTTTTCTTGTCTCCATAATGATTCGTGAACGGGAAAGTTATCGTATTTGACGACAAAGATAGTGTTTTTCAGTGACTTCTACAAGTTTTTTTACCGATGATGGTTGTGAATTGAGGGCAAATGCTTACATTTGTAGCGGTATATGTTGCAAATCATTCTCATAATGGCTGCTGGCATTGCCGCGGGATGGCTCCTGCGCAAGCACACACTTAGATTCATCAACACATTGCTCATTGTGCTGGTGTGGGCGCTGCTGTTCTTCCTGGGAGTTGAAGTGGGCGAGAATGAGCAAATCATCAACAGCCTCAAAGGCTTGGGACTGGAAGCGTTGCTGCTCGCAATAGCCGCAACAGCAGGAAGCATATTCTTTGCATGGGCATTATGGCGCTTCATTCAACACAAAGAAGGAGGCAAGAGATGAAAGGAAGCCTGATAATTGTGGGGTTCTTCATTGTGGGCATAGTTGTGGGGCTCACCCACCTGCTGCCGCCCATGAGAGACCTGGGCAACGTGAGCTACCTAACACTGTGCTCGCTCATCTTTATAGTGGGCTTCCTAATTGGAAATGATGCCGAAATTTTCAAGAAATTCCGCAAGCTCAACCGCCTTTATATGCTGCTGCCGTTGATGACAATCGTTGGGTCGTTGGCAGGCTGCGCCATCACTACTGCCCTACTCCCAAACCGCTCACTTGCCGACTGTCTCGCTGTGGGTTCGGGAATGGGCTACTACTCACTCTCGAGTGTGCTTATCACGCAATATCGAGGTCCTGAACTTGGCACTGTGGCATTGCTGGCAAATATTGTGCGCGAAGTCATCACCCTACTTGGAGCTCCGCTCATGGTGCGCTGGTTTGGCAAATTGGCTCCTATCTCGGTTGGCGGTGCCACGACGATGGACACCACCTTACCCATCCTCACCAACGCCTGTGGCAAAGACTTCGTAATCGTTTCAATATTCCACGGCTTCATCGTCGACTTCAGCGTCCCCTTCCTCGTCACTTTCTTTGCCAACGCATAGCTATCACACAAACATCCCCGCCGCGAGAATGTGGCAGGGATGTTGTTAATTGTGAAGTGTGGCGTCACTCGCCATCGTCTTCTTGTTCTTTTTGCTTCCTCAGGCGATTTTCCTTCTTGCTTGAGGAGCTGCTTGTGTCTTTCTCTTCGCTAAGGTCAATTTCTTGTTTTTGCTTGTCGATGACCCGGTATTGCAGATA
This sequence comes from uncultured Muribaculaceae bacterium, assembly GCA_905233845.1. Classification (GTDB taxonomy): domain Bacteria; phylum Bacteroidota; class Bacteroidia; order Bacteroidales; family Muribaculaceae; genus Sodaliphilus. The sequence continues at coordinate 83,765 of CAJOFH010000013.1, read as the reverse complement.
GGCTAAATCCTGGTCGGGCAAAATCTTAAAAACTCGCCCAAACTCGCGACGCCATTTCATGTACCGGCTGATAAAGCCTTTCTTGAGATAGGCATCGACAAATGGATGGACATACATAATAAAATCCTTAACGCCCAAGTCGTGAATCAAGTAGTCAATTTTGTCCTTGAGGCGATCGGTGAAAAGCAACGAGGGCATCACTTCCCCCTTACCTCCACAAGAGGGGCACGTCTCGCTTGTGACAATGTCGAGAGCAGGGCGCACGCGCTGGCGTGTAATCTGCATCAAGCCAAACTTGCTCAAGGGCAAGATGTTGTGACGGGCACGGTCTTTTTGCATCACTTCCTTCATGTGGTCGTAGAGTGCTTGACGATGCTCACTCTTAGCCATATCAATGAAGTCTATAACTATGATGCCTCCCATATCGCGCAGACGAAGCTGTCGCGCTATCTCGTCGGCTGCCAGCAAGTTCACGTCCAGAGCATTACTCTCCTGGTCGGTGGTCTTGCGGGACCGGTTGCCCGAGTTCACATCGATCACGTGCAGTGCCTCGGTGCTTTCAATAATTATGTATGCGCCCGAACGGAATGATACCGTCTTTCCAAACGACGACTTCATCTGCCGTGTGACATTGAACTTGTCAAAAATCGGCTGCTCGTCGCTGTAAATCTTGACAATATCCCCTCGGTCGGGGGCGATTAGGCTCACGTAGTTGTGAATCTGCTCATAAATCTCAGCATTATTCACATGGATGCTCTCAAAGTCAGGGCTGAAGATATCGCGAATCAAACTCACGGCTCGGCTATCTTCCTCATAGAGTAATGAGGGCGCCTCGCTATAGTTTATCTTCGCCACACTCTCTTCCCAGCACTTCATGAGAACTTTCAGTTCACTATTCAGTTCAGCGGCGCGTTTGTTCTCGGCCGAGGTGCGCACTATCACACCAAAATTCTTGGGCTTGATACTCTCCACTAGTCGGCGGAGTCGAGTCTTCTCGGCGCGGTCTTTTATCTTCTGAGACACCAGAATCTTGTTGTTGAAAGGAATCAGCACCAAGAATCGACCTGTAAATGTGATTTCGGTCGTCAATCGAGGTCCCTTAGTAGAAATGGGTTCCTTCGAAATCTGAACTATCAGTTCCTGACCGGCCTCCAGCACATCGCTCACCGAGCCATGCTTGTCAATATCGCCCTTCAGCTTCATCTTCGAGAGATTAACTTGGCGTTTGCCGCCGCTCTCTCGCACCTGCTTGATGAATTCTAAATAGCTACTGAACTGTGAGCCTAAATCAAGGTAGTGAAGAAATGCCTCTTTGCCATAACCAACGTTCACAAACGCGGCATTCAAGCCTGGCATCAACTTCTTTACCTTGGCAAAATAGAGGTTACCCACGGCATAGGAAGCATCTCGAGCCTCCTTTTGCAACGACATCAACCGTCCGTCTTCCAGAAGAGCGGTGCTGATGCTTGTGGGGCGTACGTCTACAATCAGTTCACTTCTCATCGTGAAATACTGTTTTTAAAAAGGTCACTCTCCCTATTATATATAAAATAATGTGTAAAAGGAGAGCGGGGAGCATGATAACCGGCAATGTGCTTCGTAGAGCACAAACATCGGTTATAGTCTAAATACAAAGAACAAACCAATGAATCACGACACCCTAAATGCATAAATCACACACACCTCGCGAGTCTTCCTCATTCGTTTGTTCTTCGTTTAGACTCAATTAGAAAGATCACTTCTTGTTCTTGTGACGATTCTTTCTAAGTCTTTTTTTGCGCTTATGCGTGGCCATCTTGTGGCCTTTTCTCTTTTTACCGCTTGGCATTTTTTCTTGTATTTAGAAATTTATATTTGATGTTCGGTTCCTAAAACTTACTTCTTAACCTGCTCCATGAAAACCTTAGCTGGCTTGAAAGCTGGAATCTTATGCTCTGGGATGATGATTGCAGTGTTCTTAGAGATGTTGCGAGCGGTCTTCTGCGAACGAGTCTTCACGATGAAGCTGCCGAAACCTCTCAGGTATACGTTCTCGCCCTCGGCGAGTGAATCCTTCACTGTCTCCATAAATTTCTCGATGGTCTCCAATACTGAGGCCTTGTCAATGCCTGTTGTCTTAGCGATTTCGCTTACGATATCTGCTTTTGTCATTTTAGTAAAAAATTTTAGTTTATTTTAATTTAAAAATCACTCACTCTTTTTAATGAGTATTGCCTTTCTCGGTAACATATTCAGCTTCAAAACAGCCTTTTAACACCTAAAAAAGGCAACCCTCATTTTTTTGCAACTGCAAATATCGTACTTTTTTTTTAATTAGCACCTAATATTCACAAAAAAATACATGTTTTTTTAGTTTTTTTCTCATTTTCAGCGATTTTACACCCTTTTGAGAGACAAAAAAGCAAAAAATGGGGGGGGGAGACAATAATTCTCGCCTCCCCATTTTCTATCATTGTGCCACGCCTTTCATCGACAGGGCAATGCGTTTGCGTTCTAAATCAACGCTCAACACCCTCACTCTCACATGTTGATTGAGTTTGACCGCTTTGGCGGGATTGTCCACTCGTTTGTCACTGAGCTGTGACACATGAACGAGACCTTCTTTATGGACGCCAATATCAACAAAAGCACCGAATTGTGTGATATTAGTAACTATTCCTGGCAACTCCATGCCTGGCTTGAGGTCGGTTATCTCGTGAACACTCTCGTCAAACTCCATAGCCTTCACCTCACTTCGCGGGTCACGTCCTGGCTTCTCGAGCTCTTTCATGATATCGACCAGCGTGAGCTCTCCTACATCTCGCGACACATAACGCTTGATGTCAATGAGATTTCTTTTGTCTGGTTCCTTTATTAGCTGCTCCACAGTGCATCCACAGTCTTGTGCCATGCGTTTCACCAAGTCGTATCGCTCGGGATGAACCGCACTGTTGTCGAGAGGGTTATCACTCTCAGGCACACGCAAGAAACCAGCCGCCTGAGTGAAGGTCTTAGGACCTAACTTGGGCACATTAAGCAGCTCTTGACGTGACTTAAAGTCGCCATTCTTGGCTCGATAGGTCACAATGTTCTGAGCCAATGCGGGACCAAGGCCCGAAACGTAGGTGAGCAACTCTTTGCTGGCTGTGTTGAGATTCACGCCTACACTATTCACACAGCTCTCAACGGTGTAGTTCAATGCTTCTTTGAGCTTGGTCTGGTCCACGTCATGCTGATACTGCCCTACCCCAATCGATTTTGGGTCGATTTTCACGAGCTCGGCGAGCGGATCAAGCAGTCGACGTCCTATCGACACGGCGCCGCGCACAGTCACGTCCTTGTCGGGGAACTCGTCACGGGCAATCTTGCTGGCGCTGTAGATTGACGCTCCATTCTCGCTAACCACAAACACGTTGATGTCGCGGTGATATCGTATGCGCTTCAAAAACTTCTCTGTCTCACGGCTCGCAGTGCCGTTGCCCAGGGCGATAGCATCAATCTTATAGGTCTCTACAAGATTGTGAATCTTTTTTGTAGCTCCCTCAACGTCGTAGTTTGGTGCTGTGGGATAAATCACATCGTTGTGCAAGAGGTTGCCATTCTCGTCGAGGCACACCACTTTACAACCAGTGCGAAAACCAGGGTCGACAGCTAGGATGCGCTTGTGTCCCAATGGTGGCGCAAAGAGCAGCTGGCGCACATTCTGGGCAAACATGTCGATGGCTTCGGCATCGGCACGCTCCTTTGAAATGGCGGCAAACTCATTCTCTATTGACGGTTTGATGAGGCGGTCGAAGCTGTCCTCGGCGGCCTCTTCAACCAGCTGTGATGTTTCGCCTTTACCTTTCACCACAATGCGGCACACGTTGTCGACAGCTCGGTCATTGTTGATGTCGATGCTCACCTTGAGAAATCCTTCCTTCTCACCACGGCGAATGGCGAGTAACTGGTGCGACGATATGCGTTTCAATGGCTTGGAGAAGTCATAGTAGAACTCATAGTTTCGGCCCTCTATCTCCTTACCTTTCACCACACTGCAGTTGAGGACAGCATCATATCGGAACGAACGTCGAACACTGTTGCGCACCGTTTGGTTCTCGCTAACCCACTCGGCAATGATGTCGAGAGCGCCGTCTATTGCCTCATCAGAATCAGGAACCTTGTCACCATCGACGAAACGCGAAGCCATCTGGCTCACGTCTCCTCCCTTCTGCGCCATAATCATCTTGGCGAGGGGTTCCAGGCCTTTCTCCCTTGCCACTTGAGCACGAGTGCGGCGTTTTGGCTTGTAGGGCAAATATATGTCCTCAAGCTCAGTGGCATCCCAGCAGTTTAGGATGCGATTGGAGAGCTCGTCGGTGAGTTGCTCCTGTGCCTCGATTGTCTTCAGGATTGTCGACTTGCGCTTCTGCAACTCATCGTAATAAGCCATTCGTGCATCAATAGATTGAATCTGTGTCTCGTCGAGGTTTCCAGTCTGCTCCTTACGGTAGCGACTGATGAAAGGGATGGAATTGTCATCACGCAAAAGACTAACGGTCCCCAACACCTGATTGATGGGGATGTTTAGCTCCTGCGATATAAGAGTTGAAATTTTGTCGGCCATAATATAGTTGTCAGTTTTCAGTTGAACAAGTCATCTATTGACACTTGCTACTTTTTACTTGTTACTTATTCTTTTTCCTTTAGAATCAACTATGCATTCTCCTCGTTTCTTAAGGGTAATGAGAGTTATCTCTGGATAGGCAGTACCCAGTCGCATAGGAATACCCACCATACCAATGCCAATATTAGTATAAAGCTTGTGGTCACCTTCGCAGTAAAGCCCGCCCCAAAAATCACTAGAAAAACAAGCTGGAGAGTATTTGTGACCAAAGAGCGTAACCATCATCTGCATAGCATGGGTGTGACCCGAGAGCATCAAATCCACTTTGTCGCACAGTCTCAACATGGTCACACGCTTCTGATAAGCACGCTCGAGCTTCCACTCGTCGGGAGCATGTTGTAAGAGAACAACAAAACGCTTAGAAGTATTGTAATCAACATAAGCAGTGTCGAGATAGCCGTTTTTAGGAAAAGGCCAACCCATAAAGCACTTGGTGCCCACCACTGCCATCTCGCTCGTGTCGCGATGCAAAATGACGTGGTCATTGACAAGGACCTTCCAACCCATCTGCTCCTGAAGGTCGATAAGCTTCTGCAAATCGGTATTCCGTTCTTGTTCCGAGGGCCACGACTTGTAGTGCCCGTCATCATGGTTGCCGAGCACCGATATCACACCGTCAGGAGCATGAAGTTTTGAGAGCACTTTCTTAAATGGTTGTGCCTCGCCTGAATGTCGGCTCACAAGGTCACCAGTGAAGCAAATCATGTCGGGGTTTAGAGAATTGATGCTATCAACACAATTCTTTATAAATCGTGTATTGCCATTGTAAGTGCCCAAGTGGGTGTCGCTGAATTGGGCAATGCGATAGCCGTCAAATTCTGAAGGCAGGTTCTCAAACTCAAGCTCCACACGTTCCACATTGACATGATAAACGGTAAAGAATTGTCCTGACCACATGAAAAGGAACGCCACAATGCCAACAACGGTGGCAGCTATGCCTCCCACACGACGTGTGAGAGTACCACTTCGCTTCAAGTGAGTGGGAGCCCACACCATCGCAGCCAAGTAACGAGGCACATAAAAAGAATAATAGATGTAGATAGCCCACATCACACCCAAGAAGGTGGAGTCGTCACACTCCTTGCGTGGTATTGCTATCACAGCCACCATCAGCCCTAACAACACCATCGACAACACAGCATGAGCACCACTCTTAAACTTAGGCCAATGCTTGTTCCTGCGGAAAAAACGATATAGCCATAAGTCAAGCGCCAGGTTAACGACCAAAAGCGATATCAGTGGAATCCATTGAATTGTCATAGATGCTATATAATTTATTCCTTAGCTTCGAGCTGGTTGGTTAAAGGATTGCTATACATTTGCAACATATACTTGAGCATATAGTTACGGTCGCTGGCATTAACGGGGATGTCGTCGATGCGGTCAAGCTGGCCGTTGAGGTAGTCACGGAACTCTTTCTCGTCCTGACTGGTGTAGTGCTCGGCAAAGTCTTTGTTGTCAAAGAGCAAGTCATGAGCGATATAGTTAGTCTTGAAAATCTTGTAGTTGGCATGGATAGCGTGATCAATGATATTGCAAATGCGCTGAACCATGAGCAGACGGTCAAGATCGGCGGGGATTTTCTCAAGCCTCTCATTGATACACGGAGTGAAGGCATAGTGGATGTGACCTTTGTTCTCCATAATTCCTATCTTCATGCTCTCAAGGTCATCTTCCTGAGTCTTCTTATAGTTAGGATTCTTGCTTTTGAGCAAGTACTCACGCGCCTTGAGACGGTCGTTAGGATCATACTCATAGCTAATGGCAATAGGGGCGATGTTCAGTTCCTTGAGACTCTCAACAAAAGGAACTTCACGGTTGCCGTAGGTGAGCATCTTGAGCAAGCTCTCCTGTGTGCGGTCGTTGCCATCTTTGCACCGTCCCTCGCGCTGTGCAATCCACACTGAGTCTTTCCTTTGAGTGAGGACAAAGTGAATATACCTCGAGAGCTGAATGGCAGCAGCCATAGTTTGAAGTCGCCCCAAATTGCGCTTAACCACAAAGCATTTATTCAACCTCACAAGTCTTGTAATCCAGTTATATATTAGCAAGTTGTTGCCTATGGCAATCTCGCATGTGTCCATCCCATTCTCAAGCATAAGATAACTGAGTTGAGCCGAGTCGAGAACAATGTCGCGATGGTTGGTGATAAACGTATTGGGAACATCTTTAACCAGATTCTCTTGTCCGCTAAAAGTGAGCCCTTGAGACGTTTTCTTGAGCAAGCCTTCCACTACAGGCTTCATCACCTTAGTTTGGAACTCTTGTTTTGAGTTGAGGCTCAAAAGCAGCAATCTAATCTTTGTGAAGCTATAGTCGGGAGCTATCATTTTTACTATGTGCCTAAACATAGGCTCATTGACCAGCATCGACATCTCGTTGTGGAAATCCTTGTCCTGAATGGGACAAATGTCAACAAACTCGCTAGGTATCGTGATATTTTTGTCTTTCATAATGCTACAATTATTATAACAATCTTCAAAGGTACACCATTTTTTCCATCTAAACAAATCCAAACTTTGCTATTTATTTATTTTTATGTACTTTTGCACTATGGAACAAGAATTTGCTTCTAGATTACTGGAAAATGCTGTGAACGAGTTTGCACAGCTACCAGGTATTGGCCGCAAGACGGCGCTCAGGCTCGTGTTATATCTGCTTAAGCAGAACGAGGACGTGGCAACACGATTTGGTGAAAGCATCATTAAGCTGCGCAAAGAAATTCGCTACTGCCATGTGTGCCACAACATCAGCGAGACCGAGACTTGCCCCATCTGCTCAAATCCATCTCGCGACCGCAGCATTGTGTGTGTGGTTGAGAACGTGAAAGACGTGATGAGCATTGAGAACACAGCACAGCACCATGGACTATATCATGTACTGGGAGGACTCATCTCGCCCATGGACGGCATTGGACCACAAGACATTGAAATTGAGAGTCTTGTAGAGCGTGTAAAAAGCGGCGAGGTGAAAGAAGTCATTCTTGCCTTGAGTGCCACGATGGAAGGTGACACTACAAATTTCTACATTTATCGCAAGCTGGCGCCCTACCCCGATGTGAAAATCACCATCCTCGCGCGAGGCGTGAGCGTGGGCAACGAGATTGAATACACCGACGAGCTAACTCTCGGACGCTCCATCCTCAACCGTACCCTCTTCAGCGACTCTTTCGCACGTGAGTAATCAACTGATAAATAACAATGGCCGACAACTACGTTGAAAACCACTATAACGATTACCTGAAGGCGAAGGCTAAAAAAGAAGCCGCTCGCCGACATCGCCAGCATCAGTACCTTGAGGCCTACCGCAAACGACTCGCCCAAAAGAAAAAGGAACAAGATGTGGGAGAAGAGAATCAACGCTAAATAATGCAAAGAAGGCGCAGCAAAAACTGCGCCTTGTGTGCGTTAAAATAGCCGTTTATGTTTCCAGTAGAAATAAAGCAGCGCTTTCATGTGCATGCGCCCCAGCTTGGAGAATGGGCTGCGACGAGTTGAACGACGATAGTCGTGAATGATTGTGTAGTTGTTTAAACAATGAGTCTTCCATCCCGCCTGCTTGATGCGAATGCACCAGTCGGCATCCTCAGGGCCATAAAAAATGTTCTCGTCGAGCATTCCCACCTTGTCAACGACCTTGCGCCAAAACATCTGGCAAGCACCTATCACATAGACGGGTTCGATAATGCCATTCTCATTGGGAGCGTAATGCATCTTGTTGCCTATCCCCAACACATTTCTCACCTTTATCATCAGCCCAGGAAAAGGCTTGCAGCTGTCCTGAGGAAACCCTTCTTTATCTACTAGTCGACATGAGCACAGGCCCACATCGGAATGAGCGTCGAGATAATCGCTCATGGCATTGATGGCATCATCGCTTGCCTCAGTGTCATTGTCGAGCAGCAGCAGTTTCTCGCCCTTAGCCACAGCGATGCCCTGGTTGCGAGCAGCCGCCACACCTCTGTTCTCACTGTTGAGAATGAGCTGCAACTGAGGGTAGTTCAGGCGCAAGAAATCAAGAGTGCCATCGGTGGAATAATTGTCAATAATAATCACCTCGCACGACGGGTCATCAATGAACGAGTGCAACGATGCTAGGCATCGAGTCAAGAAGCCCAAACCATTATAGGTGATAATGATTATCGACAACCGCTTCATCAGCCGAAGAGTTTGATTTTCAAGGCTCGGGCAGCATGGACGAATTCACTCCAACTAGAGAATCGCTTGAGTTGAGTGGAGATGAAATTCCATGAAAGGAAGTAGCTCACATTGTTTTTGAACAGGATTTTCTCCATCTCATCGCTGCTGATGTTGGGCAAGTTCAATATCGATTCGCGCTGAACGTCGGTTGGAACATAGTCGGGAGTCGACAGCCAATTGTTCTCTTTGCACAGCTTGTAGAACTCGGTTCCGGGGAATGGCGACACGATGTTGAACATCACCTGGTCAACCTTGAGTTTCTTGGCCTCCTTGAGTGTGTGATGCAGTGTTTCCTTAGTCTCAAGCGGGCTGCTGCCAATGAGCACATTGAGCTTTACTGGCACTTTATACTTCTTGAGAAGGCGTATTGCCTCATAGATTTGCTCGGTGGTGATGCCCTTGCGCACATACTTGAGAATCTCGTCGTTGAATGATTCCACGCCTAAGTCCACATACTGGCAACCACTTTCACCCAGCATCTTGGCGATGGGTTCGGTGATGGCGTCAACGCGTGCTTGGCAACCCCACAGCATCTCATATTTCTTCATTATCTCGCACATGAGGCGAGTGCGCTCCTCGTTCCAGATGAAGTTATCGTCCATGAAGCCAATGGCCTTGTAGCCCTGCTCATGAAGCATCGCCATCTCGCGGTCAACGCTCTCGGCAGTGCGGTAAGAGATGGTGGGCTTGCGACCAGTGAAGCGCTTGTTCTCTATCTCACGGGCGAAGGTTAGCGAACTGGGTACACAGTAGATGCAGTGATAGGGGCAGTTGCGAGAGGTGAAGGCCGTGGTATAACCACTGCGCTTAATCTTGGGATTATGGTAACGACGGTCGGCAATGAAGTGGCGAGCGGGAAACGGCAGCGCATCAAGGTCGCCAATTAGTGGACGGAAGCCATTGTTCACAACCTTGCCCTCGCTGTTCAGCCACGAGATACCCAAAATATCGTTGAGCGGCTTGCCCTCGTCGAGAGCATGCAGGAGCTCTACGATAGTGGCCTCAGGCTCACCGCGCACGATGATTATGCGTTCGTTAGCAAGGCATTTCTCGATAAAATAAGACGGACCAGGCCCCATCATAATGACTCTTGCCTCGGGGCGCATTTTCAGCAACGTGTCAATTGCCAGCATGTCGCTCTCTATCGACAGGTTCACCGTCCAAATGCAGTAGATGTCGCTGTCATCGCCGGCAAGGAACTGATGGAAATCCACCTCGCTCTTCTTGTAGAACACGAAGTCCTCGTAGGCGACTTCGCCCAGATTCTCGGCTTCAACAACACCAATAACTGTAAGTTCGTAAATATTTGGCGCAAAGTACACCACCCTTGTACAGCCGGCTGAGCGCTCGGCAGGTCGCTGACCGTCAAGGACTGGTGGTACTAAGAAAGTAATCTTCATATGTTGTTTTCTTCGATATATCTAATTTATAGCAATAGCAAAAAACGTTCTATGAATAGAACGTAATTTATTATTATTTATTACATGAGAAACCCTATATAATATCAACAAAACTTTTGGGAAGTATCACGTTCTCCACATCAATCGCCGCACTGAATAGTGGAGCGATTTCTTTAGGAGTAAAACCAGCGATGCCACAAGCTATTGGTGTAACAAGAAACTTGAGCTCGGGATGCTGCTTAGCATAGGTGATAAACTCGTCAACGTAAGGCTTAATTGTCTCTACTCCCCCCTGCATTGTTGGGATAGCGTAGCACTGCCCTTGCATGCCCACTCCCTGGCCCCATACAGCGCCGAACTTATTAACTGCCACTCGCGCAGCACCACCAGCATGGGCACCAGCAAGGTTGCTCCCAAAGACAAAAATCTCGTTTTGCTTCAATTCCCTTATAAAACCAGGTGTAAATTCCCTATTATACATCTTAGCCACTTATTACTTGTTACTATATTACGCCTTATTATAAGCCAGCGCAGCACCCAATGCTGTGCAAAACTCGGCATGAGCAGGGATATGGAACTTCACGCCGTAAATTTCCTCAATGCGCGGGAACACCACAGAGCACTGAGGCAAACGAGTCAAATTACCGATAAGTACAAAGTCCTTCACACCAGTATTCAGCTTCGACAGCACAGCAGCCGAGCCAATTGATTCAAGCACCATGCAGATGATACCCAGTGCCACGTCATAATCACTCGGAGTAATCTGGCGCACCTTGCCAAAGAGAGATGCAGTGGCGTGCAGTGGCAGACCCTCGAGGTCGGTCTTGCAGATATCCTTGATTTGCAGGTTGATGTGTGTAATGTCGCCATTCTTTGCGAGTTCTATAACGTCAGAGATGTGGTCGGTCTTTAGAAGCAAATGAGCGAGTCCCATCAAGGTACCACCACCAATGCCAATACCACCCAAATGGCGTATCTCATCACCGTCAACACTCACCAGCGTGGTACCAGTGCCCATCGACACAACGGTCAAATTGTCGAGACCGCTGTCGAATCGTGCGCCCAAGCCGTCGGCCTGAAACTCGTCGGCCTTGCTCGTGGGCAACCCGTAGATAGGAGTCGTAACTCCCGAGCTACCAACACCCGTGAGCATCACATGCTCAATGTCGGCGAGGGTTATGCCGTTGTCATAAATATATTTGCCAAACGCTCCAAAGAGCGACGTGATGGGGTCGGCTGCCGTTATAAACATGGGCGAGAGTATCTGCCCGTCTTTCAGACCCACAATCTTGGTGGTGCTGCCACCCACATCAATACCTATTACTAAGCCCATAATTTTCTCTTTTTTACAAATAGTGCCCAAAATTAGTGCAAGTTGAGAGAAATACAAAATCAAAAACAAAGTTTTTCATTTTTATTGCCGAAACATAGCCTAATTAATCCAAAAATGGTACAAAAAATGCATCGTCACAAAAATTATCATTAAATTTGCACAACAAAGAATAAAAAAAGACATGAAAAAAATAATATCTAACGACATCGTGGCACTACGCTCACTTGAGCCTACCGACCTTGACGTGCTATATAAGTGGGAGAATGATTCTTGGTTGTGGACTGTAAGCAACATCATGACACCATCGCCTAAGAGCTACCTTTGGCAGTACTTACAGAACTACGACAGTGATATCTTCACTACTCGTCAGCTACGTTTGATGATAACGCTCACCGAGACTGGCGAGCCAGTGGGCACCGTTGATTTCACCAACTTTGACCCGTTCAACAACCGAGCAGAACTAGGCATAATGATTGACAAATCGCATGAAGGAAAAGGTCTAGGTGACGAGGCCCTCAAACTCGCTGTTGGCTATGTTCGCGACTATCTGGGACTATTCCAACTCTATGCACTGGTGCCAGTGAACAATACGATTTGCACCGCACTGCTCAAGAAGCACGGCTTCACCGCCGCAGGCCTCCTAAAAAAATGGATAAACCACGGAACTGAGGTCCACGATGTTGAAATAATGCAACTGATATTCTGATATAGTACAAAAAACTCATGGAATTAAAAGGCAATAAACTCGACATTGAAAAACTGCGACGATTCAGCGCCGCTCGATGGCCACAAAAATTAGGCTCTATTCATGGCGTAAATCATTGGGACAGAGTCGCCAAGTTTGGAAGTATGCTTTTCCAAGAAGGGGCCGACTTGGACGTCATCATGGCATTCGCCTATATTCATGACTCAGAAAGAAAGAATAATGGAGAAGATCTCGCCCACGGGCCCAGAGCTTCAAGACTCATTGATTCTATTCGCCAAACACAATTGAGTTTTCTGAATGATGAACAAATCGCAAAACTCAAACGAGCATGCGAACTGCACACTATCGAGCTACGAACAGGCGACATGACAATCGATATTTGCTTCGACGCGGACCGAATGGACCTGCCAAGAGTAGGCATAATCCCTTTGCCCGATAGAATGGCAACAAAACAAGGGGCAGAATTTGTTTCAAACCCCGATTATACCGAGTTCTATATGGGATTTAATGCTGATTTTTCATTATTTGAATGATGACTACATTCACATTGATAATATCGCTTTTGGTCTGCCACTTCCTTGCCGACTACTGCCTAACCACAAAGCAGATGATTGAGGCAAAAGCCACAGGCGAAAAGCTCCAACACATTGCACTACATGCCGCTATCCATACCGTGCTAATGGGCATCGTGCTACTGGCTTTCGGGGTTACCACACCCATAGCCGCTGCTCTCTCAGCTTTCGAATATATCACCCATTTCGTTATCGACTATTGTAAAGGTTTGTTGGGCAGGAAGTTCCCAACTTTAGGAGACAATACCAAGAAACCATTCTGGATACTATATGGTCTAGACCAACTTCTCCACTTGATTGTAATAATAACAATTGTAGCATTTGCAATTTTGGACTTAACCCATAACATAGGAACATAAAAATCATTTTTTTATTTCTATTACTGCGCTTTTTGCCACAGTATATTTGCTTTTTGGAATTTTTCTACGTATATTTGCCCACAAATTAACACAATACCTTTTTATTAACTTTTAAATACTAACATTATGGTTTACAAAATCATCGACATTGAGGGCGTGGGCGATGTCTATGCCGAGAAACTGATCGCAGCCGGAATAAAAGACACCGACGCTATTCTTGAAAAATGCTGCAAACCTGCAGGACGCAAAGCTCTCGAGGACGAAACCGGAATCAGCGGCAAACTAATCCTGAAATGGGCAAATCATGCCGACCTCATGCGCATCAACGGCGTAGGACCACAATTCAGCGAGCTGCTCGAAGCTTCGGGCGTTGACACTGTGAAAGAGTTGCGCAACCGCGTGCCCGAGAACCTGCACAAGAAACTCGTTGAGGTAAATGACCAGAAAAACCTCGTTAACCGCGTTCCCGCTCTCGTAGAGGTAGAGAAAATGGTTGCTCAAGCTAAGGAGCTTCCTCCCAAGATGGAGTACTAATTACAAGGCATTATTTTTTTAAGATTAGTGGTGGCAGCTTAAAGTCACCACTTTTTTATCGAAATTCCAAGAATGAAATCAACACTTTCTAGAACACAACATACAAATAACGAAAGAAAAAACGTAGGAAAAAAGAAAAAAATCACAAAATGCTTGCACAATTCAAACCAAAGCAGTAATTTTGCATCGCTTTTCGAAAAAATGGCACATAGTGCCACCTCGAAACAGTATGTTCGGGATGTAGCTCAGTCCGGTTAGAGTACGCGTCTGGGGGGCGTGGGGTCGCTAGTTCGAATCTAGTCATCCCGACTGAAAAGGAAAAGGTTGGTAAATAGGCGATTAAGCCTATTTCCGACCTTACTTTTTTGCCGTTTTAGGCGGTAAATGCCATTAAAAAAAACGCCAAATTTGCACAATTTTACACGATTTCTCAACATATCGCCCCATTTACCTTGTACATTACCTTGTACGTACAAGGTGGATTTGAGAGACACGAAAGTTGTGCGGAGAGTAGCGGGAGGTTTTATATGGCAAGAACTAAGTTTTTCCTTGACACACGGAGAACGAAACCTGGGTCTCCGTCGGTCTTGAAGGTGGCTATCGGTCACCGTGACAAGACTTCGTACATCTCAACTGATGCACGACTGCTGCCCACGCAATGGGACTGCGGGCAGTCTATGGTGGTGAACCACCCAGAGCAAAAGGTGCTAAACCTGTATTTGATGGGGATTATGCAGCAGGTGGAGCGTACTATCTTTATCCTCGCTGACGCTGGCAGTCTGCAAAGTATGACTGCCAACGACATTAAACTAGAGATTGAGCGCAAACTCAATCCCAGCAAGGTCGAGGCTAAAGAACAAGCGGAACGGCGTAAGAACTTGTTTGTCAGACGCTACCTCGCTTTTGCTGACAGCAAAAAGCCGAGTACCAAACGCATTTATATGGACACATATAAGCGTATGGTTGAGTTCGCAGGTAAGAAACTCGAAACGCTTGCTTTCGAGGATATTACAAAGGAATGGCTGACGAAGTTTGATTCTCACCTCATCCCTCAATCACCCTCAAAGAACGCTCGCAACATTCATTTGCGCAACATCAGAGCCGTTTTCAACGAGGCTCTTGATGATGAAATCACTACGTTCTACCCGTTCCGTCGCTTCTCTATCCGCAATGTTGCGACTGCCAAGCGAAACCTCAAAGTAGAGGAACTTCGTAAGTTTTTCAACTATCCTTGTGAGAAGCACGCCCAACAGTATCTTGATATGTTCAAGCTGATGTTTATGCTGCTGGGTATCAATGCGATTGACCTTTGCAACCTCACGGCTATTGTGGATGGCCGGGTGGAGTTTCACAGAGCAAAGACTAACCGCCTTTATAGTATAAAGGTTGAGCCAGAGGCGTTGGAAATCATCAATCGCTACCGTGGCGAGAAGTGGCTGCTTAACATTCTTGACCGATACAAGGACTATAAGGACTACACAAAACGAATGAACCGAGCTTTGAAAAAGATTGGTCCAGTGAAGCGTGTAGGGCGTGGAGGCAAGAAAGAATACGAGCCACTATTTCCCCAAATATCAACGTATTGGGCGCGTCACTCGTGGGCTACAATCGCCGCTTCTCTTGACATTCCGAAGGACACTATCGCCCATGCTCTCGGACACGGCAACAACACAGTGACCGACATCTACATTGACTTTGACCAAAGCAAGGTCGATGAGGCCAATAGAAAAGTGCTTGACTGGGTGCTATATGGCAAGAAATAGACGTACCCATAAGTGTACCCAAATGTATAACCGAGAGTGTAACTAAAGGTGTAACTAAAAGTGCAACCAAAGGTGTAACTCGAAGTGTACTTCAAAGTGTAGCATTTAGTGGTACACAAATAGACATCAAAAAAAGCATAGTTTGGGATTACCCATTCTATGCTTTTTCTCTATTTTGAGTGTACCCTATAATGTACCCATTTTGTCTACACTACCTTGTAAAAGTCGCCTTTAAGGAGATGGCTCATGCCGTTCTCGTCAAACTGAGCAGTAATCTTGGCGCACAAGTATTTCTTGCCCTCGATGTAGAACAGACTGCGGACATTGGGGATTTCATCAGCGAGGAAGGAGAAGGAGTACTTCTTCTTCTGGTCAACCTCGATGTAGGTTGACCGCTCGCTGCTTTGTCCGTAGGCGTTGTTGTTGATACGCAGGGAGTAGTTGCGACCGCTGTATATCACACCCCAAATGATTGTGAGCTGGCTGTTGTCCGTTAGGACTGTGGGAGCGACGTATGAATAAGTCATGTCAAAGGTGTCCGTCCACGGATGGGGCAACTGCGGCTTGTTGCGCAGGTAGTCGCCCCACCAAAATGCGACAAAGAGCTTGTCGAACACGGCACCGCTGCTCTCTTTCTTTCCGTCGCTCACGCTGGAGAAAGCTCCGAACTGAATAGGCACATCGGGATCTACGTGCTCCTGCCACGTCACACCATCGGGAACGTACTGGTGTGTCTGATGTGCCGAGTTCGTGTCGTCGTCACCGCTCTCTCCGCAGTCGAGGAACACGACGTTGCCGTAGGTCTCGTCGGTTTCGTCAATCCAAGCAGGAATGATGCCTATTTCCTCTACATCGTCCTCATTCTCCTTGTCGAGAATGACTGGACCGAAGCGGTTCACTGGTACCAGCCTACACACATTCCCCCACTTCATGTGCTCGGAGTGTATCGTGAAAGGAGTAGTCCTGTACTCCACACGTTTCATCACTTCGAGAACGAAGTAAGTATCTATATCCTGCACATGGTGCAAGCCCCACTTGCCGCCCGGATATTGAGCGTAGTCGCTTCGACCGCCGCCAGTGTCACTGACGGAATCCTGCGGCAGATTGCTGTTGAAAAGGTCTTGCAGCGTGGGCCATTCGGTACAAGCCACCGTGCCGTCGGCTCGTGTCTTCTTGTCGATGTACCACTGGGCGTTATAGATGTTATCCAGTCTATGACCGCCCTCTGCAAAGCCTTGATTCAGCATTGGCTTGTAACCGTCCTTGTCCTCGTCGGTGGAAACTTCCACCGAGTAAGCGTCAATCACCTTGTCGATATTCACCACACCGGCATTGCCCACGTTCTCGCTCGTGACCGAGCAGGTGACGAGAGCCTTTGCGTGGTCAATGTCAAACTCGCAGAGCAAGAGTTTTTCCAGTTCCTTGAAAAACTCGTTGACCGTCCAGTGCGGCAGCGCAGCCGCCCACTTGCGGATGCTCCAGGTATAAGGCAAGGTGTTGACCACGAGCAGGTACTTGTAATCGCTGTTCTCCCACGATGAGAAGTCATAACCGTAGCCCAAAGCATCGCAGATCTGCTTTGTGAGCCAGAGCAGATTGGGCTGGAACGAGAGGCCACGGGTGAAGTCCGTGTCCTCGTCGTTGTCGGGATTGACTTTCCACTCGTACTTGTTTTGGCTCGCGTTCCAGCGAGCGCAGTTTTGGAGATTGCCCGAATAGTTGTTGACCCACGGCAAGGCAGTGTAGTCCTGCCACCTCGCCCACAGATTCGCAGGTGAGTCGTATGTCGTCTCACCGCCGCCAGTATCGGGGCGAGGATTGCCGCTCATTCCACCGCTCGAAAGATTGTTGGGGTAGATATTCGGCCATTCTCCCAAGTCGAGTTCGTCGATGTATGTTTCATCAAAGTGAGGAAAGAAGTTTTGGTAACTTCTTTTCTCCAAGAACTGCACCTTGACGGCTTCATTGGTGATGCCTGTGATAACGACGGCACCACGCTTGTAGAAGTTGGTGTCCTGCAACACAGCGTCAAAGAAGATTTCTTCTGTGTCGATGTCCTTGCGTGTGAGCAGTCCGAAGATGGCGATGTTCTGCGGACAGTCGGCAAGCGGCAGCTCTATCTCCATCGAGTAATCGTCAGCGTCGGTAAACGCACGATTCTCGGAAACATACTCTATTGACGAGCCTTTTTTCAAGGCAGCTTGCTTGCCGTCGATTTGTAGTGATATAGCCATAGTTACTTGCGTTTATTCTTCGGGGATTTATTGTTCATCAATCGCTGGTAATCATCTTGCGCTTGCTTGATACCGAGATCACCAGTCACGGTGTTCACGGTGACGAAAGGCTCATTTAGCCTTTCATTCAAGCGAGCGAGCGTTTCACGCAGAGTTTTGTTCTCTTGAACAATGACTGTCGGGGCTTGGGACTGCGCCAATACTGCGGGAGCAGTAATCGTGCGGCTCACATCGGACTGTCTCAAACTGCCGATTGTGTTTGTCCGCTGCGCATAGTCCAGGGCCTCGATGAGTGGGCGAGCCACCGGTGAGGCAAGGAGCTTCTGACTTGCCACCCACTCTCCTGCGTGAACGACACCAGCTACCTCATCGACTGCGCCCTGCTTGGTGAAACCGCCCCGGGCATAGCCCTGCGCGGTGCTGGCTTGCTGTTGCTTCTTGATGGTCGCAATCTGTATTGCGCCAGCGGCAATAGCCATCGCTGCGGCGATAGGCGCGAGTATGTAGCCCACCACAGGAATAGCGGCAGCCGATGAGTAGGCGTTGAGCGCAGCCGTTGCCGTCTGCGCCACGGCTTGGATTACCTGCATGGCGAACAGTTTCCTATTTGCCTCGTCCTTGACCTTTGCAATCTCTTTCTGCTTCTGCTTTTCAAGCTGCTTGGTCTTGTATTTGTTGCCCTCTGCCATAGACACCTCACGCTCGTAGCGTTTCTCCACGGCAGCGGTTTCAATCTCCATCTCGGCTTGCACAAGTGAGGAGAGCTGCGAGAAGATACTTGACATTCCCGATGTCAATGTTTCGACGCTCTTGGTGACGGCCTGTCCGCCGTCGCCATTGAGCCAGTCGAGCAGATCCTGGTTCCACTTCTGCATGGCGTTGCGGTCTTCCTCGCCGCCCATCTGATTGTACTTCTTCTTCAAGGCGAGCTTGGCTTTCTCATAAGCCTCGTCAATGCGAAGTTTCTCCTTCGCATTGTCGCCAGCTGCCGCTACCTCGGCTTGGTACACTTTATCAAGGTTCGAGATGGCTTCGTCGTAGAGAGCCTTGTTTTCGGCTGCGTTGTTGCCGAAATACTCGTCCTTGATGCGTTTGAGTTCAGCCTGGTGCTTCTGCTCGGCTTCCTCTGCCTCACGCTGCTTCTTCTGCTGCTCGGCAATCAGTTTGTTCTGATAGGCTTCTTCGGCAGCGAGGAAGTTAGCCCATGCCTTTTCATCTACATTCGGCTTTGACGAATTGTAGGCTTCCTGCATGGTGTGCAGATTCTCGCCAGCCTTGCCGTCTGCGCTTACGTCCACGGCGATGACCAATCCTTTGTCATCGGCTTCGAGAATGTCCTCTGCACCCTGCAGCGTCTTGTAGACGTAATCTTTCAGTTCTTTCTCTGTAAGGACTGAGCCGTCGGGTAAGATGGGCGTGACAAGGATTTCACGGACTTGTCCTGTGGAGTCCTTGATGCCGTACTGGGATGAGTACACCGTCGCGGTGGCCTCTCCCTCGTTTTGCGGATTGCCTTTCCAGCCCGCCTTTGTCAGCTCGTGAGCGTCAATGACGGGTCTGTTGAGCAGGTCGACGTTGCCGTTGAACTGCGTCTGCATCATCTCGGCTGCTTGCCGCTTGGTTTCCTCCCACTCGGTGATGGGCGCGAACGCCTGGTCACTGTAGATGTCCTTGATGGCTTTGAGGTGTTCAAGCTCGATGCGCTGCATCTGCTCGTTGTATGCCTCGGTCGACAACAAGCCGTCGATGTACTGCTGCTGCGTCTCCGACTTTCGGAGCGCATACAGCCGATTCTCATCCTCGATGGTCTTCTTGTTGGCGGTCTCGGTCTGCTTGCGCAGGACTTCATACAGCTGTGCCTCTATCGAGATGCGTTCGTTAGCCGTGAGATCTGCGTGAGCCAGTTGCTTGCGGTAGAACGCTTCCTCGATTTCCAACATTCTGTTGGTGTATTCCTCATAGTTCTTTTCCCCTGTTGCATAGGCGATGCGGTTCAAGGCTTCCTGGTACTCTCGCCAGTCTTTCTCCGCCTTGAACTTGTCCTCGGACTTCTGCGAGCCGCCACGACCGCCGCCTTTGGTGGTCTTGGGCGATGCGCCGCCCACGCCGCCAGCCGCACCGCCGGTGCCGCCAGTGGTGTCGAGGTTCAAGCCAGTGGCATCGGTCTTGCTGGCGCCACGGTAGGCAAGTTCCTCACGGTACTGTGTGAGGAGCTGCTTGGCTTCGGCAACCGAGACTTCCTTGTACTCGCCCTGCTGCGTGCCCTCGATGAACACGATGGCGTTGCCCGCCTGATTGTTCTTCACTATCTTCTCCAGCTGCCCGATGGTGCCTTTGAGGTAATAGTTGTCTATGTGCCTCAATGGGGAAACGCCGTCTTCCATAGCGTCAAGAGCCGCAAGCCCTTTGCGGTGGGTCTCGTATGCATTATACATACGGTTGACGATGGGAGCCGGCTTTCGGCTGTCGCCGCCCCAGAAGGGGTGCTGGCTGCCGCCCACCCAGTCGGGCAGCAACCGCCACTCAATACCTTTGGAGTAGCCGTTGATTTTATTGATGTAGTTCTGCGGTATGGGCTTGCCAGCCGCCATCGCTGAACTGACGGCTGCGACAATCTCGGCTGCGTCCCTTGTGGTCGCTCCGGCACTTTCGAGCGAGGCTTGCAGGTCTGTCAAGCCCGAAGCGAGCGACTTGTAATATTCCTGGTCAATCTGCTCACGTGCCGCGGCGATGCCTCGCTCTTG
Source organism: uncultured Muribaculaceae bacterium (assembly GCA_905233845.1). Taxonomy (GTDB): domain Bacteria; phylum Bacteroidota; class Bacteroidia; order Bacteroidales; family Muribaculaceae; genus Sodaliphilus. Next base: position 63,276 of record CAJOFH010000013.1, on the reverse strand, counting down.
GGCTGACCGCCTCACCGCCAAAGTCAAGCGGTTGTAGGCGGCTTCGAGATTGAGGATTTCGCCTTTCTCGTTGATGAGACCGGAGAGGTACTTGCCGTACTGGTTGATGATGGCGCGTTTCGCGTCCTCATACTCTTTCGTGCCTTTCTCGGCACCTTTGAGCTTGCCGAAAAGCACGTCCAGTTCGTGCTGCTCTTTCACGGCTTCGGCATTGTAGCCTTTGGCTGCCTTGACGGCCTCGTTGGTCTTCTTCGTCAGCTCGTCGGTGCGTGTGCAGAGATTATAAATGCCCACTCCCAATGCGGTGACAGCCGCGAGGATGATGCCCCACGGCGTGGTCTTGGTGAGAAGGTGGAAAGCGGTGTAAGCTGCCTTTGCCTTCTCGACCTGCCCCGTGAGAGCGTAGAAGGCGATTTTGAGAGCCAGCGTTGCCGTTCCGAGCAACTTCTGCGCTCCCTCGGTGATGACGAGCCAGTAGTAATGAGCCTTGAAAGCGATGTTGCTGGCGTTGACCGCTACCTTGTAGGCAATCCATGATGCCGTGAAGGTCACGATCAATCCCTTGTACTGGACAAAGAAATTCACCAGCACATTCAGGAATCGCAGCATGGCGCTTCCGCTCGTCATTATATGCTTGTATAGAGGCAGGAGTTTCTCTCCTAACTCAATGGCGAGCTCGTGGATGTGCTTGCGTGCCTTGTCGATACCTGCTTGGGCAGTGTTGTTGAAGATGTTGTATTCGCGGGTCGCAGACGTGGCTTCGGTAAATGCCTTGTTCGCCTCTTTCTGCTCCCACTTCACCATGTCGAGGTGGGTGGCGAGCGTGGCGAGGACCTGGGCCATGCGGATGCCGTCCATGCCCAAGTCCTTGAACAAGGGCGAGAGTGCGGCAAGTGCGTCAGCCTCACCGATCTCCTGCAATTTGCCGAGGAACATCAGCACGCCCTCGTTGGTGCTGCGGTTCAGCGTCTCGGTGAACTTCTCCACGTCAAGCCCGACAGTCTTTGCTATCTCCTGCGGCTTTTGAAACAACATCATAATAAGGCGCGACATCGCCGAAGCCGACATCTCTACCTTTTGACCGTTAGCGTCAAGGGTGGCCGCGAAGGCGAGTATTTCGGGGATTGTCATTCTCGCCTGTGCGCCCACACCAGCCATGCGTTGGGCGAACTGCACAAGGTAGGGTTTCGCCGCGGTACAGTTCTGCGAGAGGACATTCACCGTCGAGCCGACAGCGAGCATTGCGTCTTTGGTACCGAGTATCTGCTCGACACCGAAGATGTTGGTGAGCTTGGCGATGACTTGGGTCGCTCCCTCGCCCAAGTCCACCAACGCCACGTTGATGATGTCGGCTGCCTCGACATAGCCTTGAACACTTTCCCTGGTGTTCTTGCCCAAGCGTCCTGCTTCCTGCGCCAGTTCGTTGAGCTTGTCTCGCCCTGTTCGGGTGTCCATTGCCTTGAATGAATCATTCATCGCCACCACCTCGTCACGAGCCATGCCGGTGTACTTGATGGTGTTGGCGATTTCTTCTTCCATCTCGGCGTAGGAGTTCACCGCCTTGCGCCCTGCCATGACAAGGCCGGTGACCAAAGCTGCGATGCCCATGAGCGATGTCTGCCAATCGTTGAGTTTACGATTGAAGCGGGTCCAGAACGACTCCTGCGTGCGGAGTTCGGCATTGACCTTTGCGAGTTCGGCTTTCACACGCTGGATTTTAGCCACGTGGGAGTTCCATGCGGCAGAGCCACGTTCCATGTATTCGAGTTGTCGGTTCAAGGTCTGTAAGGTCTTGTTCAACTCTTTGGGCGTGGCTCGGTCGAGGCGCAGCATTACTCGCTCGACCTGCTGGGTTGAGGTTTCAATCTCACGCATTTGCCGCTTGGTGTCGCTCAACTCCCTGCGGAGTTTGCGCAGCTCCACTTTGTTCCCTGCCATAGCCGCTTTAGCGATGGCATTCTCCAACTCCATTGCACGCTGCTTCAGCATTTGCAGGACTTGGAGGGGTTGCTGACCGTTCACGGTCAGATTGACCGTTGCTTGACTGTTTATGTTGCTCATTGTAGTAGATTATGGATTTTATAGGCACAAAAGTAATTTTGTCGTTCCGACCTATAAAAGACATTGCCGACCTCGCCTATTGGCGAGCGAAATTTTCAATCCTTTGCAGGAACTTTGCCGATGTGCAACATTGTGCAAGAAAGTGCAAAACAACAAAGTGTGTAAATGACTGAAAATCAGTCGATATTTCTGCGTATTTTCAGCCTCGATTTACGGAAACACACGATTTGTTAAGGATTGAAAAAATTAAAAGGCTGTGTAACAGCCTTTTCTGGGGTACGGGGCTGCGCCCCGTTGCTGTCTGCAAAGACCCCCCGACCACCCTCTTCCTCGCTTTCGCAAATTGCCTTTTCGACCGAGCTGAATGTGCGGTCAGAGCGCCAATGTGAGCCGATGAACCGAAACGCAGTTTTGGTTTCGGCGGCACACTTTGGCTTCCGCTGTTCGAGATTTTCGGATTGCCGAAAATCGTTAAATCAAAATCGTGGCTCAACTCGCTTGCGCCTTGATTTTGTGATTAGGCGATGTGGGCGAGTGTTCATTGGGCGGTGAGAAGCATTGCGTGCGACGAGCATAGTGAAGGACTTCGGATAGGCTCACCCCACCGACAATCCCCGAGCGCAGCGAGAGCACTGGGCTTGCAGGGAGCGGTAATGGAGCACAAGACGATTGGAGCATTGAGTGTGCCCTTGCCGAACCATAGGCGTTACGGAACGACCTGTCGAGCATTGTGTCTGACATAGTGGAAAATCATCGGGTGTCAGTGCGACTTGGCGCACCGATACCCGATGTAACGAGGCAGACTTGATGCGCTTCCGTAACGCCGTCAATAGAGAGGCATATAAGCCGTAGGCGTGGCACTTTCGATGTCGGAATGAGACGCGGTGCGCAATGGTAGCGACCGATAAGAGCCGAGTGCGTGGGTTTGGCGGTGGCGAAATCGGGTGTCGAAACGGCTTGCCGCCTCGATACCCGATTGATGTTGTGAGCCGTTAGCCGGTGTCCGCAACGTAAAGCTCATCGCCGCCATGCCGAGCCAGTCCGGAACGCCGCCCACATCGGGGGCTGGGGTGGGCAATTTGGCAATGCTTGCATTGTGTCAAGGGCGGGTGTGTGGGGTCGGTCGCTATGTGTTTACACCTTGAAGCAGTAAAGGCCGTGCCTCACGGCAAAGCCTTTACTTGAATGAACATATTAAACTCAAAAATCATCATGAAAAAACTATTTACCTCTTTCTTTCAGCCAAATGATGATAATGGAACCCACGAGCAGACCTGTGAGCAGGAGCCACGGCCACCACGTCACATCGGGTGGCTTGTATATACCCACGTTGTCACGAGCGTAATGGTCTGCCTTGTCGATTGAGCGGTGAGCCGACAGTGTGTCAACCTGTGAAGTGCAACGCGCAGCGTTGCGCTGAACGATGTCGGCCTTGCCCAATCGTGCGTGTTTGCCTCGCAGGACAACCGAGCCAGGGCGAGGTTGGCTTGCGGAGAGGGCAAACTGTTCAGGCAGATCCATCGCCGTGTCACCAGCCATCTTGCCGATTTCAGCAAAATGGCGTGTGGGTATCACCACCTCGAAGCTGTCGATGTCGAGCGATAAGCGGCTCAACCACTGCAACCGCTCGTCGGTTGCAGTGAGAGTTGAGCCAGCCGTCTCGATGTCGTACTGCTCTTTCGTGGTAGCCGTGACTTCCTTTTTGGAGTGGCACGACGCGAGCAATACCACAGCAAGCATTGCCGTGGTTGCAGCGAGTGAGAGTGCTTTCATAGTCCAAAATGTTTAGCGATGCAGGTGCGGTGGAGTTCGACAATCTTCGCCTTGCCCTCTGGTGATGCGAGAAAATCCACGTCGTCGTGGTTGTCTTGGAACAAGTTCTCGGTCAGCACCGCAGGGCAAGCGGTGTTCTTTACAACGTAGAAATTGGCTTGCCAGTAATGCTCTTTGGGGATGGAGCGGTTACCGCGCAATCCCATGGCGATAGCGGTTTCGCAAAAGGATTTTGCGAGCCGCTTGCTCGCCTCTGAGCATTGGCGTGCCACATAGACTGCGAAGCCTCGTGCTGTGTGCCACTGCCCGTCAGAACCTGCGGCATTGACGTGAATACTCACATAGACGCAGTTCTGCGTGCCGAACTTTGAGCATATTCCATTGACGTAACGGCAACGGAGCGAAAGTTCGGTGTTGCCCGGGCGTGGCACCTCGTCGCCTGGCATATCGACAAAGACGAGCAAGCCGAGCGCTTCGAGTTGGGGCTTCAGCTGCTTGATAACATCACGGCTGAATCGATACTCGCGGAACTTCTTGTCGGGCGAGCATTTTCCCGGCACGTTGCAGCCGTGCGCCGTGCCGAGGATGACTACTCTGTTCTTATAACTTTCCATTGCCTCCAATTTCTGGACCGTTAGCGATTTGACCATTTCCTGAATCATCGTTACCTATTGCAAAGGCCTGTGGGATAAACTCAATGGTGGAGCCTTGCTCATTTTTTTCGAGGACAACATTGAAAATATCCACGACATTACCCTCGTAAGCCCACCATTGGAGACAAATCACCGAAGGCGAATAAGATTCATCTTCCTCGTTTTGGCTCAATGCAAGACTGATTACTCTTGCCACCACATTGAAGCCTTCTTCCATTGACTCTAATTGAATAAGGACTGGTTGCGATGCGTTCTGCTCCAGTGCTTGCATGAGCGTGTCGACATCGACTTCCGTTCTTACCCAGTCGTTCATCTTGTAGATGACCGTCCGCTCGCCCTGACCAAAAAGATCCATATTATTTCGGTAGATGACGAAGGCATCTTTAAGATGCACGTCTTGCGATTGGGCGGTGCTGCCACCATTGCCAGCTGGCGCGATGCCGTGCATCTTGCCGTCGCTGCCCTTGTACTGGACTGACCGCTCGCCGCCCTGGGTGACTTCCTGCGGTCTGATGTTCATGACTTTCTTTTTCATAGCTTACTTGTTGAAATAGTGGGACAATTCAAAGCTGCCGTCTTGCTGTTTGAGGAACATAACTTCGTCGAGGTCGCCGAAAGCCGATGGGCTTGCAAGCTCGAAAGTCAGCGAGTTGCCGATGACGATGCTTCCGTCAACGACCTCGAAGCCTTTGGCACGGGTGACGAGAGCGACGCGACGCTCATTCTGCGTGCCCCAGTTGTTGTCGGAAATGCAAATAATGCACTTGCCGTTCATGAACTGTGTGAGATAGTCAATCAGTTCACTTTCGGTGAACGCTTTGCCGTCGTCGGCAAAATTGACTTCAAGCACGATGTTTGATTGGGCGGTGCCACCGCCGTTGCCAGCGGGTGCGATGCCGTGCATCTTGCCGTCGCTGCCTTTGTACTGGACTGACCGCTCGCCGCCCTGGGTGACTTCCTGCGGTCTGATGTTCATGACTTTCTTTTTCATGTTTCTTCTGTTGTTTGGGGGTTGATATTTTTGTTATTACTCTCGATGGCTTGTTTCTTCTCCATCATCTCCATCGCTTGCATAATGATACCTGCGATGTCGTCCTTGTTCTTGACAATGACGTTGAAGGTGTTGGCTGCTTCGCGCAACTCCTGCTTGTCGTGGGTGCTTTCAAGCACCGACTTCCATTCGCAGAAGATGTTGAACGCGCCCATGAGCAGCGTGAAGAACGGTGCTGGCAGGACAACGGAAGTCAGAACGTCAATGCAGGAGAGGCACAACATAGGGAGAAAGTACTTGGTTGCTTTCTCTGTGGTCATTTTCAATGCCCTGCTTGTTGTGACCTTGCCAGCGATTTTCGCCTTTCGCAGTCCGGCGATGAAATCGACGGCCATTGCCAGTATCACGGCAACGTATGCGATGGCAAGCCACACGGCATGGATGTGGAGTGATGCGTTTTTGAGCGTTTCTACGAAAAAATCCATATTTTTTTGCTGATTTTTTGGTGGTTATTGAAAAAGTGAGTACCTTTGCAGTATCAGTAAGAGGGTGCCGTAGCTCTCTCCGACTCATAAGGGTGTACCGTAGTTCACCGTCCTTTATAATGATGTGCCCTAGCTCATCATTTTTTTTGTGCCGTTATCGCTCGAACACCCAGCGGTAGCCACCATTGCGGAACGGCACGTTGGCGATGTGGAACGGCACAATGGGCGTGACAAGGCGTGTCTTGTCGAGCAGTTCCCGCTTGCCGGCACGGTACGAGGCGAAGGCGATGCCGTACTGCAAGCGTACCTTGCGCAGTTGGTACTCGTTGTTTATCTTCACATGCAGGTTGATTCGGTTCTTGCCGAATGGCACATACCTTATACCCAGAGCTTCATCGTACTTGTCGGCGACAAAGAACTTCGCTTCGCTCTGGAACTGCGCCATGCTCTGCATTTCCTCGTCGTCGAACTCATCGTGTTCAAACATGATTTTGTTGATGCTCACTTGGCCGTTGTTGCCGATTTGGATGGTTTCGCCTTTGCCGACGACATTCCAGCCCTTTCGCAAATCGCCGTGTGATTTGTGCCCTTCGTTGTCGATTTTGCGGTTACGCTTGCGCGAATAGCGGAAAAGGTACGGCACATAGCCGAGTTCAACGAGTTTGACGGCGTGCTTCAGAAAGAGTTCTCTCTTTCCCTCGCCGATTTCAATGCCGAAGTTGAAAAACGCGGTGCTGCCGTTTCCACCAAACACCGCTTGATAAAGCTCGTTGAGCCTTTTGACCTGTCGGGCGGTCATCACTCCTGCGCCATACTCCGAGGCTCCCGTGAGGTAGAACTGTTGCAATTCGACCTCACGCTCGCCAGTGGCGAGGTTGTAGCCGAACAGCATAATTCCCAGTCTGTCGGTGGCGATGTGGAACACGGTTGCCCCATCGACCACACACCCTGCGCCCTGCACATTGCGCATAGCGGATTGAAGTGCGGTGATGTCGGTCTTGGCGACATTCAGCGCGTTGCACTGCTGGGCTGTCATCACACCGGCTTTCTCATTGGTCGCGCCAGTGAGATAGGTGCTGCCGTCAAACACGAAGTCCTCACCCGTGCGCACGTCGTGCTGGGTGATCCGCAGGTTCACCCTCGACGAGTGAGGATTTCCCTGGGCTATGCCGGTCACGACATAGCCTGCGGCTTGGATGATGAACAGCTGGTTGCCATGCTGACTGCTTGCGGTCTGTAACGATGTGACCGAGGAACGCAGCTGGCTTACGGCAGCTTGCAGGGCCATGATGGTCTGAACGTGAGTGGCCGTCATCGCTCCTGCTTTCATGTCGGTTGCCCCGGCGATGGGCACTGACGATGAATAGGAGTTGCCGTTGCCGAGGTTGCGTGCCTTCAACCGCAGGAACATGTTCTGCGGGTCGGGCATATTGGCATCCGCCACGTCATAGACGACATAAAACTGCGACAACATTGCTTTCCAGTCATCGAGGATTTGACGCTCCGCGTCCGTCGATGCGGTGGCGAGCAGGTCGGTAATGTCTTGAAGTATCTTGCCGACGGTTTCGGGCGAGATGCTTTCTTTCTCAGTCTCGACACGGAACGCCGAGATTAGCGAGGTGAGTTGGTTTACGTCAATCATAAAAAATGTAGTTTTGCGAATTACACCGCAAAACTACACTCAATGTTCGGTAAACGAAAAGACATAAAAAGCCCACCAAAGTAGGCTTAACTATCTTCGATTATACTAATGTTGCGTTCTTTCGAAAAACAATATATGATAATGCCCATGCAATTAGAGTGAAGATTACATAGACATAGTTGTATGCGATTAAAACATCTTGATTCTTGGAATGTAGAGCATAGAAGAACAAAGCAACAGAAATGCCCACTATACATAAGAAAGTTTTAATAAAAGGGAATTTCCGCCAATATGCGCTACCAATCACAAAACATGATTGAACGGCTAAGAAAAACAAGAATACACTATTTTCACTTTTCGTAAACTCAATGAGTTGTTTTGTAACCGATATGTTCTCCATGCTTTTTGTGGATTCCACAGAGAAGTGAAGAATAGCAATAAGGAGTTTTACCGATAATTCTGATAACAACAAAAATATAACTGGGAATAACAAAACATAAACAAACCACTCGATAATATACTTCTCGAACTTGGTGGTCGGGAAGCATATATAGGCTATTCGTGTTCTTCGATTTCTTAACTCCCGAAACATGATGCTTGCGCTTAAGCAGCCAAATACAAACAACAAGAAAATGCTTATTTGCATTATCTCAGTGGCATAATTAAGATTAGATTGAGGTCGCGATAGGACGGGAATAATTGCAAATATCAAGTACGAAAGCAACATTGCCGCAAACATCAATGCGGCATAATACAGCAATCGTCTGGCATTTTCATGAAGAAACTTCCTGAATGCCATAAATAAATGATTGATTTTATTTTGTGAGTTCATGATTTATAGTTTCTGCAATGCTCGGATTGTGCACCAACATATTATATAACATCTCCAAATCTATTCTCGTGTTGCTTTGGGCAGCTCGTAATGAGAAATTTCTGTTTGCATCTTGTAGAACTGCCAAGTAGTTTCTATCATTTATTTGTGCTCCATCTTTCTCAATAACAAATCTTCGTGATAAAGATTCGCAATCAGCTTGAAGAATTATATGCTTGTCATGTAAGATAACAACATCGTCAAACAAAACATCAACATCATTAATCTGATGAGTGGAAAGAATAATACATTTGTCACTATTCTCCGTGGATTGGGAAATGAAATCCCGGAATTGCTGCTTGCTTACTATGTCCAAGCCATTAGTCGGCTCGTCAAGGATAAGTAAGTCGGTATTCGCAGAATGAGCAAAACTCAAATAGAATTTTTTCTTTTGCCCCATCGACAACTCTCCCAGTCTATTGTCGCAATCAATACCAAAAAGGCTGAGATATTGGAAAAAATCATCTTCGCTGAACTTTGGGTAGAATGGAACGTTTATTTTCAGATAGTTTCTAATACTGATGTTTGGCAAATCAAATTCTTCAGGAACAAAGAAGAAGTCTTCAATTTTATTCTGCCATTTTCCATCGGCGGAATTTTTATATGAGATTGTTCCTTGTTGTGGACGCAACAAATTGGTAATCAAATACAATAATGTGGATTTGCCAACTCCATTCATTCCCAAAAGCCCATAAACATGAGACGGCATCAATAGAAGATTGATGTCTTGAAGTATATATTTATGTTTCTTGTATCCGAATGATACGTTTTCCAGTCGAACCATTTTTTGAATAATCTATATTATTGACAAAAAGAAGTAAAATAGATGTTATTGTTCGGTATCTTCTTTTGCTGATTTGTTGTGTTGCAAGTAGAATATCTCTTTCTGCTGCTCTATTTCACGGTCAAGCACTTCCTTCTTCGGCAAGAAAGTGAGATATTTTGCGGCAAAGAGTTGTTTGCTGTCGTGAAGCACAGAGTATTGAGCGATGTCTTTACTCGTGTCGGCACAAAGTAGCAAGCCGATGGTTGGGTTGTCGCCCTCGGTACGCTTTAGGTCATCGAACATTCGCACATACATATCCATTTGCCCGACATCTTGATGGGTCACTCGTTTTGTTTTGAGGTCGATAAGTACATAGCATTTCAACACCACATTGTAGAAAACCAAGTCTACAAAGAAATCGCCGGCATCGGTGTTGATGTGGTATTGCTCAGCCATGAATGCGAATCCACGACCCATTTCAAGCAAAAATTCCTTCAAGTGCCGAATAATGGCTTTCTCAAGTTCGGTTTCGGTGAATGATGCATTTGACGGGAGTTGCAGAAACTCCGCCACAACAGGGTCTTTGAGAAAACCTTGCGGCTCGTCGTTCAATGGTGCTGTGAGTTGCAGCATTTCATTGACAACGGCTTCTTTTTTTGGCGATTGCAGTAATCGGTGATAGTACTGAGAGCCAACGTTGCGTGCCAAAGTACGCACACTCCATGATTCTGTAGAGGCTTCACGAATATACCAGTATCTTGCATCTTCACTTGTGACCGACAAAACAGTACGGTAGTGTGACCATTTAAGATTTGGTACACGCGTGTACCAAATCTCTAAATCATTGAAGCACAGATACAATTGACGATAATTGCGTAAATCCCTCGCCGTAAAACCTTTGGAATACTCTAAGGACAGTTCATCAGCGAGCGAAGTGATTAATCTGCTACCATATTCAGCTCTGCGCTGGCCATGCTGTTCTTCTTCAACAATGCGCTTGCCAATAAGCCAATACGTATGAATGGCAACTGTGTTAACTTTATCGTACGCTTCACGTAACCCACGCTCAATAATTAGTTTCACATCGTCAACTAATTGCGTGGGCAACACTTGTTTATCTTGCGACTTAATGAGGTTCTTGTTTTCTTCCATAATGCAAAGATACGACAAATCTCGTAATTAAAACGACTATACATGACTTTTATTACATCGTCGTGCGAAATCGCTCAAAACGCCAGTGAACGCTTTGCCGATGTTGTCCTCGTAGAACTCCTTGATATTCATTACCGAAGCGTAATACTTTCGGCTGAACCACTTGCGGCGTTGCCGCACTTTGGCTCTGCCGATGTCTCCGCTGTTGCCACGGGGCGTTTCGCGCCCTGTGCCATAGTCCTGCCACAAGCCGTATTCAAGAAAGGCTTGCGACAGCGACACCTCGAAAAACCTGCCGTCGGCACGCATGGCAATGCCCTTTGGCGAAGCCAGCAGTGCCCCGGTGTCAATGACATCCAACAATGTGATTTGCTCCTGCCAAATCTTTACCATTGTGTCATTGAAAGCGGTGACGAACTTCTCGCGCTCTTTCTGCGCCTGTTGCTCGGTGATGTGGCTATTCCCATTCATCGGGGTTCAATCTTAGGTCGGTGAACACATCGACGGCAACTTGAAAAAAGGCGCAAGCGCACCCACTGAAGAAGTATCGGTCAATCTCGTTGAACGATATTCGTGGGTCGAGATAGATGCAGTGGTTTTCAAGCTTGGTTTTCTCCAGTATGAGCTTCGACATGAACTGACGGAACACCTCTCGCATGGTGTCCATGCAGGTGTTGCGTGCCCTCATATCATCAATCTTGTGGCGCATGGCGAAAAACACGGTCTTCACGCGGCGCGTGCGAGGTGTGTTGTTAAGCTCAGTATAGCCGTTGGCGATGTCGCTCACGCACACAAGAGCGGTGGAGTGCTGCATGTTCTCCAACGCTTCCTCGAAGCCGTCCAAACCGCTGACACGGCAGAAGGTGAAGCCTTCACGTTTTGCCAAGCGGTTGGTTGCGGTGAGGTGTTCAAAATACTCTGTGGCATCCCAGATGCCCTGCGGATAGTCGTTCATTTCGATGGGTATTTGCGGTTGATTTCTTCATACTCTTTGGCTTGACAGTCGAGTTCCGTGAGGGCTCGCCAAGTGTCAAGCGAAAGGACTTCTTTCTCTTTGGTGATGTCGCCTTTGGTCAAGGCTCGTATCTGGGCGTTGACGGCGTTCTGCAAAATTTCGTACTGCGATTGTTCCTGTTCAAACATATTGCCGTCATCAACGCTTGCGTTGCTGACAGGCTGGAAGAAATGTTTGAACACGCGAGCGAGAAAGCCTTTGAGCGAGGCAAACCAGTAGAACACACTGACACGTTCCGTGGCGGTGAGCTTGATTTTGCGCGTGTCGTAGAGGTGTGCGGCCATCTCATCGAGCAGGTCGTCCTGCTTGGTGGCGAGATAACCTTGATAGAGGTTATCGCAGATGATGAACACCTCGAAAGGCACTCCCTCGAAGTCGGCGGCCACGGCGCGGTGTCTGCCGATCCGTGCGAGCCGGATGGGGAACGACGGCACGTTGTCGAGCCAGTCAAGCGAGGCAATGGCTGCGTTTACCTGCTCAGCAAAGATGACGAACTCGTCTTTGTCGAATTTGCACCACCAGCCTTTGCCGTAGCGGCACATCACCTGCATACCAGACCAACGGAACAGGCAATAGGTCTTTATCTGCGTCGCAGGAAAGTCCTGGGCCAGCAGACCGAAAAGGTAACGCAGTTGCTTTTCGGTCAAATCTTCCCATTTGGTGGGAAGTTTGAGGTCCACATTGACCGTGGTTTCAGAAGAAGTAGCCATGCGATTTCTTTTTGTTCTCGAAGATGGGTGGTTCGTACAAGCGGTAAGTGTCACTGTGGCGAAACTCCGCAAACTGCTCCTCGTTCTTGCGCATGAAGTCCACGATGTCGCGCAGCGACTGAATGGGCGTTGGCTCGCCACGCAACATTCTCACGATGATGGAGCGCAACTGCTGCAATACAGAAGTGTGTTGCGAAGTTTGCAGCGTGAACTCAAAATCCATACAGAACACCTCGTTGCGGAACACGGCGAGTTGTTCGGGCGACACATAGTCATTGGCGATTTCCGTTTCAATCGTAATCGCATTGGAGCGCAAGCCCAGGTAGTTCGCCCACCGATGTTCGGTGAAGCCGCAGAGGTTGGCGAGGTCGAGATTGGGAAACAGCGTAGCGGTGAACCAATGTCGCGTGGGGCTGTCGTACCACTCCGTTTCACGGAATAGGTACGTAATCAGCTGCTCAATGGCATTGTCGCGGCTGGTCTCGAGCGAGGCGATAAGGCGTGAGACACGCTCACGGCTTGCTGGTGCCACGTTCTGATTACTCACGATGCCGAAGCCGTTGGGCGTTAGCACAAGGTCGAGGCTGGGAACGGCACGCAGCATCGCCTCGTGCGCCACGACGCACGTTGCGGTCAGGCGCACCGGCTCGTTCTCGCCCATAGCGAGCAACAACGGCTCGAAAGTGTCGCCGATGAACTGTTGGAACAACCACCGCTCGGCGGCTTCAAGCCACGGCAGCACCTTGTCGAAGAAGGGCGGCTCGCCCTGCGCCGTGGCAAAAGCATTGGGCAGATACCTACGCAACTGCTCATCACTGGTTATTAGTCTTGTTGCCATAGTTACAAGTTGGGGTTAATCTTTCCATATACTTTAAGTTTGTGGAACACATAGTAAATTGACTTGTTCAATTTGCTGGCGATTAGCCCGACAGTCAAGCCTTTGTCCCACAGGTCAAGTATGGTTTCTTTAACTCTTGGATTATTCATTGTCGTTTTGATTGAGGGTTACACTTTTAGCGTCTTGATGTTCACTCAACAACGTGAGTTGTATGAAGGGGACATCGACTTTGCAGCCGCTCCAGTTGTTGAAGCGGATGATCATCTGATGGACGGTGAACAAAAGGTCGTGATACGGTTTTTGCAGGGCTTGGGCGATGGTGTAAAGCTCGCGTTTGTCCGAGCCGCTGTTGTTGGTCTGCGACTTGCCCGGCACACTGCCGACAAGGTTGCTGTGCACTCGCATAGTGAAGCAGAACATATTCACAGCCTCTTGGATGTCGGTCGACCAGTCGCCGCCCTCTTTGTCGTTGTCAATCTTGTTGATGACGACCTCATGCTGAACCTCGCCTGTGGGAGCCACATAGAATGTGGAGAACCACACCTTGCCAGCGTTCTCTACGCCGGTGAGGAAGTCGAGGATCTGCTGCTTCTCGCGCACGATGCGTTTTTGCTGCTGGTGGCGGTCGGTGATGCCCTCGCTCTTGAAGATGGAATCCCAATATTTGTTGGAGATTTCTATCTGGTACTTGATGGGGGCGATGTTCTTCAGCTTCGCCTCTTTCGCCATGCCGATGAGCTGCTTGATGTTGTACCACTTGCCCTTGAACAGCGAAGCGTAGTAAGGTATGGGGTAATAAGTGCTGTCGGGTGTGGGGACACGTGTCAGCACGGCAAACTTCCGGCATGCGGTGCGGATGGCGGTCCTGCCGTCGTCGCCCGCTATCCTGCCCATGCGGATTGCGAGGTCGCGCCACGGCGAGTTGATGTCGAGCAGTTCAATCACCTCGATGTCCTCGCGGCTGCTGACAGCGTTGCGCCAGTTGGCATACAAGACTTGGCGGATTGCGCCGTCTTTGTCCGCAGGGGAAAGCCGGCAGTAGCAAGCCTCCTTGCGCAGCAAGCGCACAATCTTGGTGCCGTCGGCATTGAGGATGATGACCGACACGCAGAAGGCGAAGTGCTTGAAGTCCTGGCACACACCGAGGAAATACGAGGGCAATGCGTTGTCGAGGGCGAAGTCCTGGACATCGGCTCTGACCGAAGCACTGCACTCGTCGGTGTTGTAGTTCAGGCCGCTGCCGTAGCACACTTCGGCATTGAACATCTGGCAGGTCGAAAGCGTCTCGTCGCTCTCGATGAGTTCAAGGATGTTGAAGGGCATGGCGTTGTCGCCGCCCCACGGCATATAACTGAGCTTGTCATCGACGATGACGGGCACGATGTCAGTGTCTTCCTTGAACACCTTGCCTGAATCCACTTGAAACGCCGCCGAAGCGTTCAAGTTGGGTATGGTCTCAACTGAATTGAATTGTAGATCTTTCATCATGCGAATGGAATTATTGTAATGAGCAATAGAAGGGTCAAAAACACTTCGAGATTATTCACGCTGAAAATGCAGCAAATTCGGGCTTGCCTGATTTGGTTGCTGTTCAGTAACTTGAACTGCTGCGTGCCTTTGTAGAAATTGTAGCGCAGCGGTATGCAATTTCGCCACTCCTGGATTTCACCGCTCTTGACCCACAGCTTTATATCCACTGGGTCGCCAGCCTTGAGCATCTTGCGCAATGTCGATATGTGGATTGATTGTGCCATATCAGTTATAGGTGGGATTAAATGGAGCGGTGAAAATTCTGTCGTGGTCGACCGAGAGGTAATCAGTAGAAAGATAGGTTCTCCTGTCTTGGTACTGATAGGTGAACTTAACGCTGTTCAGTTCGCCGTCCTCGTCGTGGATTTCGCAGGTGAAGTCGGTGATGAGGACAATCGGCATGTACTGCGGATTGTACTGCCCGAAGGTTTCTTCCGACAAGTCAGTGCGCTTGGTAGCCATGCGCACATCGTGGGAGTAGAACAGCTGCTCAATCCACCGGGCTTGCTCAACGGTAAGCCCAGAGGTCTCGACCTCGTACTGCTTTTCGTTCTGCTGGTTGTAGAACGTCGACAGCCGATGGGTGACGGCGATTGAGCGGTCAGACTTCGCCTTGTGCGTGGTGACTGCTTGCAGGTCGCAACGCTCATAGACGTTGAAGGCATTGCGGAAGTAGAGCGAGAGCGGTGGCTCGTGATCCTGCACATAGAATGTGAAGGCACGTTGCCCGGCATGGACGCTGTAAGCGTGCAGGGTGATAGCCTCGCGCGGTCTGCCGTCGGCAGGACTTTCCACAATGCCGATGAGCATTTCACAGGTCAGTTCCACCGACTTGATGCGGTCGTGGTTATACAGACCGCAGTTCTCTCTCATCTGATAGATGCGCGGCTCGCCGCCATAGACACTTGCCACCACTTGGTAGGTAATGTATTCCTGGGCGTTAGCCTCGATGAAGAAATACAGGAACTCCGTAGCCTTTGGCGATGTGAGCTTTGCCGCCATAGTGGTGAGGAAGTTGTTCCGCAAAAACTCCTCGATGTCGCCGGAGAAGTGCTGTTCGAGATAAAGTACTTGGAACGTGGCGAGGATTTGTTGCGTTCCGTTCGAGACGGATCGCAACTGGAACTCATCGAGCGAGGTGTTGCGGTCGCGCAGGTAATATTCGATTACCGAGCGCAGGTCGTGTATCTTCACGCTCCGTCCGTATGGGAAATGCAGTGCCGAGAAAATGGTGTGGTCTCGACAATCGAGACACACCTCGACTTCGTTGTCATCACTCGTGGTGATCACGATGTCGGGAATTTGCGAGGAAAACATCAAGCTCCCCAGTTCTGATTGTAGGGTTACTGCCATATTCGTTGCCGTTTGGTTTCTTGGTGCGAAGGTAGGCGGTTTAGGTTGCGTGGCAAAAGACAAGGCGAGCACACCTTTTTGGGGTGCGCTCGCTCTCTCTCGGTGGGCGGTGCGATTACTCGCCTTTCGTGCGCTTGGCGATTTCATCAAAAATCGCTATCTCCATAAGGAAAAGCCGTGCATATTCCTCACATCTTAGAGCAAAGGCGGCAGACTTTTCGCCTGGCTCAGCATAGATTTTAATCGCTCTCGCTGCCTTGACGATGTAGGTGTGTAAACGCTCTAAATCGTCCGTGTACATTTGTTCAAAAATCATAACTCGGTGGTGTTTGTGGTGGGCGATTGCTCGCCCACCTTGTTAAACTTCTAATTACTTGCTCTCTTTCTTTGCGCTTTTGCGTGTGGCTTTCTTGGCTGGCTCAACCTTTTCGGCTACTTTGGTAGGCTCATCGCAAATGGCTACTCGCTTACCTGCACGCACCAACTTGGGCAGGTACGTATCGAGGGCGTGATGTGGGAAACCTGCCATTTGTGCGGTAATGTCCTTGCGGCTTGTGCGTGTGAGGGTGATGCCCAAAACTTCGCTCGCTGTCCTTGCGTCATCTCCATAGGCTTCGTAAAAATCGCCACAGCGGAACAGCAAAATGCTGTCGGGGTGCTTGGCTTTCATCTGCTCATAAGCCTTGCCCAGTGCGCTCGGCTCGCTCGCTTGCTCGGCTTGGGGTGTGCTCTCGCTCTCTGCGCTCGGCTCGGCTTGTGCCTTGCTTGCGCTCACGTCAGCCATTAGCTTCGTGTAAATGGCTTTCGGGATTATCGCACCGGTGCGCTTGCGCAACAAAAATGCGTACTTTAACGCCTTGATAGGCAGGGAAAAGTAGTACTCACTCTCGGCGACCTTTGCGCCATTCTCGTGCTGGTACACGTGCCACATTTGGGCACCGCTCTTAACCTCTCGCTTGCTTGCTAAAATCAAATTTGCCATAATAGTAAAATTTAGAAATTTATGAATAGTGTTATTAACTCGCTTGTTATTGCTCGCAATAGACATTGCAGTAACTAACTTGTGTGCCTTGCGACATTGCCAACTCTGCGGCTTGCTCGCTTGCCTCGTCTGCCGTGCGTGCCTCGACCTCGAAAGTGTGAATTTCATTGTCGAAGTCCACCACATCAACCACATAATTATTGTATGCGGTAGAGCGGAAACCTTTTTTACTAACTCCGCTTGCAGCTGTGGCAGGAGTGCTGAAAAACGATGTGTTGAATGAAGCTGTCATAATCTTTGAAATTTTTAAGAGGTGAATAATCATTGTCTACGTATGTCGCGTATAACCTTTTTACGGTGCGTAATAAAGTGAGGCAGGGAAGTGAGCGACCGCAAGGCTTGCCTGAAAAATTTCTATCGCTTGCGGCTCGAAAAATTATGGGCGCAGAACTGAATTTTTTAGAAAATTTTCAAAAGGCAACTCGACATGGGCCTTGCAGTGGAACGGCTGCCCTTAACTTTGCACTGGAAAAAGTTATACATCAGCGGCAGGAGTAATGACAATGACAACCTCTTGGGAATTGATTATGGCGGCTCGCACATCGTGGCACTCCAGCGAAGCAGCGAGCGGAGAAAAACAAAGCAAGGAGAAGAACGGTGCCAGCCGTTTCATCTCCTTACCGATTAGCAAACCACCGCCTCACAGCGGTTGGTATGCGACAAAAAAGCCCCGGATCGCGTCAAGCGCTCCGAGGCAATTATTATGAAAAATGATGATACTGCTTAGTCCACACGTCCATCGCTGCTCTTGTTGATTTGCGCATCGCGGAATGACGTGTTCACGCTGTTGAATGTGTAACGGAGGGTGAGTTTAACGCCTCGTGTGTCATACCTGTTGCGTTGCCACTGTTTGATATTTGAGAAGTCAATGCTCCAACGTGGTGTTACAGCCTCTCCGATTAGGTCGGTCAATTCAATGGCAGTGCGCAGTCTGCCGTCAAGAAACGTCTTGCTCATGCCGATGTTCAATCTCAAAGTTCTGCCAACTCTCATATTGCTGTCATACCACGGACTTTGATAAGAGAACCTACAGAAAGCCTCGGCAGTTTTCCAAAACTTATAACTCAAATCGCATGAGACGTAGATATTGTGCTGTCCAAATTCTTTGTTAATCATTCCGCTAATGTCGGGCAACTTCGTGAATTGATAGCTATACTCAATCTCCGGGTCAATCCTCAGTTTGCCGAGATCCGTTGAGTAGGACACTTTAAATGTCACATCGTTGCTAAACAAACTGTTGATAGGCTGGTCTATGATAGCTCCATTTCCACCATAGGGGAATGAACCAGTGACTATCATATTGTTGATTCTTTTGAGGTCAACGCCAAGCGAGATGTCCTTGATGTTGGCAAATAACGCCAGTTTGTGAGTATAGACATTTTCAAGATTTTCATTTCCTTTATTGTAATGCAACGTGTCGCTATATACCACCGCCGGATTGAGTTGCGATATTGTGGGATAACCGACAAACATCGTGTAATATGTGCCAATGGAGTAGCTGTCCGCTATGTTGTATTTCAAGCTGATATATGGACGCAAAACCAATGTGTGCTTGTCGCTGGCTGTTGCTGATTGTGTCAACTCTGTGATGTTGTGCATCAATCTTGCACCCAAGTCAAGTCTCAGCTTTTTTATTTTGCGTCCCCATGAGCCGTATAGGATGTTAGTGTAATCCTTTCTGATGGTTGGTTGCCCGACACCGTCATTGATGAAGTCATAAGAGTTTTTAATGACACTAAGATTATATCCTAATCCCCAGTCATTGCCTTTATGTGAGAAACGCCAGTTTGCTTCCGCGTCCAGCAAGTCATATTTCGAGCTGCTGACGATATTCTTTTGGGTGAGTTTGTTGTCCGTTGTATTAAAGATGTCGACAGACTGTGTCTCACCCTTGTTCTGATGAGAATAACTCAGTGTAAGGTTAAAGAAGTGTCCTGTGGGAGAGAAGTATGTCATTCCCGAGGTTAAATTGTGCCCTGATGATTTGCGATGCGGTATGACCGTGTTCTCGTCGAGGTCTGTTTCAATGCCATTCATTGATAGTTGATGAATTTTATGCTCCTTGAAATCCACGTTGGTAGAGTTGCCTGAGTATTGGAGTATGAAATTAAGTGTTGGCTTTGCCAGATAGTTCAGTCCGACATTCCATAACGGGCCAGTCTTGATTGAGGTGTATTCAGAATCAAAAACATCGCTGTAGGCAGGTTTACCATCTGTGTTGAATATAGTCGTTCCGCCATTGTCATAGATTTTACGGTTTGCATATTGGCCTACCAGCGAACCTGAGAACGAGAACTTGCCGTACTTGCCACTGAGATTGACCCAGCCGTCATCTGACACACGACGACGTATTTCAATATTGTTGGTCACAGATACACCAATGTAGTCTTTGAGTTGCTTTTTGAGCGTTATCTTTATCACTGCTCCCGATTCTGCGGAATACCTCACCCCAAGGTCACGTATTACCTCTATTTTGGAGACTTGGCTGGATGGTATGGACAGCAGTATGTTTCGGTCTGCAACTTTCTGCTCGTTGATATAAATTGCACCAACGCTCATCGATCCACCAGCTTTGATGTTGTTGATGTCGTAGGTCACTATGCCGGGAGTCCATCCGAGCATGTCATAAAGAGTGCCCGCCTCTCCAATATGAGTGCCCGACAGATTGCTGATTGAATAGTTTAATCCGTCTCTTGTCACTGTGGCTTTCTTCGCGGTCACCACCACCTCATTGAGACGTGTCGTTTCGGGTTGCAAGGTGATTACGCCCAAATCGGCACTCATTGCACTAAGCCATTTCGTTTGAAACCCGATATTTGAGACCTTCAATAACAATGGTCGCTGTTCTGCGTCAAACGAGAACTGCCCCATTTCATCAGTCATGGCCCCAGTAACGTATGTGCTGTCATTCGGAGATAGCGCCACAACAGTAACAAACGGAATTGGGTTGCCTGTCTCATCAATAACCTTGCCATGATAATTGGCGGCTAAAGATGATGAGGCGAACAATAATTGAAGAATGATGGTGCTGACTATCAGCATAATAATTCGTGTTTTCATATAATTTGATGTTTAAAAATTAGACATAGTTATCGCTGTTTACGTGATTTCGGTCACATAAACGGTGTTATTAAAATGTATGGTAGGAGCTTTTATTTACTCAGTCGCGCTTCAAGTATCTCTATGACCTGCTGCAGCAAGAGAATGCTCGATGCGTCCTTGTGCTTTCGCTCAAATTCTGCTTTTGACAGTTTGATTTGACCGATGGCGACCTGTAGGTCGTCATGGTCGAGCATATCACACTCTTTCGCCAATGAGTAAAGCCCGGATAGATACAGAGATTCGCCATCTTTGAGCTTGTCAAGATAAAAGAACAGTTTTCTCATCCACATTTTGTTATCGTTCTTTGGCTCTGAAGGTGGGGTAACTGTGGGAGATTCTATTTGTGGTTTTATGGGTGCGTATGTGGTGATCAGCCTACCTGTGACTCCGCCATCTGACGTTTCGCTCCACTCTATGGTGTAAGTAGTTCTGAACTGTGTGTCATCCTCGTTGATCAATCCTACTGTGTAGCAGTTGTCGGATTCAGTTCCCACAAGTGTGAACTCGCTTTTATTATGATACAAGCGATACCCAGTATAACAACGGTCTTTATTGCCGGTGATGCTCCATAAAGTGTAGATGCCGCGTCTGGGAATCTTGCCATCGTCCATCGCTTGGCTGATGGCCTCATACAGCACTCTCACGCTGTCGGTGTAACTGACGTCAGATTCAGGCAATACAAATTTATAGATTGTGAGCTCGCCTTCTTTCTCCCCGTTCTCGGGGTTGGTGAAGGTGTTGTGAACCTTCAGCGTGTTCTGCTTTTGGACGATAGGCGAATTATCTCCAAAGTAATATCTCAACTTTGCGAAATAGTCTTGTGCCATTGCCGCAGGTGCGATGAACATCGCCAGCGCAAGGATAATATACTTTGTTTTCATAATCCAGGTATGTTAGTTGATTGGTTGTTGAATTGATTATCTATCTCTTGTTGCATATCCACGTAAATTATTGAGCCGTTCTCGTCCTTCACGGCTTGGTAGCCCATGGCTTCCATGTCGATGATGATGGCTCGCTGGTTCAGTTCTTCAAGTTCTCGTTGCAGCCGCCCGTTCTCTTGCAAAAGCCGTTCGTTTTGTGCAATCAGATTGGTCTGCGCCTCATGATGTGAGACAGTCAAAGAATGCTTTTGCTTTCTCGATTGCTGCTTGATTGCAACGACGTCTGCTTTATTAGGTGCAGAAATGTTTTTGTCAGCTGATTCGTTCTCAGCCACATGAGGATTGCCGGTCTTCTGGTCAATCGACTCATCTTTTGGATCTGCCTTTTGAGTGATTATCGGCGATGAAATAGGCTGTGTGGTTTCTGGTTTGTTTAAAACCTTGAAGCCGAAAACGAGTGCCACGATTGCCGCTGCAGCAGCAGGAACCCACCAAAGCCATTTGCGATGTGATGGTGAGGATGTTTCGGGAAGCAGGTCTCCTTCCAGTCCACGGTCGATATAGCCGAACAAAGCCTGATAATCTTCCCATTCGGCAGGCACATCGTGGGTCGTGTTGAAATATTTGCTCAGCAACGACTCCTCCTCAATGGTGGTCTTGCCCGCCATGAATTTGCCGAGCAAAGCCTCTATCTGATGTCGTGAATATTGTTTCATTGTTGTTCTCTGCGTAGTTGCTTGATTTGTTCCATAAGTTGCCTTCGTGCCCTTGCAAGCAATGTGCTAACGCTGTCTTCCTTTATTCCGAGCAGAGTTGCAATCTGCTCGTTGGAGTATCGCTCATCCTGGCGCATTTTCAACACTGCGTGCAGGGTGGATGGCAGCTCCTTGATTTTCTGTTCGAGCCACTGTACGTCCTCTTGCTGTATGATTTCGTCCAGCGGCGATGGGTTGGTCTGACTTGCGGACTCCTCGCTCTCTAACGGAAGCGGAGGCTTGCGACGCAAGTGGTTCAGCGATAATCGGTGTGCAATCACTGAGGCAAAACCCTCAGGATTGTAGAGCCGACTCCGCAACAGCGTCTCCTGGGCGATGTCTTGCGACTCGTCATAGTCGAGGCCCATTGCTGTTGCTTTGTTTACGGCAGCAGCCCTCAGCTGTGGAGCTATCAGTTCAAATGCGTCAATAGTCATTTACAAATCTCGTAATCTGCCGACAAAATTACTAACTTTACATCTATATAACACATCACCCCCCACTTTTCAAACAAAAGCAACGAACTTTTTTTGAAAAAATGAGAGCGCATAGAATTATTCGCAACTATCTGCGTGAGCTTAATAAAGCTGAAGTTTTTCAGAAAATCAACAATATAGTGAGCGGCAACGCCCACTATACCGATGAGCAAACCACCGCCTCACAGCGGTTGGTATAGAAAAAGGGCAATCCCTTCAAAGTACTGCTCTCGAAAAGCCTCGTACAGGATTGCCCAAACAATGTCCTTGTTAATAGTATTGACACTAACAAGACCCTTATAGGGCATGCGAAATGACACAGCTACTTCGCAAAACATTGAATTCTTTATTGTGTTGTTTAATCGCAATACATTTCTTGAAGGTCCGAATAGAAATTGATGAGTGATTTTTGCAGATCAATGCCGCCGTCATATTCGTTGATGGGGATTTCCAATGTTCGGAGCTGCTGGATGCACTCCGAGAGGAAATCAGGTGGCGATGTTTGGAAAGATGCCATCCAGTAGCCATTGATGCCTTGCGGCGAAAGTTCGGTAGGACTTCCGTAGCCCAGTTTTTCCCAGAGGAAAAACAATGGAGCTTTCAATGGCTCAACCTTGTCAGCGATGGGTTGCTGAATGTGCTTCGGCATTCCTTTAACCGACAAGATTTTGTCTTGTAACTTGCACAGCGAGTTTACAAGCAAAATGAGCTGCTGTTTACTGGGTTGGTCTTTCATAAAATCTATGTCTTACCTGAATCTGATTTGGAAGTTCAGCGCAATAAAGAATTCGTTCCCATTTTGGTACACATATCCAAAGTCACCCTTTTTGCTTTTTTTCTTGTCGTTATTGCTGATTTCTCGTTGTACTTTTTACTAAAGTTAGTTTTCATTGCTTTAACAAAAACAAACTCCAATGCAATTCCCAGCGAGCCGACCAAAGCTCATAAAATTGCAAAGGAGTTTGTATATCGTTAATAACTATGGTCTTTTGCTGGATAAGAGTATGAAATACTCTTACTACGAAATGCAATGGTAGTAAAAAAAGTCTAACGACGACGTTTGCCACCTGTTTTTTTTGCTCTTATTGCATAGTTTCTACGGATAGCTTTTACTTGCCGCTGGCGCATAACTTCTTCAAGACCGGTATGGTAGGGACTTGGTGTTGCCCTCATCCTAGATTGAAAACTCATTGTTTGAATGGGCTTTAACAACGCATAAGGATAAGCCGGGACTTCGCTAAAATAGAGTTGATGTTTTGGCCATTTCTCTTTGGCTATGGCTATTGCAGTACGCTTGTCTTGTTCGTTGAATGGTAAACCTTTAATGATTTCTTCCTCGAATGGGTTATCTAAAGCAACAGCAAGACCAACAATTCTATTGTTGTCAACTACTGGAATTATCTTCCTATACACCTGCATCTTTTCGCCTCGCTTACAATCTTCGTTAAAGCAAAGATTGCAACTGTCTGGGAATTGTAGTTTGTGCATCATGTCGTTGCAGTCTTCAGCTGATCTCACGACGATTCGCACAAGCACAATATTGTTGTTGTCATAAAAACGAAGTGTGCTTGCTTCGACATCGTGGGTAAATACAATCTCAATGGCAATGATTGTGTTACCCTTGTCATCGAGCAAGTCAATGTCAGGACGCGCCGCATCGAGGTCGTGTTCCATGCGCACATCTTTAGCTCGTCTGAGCAAGTTTGCCTTCATGTCAATTCCACAATCAGGACAAGTCCATGTAATGGGCAACTCATAGTGTTTGTCTAAAAAGTGCCGCAGTATCTCATAAACTTTCTCCTTTGCCATCCTGTGGATTTCAGATTCACCGCCACCATGGCAATTTGTATTGGATTGGTGCTTGAAATGGTCAATGCGAGCGCGTGGGCCATCGCCTTTCTTGCAATAGGAAAGCAGTTCCTTGCAAACAGGGCAATGATACACTTCTCCTTTGCGAGCATGTTCAATGCTTATTATTTTCCCGTTGCTATCTATAGCCCACGGATTGAGGATATTATCAGCCATATAAATAAGGATTTATATAATATGTTAACGAAAAAATGAGAATGAATATTATTCTCACCGCTGCAAAGGTATATCACAGGTGAGCAAAAATCTTGCACACTAAAATAGAAAAAACTTAACGGAGCTAAAAAAATGCGTGAACCACAGCACTAGATTTGATGGTCGTAGGATAACCAGATGAACGAGTGCATAAAGTGGCTCACGCAATATGCGAGAGAAACCACTATGCTTTCGTCGTTCATCAATGAAAAGTTCCTACGTTTTCAAATCATCGAGAAGCATAATGTTCTTTAGAACAACCTATGTAATGTCAAAAACGATGTTTTCGGCATTGCAAAGGTACGACAATTTTTCCTAAACGGAGTGATTTTGTAGGAAAAATCAGTCGGTGAGCGCATAACGGCACGAGAGCACAAGCTGCGCTCTCGTTGTCGTACCATCTGCAGAAGTGACGCTTGGGTAGCGTTGCAAGTCGGTTTCATCGGCAGTGAGTTCGTGACAAATCTCTCCCTCAAAGAGGAAAGATTTAGCACGACGGTTGTTGATGACAGTGAATTTTGTGAACGGTTTGAGTTCGCCATTGTCATCAAGAACGGTGACTGCAAGTAAGCCGGTAAGTTCGAACTTCAGCGTTTGGCGCATAGCTGCCATGTGGAACAAGCGTCGGTTGACGGGCAGCACAAGTTCTTCGTCATAGTCAAGCAGGAACGGATTGACTGGTTTGAACACGTGCGAGGGGATGAAGTCCTCGATGCCACGAAGATTGCCATGCTCGTTTTCGAGAAAGACAAGAGGGTTGTCGAAGGCGTGGGCGTTGCCTACGATGTAGGCAGGTTCTTCGTCAAGCGTCCACACACTCGACTTGGGGTCGGCAGGACACAGCACATCTACGAAGCCTACAAGCTCGTTGGTGGGCAAGTCCTTTGTTTCGGCAAGGTTGCCGAACAGCTGATGGTTGATTACTTCCTGCTGCCACTCGATGGGCATTGCAGGGTTCGTTACTGGCTCACCCGCATAGATGAAAATGCGTTGAGCTTTTTCGAAATGCAGTCGTGTTCGTACTGCATTCAGCAAGCCTTTAGCAATCATTGTTGCATAAGGCTGGGGTGTGAATTTAAGTGTCTGTTCCATTACTAAATACAAATAGTTAATGGGTTGCGACAAATATTTGCCGTAACAACATCTTAAACAATCTGCAAATATACTATTGAGGGTGTGCAAAAAACATGCACACTCACCTTAATAAATCCAAACGCAATGGATTTTTTTGGCCACGGATATTTTTACATTTGTTTCTCAAAAATGTATAAGCAATTTCCGTGCCAACGTAGGCGATTAGAGAACACCGCTCGAATTTATGCCGTAGGTATCACGGTACGGAAACTTTTCACAGCCTATGTATAGGGTGTCGAAAGCGTCCGTGCCGTCGGTGCGGTGTTGGAGCAGATCTTCTTCGGTTTCTGCCAACTTTTCACCGCCTTTGTCCTTGCGGAAGCCGTTGCGACCTCGCACAACCCCGGCGGTCTGAACAGCCAAAATGAGGTCATCGTTGTTTTGGCGGTTGAACATCGGCATCAGGCGTTGCTTTCCAGCAAAGCCCTGGTTGATGAGCAAGTATTTCTCATCGTGCCGCATGGGATTGCCGAGGTTGATGTCCTCGACTTGCCAGCCGTGCCGCTCAAACTCGTGGCACACCACCCAATGGAAGTCCTGCTCGTTGACGGCATAGTTGCCGCCGAGAGCGGTACTGTCGTAGTAGTAAACCACGACCTTGCATTGGTGGTGGGCATAGTATCGACAGAAATCATCAATGAGCGCAGGTATCTTGCGCTCAAACTTGGTGTAAAAGGACTTGATGACATTGAGCCGTCTGCCGTGCGGCTGACCGGCAACAATCCAGTTGATGTTGGCGTTGTAGTCCATTCCGATGCAAATGGGCGCGAAAGGATTCAAGTCCTTGTCGGCTCGGCAGTCCAACTGACTTTCGTTGAAGTCATAGCCAAGCGAGTCGAGATAATCGAAGTCGCTGGCGTTGTATTTATGGGCTTCGCGCATCGACGAATAGAAGCCGTCTTTAGCGATTCCTATTCGTTGGCAAAGAATTGAGGTCTGGAAAGTCTTTGGCGTGAGGTCTCGTTTCATTTGCTTGATGTAGCTCTCGCCCAGCAGTTGCAGGTTTTCTATCGAGGAATATTCCTTGTAGTAAACTGCAACCGACCGCATTCTATTCAGATTGCGGTCGAGCCGACGCAGATAGGCGTAGAGAGAATCAGGCACGTACTTGTAACCAGCGACAAGCTCGCGTATGCGTTGCTTGACGTGCCAAATCTCATAGACGGTGCCCTTAATCGTCTCGATAAGGTCAACGTCCATCTTTTCTTGGTAGTGGAGAAA
This sequence comes from uncultured Muribaculaceae bacterium, assembly GCA_905233845.1. Classification (GTDB taxonomy): domain Bacteria; phylum Bacteroidota; class Bacteroidia; order Bacteroidales; family Muribaculaceae; genus Sodaliphilus. The sequence continues at coordinate 36,761 of CAJOFH010000013.1, read as the reverse complement.
CCACGAGCCTTTCTGCGTCTGCGGCATATCGGATAGGATCATCACGGAGTGGTTGAACGAATGATGTCCGAAATACGATTTAATGCCGCCGTTGGCAGGGAGTGTTTCATCTTTGAGGCGTTCATAGTCTATGAACTTTGCCTCGTCGATGAGCAGCCACGAAAGTGTCAGCGAATTGGAACTGCCCGGTCGGTCTTGCGAAATGATGATGGCGCAAGAACCGTTGTAGAAAGTAATGACGTGCTCATATTCGGCAGGCTCGATGATGGGCTTGCCGAATGACTTGGGCGGTTTTCGCCCGATGACATAATGCACGCCATTGAGAAATCCCCATCGTTTCCACGCCGCCAGCAAGCCCGGAATGGTGTTTGTCAGTCCGTGCTTGTAGGTCGGCACGACAATGCCGCCAGTGCTGCCAGGCATTCGTTGCATATTGCGCAACACGAATGGCGAGGCGATGCTGTCCGTCTTGCCTGTTCGACGGCCAGCGACAATTACGGTGGTATTGGCACCAATAAGCTGCGTCAAGCGTTGCGGCGCATTAAAGTATATTTTCTTCTCCTGCGGTTTCTTCATCGTCATAGTTCGGCATAAGGGATTTCATTTCGAGGTCGGGTTCCTCGAACTCGATGTCCTCGATGTCGATGTTCTCGGCTTGATACTTCTTAATGAGCGCATTTATACGCTCTTGAATGTTCGGTATGGGCTTAATGCCGAGAACTGTGGGGTCTGCCGTTGCCGTGAACGGCTGCACCACGATAAGGTCATACGGCACTGCTTGCTCGTCTTCGAGGTCAACTCTGTTGAACTTGGCATAAGACGAAGCAGCTTTCTCCATCGTCTTCGTGTCCTTGCGTTTCTTCGCCATCTGGAATGTTTCAAGGATCATTTCATTATAGCGATAGCGGTGGAAGTCACGGCTCGCTTGTGCGAGGTGCGGCAGCAGAGCCTTGACAATGGCAAGGTCGGAATACGCCAGCACCTTGCTAATGCCGTGACGGCTGACCGCTTGCTCGACAAACTGACGGTCTTTAGCGTCAGGGTTGGCGAGAAACCAGTTGTATTCGTCACGAATACGAAGGACACGGGCAACGATAACTTCGGGGTATCGTTGCCTCAATTCATCTTCTGCCGTGAACAAATCGACACGGCAAACATCGAGGGTGTTGTGTTGTGCCATAACTACTCGTCGTCTTCCATATCGAGCAGATTGCGATGTGTGTTCTCGATGGCTAGCGGTGAGCCAACCTGCGCCAGCTGCATTTCTTGCGCAAGCAGTTTCACTTTCGAGGCGGCTTTGCCACGTCGGTAGTGCTGGCTCACTGCGGTTGACTTGTCGGCGATGTCTTCTCGCAAGACTTCGACAGGCACACCGAGAATCACCGCCATGTCCGATATTTTGAGGTAGATTGATGCGAACTGCTCAATCTGCTGCAATTCTGCTTCTGAATAGGTCATTGAGTGGGACAGAATGATTGGTGATTAAATCTTCGATTTGAGCAAAGAGCGTGGCGAAAATTTGAGGGTCGGTTGTCACTACGGCACTCTCACACCTGTTACCTCGTGTGAGGTTTTGTGACGTAATGATACTGACCATTTCGCCTTTCTCGCTCTTGACCAGCAGCACCTTGCTGTGGTTGTCGGCAAGGTAGGTGGTGGTGATTACCTGCGTGATGAACGCCCACAGTTTCAGCGTCTTGTTGGTGGCCTTGTGGTCGAGCACGAGGTTGAACCGAGTGACGAGCCCGGACTTCTCGATGAAGTACAATCGGCGAATGAACTCCTCGCTGATTGAGAACGATGTCTGCCACACCTCGGACTTGCCGAGTTGTCGCAACACCCAGTCGAGAACGTCCGCCACCTGCAAGGCATTTGACAAGTAGGCTTGATAGGGCTTCTCCCGAATGGGTTTTAGGAAGTCCGATATGTCAGCCGTTCTTTTCATTCAAGTAATCCCAGCTTCTTCAAATCACTGGTGAGTTTGTCCGTAGGATTGATGACCTTGCCATAGAAGTCGAGGATCTGACTTTTCAGTTCCTCGCTTGGCTTTTTGGCATATCTGCCTTTGGCAAGGTTAATCCAGCGGACTGCCTTCTTACTCTCCTCGCGTGCGTCGGCAGTCATCACCGCCTCGCCGTCGGCACCTGTGAAGTGGTCATACTGCTCCCAATTGGCGTGCAGCCGCTTATCAAGTTCGATAAGTTCTTTGAGGAACGGATAGCGGTCGCAGTCACGAGCAGGATTTTCCTCTGTGGAGAGATTACGCAGCCGCAGGTGAAGCTCGCGCATCTTATGAAGGATGCCCAGGTTCTCGACATAGAGGGCCTGAATCTCATCGGGCAGCGTGTCGTGGTCGGCACGCTTGCCTTTGCGGAACTCGTTGGCAGGGTTTTCCTGCTTCGGTTCAAGGTGTCGTTTCGTTACGATGACATTGACTTGCGACTGCATTTGCTCTACCTGTTCATGGGTCAGCTTGGCTAGCCGGAAGTTGAGCCGTTTCTGCAACTGGTATTCAATAAACTGGGCGTTCCGTTTCGGATTAGCCATCAGATTTCGGTACATGATTTGGTTGCCGGTGAGTTTGAGCAAGAGCAACGCGCCTTGTGCGTTGTCTCGCTCCTCGGCGGCAGTATTCAGCCAATCTTGTACCTGCTTGGTAAATTCTTCGTTCATATTTCAAAGCTTATTGTTGACGTTAGTAAACCAAACGAGATTTTTGCCCAACGGCTGGAGCAACCTGCGCATAGCCGCCAATGTCTGCCCCGTTGTCACAAAGTCATCATAGACAATGATGTTTGGCTCCTTGGGCAGTACATTGAGGTCAAAAACAGCGTTCACCCGTTGTTTAGTGTGGCAAAATGCCACGTCCTCGTAAAACGGAATCTCCAGCATTTGCCCCAATTTCTCGCTGATGAGCGTCGAAAAGTTCTTGACCTTGTGACGGCGTTTCGGTGAAGTGACAATGCACCAGTTACCATCTTTGAGGTTGTAGCCGAGCATTTCCTTGATGACCGGGCAAATGCTGACGGCAAAGAAGTCCACCATATCAGGGTCGCCCTTGATGTCGGTGAGTGTGCGTCCGTAGACGGTCTTTTGCCAGATGGAGATAAAGTTGATGTCCGAGCGACGTGTCAGCCGAAGCCTATAGGAGAAGTCACACCGAGCCTCGGTGGACTTATCCCACGACTTGCGTTTCTGCACGGCAAACAAATCCTTTTGTTGGGCGCGGCTCTGGGGTGCAGAACCGCTGTCGGGAAATGAAACATCGAGAGAATCAAGGTCGGCATTAGGAAAGGAGATGTCGCGCAAGACCTCTCCCATGTCGACCGATGTTCTCCCGATGTCGCGCTGGCTGTCAATCATGCCGATTGGCAGTCATTAGGGATTGTATGGTTCGGCGATTTGGTCATTCGGATCCATTTGGACTGGACCGGCGATTTGGTCATCGCCGTTCCACTGTGTAGCAGTGCCAGACGGGTTGATTACACCGTCCTCGGTCTCAATCTTTCCGTTGTAGAAGGGAGCGGGGCACTCGTCGGTGGCTTCCACCGAGAGCGTGGTGCTGGTGGTGCCGGTGGCACCTTGTCCGAGATCCTGTGCGACCGTGGACTTGACCTGCCATTTCTCGCTGCCGACTACACGGTAACGTCCTCTGACTGTCTCGACAAGGAACACGCAGTCGCAGTTGTTGACGTAAGCGGCAAGAGCCGAAGCGTTAACGCCCACTCCTGGGTGAACTGCGGTCAGCTTGTTCAACTGCGTCTGGCTGGGGTATTCGCCCTGTGCCTCACTGGTGAGCTGTGACTTATCGGGCAGGATGTCGATGAACTTCCAAGTGGCATCGGCGGCAAGCTCGAAGTTGCCGTTATACACTGCCGAAGTGAGACGACCATGCGTGTCGTGCTGGAGCGTAGGCCAATTCACGATTTGGTCTTTGCTGATGTAGTAGATTCGCCTCTTGATGCCAGGGAGTTCGGGCGTTCCCTGACACCAAGCGAGCGAGTTTTGAATACTGGTACAATTCGTTGCCATAATACGATGTGTGGATTTTATGGGTTATGGATTTGAATCATTGTCAGCCAACTCAATTACTTTGAGTGTGCGGTAGTCGATGCTCTCGAACTGCACACCAAAGAACATGGTGGCGATGTAGGTAAGCACGAAAGGAGCATACTCCTTGACCATGATGCTTTCCACGTCGCCCATCTGGTCATAGCCCACGAGCATATTGCTCTTGGGTGTGACGTGGAAGAATTTGCTGTCGGTCTTGTTGTAGAGCGGCACGATGTGCAAACGTCCGTTGCTTCCCTCGACGCAGTTCTGATTGAACTGGTTGTAGTAGTTAATACCACCGTGGGTAAGCAACATGGCCTCGTTGTACTTGTCGGCGAAGTCCTGCGAGCAGTACAAGTTCAAGTCTTTTGCACGCAAGCGTGGGTCAAGCGAATAAAGAATCTCCTTCGCCACGTCAACGGCGTTGGCGGCGGTGATTTCTTCAGTGAGCTTCATGTAGTTCTTGTTGGTTTCACTGATGGTCTCGGCGGCAATCTCCGCTTCGGTGATAGTGTCGAAGCCATCGAACAAATCGTGAGTGGTGTCGCCATTGGCATCACGCACGCCGTTCCAAATAGCATCATTGAGGTGCGAGGACAAGCCTTTTGCGATAAGTGCCAGCACGTGCAAAGCGGTGGGCGTGGTCATCTGACCGTCGCCTTTCGTTGCGCCGGTGCCGAGCAGTGTGCTGATGGCGGTGTTCGGCTCGAAGTCGAGCACCACATTGCCGAAGTGGGTCTCCAGCGTGCGGTGGTCGAGCGTGAGATCCACGTCGGCGCGTCGGTTGGACTTGTAGGGAGCAAACTGGGCATCAGCATTGATGGTGCCCACAATCTCTTTGTATCGGATTCCGGGACGCCCTGTCATATATTGCAGGGTGTCGGAGATTCCGATGATGGGAAGCATAAGCAGATCCTTGCGCCATTTGATGGCCGCGGTCTGATAGTCTTCCAGGGTGAAATTAAGTCTTCCTGCCATAGTGTGTTTTTCTTGGATTAGGGTTTGGATTCTGTGATTTCATGAGCTGCTTCGTCAATCAAGGGAGTTGATTGTACAATGCACGGGAGCTGTTGCAAGTCTGTGCAAAACTCTCCACCTCGTCAAGTGGTTGGTGAGTGTCGGACTTGCTTTCATTGATTACTGCGGTGGAAGTGTCGGCTGGCGACTTTTTCACCGCTTCCAGTTGTTCGGCGAGCTCGGTGTTGCGTTTGTCGCGTTCGGCAAGCGCACGCTCGATCTCCTGCACTTGTGCGGCGGTGAGCGTTACACCGTCCTCGCCCACGGCAAAGCCCTCGATGTTGAGGACTTTGCCCACGAGCGAAAAGGACTGATTCAAGATTGTGGGATACTTTTAGATTTAAATGAAGTGAGTCGTACCCTGTTTTTTCATATGAACACCTTTATTCTTCTCTCCATTCCACTTGAGGGGCATATGGTTTTAGTGGTTCTGTCCCGTTTTCATTTATGCCATCTTCGCCATTATTAAAAATCGACTCCTTAAACGTTGTATATCGAGAACTTGTTCCTAAGTCATTGCAACGTCTTTTTTTGGCAAAACTAATAATAATAAACGGTGGGGTAATAATAAGAAAAAAAATAATTACACAAACAAATATATTGATATTATAGGCCATGAGAAAGCCTACTATAATACTCGCTAAATACATACAGAGAAAAAGCACACACAAAGATATTAATCCAATAACCTGATATTGTGTTTTTCCTATTCTTCCTTTTCGACTCAAGAAGTTGCTAAAAAAAGTGCTATTATCTATCGGGTACATATAGTTTTTGCATGGTTTCACTTCTTCCTGTACATAATACGGGCAATCACTCAAGTTCCTTCTACATTTTCGACATTGTTCTATTATCGCCATAACATATAAACTATTTCTTTTATAATTAACGGATTAAAAACCATATTATTATGTTTATTAAGCTCCTATTTCCGTTTACTTTTAGCGATTTATTATTCATCAGGCGTTGGTAGTCTCATGCAGATCAGCATTCTCTTGGAAAATCACCTGCGGTTGATTTACCTTTTTTGTAAATCAACCGCTCAGACTTTCATAACACATGGGAGTTATTTCTTTTTACACCATGTGTTTATGGCATGCAAACCTGTAATAACAAAAATAACACACAGGAATGGGCAACACAACAATATGAGAAAAATGTTGTCAGTAATAAATGGCACCCAGCATGCAAGTGTAGGCAACAAGCACATTAATGCAACAACAAGCCTAAGTCGCTTTATGTCGTATTGCTGTCGCGTTTCCTTGCTTGCGTTTTTATAACCCGCAATAAGGTTGTCACCTTTACCTGATAAAATGATTGCGCTAAGAGCAACCACTATTGCAGACAAAACTGATAGGATGATAACTCCGAGCATGCAACAAAATACCTGGGCGTTTAGTCTTCGTCTTCAGAGACAACCACTTTTTTGTAATCTTCAGCAACGCCAGTGGCAACATAAACCACATGCATCTTTTCAATTGTAATGGTAATTTCCAAGACCAATTGTTGACCCGAACCATAATCAAGTGTCAATCTATTACCATCCAAAGACCATTTAAATGCTATGTCAGTAACCACATTGCCATCCACCAAATGCCTTCGGGAACCAGTGCGCTCTTTCTTGAAAACATAATGAAAATCATCAGCCTGTGTTTCAGAAGCTTTGATTATAGCCCATTCACCCACAAGCTCCTTTTCTCGAGATGATAGAATGTCATCATCATCACCGCATGAGCTAAAAATGAAAGGCAACACGATTGCCATTAACAAAAGCATTTTCTTCATAATTAAAAGAATTTAGTTGTTATATTTTCTGAAAAAGTATATTGTCTTTATCTTACCTTGCAGCGATTCACTGTCTATCAAACGCTGAAAAGAGCCTGAAAGATTACTTGTACGATTCACTATAAATCACTCGACATAGAGGACTAAGCCTTTGAGGTACTCACCTTCGGGATGGTAGATGTTGATGGGGTGGTCGGCGGGTTGGGTGAGTTGGTGGAGAATGCGCACCTTACGACGGCTCTGGGCAGCAGCTGTGAAGACGGCAACACGGAACTGCTCCTTGCTCACAGCCTGTGAACATGAGAAGGTAAATAGCACTCCCCCACTCTGGATTTTGCTCAAAGCCTTGGCGTTGAGTCGACGATAGCCAATGAGGGCATTCTTCAATGCGCTCTTGTGTTTGGCAAATGCGGGCGGATCGAGGATGATAAGGTCGTAGGCGTCGCGCTCCATGCGGTCGAGGTAGTCAAAAGCATCCTCGGCAAAGGCCTTGTGTCGCTCATCGCCTGGGTAATTGAGCTCAACGTTTCGCGCGGTAAGCATCACAGCTTTGCCCGAACTGTCGACCGAGTGCACAAGCTGCGCGCCTCCACGCATAGCGTAGAACGAGAATCCACCAGTGTAGCAGAACATGTTGAGAACGCGGCGTCCATGGCAGTAACGCTCCACGAGGGCACGGTTCTCTCGCTGGTCGACGAAAAAGCCCGTCTTTTGTCCGCGCAGCCAGTCAACATGAAATTTTAAGCCGTTCTCCATAGCCACATCAGTATCGAATGCACCAATGAGATATTGGTTCTCGGGGTCGAGATGTGCTTTATAAGGCAACGTAGTCTCGCTCTTGTAATAAACATTGCTGATAACACCATCGGGCAGGTTCACAAGTGCCTGGGCAATGGTCTTACGGGCGAAGTGCATACCAGGCGAATGAGCCTGAATAACAGCGGTGCTGCCATACACATCGACCACGAGTCCTGGCAGGAAGTCTCCCTCGCCGTGAACGAGTCGGAATGAATTGTTGTCGGGACGCATAAGACCGAGCGTGCGGCGCACATTCCATGCCTGCTCAAGGCGGTCGCAGTAGAAGGCATCGTCAATAGCAGTGTCGCCCCATACGAGGATACGCACCATGATGCTACCCACCTGGAAGTGGCCATTGCCAATGTGTGTGCCGTCGCTGGCGAAAACCGACACGAGGTCGCCCTCCTCAATCGTGTCGTCGGCACTGGCTATCGCACCCGAGAACACCCATGGATGGAACCGCCTGAGCGACTCCTCCTTGCCACGCCTGAGGGTTATCTTTTTATAAATCACAACAGATGATAGTTTTTAGTTGTTAGTTATTGGGCTTGTAAATCACTGAAGTACAAACCTGAAAACATCATTGCCTAAGGCGTAAACCATCAACAGCAAGATGAAAGCGAAGCCTATCTTGAGACATATGTCCATGAACTTCTCGCTAGGTTTCCAGCCAGTAATCATCTCAATGAGCAAGAAGAGCACATAACCACCATCTAAAATGGGTATAGGCAGGATGTTCATAAATGCCAGAATGATTGACAAGAAAGCAGTAATTGTCCAGAAGGAATACCAATTTATAGTCTCACCAAACAAGCTTCCTATAGCACCAAAACTGCCAAGACTCTTAACGCCTTCCTTGGTGAACACATACTTGAACATGGTAATGTAGCTTAACAATTGACTCCAGCCTCTCTTGAATCCCATACCTACAGACTCAATAAAGCTATAATTGGTCACAACAACGGGCAACACTTCATTGATTGGTTTCACTGAGATGCCAATCTTACCATCAGCATCAACCTGCACCTTAAGGCTATCTAGCTTGCCTTCTCGCATAAAAGCTATTGACGATGACGTGTCCTTGTTCTTGAGCAGCACTTCACGGAAAGACCTGTAATCGGGAGTCTCCACGCCATTAACACTCAGCAGTTGGTCACCCGACTTGAGGCCAGCCTTGTCGGCACCACCACTGGTCACACTCTTGATAACAACGGGGTACATAAACTCAGCAAAAACCAGTGGATTATTTACTCCAGACTTCGACTGAGCCTGGGCATCGTCTTCGACCTTTAAAATGTAATTCTTAGGAATATTAATATCAACTGTGTCGGCATTGTTGCGCAACACGCTCACTTTTTTTGCGTTGAGTACAGAGTCGATGCTGTTAATAATTTCTTTGCCATCGGCACCAAGGATGATATCGCCGTCTTTAAAGCCTATGTCCTTAGCGCACTGGCTAAAGCGCATTCCATATTGAGCATTTTTTAGAGGCACATAACTGTCGCCATAAATACCAGTCAAAAAAGCGTAGATAACACAAGCGGTCAAGAAATTGAACAACACACCACCCACCATAACAAACAGTCGTTGCCAAGCGGGTTTAGAACGGAACTCCCACGACTTGGGCTCAGCACTCAACTGGCTAGCGGAAGTGGTCTCATCAACCATACCAGCAATTGAGCAGTAACCGCCCAATGGAACCCATCCCATTCCATAGACAGTGTCGCGCCAAGAAGTTTTCTTAGCCCTATCACTTTCTTTATCAGCCTCTTTACGCAGCTCTTCCTCTTCTTCCTCACTTGGATTTTTCTTAAAAAAATTAAACGTGTGATTCTTAGGATCCCATCTCAGAATAGAGAACTTGGGGTTGAAGAACAGATAAAACTTATCTACCCTAATACGGAACAATCGAGCAAAGAAGTAGTGTCCTAGCTCATGCACAAAAACGAGCAAGCTCAACGACATGATGAGCTGCAACGTTTTCATCCAGAAAGATGCTGAAGTTAAGAACCCAATTATGTTATTAAACGCATTTGATAAGAAGTCCATAAAATAAAAAAGTATACTCTAATTATTTATCAATGATTCGGCATAGCGACGTGACTCGGCATTGCTCTGCACATAGTCGTCATAACCCGGGCTATTAATGTAAGGTGCCCATGCCATTGTTTTCTCTATTGTGTTGTATATGTCGTTAAAGCCTATCTTGTCGGCAAGGAACGCTGCTACTGCGATTTCGTTGGCTGCGTTCATCACACAGGGGACGTTGCCACCGCGACGCGCTGCCTCGTAGGCGGTGCCCAACAGCGGGAATTTCTCAAAGTCGGGCTTCTCGAAGGTGAGTGTGGCATAGTCAGCAATGGTCATGCGTGGCTCATTGGTCGCCAAGCGTCCCGGCAGTCCCAGCGCATAGCGGATGGGCAGGTGCATATCGGGCAAACCAAGCTGTGCTTTCACCGAGCCGTCGACAAACTCCACCATGGAGTGCACTATCGATTGTGGATGCACCACGATGTCGATGTGCTCTTGCGAGATGCCATAGAGCCATTTCGCCTCAATCATCTCAAAGCCCTTGTTCATCATCGTAGCGCTGTCAATGGTGATTTTCGCGCCCATAGCCCAGTTGGGATGACGCAGAGCATCGTCCTTAGTAACTGTGGCGAGCCGCTCGCGTGGGAAAGTGCGGAAAGGACCACCCGAAGCCGTGAGAATGAGTTTCGACACATTCTCAATGTCCTCACCCACAAGGCACTGGTAGAACGCTCCATGCTCACTATCAACGGGATAGAGTACTGATGGCGACTCGGTAAGCAGATTATTGATAAGCTCACCAGCCACGACGAGAGTCTCCTTGTTGGCAAGCGCAATCTTCTTGCCGGCCTTTATGGCAGCGATGGTCGATGCCAAGCCACTGTAGCCCACCATTGCGGTAACTACGGTATCGACTTCAGGCAACGCCACCAGCTCCGAGACCACGCTGTCGCCAGTGTGCACCACGATGCCTGTCCCTTCGAGTGCTTGAGCCACCTTGCCGTAGAGGTCGCTGCTGGCAATCACCACGTTACGAGGCTTGAAACGCAATGCTTGCTCGATGAGCAAGTCAGCGCTACGGTTGGCCACAAGCAAATCCACCTCAAATAGATGCTGATATTCGGCTACGATGTCAAGCGTCTGACGTCCAATGGAGCCAGTGCTTCCCAAAACGGCTATTTTTCGCTTTTGATTCACAAAATTGGTTTTAAAAACCTACAAAGTTAAGCATTTTCGCTCTCCCAGCGAAACGTATAGCGATTTTTAACGATTTCAAACAATTTTTGCAGGGAGAAACAAATAGTCCGGCACCATTACGATGCCGGACCAATTATGCTTTAATGCATTGTGTGTTTAGAGAGCCAAGCGGAAACCAATGTCGTCGTCGCCAAAGAGGGTTGGAACTTTGAAACGTTGCGAAACTCGACATACACTCGCTCCGCCATACCAGCTACCGCCACGTATCACTTTTTCCTGTCCAGTCTCTGGACCAGTGGGATTGGTTTGTGCATCAGCGCTGTATTCTCCAAACCAGTCGCTACAGTATTCCCAAACGTTACCACTCATGTCATATATGCCTAACTCGTTTGGAGCTTTGGTTCCCACAATGTGAGATTCCTCACCAGAATTTGCATCATACCATGCGACATCATTTAAGATGTTGCTGCCTGAATAGAGGAATCCTCCGCTCTTATTACCTCCACGAGCTGCAAACTCCCACTCAGCCTCTGTTGGAAGGCGGAAGTTCTTGCCAGTCAGTTCATTGAGCGTGGAAATAAACTGTTGAACCAACTCCCAAGTCATATACTCAGCTGGGTATTGCAAACTTCCTCCGTGGCCGCTGTAATTAAATCCCATCACAGCCTGCCACAGTTCTTGTGTAACCTCAGTTTGTCCAATAGCAAATGAACTTACAGTCACTTGGTGTACTGGTCCTTCAGCATAGAAGTCCAAATGGCTTTGGTAATCGGGATTTCCCATTGAGAATGTTCCTCCTTCCACATTCACCATCGTGAATTTCACACCATTAACGGTATATTCAGTGGTCTCAACTGGAAAACCGTTTAAAAGAACATTATAAATCTCAGTGATGTCGACCGAAGTTATGGTTCCATCTTTATTCACGTCATAAGCACTCTCGGGGTATAACAATTCGCCATTAAGCAAATAGTTATAGAGCAAAGTGATATCGGTAGATGACACCGTACCATCTCCATTTACGTCCCATCGGTTTGCCGATACGGGCTGTGAAAGCGCTACAAGAGCCACAACAGCTCCAATTGCCAGTAAAAATTTCTTCATTTTGTTCTTATTTTTAAATAATTTTTATTACTCAAGTTTGCAAAGTTAAGGTATTTATATTTTCTAAACAAATATCGCGATAGATATTACATTTTTTTAGCAAGACAAGCTGCTGTGCGAGCAGCAAGACGAGCGTTATTAAGCACAAGTTGGATGTTGGCATCCAAGCTGTTACCGCCAGTAATGTCCTTAATCTCAGCAAGCAGGAATGGTGTTGCCTCCTTACCCTTGATACCCAAATCAATGCTCTTTTTCAAAGCGCGGTCAATGGCGGCGTTGATATAGTCGGGGTCAAGGGAATACTCCTCGGGAATAGGGTTTGTGACGAGCATTCCGCCAGTGAGCCCCATCTCAAGCTTTGCATTAAAAGCAGCGGCAAGCTCCTCGGGGGTGTCGATGCGATAATCCACCTTAAAACCGCTGCGACGGGTATAGAACGCAGGCAACTCCTCTGTGCCAAAGCCAATCACTGGCACGCCCTTTGTCTCCAGGTATTCAAGAGTCAAGCCCAAATCAAGAATCGATTTCGCACCTGCGCATATCACCATTACGGGAGTCTGCGCCAGTTCCTCGAGATCGGCGCTAATGTCCATTGTTGTCTCAGCGCCACGGTGCACACCACCAATACCTCCAGTGGCAAACACCTTTATTCCAGCCATAGCAGCAATTATCATGGTAGTTGTAACAGTAGTGGCGCCATCTTCACCTCGTGCAATTAGCACTGGCAGGTCACGTCGCGAGGCTTTGGTCACGGCTTGACCTTTTTTGCCCAAATATTCGATTTCTTCGGGGGTGCAACCAGCCTTGAGTTTGCCGCCAATAATTGCAATTGTTGCTGGCACAGCTCCATTGTCACGGATGGTCTGCTCTACCTTCATAGCAGTCTCCACATTCTGCGGATAAGGCATACCGTGAGAGATAATTGTTGACTCGAGAGCTACTACTGGCCGTCCAGCAGCAAGCGCTTCTTTAACTTCTTGAGATACTGAGAGATATTTGTTCATATTTTTTACTTAGTTTTTATTTGTCAGTTGGGTGATATTGGGATTTACGGCAGTGGAGGATTGCAAAGCAAGTGATGCAGCCTTTATGCCCATTGTGCAGACTTCATTCATTGTGGCACCCTGAAGTTCAGAGTGGACCACGGCTGCCATGAAAGCGTCACCGGCACCAGTGGCGTTGACGACCGTAACTGCCTGAGCGGGAACTGCGACGCTATGCATGTCGTCGTGACAGTAGACACCACGTGCGCCCAAAGTGATGTAGATTCGACTCACGCCTTGCTCCACAAACCAGCGCGCCATTGCCTCCACATCGCCCTTGATGCCCGAGAGAGCCACAGCCTCAGCTTGGTTGACCTTGACAACAAGCGGTGCAGTGCGATTAGTGCCCAAGAGCGGCTTAATCTTCATAGCCTTAGCAGCCGAGGTGGCATCTATATAAAGAGGTGCAGTGCAATTTGCAACAAGATAGCGCAAAACTTCCTCAGTGAGATTGCAGTCAGCAACCACTGCATCGCTGGCGTTGATGCTGTCAATGTAGACAGCCACCATCTCGGGGGTAAGATGTGCCATGAGCTCCATGTCGGCGGCACCAGCCTGCATCTCGCCATTGTGGTCGTTCACGCAGATAAAGTAATTGCTAGGTGCACCAGCCACTTCAAGGATGGGGTCAACAGTCATTCCCACACGTCGGCAATCGTCACGCAGAGTAAGAGCAATACTGTCATCACCAAAGACGGTGAACAGTCTCACCATCTCACCCATCAAGCACAGATTGTGAGCGATGTTGCGCCCCACCCCGCCGAAAGCAATCTCCACTCGACTGGGATTGGAGTCGCACGGAACATACCGTCCCAATGGACTGGCAGAGATATCAACATTGGCTGCGCCTATTACGGTTATCATTAGTAGTTAGTTTTTAGATGTCAGTTGTTCACATTCCTTGAGCCACGAGGCTAAAGCTTCGGCGCAGCGCTCACCGTCAATGGCGCTCGAGACGATGCCACCTGCATAACCGGCTCCCTCGCCGCAGGGGTACAGCCCCTTCACGTCAATGTGATGCAGAAGTTCGCTATCGCGAGTGATGCGCAAAGGTGATGACGTGCGGGTTTCCACACCAATCACAATCGCCTCGTTAGTCAAGAAACCACGCGCTTGGCGGTCAAAGAGTTTGAAGGCCTTGGTCAAGCGATGACTAATGAACTGAGGCAACCACTGGTCAAGACGCGAAGGCTGAAGACCAGCAGCGTAAGATGATGGTGGAATAAGCTTAGAGGGCTTGCCTTGAACAAAGTCGAGCATACGCTGAGCACCAGCGCACTGGCTGTTGCCCGCCATCTGGTAAGCACGTTGCTCCAGTGCCTCCTGGAAGCGCATCACACGCAGGACGCCATACTGGTGGAAACGTTTTGGCACATCATCAGGACGCACCTCCACCACCATGCCACTGTTGGCCCAATAGGAGCCACGTGTGCTCGGCGACATGCCATTGACCACCAACTGGCCAGGCTCGCTTGCTGCTGGCACAACTATGCCTCCAGGGCACATACAAAACGAGTAAACGCCACGACCGTTAACCTGAGTCACAAAACTGTACTCAGCTGCTGGGAGATAGTCGCCACGTCCACCACTCTTGTGGTACTGAATCTGGTCGATTAAGTGCTGTGGATGCTCCAAGCGCACGCCCACGGCAATGCCCTTCTCTTCCAAGTACAACTTGGCCTCATGGAGCATCTCATACACATCACGCGCCGAATGGCCAGTGGCAAGAATCACAGGTCCTATAAACTCCTCACCAGTAGAACTCTTAACACCTGTCACCACGTGTTTGTCGTTAATAATCAGCTCTGTTACACGAGTATTAAAATGCACCTCACCACCATTGTCAAGAATGGTGTTGCGCATATTTTCGATGATTCCAGGCAACTTGTCGCTGCCGATGTGGGGATGAGCGTCGATAAGGATGTCCTCGCTGGCGCCATGCTGGTGGAATATGCCCAAGATGCGCTCCACCGAGCCGCGTTTCTTGCTGCGGGTATAGAGTTTGCCATCGCTATAGGCTCCTGCCCCACCCTCTCCAAAGCAGTAGTTGCTGTCGGGGTTCACTATGCCTTGACGCGAGATAGCAGCTACGTCGAGACGACGTTCTTTCACGTTCTTGCCACGCTCAAGCACTATGGGCTTAACGCCAAGCTCAATGAGTCGCAACGCCGCAAAGAGTCCGCCAGGGCCTGCTCCCACCACAACGGCTTGACGGTCGCCTTTCACACGGCGATATTCAATGGGCTGTACCAGGTGGTCGTCACGCATGGGCTCATCGATATAAGCACGAACTTTCAGGTTCACCATCACACGCTCCTTGCGCGCGTCTATTGAGCGACGGATGATGCGAGCGCCTCGCAATCGGCGACGCATAATGCCTTCTTTTTTGGCAACCAACTCTTCAACAGCATCAACAAAATGTGCCGTGCGTGGATCAACCCGCAGTTCTATCTCCTTTATCATAGTATTATCATTAAAACAGTTTTGAGAGGTTCTCGCTCATCATCTTAACCGACATAGCAAGCAAGATAATGCCGAAGAACTTGCGCAGGAAGAATATTCCTCCTTCGCCTAAAAACTTCTGTATTTTATCGGTTGCCTTGATGACGACAAATACCCATACCATATTGAGTGCCAAACCAATGAGGATATTGATGTCGGCATACATCGCCTTTAGCGAAATGAGAGTCGTCAGAACTCCAGCACCGGCAATCAACGGAAAAACCATCGGCACAATTGTTGCCCCACCGCTGGGCGCGTTGTTCTTGAAAATCTCCACATCGAGAATCATCTCAAGCGCCATGAGAAACATCAGGAAACCTCCAGCAGCAGCAAACGACTGGATATTGCAGTTGAAAATCTCAAGAATCCAATAGCCGCCATAGTAAAATCCCACCATCACGATGGCAGAATAGAGTGTTGCCTTCCAAGCACTCACCTCGCGACCTTTGGAGCGCAAATCCATAATGATAGGCACTGAGCCCACTATGTCGATAATACTGAGCAACACCAACGCCGAACTTAAAATCTGAGTAAAATTCATTACTTCTTCAATGTACGATTAGTTTAAAGTTTTTATATTTATTTGACTCCTTTAACTCCTTTGATTCCTTTAACTACATTCTAAGCCAAAGCAAGAATAATGAGTTGAGCAGTTATCACGCGCAGGAACATCGTCAACGGATAAACTGTACTGTAGGCCACCGCGGGAGCGTCATTGTTGGCTATCTTGTTGGCATAGGCAAGTGCGGGTGGGTCGGTGGTTGCTCCCGACACCATTCCCATGAGTGTGCAGTAGTTCAGCTTAAACTTGCCACGAGCGACAAGGGTGACAATGAGCAACGGAATGAAAGTGATAATAAAGCCGTAGAGCACCCAACGAGCGCCTTGGGCGTTAAACACCGTCTCGGCAAAGTTACCACCTGCAGCTATCCCCACACTGGCAAGGAAGAGGCAGATTCCCAACTCACGAAGCAGCAGGTTGGAACTGCTGCTAGCGTATGTAATGAGTTTAATCTTGTAGCCATATCGACCCAGCAAAATAGCAACAATGAGTGGTCCACCGGCCAATCCCAGCTTCATTGGCACGCTCATTCCCGGCAACATGATTGGGATGCTTCCGAGCAATATACCCAGCACAATTCCCAAGAACATCGTGAAGATGTTGGGGTGGTCAAGGGCTTTTATCGAGTTGCCCAAATACTTGGCGAGACGATTGATATCTTTAATGTTGCCTACCACAGTGAGACGGTCACCAACCTGCAACGCAAGGTTGGGGCTGGCGAGCAGGTCAAGACCGGCGCGATGTACTCGGGTGACATTGAGTTTGTAACCCATGCGCAAACGCAGCGAGCCGAGTTTGCGACCCGACAACTCGCTCTTCGTAACCACGATGCGACGAGCTGTAACTGGGTCAGGGTCGGCTTTCCAGTCCATCTCCTCGTGGGGACCGAGCACAGCGTCAAACATCTCCTCGTCTTGCTGGCTCATCACCACGAGCAGCAGGTCGCCCTCTTCGATAAAGGTCTCGCTCACTGGAATATGAACGTGACCGTCGTTCTTGCGAATGCGCGAAATGATGAAGTTATGGTCTATAATATTGTGTAGATGCTGAATAGTTTTGCCAATTATCAGTTTATTGGTCACCTTATAGGTAACAAGGTGAGGCTGGAGCTGTGAATTAGTCTTTTCGTCTTCTATCTCTTTCGACTCCTTGTCAACGCCAATCTTGAAGATTGCCTTCACCACAATTAGCGACAAGATAATCCCCACTACGCCAAGGGGATAGGCAGCAGCATAGCCCATCGACATCGACTCATTCAGAGCCGTTGCAGCTTCACCTTGAGTCTCAATTAGCGTTTGCTGTGCGGCACCAAGGCCAGGAGTGTTGGTGATGGCTCCTGAGAGGATTCCCACCATGTCGGTGATGCTCACATCGCCCACGCCAAAGTAGATTCCTAAAGCAACCACGATGTTCAAAAAGATGATTGAGACCGCTAGGCCGTTAAGCAGCAAGCCGCCAGACTTGAACGACGAGAAGAACGATGGTCCCACCTGTAGACCTATAGAGAAAATGAACAGGATAAGTCCAAACTCCTGAATGAACTTCAAGGTGTTCATGTCAACTGTGAGCCCTAAATGGCCGGCAAGAATACCAACAAAAAGCACAAACGTAGCGCCAAGCGAGATGCCATGTATCTTCACCTTGCCCAAGAGCACTCCTAAAGCAATCACAATGGCGTAGATAAATATAGAATGTGCCACGCCACTACCAGTCAATATCTCTGTAAACCAGTTCATTGCATCAAACTTCATTTATTCCTTGCACCACTCTTTTTAATGGGTAATGCAAATATCTTCTTTTCAAGCCACAAAGGTACAAATAAATAAGTAGTAAGTTCTAAGTTTTTAATTTTTTCCGATGCAAAATTAGTGTTTTTTGTCAAATGTAGAGTCAACATATCTATGATTTTTGCTTGATTGTGCATTATGAATTGTGAATTATGAATTATTTTCTTACCTTTGCAGTTTGGAAATCTAAAAACACCTATAATATTATGTCGATTGAGAATATACTTTCGCAAGCTACCGCACAGGCGGTGAAAGAATTATATGGCTTAACTGTTGAGCCACAAACCATTGTGCCTCAAGCTACTCGCAAGGAGTTTGAGGGGAACCTTACCATAGTGGTGTTCCCCTTCCTAAGGGCTTCGCACAAGGCTCCCGACGCTACAGCGCAAGAGATTGGCGAATTCCTTGCCGCCCACTGCGACGCCGTTGAGAAATTCAACGTCATCAAGGGCTTCCTCAACATCACCATCAAGCCGTCGTTCTGGGCACAGCTGCTTGACGACATCTGCAGTGATGAGAACTACGGCTTTAAAGCTGAGACTCCTGAGAGCAAACTCGTGATGATTGAATACAGTTCGCCCAATACCAACAAGCCTCTGCACCTGGGCCACGTGCGCAACAACCTGCTAGGATTCAGCCTCTCACAAATTATGAAAGCCAATGGCAACAAAGTGGTGAAGACCAACATCGTTAATGACCGTGGCATACACATCTGCAAATCGATGCTCGCATGGCAAAAATGGGGCAATGGCATGACTCCTGAAAGCACTGGCAAGAAAGGTGACCACCTGATTGGCGACTTCTATGTGCTCTTCGATAAGCACTACAAGGCTGAAATCAAAGAGATTGCAGCAGCTAAAGGCATCAGCGAGGAAGAAGCCGAGAAGCAGTCGACGCTAATGCAAGAAGCCCGCGAAATGCTCAAAAAATGGGAGGACAACGACCCTGAGGTGCGTGCCCTTTGGGAGAAGATGAACAACTGGGTATATGCCGGTTTTGACGAGACCTACAAGCGCATGGGCGTGGACTTCGACAAAATTTACTACGAGAGCCAAACCTACCTCGAAGGTAAGGAAAAAGTTGAGGAAGGCTTGGAGAAGGGAGTATTCTACCGCAAGGACGACAACAGTGTGTGGGCGGACCTAACACCCGACGGACTTGACCACAAACTGCTGCTGCGCAGCGACGGCACCAGTGTTTACATTACTCAGGACATTGGCACCGCCAAGCTTCGCTACCAGGACTACCCTATCGACAAGATGATATATGTCGTGGGCAACGAGCAAAACTACCATTTCCAGGTGCTCGCATTACTGCTCGATCGTCTCGGCTTCAAGTGGGGCAAAGACCTCATCCACTTCTCTTACGGTATGGTGGAACTGCCCTTTGGCAAGATGAAGTCGCGCGAGGGAACGGTAGTCGATGCCGACGATCTCATGGACAAGATGGTTGACGACGCCATGGCGATGACTAGCGATCGCCTGGAGGGAATGACCGACGACGAGAAACGCGAGGTTGCACGCATCATTGGCATGGGTGCGCTCAAGTATTTCATCCTCAAGGTTGACCCACGCAAGAACATGTTGTTCAACCCCGCCGAGAGTATCGACTTCAACGGCAACACGGGACCGTTCATCCAGTACACCTATGCGCGCATCCAGTCACTGCTGCGCAAGGCTGGCGACAACCTACCAACGCTTAACGTGAACGCCGTAACTCCAAACGACAAAGAGATTGCCATCATTCAGCGCGTTGCCGACTTCCAAGCAGTAGTAGAAGAGGCTGGTAATACCTACAGCCCTGCGCTCATCGCCAACTACACTTACGAGCTCGCCAAAGAATTCAACCAGTTCTACCACGACTACAGCATCCTCAAGGAAGAAGACGAAAACGTGAAGGTATTCCGCCTCGAGCTCTCTCGCACCGTGGCAACCGTCATCAAGCGCGCCTTCTCGCTCTTAGGAATTGAGGTTCCAGAGCGCATGTAGATTTTTGGCACACTTTTTGCAAGCATTCCATTTAAAACAGTTTTAAAAAATTCAATATGAACAACTACAACAACATTCCACCGCTGCCACAGCCCAGTGCCACACAGGCAGCACCACAACAGAGTGAATGGTCTCTCACCACCTACATGACGCAAGTGATGCGCAAGGTGTATGTAAAAATGACACTCGGACTGCTTTTGACAGCTCTCACTTCGTGGCTCGTCATCAGCAACGAAGCGATTATGTCGCTCTTTATCAATGTTAATGGATACGAAGCAGGACCCACAACTCTGCTTTGGGTGCTTTGTTTCGCCGAATTGGCTTTGGTGTTCATTCTCTCGATGGCTATCAACAAGCTCAGTTCGCCCATGGCGGCTTTCTTGTTCTATGTCTATGCCTTGATTAATGGCATCACGCTAACACCCATCTTCTTAATTTACACCATGTCCTCGATTGCTCTCACTTTCTTTGTGACAGCGGGCGTGTTCCTCGCAATGTCAATCTATGGTTACACCACCAAGAGCGACCTCACGAAGTTTGGCACCTACATGGTAATGGCACTCATTGGACTTATTGTGTGTACAATCATCAACATCTTCTGGGCAAACAGCGTCATGGACTGGATTATCAGCTTTGCCGGTGTAGCAATCTTCATTGGCCTTACTGCTTGGGACACCCAGAAAATCAAACAGATGGCACAAGAGACCGACGAGGCCAATGCTAGCAAACTCGCCACTCTTGGCGCCTTGTCGCTTTACCTCGACTTTATCAACCTCTTCCTCTATCTGCTACGTTTACTTGGCAGCCGCGAGTAAACGCTTCTCACTAATTAGAGATTAGGTAATCCATAAAGGCACTGCAACAATCACGTTGTGGTGCTTTTCTTGTTGTCTATAATCATGGTGAGCGAAATGTCACTGCTCATATTTTACCTTTTATTATACAATAAAAGCAAATTATTGGAGTTATATAATTTAGACAATAATAAATTCATTGTTTTAGATTATGAAGAAAACAACAAGAATACTCGTGGCTTTGGCACTGCTCACTACCAGCTTCGCCGCTCTCGCCGACGATGACATCAAGAACGAGGAGTTCAACCCCATCACCACTGGTGTGACATCACTGAGCATCACCCCCGACGCACGCGGTGCATCAATGGGTGACCAGGGTGCCGCAACCGACCCCGACGTCAACTCGCAATTCTGGAATCCTTCGAAGTATGCCTTTGCCTACAGCAAGGCAGGTGTTTCGCTCTCTTACACTCCATGGCTGCGCAAACTCGTTAACGACATCTTCCTCGCCAACCTCTCGGGATACTGGAAGATTGGTAACAACGACAACCAAGCAGTGAGTGCTTCAATGCGATACTTCTCGCTGGGTGAGATCAACAGCGCCGACGATGGAGGCAATGCTTTGTCGAGCATCAATCCCTTTGAGATGGCGGTCGATGTGGGTTACTCTCGCAAGCTGAGTGAGAAATTCTCGATGGGCGTTGTGCTGCGTTACATCTATAGCGACCTGGGCTACTCCAACTATAGCGGCACCGACCAAACTACTGGTGCCTCGGCATTCTCGGCGGATATCTCGGGTTATTTCAACACCTATCCCATGATTGGACGCAATGAGTGCCAGTGGAACCTTGGTTTCAACATCTCGAACATCGGTTCAAAGGTGAGCTACAATGGCGGTGATGACCCAGCGTTCATCCCCACCAACCTCAAGCTAGGTACTGCTTTCACTTTCCCGCTTGCCGATTACCACAATCTCACCCTCAGTGCCGAGGCCAACAAGCTGCTCGTACCAGCACGTCCTCGACTCACAAACTATGATAATCAAGAGGATTATGAGCAGGCTCTGCAAAACTGGAAAGACATGTCGTCAATCACGGGTATCTTCAAGTCGTTTAGTGACGCTCCTGGCGGTTTCAAAGAGGAGTTGAGAGAAATCAACTTCTCAGTAGGTGCTGAGTACAGCTACAACCAGCAGTTCTTCTTGCGTGGTGGTTATTTCAGTGAAAACAAGTACAAAGGTAATCGTAAATATTTTGGACTGGGTGCCGGCTTCGCGCTTAGCGTCATCAAGCTTGACGCGGCCTACATGATTGCAACAGCACAAAACAGCCCACTCGACCAAACCTTGAGGTTCACTCTCTCGTTCGACATGGACGGCATCCGAAACCTCTTCGGCAAGTAAGAAGTCTGATTTCAGAGATAAAACATAAAAGGAAGAGAAAGTTGAAAACGGCTTTTAATTCCTTTTTCTCTTTTAACTCCTTTAATTCCTTTAATAATGATGCGCATAGGATACGGATTTGACGTGCACCGCCTGGTAGAAGGCAGGGAGCTTTGGATTGGAGGCGTGAAGATAGACCACGACAAGGGATTGCTGGGGCACAGCGATGCCGACGTGGCGATTCATGCCTTGTGCGACGCACTGCTCGGCGCTGCCTCGTTGCGCGACATAGGTTTCCACTTCCCCGACAAAGACCCTAAATACAAAGGTATCGACAGCCGCAAACTCTTGCGAGAGGTCATGCGACTGCTCAACGAAAAAGGATATAAGCTGGGCAACTGCGACATCACCATCTGCGCCGAACAGCCCAAGATGAACCCGCACATCCCTGCTATGCAGCAACAACTGGCAGAATGTATGAACTGTAACTTGGACCAGGTATCAATCAAGGCCACCACCACCGAGGGTCTCGGCTACACCGGACGTGGCGAAGGCATCGCAGCCCACGCCGTGGCTTTAATTGTCCACAAAACTGAATGCTAAATCTAAAAATCAGAATAATTGTCTAGATAGACTAGATAGTCTAGAATATCTATCCTTACGAACAACTATATCTGCCTTGCTACTTGCAAGGCTGTCATTACAGCCACGCCAGTGTCATCGGCGAGCTTGAGGCTGTTGTGGCCACTCAAGATAGAACCAATGGCATAGAGATTCTCGATGGGTCGACCGTCTTTTATGGCATGGAACTCGTTGTCAGTCTTGACACCAAACTCCATGTAAGGCTGTGTGTCAAAGAGCTTCTCTTTGCTCCAATCGCCGCATTGTCCTTCATAATCAACATCTAAACCAAAAATCGGCTCACTGATTTTTTCAGGAGTCGACACCAGTCCCCCGCTCATGAATGAGCCTGTGGCGAGCACAAAGTGGTCGGCCTCAATATCCTGATCGGGGAAGTTCTTTGCCTGAACACTCAAAACCCGGTCGTCACTCATCTTTCCGTTCTTCACCATACTACCCAACAGGAATGTGCCGCCATTCTGCACAAAGCGTTTGCGCAGCTTCGACAGCAACCTCGTTCCAGCCACACTAGGAGGCAATGTCGACACGAAACGCAATGGAACTTTTATCTGCTTAGTGATTTTCTGTATAGTATCGTCTCCATCAAGGCCAAACACAGCCGGCAGCACCACCATATCGGCATCACCCACCTTCGACCTTATCTTGCGGGCAAAGTCATTGAGCACACCGTCGTTCTGCATGAGCTTGGCAACGGCCGTTGATCGCATCACAGTAGGATTACTGGTGAGTTTGTCTACTGTGCCCAGCTTAATGTCATAGACATCACATTCCATCCCCAAGCGGGTGAACGACGACGCAATGAAGTCGGCAGGGAAATCAAGAAAACTGTGCATGCTCACCACAGCCACCTTGCTCCATGGCAAAGTCTTCTGGCTGTCGATGGCAACATAATCGTCCAAAGTGAGCCACGACGGGCGTAGCAGGCCCAGCGGTGTCATGCGGTAATGGTTCCTTTCACTTGAACGGCCATAAAAACTAAGGCCAGCACCTTCAAGTATCACTGGTGCCATAGCAGCATTGTGAATCACATTGGCCACACCCATCTTTGAATATGGATGACGAGGATTGAGCGACTCTATCACGTCAAGCGGATGTTCCACCTCATTGCCTTGTTCATCATATCCTAGCAGGTCTATCGACCCCGAGCTAAAGTTTAATTTGCTTTGACCCTTCACCATAAGTGCCACACGTTTTCCGCTGGTAGCCAAGGCTATTCCACACATGATGGCACTCATACCACCACCTATCACTATCACATCAAATTTCATATTGCGTCATGTTATTTCTTGTCACTCATTGTAATACCGCACAACCCCTCATAGATTGTTGTTGTCAACTGCCCCTCGCTCAAGGTAGAGCCCCAAGCGACTGGTCGCATACCTTTCCAACGCTCGTTCATGAACGATGCAAGGTCGGCTAAAGTTTCTTGAGCGTCGCAACCCGCCTTACATAGCAACGATGCAGCTCTACAGGCACATAACTTTCCTTGGCACGAGCCCATACCCATGCGTGTGCGACGGCGCAGATTGGTAAGGTTGTTAACATGAAGTTTCTCGATGGCGTACTTCAATTCACTCACGCTAACATGCTCACATTCACACACCATGGCCTTATCCTCGCTGGTGTGCTCCTTAATTTCTTTAGTGAGCGAACCGTGGCGCTCCTGAGCAGCCTTCATTGTCACGGCATGCAGGTTGCCACGTTTCTTGGGTGCTTTCTCGTCGCTCCCCGGCAATGGCAAAATTGCTGTTGTACATGCCCCAATTTTGTCGAGTTTCTTGCACACCAGGTCGGTAGTCATCTCTGCCATCAAGCGGTAGGTCATCAACTTGCCACCAGTGATGGTAATGAAACCATCCATGCCGTCGCGTTCCTTGTGGTCAAGGCACACGATGCCACGGCTGATGCTGCGCCCCGATGGGTCATCGTCGCTTGCCACCAACGGGCGCACTCCAGCATAGGCACGCAGGATGCGAGTCTTGGCTATGGATGGAACTATCTTCACGCCCTCCTTGAGCAGCAGTTCCACCTCGGCAGGTGTGACATGCATGTTGTCAATCTCGGTGATGGGCACTCGGTCGCTCGTGGTGCCAAGCATACTCACAATCTTATCAGGCACCAATATATCACCGTTGGCAGGTTTGCGACAACGGTTAATTACCATATTGTTGACGCGGCGGCCGAAAATAATCAGCGAGCCCTTAGCCGGGAACATATTAATCTCAATGCCTGCCTTCTTAGCAACAAGGGTGCCCCAAATGCCAGCAGCATTAACTGTTACTGGCGCATAGGCCTCACTGATTTCTCCTGAGAGATTATTGCGGAGCTTCACTCCTATCACACTCGCATTTTCCACTATAAGACCTATTACCTCATGATAAGTGAGAGCTACAGCACCATGGCGACGAGCATCGATAAGATTGGCAGTAGTCAGTGTGAATGGGTCGATTGAGGCGTCAGGAACTCGTACAGCGCCAATTATCGTGGGGTTGACCGACGGCTCGATAACACGCGCCTCGGCAGGGTCTATAACCTCGGCATTGATGCCAGCCCTAAGGCAAGCGTCGACAAAGGTGGCCTGATAGTCCAAGTCATCTTCAGGAAGGGTGACGAAGAGTCCATCAGTCTCCTCAATACAGTGGCGGGCGATTTGGCGCAGAATCATGTTTTCGCCAATGCACTCAGTGGCACTCTCCTGGTCGGTGACCGCATAGCGTGCGCCGCTGTGCAAGAGACCATGGTTCCGTCCTGTAGCACCATGAGTGAAGTCAAATCGCTCCACAAGCAGCACATTCAGTCCCCTCAAGGCGCAGTCGCGCGCTGTGCCAGCACCAGTGATGCCGCCACCTATAATTATAACATCATATTCTTGACTTGCAGGTTTATTGTTTTCTGACATTTCGAGAGAGTTGTTTGGTTAATCGTTCTGAGCTTCCCCTCAGAGGGGGGGTGGAAGTATGACCACCCTATAACATCATTTAATCTGCATAGTTTAAAGTTATTTACTAAACTGAACCACAAAGATACAACAAAAAACCTCTATTTCCGCGATTTTAACCCTTTTTATAGGCATAGACTAAAAAATAATTAATTTATTTGCGTCTTTAAAAGAAAAAAGGTATTTTTGTGTCGCAGTTTTAACAACAACACCTTTTTTTAAACATCATGAATATACTTATCGTTGGAACAGGATATGCCGGGCTCGTGACAGGTGCATGTTTTGCCGACCTGGGCGTGAACGTGACCTGCGTCGATTCAGACGCGCGAAAAATCAATCTGCTACTCTACGGAGGGCTCCCCATCTATGAGCAGGGATTGGAAGACATGGTAAAGCGCTCGGTAGCAGCCAGGAGGCTAAACTTCACAAGCAACTTTGCCAATGTGTTTGACAACGTGGATTATGTGTTCTGCGCTGTCGACACTCCACCGGCCGAGAACGGTGGCACTGACCTCACTCAAGTGGTAGACACAGCCACTCAGTTTGCCAAAAGCATCAACAACTATGCCGTGTTTATCATCAAGTCGACAGTGCCGTTGGGTACCTCCAAAAAAATCAAAGAACTGATTCAAGGCATCCTCTATGAGCGCAAGGTGGACTTTGATTTTGACGTGGTGTCGAACCCCGACTTCCTCACCGAGGGCAACGCCATCAAGAACTTTATGAAGCCCGACCGCATCATCCTGGGTGTGGACAACGAGCGTGCCCGCAAGGCGATGGACACCCTCTATCACCCACTCAAGTTCAAGTATTTCCCTGTGATTTACACCGACTCGACAACTGCCGAGATGATTAAATATGCCGCCACCTCTATGCTCGCCACTCGAGTGAGCTTCATGAATGAGATCGCCAACCTGTGCGAGATAGTGGGTGCCGACATCAACACCGTGCGCCATGGCGTGGGAACCGACAGCCGCATCGGACCGAAATACATTTACCCCGGATGTGGTTACGGCGGAACGCTATTCCCCAAGGACATCAACGACCTCATCGACATCGGAGAGAAGAACGGATACTCAATGGAAGTACTCAAAGCGGTGGATAAGGTAAACTCCAAGCAAAAACAGAGACTCTTTGAGAAATTCAACGACTTCTATGGTGGCGACATCAAGGGCAAGACAGTGGCTCTATGGGGACTATCGTTTAAGCCCAATACCGACGACATTCGCCAGTCGCCCGCAATTACCACCATTGACATGCTACTACAAGCAGGATGCCATGTGCGTGTCTACGACCCAGTGGCGATGAACGCCATCAAGTTCCGCTGGAACGATATATATTGCGCCCTCGACATCTACGACGCTGTCAACAAAGCCGATGCCGTGATGCTCGTTACCGAGTGGCGACAGTTCCGCGTGCCCTCATGGGAGAAGGTGAAAGAGGCAATGAACACTCCTCTCGTCATAGACGGCCGCAACATCTACGACCCACAAGAACTCGAAGACATGGGCTTCACCTACTACTGCATAGGAAAAGAACCAAAATAATAAGAGTTGAGTACTGAGGTTAATAACAAACCAAACACTGTTACTTCTATTTAGCATGTTTAACGTCAACTGACGATATTTTAGGGCAAAGAGTTGCCTTTAATTTTTGAATTAAAGAAGCGTTTTGCTTATCAATCTTTGTTGAGAATTTAGGAACGTTTCAAACAAGATAGGAATATAAAAAAGTGGTTTTCATGCTCTATGCGTAGACCGATGTTTACATCTCTATCTTTGGTATCCTAAGACCATCAACAAAAGCAATTCAGTCCACGCTGTTCTATACCATTAATTGCCACCAAGGGCTGTGACGGCAAGAAAAAAACAAACTGAACATGAAACTGATTTTCAAGAGAATCTTAATGGCTATTGTGGTGACAACAAGCGTATTGCCACTCTTGGCTTGGGAAACGAAACCCGCATTTGAGGTTCGTCGCCTCTCAAACTGGGCACCTGAGTATCTCACGGTTATCAACACATACGGCGACGCATGCTTTGTGGAGAAAGCTCCCACCCTGCAACCGCTATCGGTGGTAACATCAATCAACGGCATCAGCACTGCTGACCTCGATGAGAAAGGCTTCTACTCCATCTACGACAACGCTAAAGAGGTTGACCTCGAATGGATGACAAAACGCAACGGCGAGAACAAAACCTACTCACAACACTTGACGATTGCAAGGAGATTAGTGGGAAAAGGTCAAGAAATTTACTATAATCCTGATAGTGATAATAGATACCCAGTTTATGGAGCAAAGATAGAAACGTTATTTTCTGATGCTTATGAATTTGAAAACAATTATAAAACAGAACAAGAATACCCTACTCGTGTCACTGCCGATGCCGATTATGACCTGTTTAAGGTCAACACCTTCGACTACCTTTTCTACGGAACAAAAGAAGACTTATATGCTGACCGCTCATACTTGCAGGAATTCGCAAAAGAGCTGAAAGCAAAAGGTTTCAAGAAAGTTGATGAGAACCCCGATGTATATATCTATGTCACCCGCAATGTGAAGAACAAGGTAGAAAACGTATATGTGCCACAAATAATAACCACAACAAACTCTCAAGGTCGTAGTATAACCGATAGACGAGGCTACTACTGGTCTTGGGGTAGTGTAGGCGCAGGATATGGCTCGTCTAACACATCTTGGAATGGACAGTCAACAACTGTCGAAGACGTAAACATGAAAAACCAAGCACTTGCAAGTTCTGAGTTCTTCTTGGAATTTTCAATCCTTGACGCAAAGCGAATGGCGACTAAGAGCAAAATACCCCCAGTTGTTTGGCAGCTTCTACAAACTTATTCATTCCGGCGAGTTCAAAGACAAATTCGCTGGACTGAAATATGCCAAAGCCATAATGATGTTGCCTTTTACAAGCCAACAGTTATTTAGCAGAAAACTAAATGCTTTTTATTTTGGCAATAAATCTAAAAGAATTACTATAAATGATGTTGGAATTCGATTTGAAAAGAAAGGCACTTATGTAACACATGTAGTACCTGGCAGTTATGCCGAGCAGAAAGGAATAAAAGTAGGCGACAAACTAAAAGGTGACGATAGTTGGATTTACTGTTGCTATTACCACAAAAAGACTGGAAGTAAAATAATATATAATTATACTACTCGTGGCTTAATTCAACACGACTTCATCTGGTTCGATTTGCAGGAATAAATTTACTCATTTCCCCAAAAAGTGACGATAGTACGGCGGAAAGTATGGTTTTTGACCACTTTCCGCCGTACTATCGTCACTTTTTGACAATTTATCTACCCAAATTGGCAAAAAGGAGTCTAAAAGAAAGGTAAATGATTACCTTACTGGCACTTCTTACTTCAATGCAGTTGCATTGATGATGTCGTTGAGGTTCTTTAGAAGCACCTCTTTGAGCTCATCGCCCTTCATTGGAGTACCACCAGGCATAATGCGGTAGGTCATCAGTCCATCGCCGTAAGCGACAAATGCTTCATAGTTGGCACGCTCATTGTTTTCAGTCATAAACACCTTGTAGGTCTTATCTCCTACAGTGATGTCATCGACGGCCTTAGCTCCACGCCCCTCGAGATTCTTGGCATATTCCTCAACGGTACCATGAGCAGTGTTGAGAGCTGCTGTAGTGTGAGGGTTCTCTTTTAACGTCAGGTTGCAAGAGTTGTTAACCATGCGGCTGCTGGCCTTCCATCCCTCGGGGACAGTGATAGTGTAGG
This sequence comes from uncultured Muribaculaceae bacterium, assembly GCA_905233845.1. Lineage (GTDB taxonomy): Bacteria > Bacteroidota > Bacteroidia > Bacteroidales > Muribaculaceae > Sodaliphilus. The sequence continues at coordinate 7,382 of CAJOFH010000013.1, read as the reverse complement.
CATCGCAAGTGAGTTCCTTCTGGTCCTCAATCTTCACTTCCTCGGTAGGTTGCTCGCCTTCGGCGGTCTGCTCGGTGGAAACAGCTTGAGAACCACTACCCTTAGAGGCATTTTCGCCATTGCCATTACAAGAAATTAAAGACATCGAAGCCATCACAGCGATGGCAAGTAGAAAATTAGTTTTCTTCATTTTTTGTAGATTTTAATAAGTTAACTATGTATTTCGATTCATTTTTGGTTACTTACAAAGTCTTCCCAGCGCTTTATTAACCCTGCCATATCCTCAGGCAACTCGCTGTCGAAGTCCATCGGCTCACCTGTGCGAGGATGGACAAAGCCCAATGTTTTGGCGTGTAGAGCTTGACGAGGACATTGATTGAAACAGTTGTGAATGAACTGGGCATAGCTCGATGAGGTGTTGCCACGCAGTATCTTGTCACCACCATAGCGCTCATCATTGAAGAGTGGATGACCGATGTAGCGCATGTGCACACGGATTTGATGAGTGCGACCTGTCTCGAGCTGGCACTGCACCACTGCCACATGGTTGAGGTTCTCGATGGTGTGATAGTGTGTCACGGCGTGCTTGCCCTGTTCTCCATCGGGGAATACCGCCATTTGCAGACGGTCGCGCAGGCTGCGCCCAATGTTGCCTTCAATTGTTCCATCAAGCTGTTTCATCGCTCCCCACACCACAGCTATGTACTGCCGTTTGGTAGTTTTGTTGAAGAACTGCAAACCAAGCGACGTCTTGGCATCAGGGGTCTTAGCGACGACCAGGAGACCACTGGTGTCCTTGTCGATGCGGTGAACGAGCCCCATGCGAGGGTCGGTGACATCGTAGTTAGGATTGTCCTTGAAATGCCAAGCCAGAGCATTGACCAAAGTGCCGTCGTAGTTGCCGTGCCCAGGATGCACACACATTCCCGCGGGCTTGTTCACCACCAGCAAATCCTCGTCCTCATAGACTATGTTCAGAGGAATGTCCTGAGCAATAATCTCGTTCTCGTAGCGCGGACGGTCCATCACCACCGAAATCTCGTCACCAGGATGAACACGGTAGTTACTCTTCACAGCACGGCCGTTCACACGAATGCACTGTGCCTCAGCGGCATTCTGAATGCGGTTACGTGACGTGCCCTTGATGCGCTCAACCAGATATTTGTCGATGCGCAGCAGCACATGACCAGGCTCCACAACATAGTGGTAGTGCTCCCAATAGTCGCGCCCATTCTCAGTGAAATCAGGATCACTGAAATCGCTCTGAATCTCCAGCCGCTCGTCCTCTATAATGTCTTCTTCTATTGTTGACATGTGCTTATTAATAAAAAAGTGGGAGCATTGTTACCACCTTGCCCCCACCCTATGGAATCTTAATAAAATCTCTTAGTCATCATTGATGTGATGCTTAGCCTCGTAGTTAGCCTTGTCGCGCTGTATCAGTTGCAACGAGTCTTGCAGGTTATCGGGAATCACCTCGAAGGGCTGTTCAGGCATCAGTCCATCGCCAACCTCAATGCTAATTTGGTCTTTAATCGAGACCTTGCTACCAGGCGTCACTGGGTGTCCATTCACCTTCACCGAGAGAACCAGACCCTCGTCGGCACTTGGTACCGTATCGACTTTCACATATTTGAAGCCCATAGATGTTAGACGGTTAACTGCATCACGGCACGATATCTCGCTAAGGATGGGCAAGTTCACCGTCTTAGGATTGAACGCGTTGATGGTAAGGTAAATCACACGCGTCGACTTAGCCATAGCATTTCCCTTTGGCTCCTGTTCAAGCACCTTTCCTGGCTTGATTGCTTCGTTAAACATGGAATCTCCAATCTCCCATTGAAATCCAGCTGCCTCTATCTTGCGGATGGCAGTAGATAAGTCATCGTTTCGCACGCTGGGCACTTTGGTCTCCTGTCCATGCAATGTGAACACGTCAATCAATAAATACAACGAGTACCACACAGCCGCAAACACTATGAGAATTCCCAGTAAATTAACAATTATGGGATGGTTCTTTCCAAAATTTCCAAACATATTATAATCTACTAAAATGTTAGTTTTCGATTTAAACGCACAAAGATAGCAATTTGGATGTTATTGGGCAAATAAAATAAGATTTTTTAATCGTGTATTGTTTTCAATCACATAACTAAAGGCTCAAGCAACAATCAGACAACAACCTATCACACAACAAAATAGCCAATGAGACACCGTTCATGGTATCTCATTGGCTGTTATTATCAATTTTGTGAATCTTTTATTCACTAACACATTCTTACCACAAATCAGGTAGAATCCAGAGTGCCATTACACTCCTAAAAGGATGTCGTAAACCATAGTGACGTCGCTGGAGGTAATACTGCCATCGCCATCTTGGTCACCGTTAACTATATCGCTATCATCTCCTGTCAGCATGAAGGAGTAGAGGGCTGTCACATCGGCCGAAGTCACAGAGCCATCACCATTCACATCGCCTGGTATGCTGTCACCTCCAGGGATGACATCAGTGTAATAAATGGTGAAGTCATCAACGTAGACTTTGTTGTTAGTCGGACCTGCCGTCATGCCGATGCGATAGCGGGCTGGAACATTCATGTCGAAAGTGTACTGCAATGTTGCATTGGTATTGGCTCCCACGCTCGAACTGGTCTCACCATTAGTGTTTGAGACAGCCTCCCAAGTGGCACCTTGATCGGTAGAGCGATAGAGAGTGTACTTAGCAATGGTTGACGAAGAATTATATACATCAAAGCTTACCATGTAGCTCACATAACGAACATCTTGTGTCATGGTGATCGATGACGGTTTCTTCATAGCAACAGCGTGAACGCCATTGCAGTAATCGCTACCCGGATTTGTGACGTAGCAATTGACAAATTTCCACTTGGAATAAACACCTTGAACATCATTGGCAGGGGCAGAGGTTGTCTCAGCCATTTCCTCAAAGTCCTCAACTATGCTATGCAGCGAGCTGTCGTCACCCACATTGAAACTGATGATTCCATTATTCTCTTGAATGCTAGTGATATTATACTGGCAGGGATTGCCATTGAATGTCAAGAGATTCGGATCTGTAACATTGGTAATCATATTAGCCCCTGCAGGGAATGCGTCACTCGCCTGAGCAGTACTGGTGCCATTACCAGCACGCAGCAGTACATAGTAGTTATGGGCGGGATTACTGTTAACATCGTTGCTATCCCATACCGAAACATTGGTGGAATCGACACGGCAAATAATCATACCATGTCCAGGTGCGTAGGTGTCCCACTTGGTGTTTTGACGATTCTCAATGTAGAATTTAACCTGTGGCTCGGGGCTGTTGATAATGTAACCCTCGCCTGTTGAACCAATCTGATTGAGAGAATAGGAACCTGTGGAATTGATGACCTGAGCATTGGCAAATCCTAAAGAGTAGCGGTCATATAAACTGTAGGCCACTGGTGTGCGCGAATAGTTCTGATAGCTTCCACCAGCCATAACGTCCCAATCACCTGGGTGCTGACTCTGGCCACCACTACCCTCATAGTCGGTATCGTATAGGTCGGGCAAGCCCAGCACATGGCTAAATTCATGACAAATTGTACCTATGCCATCGAGGAGGCCATAACTTGCATCATACAGGAACTCGGTAGAGCAAGCATAGGTGCGAGCGCGCTTGCCATCAAGGGTAATCCACTGCCAATACAGGTCACTTTTATGTGGCCACAGGTGGGTGCTGCTACCATCGCTGTTTGATCCGCTACCAGCACCGATAAAGTATATCATATCGATGTTGCCGTCATTATCGGTGTCATATTGGCTGAAATCGACCTGAGGGTCAATTTGGTTCAAAGCTGCTGCCCATATCTCACCAGTATTGTTCCACTGTTCGTGGTAATCGACCGAATAGTTTGACAATGTAACGGGACCATACACATCAAACGTAGGGGCGAAACGTCCCTGGCTGTTGTCGAAATAATAGTCGCGAACGCTGCCAGTGCAACCACCCCACCAGTTGGGAGTGCCGTCCTCGTTGGTGTAGCCAGTGTAGTTCACCTCATTAGCCATGCAGTAGTAAAAGTTCTGCATGTCACTGCGAGAAAACTGACAGTCATAGTAGTCAACAAGGATAATAAGACCGCGGAAGTTGTTATAGTCGTAGCCTTTTTGTGACGCAGCTTGAGTGGCGGCATCTACTGGATTACGTTTCAACTTGCCTTTGCGGGCATCAACCTTGCTAATCATCCCCTTCTCAAGGGTACTCACAAACTGCATCTCGCTTGCCGAGCGCTCAGCCTCGTTATGGGCAATCATCTTGCTAGGAATAAGATCCTCGTTCTGTTTAAGTGCATAAACGAAATATCCAGCATCATTACGCACGATAGTGTAGCCATCAACAGTTGTGTGGTAGTTAAAGAACTCATCACCAATGATTTTCATCATCAGCTTGGTGCCGTCAGGCTGAGTGACCTCTATGGGGCGAGGAACAGCAGGCACTGCTTGGGCTGCAAACGCAACAATGGTGGCAGCCAATAAAAATAATAATTTTCTCATGTTAAGAATAATGATAATTGTGTATTATGTTTTTTAATTTTGTGCTAACATAGTATCATGAATTTGCAAAATTAATTCAAATATTAATTCCATGCAATAATAAATATAACATTTTCTTTGAACGATGATATTATTATCCATTTTTCAAACCAGGACGGTATATATTGACACAGAACAGAAGAACTTTTGACAATAAACTAAAAAAGCGCACCTAACACCAATTGAAATGAGCCCCGAAAGTTTTTGTCCAACTTTCGGGGCTCATTTCACAAGTGGAATTTAGTAGTGGTAGCAACTAAATCCCCAACAGGATGTTATAAACAAATGTCACATCGCTTGAAGTAATATCACCATCACCATTCTGGTCTCCGAACACCATGTTGCTGTCGTTACCGCTAAGCAAGTAGTTGTAGAGGGCAGTAATGTCAGAGGCAGTTACCTCACCGTCACCATTCACGTCGCCTATTTGGTGTGAGATGTCACCACTAATGTTGAAAGTGATAACCCCGTCCTCCTCCTGTATACCTATAATATTGTATTGGCAAGGACTGCCGTTGAAAGTCTGAAGGTTAGGAGTTGTGTTGTTGGTTATATAACTTGCTCCTGCAGGGAAGGCATCACTTGCATTAGCAAACTCTTCACCATTGCCAGCACGTAACAACACATAGTAATTGTGGCTAGGGTCATTATTCGCACTGTTACCATACCATACCGATAAATCAGTCGAATCAACACGGCAGATGATAAGGCCATGTCCGGGAGCATAAGTGTCCCACTTGGTATTCTGCCGGTTCTCAAGATAGAATTTCACATCAGCCTCTGGACTATTGATAATGTAGCCCTCGCCAGTAGAACCAATCTGATTAAGAGTGTAGGTGCCAGTAGAGTTTATAACCTGCGCGTTTGCAAAGCCTAAGGAGTAGCGGTCATATAGGCTATAAGCCACTGGAGTTCGAGAATCATTCTGATAGCTACCGCCAGCCATTATCTCCCAACGGCCTGGGTGCAGACTTTGTCCACCGCTGTTTGCATAGTCGGTATCATAAAGATCGGGCAAGCCCAAAACGTGGCTGAACTCGTGACAGATTGTGCCTATGCCATCGATGAGACCCAAGTCTACATCATACAACATTTCGGTGGAACAGGCATAGGTACGAGCCCACTTGCCATCAAGGTAAACATACTGCCCATAGAGGTCACTCTTGTGAGGCCAAAGGTGGGTGGAGGAACCATCGCTGTTTGCACCACTTCCGGCACCGATGAAAAATATCATGTCAATGTTGCCGTCGTTATCGGTGTCATATTGGCTAAAATCGACTTGGGGGTCAATTTGGTTCAAAGCAGCAGCCCAAATCTCAGCAGTATGGTTCCACTGTTCGTGGTAATCGACCGAATAGTTTGACAATGTAACGGGACCATACACATCAAACGTAGGGGAGAAACGACCCTGGCTATTGTCGAAATAATAGTCTCGAACACTGCCAGTACAATTCCCCGCAAAGTTGGGGCTGCCATCCTCGTTGGTGTAGCCAGTGTAGTTCACCTCATTAGCCATGCGGTAGTAAAAGTTCTGCATGTCACTGCGAGAGAACTGGCAATCGTAGTAGTCAACAAGGATAATAAGACCGCGGAAGTTGTTATAGTCAAAGCTTTTTAGTGACGCAGCTTGAGTGGCGGCATCTACTGGAACTCGTTTCAACTTGCCATTGCGGGCATCAACCTTGCTGAAAACACCTTTTTCAAGGGTGCCGACAAATTGCGTCTCGCTTGCTGAGCGCTCAGCCACATTGTGAGCAATCATATTGCTGGGAACGAGATTATCGTTCTGGCTCAAGGCATAAACGAAATAACCAGCCTCGTTGCGCATGATAGTATAGCCATCGGCAGTGGTGTGGTAGTTAAAGAACTCGTCACCAACGATGCGAATCGTTAGTTTTGTACCGTCGGGCTGTGAAACCTCAATGGGATGAGGCACTGCAGGAATAGCCTGGGCTGCGAGCGCCACCATGGCTCCAGCCAGCAAAAATAAGAATTTTCTCATCTTTAGTTTTTTATTGAAAAATATTTTGTGTTATCTATAAAAACAATCGGTTATTGCGTAATCACAACCTCACCATAAAACAAATCATGGCTATTTTTTTACAGAATGCTCTATAAATTGTGGAACAAGTTAGTTGTCGCGCTCTATTGGCGAGCCATCTTCTGTAAGCTTAATTTCGGCATCGCCCTCAAGTTCGACGTAAAAACCATAACCCTTCTTCTCAATCTTTAAAATTTTAACCCCAGGGACACTAGTACGCAAATAGGCAGCAACTTGAGCAGGGACCATCGTAGCAGGTACCCCAGCGCTTGGACTTTCCACCTCTTCCCATTCATTCTCGGAATTGAAGCAAATCCTTGTGCTGTCGCTCACAGTGACACTGTATTTTGCTCCGAGCCAGTCCCAATCCTTCTCGGCGCCAACTATCTTCTTTTCTGAGAAGTGTCTTTGAACGAATTCAGTGACTTCTTCAGGCAATTGCTCAGGAGGAAATGCCTTATCGCCACATGAAAACAACGATATAGCAACTACAAATAGAAGAAGAAAATGAGTAATCTTGTTTCCCATGCCACAACTTTTTAATCTAACAATTTATCATTAATGTCTGCAAATTTACTCATTTATTTTAAATAAACAATAAATTTTAATGGATTTTTAAATTAAAATCTATATTTCTATAAGAGATGGCGCAATTTGTATTTTGCAATGAACATTCAAGATAGAAATGCATAATTTTATCTTGAAAAAATAATGATGATGTGCTGTTAGAATCGGAAATAACTTAGTAGTGGAGCGCAGCGTA
>CAJOFH010000012.1 GCA_905233845.1 uncultured Muribaculaceae bacterium | reverse complement strand
AGTTGCGCTGCGCTCCACTACTAAGTTATTTCCGATTCTAACAGCACATCATCATTATTTTTTCAAGATAAAATTATGCATTTCTATCTTGAATGTTCATATTTTGTTTTGTGATTCTTTTAGTCATCCCCATCTCTCACTTTTGTGTAGTTGCGCGTCGCAATAACCTTTCTTTATTGCAACCAAACTCCTTTCCCGTTTAAAGCATGGTCTAATAGACGAAGGGATTCTTTCAATTATTGTGTTTTTGGAAAAAAATGCCTAAATAATTTGTTTTGCTATCATTTTTGATTAATTTTGCAAAACAAATATAATTGTTTCTTAAAAAAGTCTCGCGCTGATGACCTCCGAAGGCAAGATATATGGGCTGATAGGTACATCCCTCTCTCACTCCTTCTCGATGGATTTCTTCAACCAGAAATTCATCAGCGAGGGCATAGACGCTCAATATTTCAACTTTGAGCTCAACGACATTGGCGAGCTGATGACAATCTTGAGCGAGTATTCCAACCTCGATGGCCTGAACGTGACGATGCCTTATAAAGAGAAGGTCATGCCTTTCATGGACGAGCTCGACGAGACTGCCGAAAAGGTTGGAGCCGTGAATGTGATAAAAATAATCAAGAGCGCGAGGGCGGGGGGCGTCAAGCTTGTGGGCTACAATACCGACTACACAGCGTTTATCGACACACTTAAACCATTGCTCACTCCCGAGATGAAAAGTGCGCTGGTGCTTGGCACTGGCGGAGCAAGTAAGGCGGTGAAGGCGGCTCTTGAGTCGCTGGGGATTGATGTTCACTATGTTTCTCGTCGCAAGTCGGCAGCCATCATCACCTATGAGGAGCTTACCAAGCAAATGATTCATGAGCACAAGATAATTGTGAACACCACTCCATTGGGCACCTACCCCGACACTGAGATGTGCCCCGATATTCCTTACCGCTTTATCACACCTCAACACCTGTGCTATGACCTTATTTATAACCCAAGCGAGACCACATTCATGAAGCGTGCCAAGGAACAAGGCGCCGCAGTGAAAAGCGGCCTCGAAATGTTGCTGCTCCAAGCCTTTGAGTCTTACAGAATCTGGACCGAGAAATAATACTTCAATGGGCAACGTCAGTGTTTTGTCACGCTTTCCTGTGCTCAGGCTCCTGCTGCCAATGGTGGTGGGAATTGTTTTGTATCGCATCACTGATAGCATTCTCGTTCTTATTGTGCTGACAGTTGTGACTGTTGCTGCGCTGCTGGCAATGCGATTAGCTGGCAGCTCTCCTGCAATCAAGCTGAAGCTGCGCAGCTATCGCATCGTTCCGCTCTCGATTGCTATGGTGGCGGTGGGATGGACTACATCATGGCTTTTCGAGCCTCCACGTCTCGACGTTGATTATCTCAAAGACAAGACTGCTTGCGCACGCATCGAGACAATAAAATACAATGAACAAAGCATGTTGATGCAGGTAAAACTGCTTAACGCAGGCGGTGATGAGAAATCAGTGGGAGGTTCTCACATCCTGCTCTCGACAAGAGGATGTGACTATGATTTAGAAGCTGGAAATCTCATCGCTTTCAGCCTTAATTTAAGCCTGGTGCGCAACATGGGCAATCCTGATGAGATGGATTATGCTCAATATCTACACGACAAGGGGATAATCTACCGGCAGCACACCGATGCGCGTGAGGTGGCAAAAGTGGGTGACTCGCCTACAATCTTGACTAGGACATTCAACTTTAGGAGCGACTTGCAACACCGTGTTCTAAACTCAAACCTCAGCCCCGAGTCCCAATCACTAATAATAGCAATGCTGCTTGGCAACGACGATTTCATCGAGCCTTCGGTGCGTGACAGTTTTTCTCAAGCAGGTATCGCCCACGTACTCGCCTTGAGTGGACTCCATGTAGTGGTGATCTCACTCATCATTTGGTTCTTGCTCTTCCCTTTTGACTACATTCGTGGAAAGAAGGTGAGGTTAGTTATTACTATTTTTGCTTTAATTGGCTACGATATTCTTACTGGACTGTCGCCATCGGTGATTAGGTCAACTGTGATGATTGCCTTTGTCTTTTTATCGCAAATTTTCTATCGTAAGTCTTCACCGCTAAACTCGATATTGGTGGCGGCTCTGGCGATATTGTTGTTCTCACCAAATTCTCTCTATAGTGTGGGATTCCAGCTTAGCTTTATCACTGTGGTGGCACTCATTATCTTCTATCAGGCATTTGAGTTGAAATTCCCTGACAACAAATTTCTTAACTATCTATATACGACTTTATTGACATCGGCTGTGGCGATGGTGTCGACGCTTGTCCTCACTGCTTATTATTTCAATACCATATCACTTGTAACAGTTTTCTCTAATGTGCTGGTAATGCCTCTAATCCCAGTGTTTATGATACTTGGAGCTGTTGTGTTGGTCATGCTGGCGTTTGGAGGTGAAATAGGGGTTGTCTCTTCGGTGATAGATTGGATTACTCATGCCATTCAGGCTGAAGCGTCGGGGATGTCGTCTTTGTCGATTGCGAATGGTGGTGTTTATGTTTCATGGGTTATTGTTGCAATTTATTACACCATTGTTGTAATGCTTGCTTTGTGGATTTATCGTCGCAACGTGCGATGGCTCATGGCGGCAGCTGCCACTATGGCGGTGGGCGTTGCATGCTGGATGTGGCAAGATGCCATGTTGCCTCGGCGTGGAATGGTTATTTTCAACTCTTTTAACTCTACTCCAGTACTATATTTCAACGGTAGCGATGCTTTGTTGTGGGTCCCTGATGTGGAAAATGACTATGATTTGGCTAATTTCAAACGATGGAATCGTGCCTTCCTTGCACATTATGGCATTGACTCGTTGAGGCTTGTTGACAGTGTGAAATGTGAGTTGCCTGGGGCTGTTATCGACCCTCCTTATGCCAACATTCAAGACTTGGTAATTGTTGCTGCTGGTAAAGGTCGTTGGAAGCACTACATACGCCAGGACAGTAGTGATATCTCTTTCGACATTGCTCTAATCACTAAGGGTTTCCACTCTAATGTTGCCACGTTGAAGAATCTTATTTCATGCGGCAGCATCATTCTCTCAGGGGGAATTTATAATGAGGATAATGCTGCTTTGGAAAAGGAATGTGATACATTGAGAATACCTCATTATAATATCAAGGAAAAAGGAGCATATATCAAGTTTGATAATCGATAACAGATATCAACTTAGGTATAATCAGTTTGAGCAATAATTTTTCTGCTTTTAATCAATTTTTTTGTGACTTTTTTCAAAAAAATATTTGCAAAATTTTGTTTTTTCATCATTTGTTTGTAATTTTGCAATGAACAAAATGCTCATTGAAATAATGTCCACATCAAAGCTGATTGGGATACTCTTCAAATTTTTATGAAATGCCGAGTTAAGTATTTCGGTCAATGGCGGGCCTCAACCATTTTGGTGTCTTTGCGACCAGAGGATTACAAAGATTGGGATACCCTCAAATCCTGTATTTATCGGAGTTTCATCACATCCCTTTGATGTGGCTTTTTATAACGAAAGGATGCTACCTGCACTGCATGGGTAGCATCCTTTGTTTTTAGGATGTAGATAAAAAATGATAAAAGGATAAAATCACTTGATGCGGATAATATAGCCCAAGGTCACCATGATTGACATCGATGAGGAGCCCTGAAATGGGTCGCTCTTTCGGTTGCTGAAAATATCGCTCAGGCCATAATAGAAGCGTCCTTCTAAGTTGAGGGCATGCTTAGACGACAGGCTTAATTCCATGCCCAAACTTGCCGAAATACCATAGTCAAACTTGCGTTTCACAGGCAATGAGAACTGTTCTGTCTGGCGATAATTGGTGATGAAGTCCTCAATGTCGGCCGCATGAGAGTAGTCAAAATTGCTCGTTGTCTTGTCGCCAATCATTAAACCAATCTCTGGGCCGGCGTTGAAAAATACTCGTGCTTTCTCGTTGCCAAAGTATATGTGAGTCAGCAGGGGAAGTTGAATATAGGTGAATTGACGTTTGAAACTATAGCCCTCTAATGGCTCGAAATCCTCGTTCCAGCCTCTCTGCTCAAAATTCAACTCAGCAATGAGGCCAAAATGTTTCTCCTCAATATATCTCACCGATGCTCCAAAAATGGCTCCAGTGATCATCTTTTGAGGAACTGAAGACTGGAAGTTCACCTTTGATAGACTAACGCCCCCCTTAGCACCGATGCTTAAGTTGTTATTGTAATATAAGTCGGCAGCTACGGCCTTGCTCGCCGTAGCTGTCGCTAATGCAATGAATGTAATTAATATTAAGAACGTCTTAGTCATTCAAATCTTGGATTAACATCTCTTTCTTGGGGGTAAGATGAATGATTCTTACCGACTTGTTAATATGTCCTGCCCAATTGTTGGCACGTTCGAAGTCAAAGTTTGACTGTATGCCGTTATATGATGAATCTTTACTTCCAGGAACTACTCCATTAATATAAGCATTAAGCAGATACATGCCAGTGTCAAACCCATATACTCCCATGTTGGGAGCTACAGTGGCAGGCACTGATTTATATTTCTTTACATATTTGTTCTTGATATCTTTTGCTCTATCGTTATTGGGCAGGTAGTAGCGAGAATAGATGTGGGTGTCCATCGACATGAAAAGGTCTTTATATTGTTCGATGTACATTGTGTATTCAGGAAGTCCAAGCAATACAAGATCACAATCAATGCGGGTGTTCTTTGCTTCTTTTAGGCCTTTTGCAAACTTCTTGAGCAAACTCTCTTTGCCATTAGCGGGAATGAAGAGGTAGCTAGAGCCTGGCTCAAGATATTTAGAGATGTCTTTTCCTGAAAGTTCTGACGACACGGTTATAGTCTTGTTCTGATGTTTAACTTCACTGGCATGGCTTTTAATGTCGCCATAGATGTCCTTGTCTTTGCCACTTGGGTCGTCGAGATAAACGAGTACATAATCTTTAAATTTGTTGTCAATATATTCATTGACGCGTGCACTCAGATAGGGCGACGGGTAATTGACTTGCAACACTCGGCTGTTGTTGATGTAATCATCGTTTTGTATGGCGAAGCAACTCAAGATGTCGATATTGTTGGCTTTTCCATAATTCACAATCTTCTCCAGTTGCTGTGGCTCGCTTGGGGCGATGATGATGTCACTTGTCTTGAGTGGCTCTAATGCTAATATGCTGTCGGTCGTGGTGAGTGAATGTCGAGTGTCATAAACGTTTAGGTTCAACGGCTTGCTAAGCTTTGGCCCAATGCTGTCAAGGGCGAGTATGAATCCGTTATAAAACTCGAGATAGTTGCTCGCGTTTTTAGTCTGTGGTTTCATGCCGAGCTGGAAGGGCAAGATAATGCTGATGTCAATGGTGTTGTTTTTGTTGGGGGCTATCACCTCGGAGTAGATGCCATCTAATTTTCCCTTATAAGCCTCCTCTAATTGTTGCTGGGTGAGCTCCGACGTGCTGACTACCGTCTGTGTGACACCTTTCTGTGGTATATAAATGGTTTTGCCCTTTTTTAGTTTTTTCTGGTCGGGGTTTGAACTCTTGAGCTGTTCAACACTCACGTTGTAGGCTTTAGCCACGCTCTCATAGGTGTCGCCCTTGTTAACAACGTAGGTGATGAACTGGTCAAAGTCTTTGTTGACAACAACATTTTCGGTGGTGTTAGGGATGATTCTTATGATATCATTCTCTTTAAGGTTGTTGCCTGTGATGCCTGGATTGGATTTCACTAGTTGTTCTATGGTGGTGTTGTACTTTTTGGCAATGGAGAACAACGATTCGCCTTCAACCAACGTGTGATAGATATAGTCTCCTTTATTGCTGCTCACCAGTGTGTTGGGAATGTTGAGCACGTCTCCGGCCTTCACGCCGCCAGCTATGGCAGGGTTGACGTCGAGCAGGTCTTTTTGGCTCACGTTGTAGGCTTTGGCTATGCTGTACACGCTCTCGCCATTCTTGACAGTGTGTTTCACCAGCCTCTCAAACGAAGAGGGATTGACGTTGCTCACGGCTGAGCTGGGCTTGGAGCCGTCAAAGTCTTTCAAGGGAAAGAAGATGAGTTGCTTTTTCACAAGGCCGTTCTTTGCCGAGGGATTGTACTTGACGATGTCGTCTTTGCTCACCCCGATTTTAGTAGCCACGTCAAAGATGGTCTCGTTCTTCTTAACTTCGTAATAATAGTATGACTCTTTGCCCAATTTTTTTATTGGCAGGTTCAATTTTGCACTCACTGGTGCTACCGCTGTGCCCAATATAATGGCAATGCACAGAAATTTCTTGCTAATCATTTGTGTGTCAAGTTGAAAGAGTGTGTTAATAATTCGTCGATAAGAGTAGTGTTTAAGCATCACACCTGTCTAAGCATGCAAAGGTATATAAAAATCGATTTATAACAAAAAAATACAACATGTTTTTAATGTGAGGTGGATTTTCTGTTTTTCTGTTTTCGTTCATGTCAATGGTTTGCATAAAATCACAAATTCTCTTTTTTTAATAAATTGCGCAAGATTAAATTATATTTTGTAATTTTGCGGTTTTAATAGAAAATACTATTGTATAATAAGTAGTAAGTGAGCGTGAAACGTGAACGAGGATATGAATTATGCATTGTGCATTTATCAATCCCCTCTCTCACTTAAATAAGAATAAACCAACATGTTAGACCTGATTTTTGAAACAAGCTGGGAAGTGTGCAACAAAGTTGGAGGCATCTATGCTGTGCTTTCAACCAAAGCAAAGACTTTGCAGCAATTATATAAAGACAAAGTGGTGTTCATAGGTCCCGACCTGGGTGATGAAAACCCATTTTTTGAGAGCGTCAAGACCGGTCTTGACGCTTGGAAAAAGCAAGCGAACTTCCCTCCAGGCATGACAGTGAAAACTGGCCGCTGGAAAGTGCCCGGCAACCCATTGGCGGTGCTTGTGGGCTTCACGTCGCTCTATGTTTACAAGAACCAGCTCTATGCGAAGATGTGGAGAGAATATGGTGTTGATTCGATTCACGGCTATGGCGACTATGACGAGTCGTGTATTTTCTCCTATGGTGCCGCATTGGTGATTGAGAGCGTGGTCAATTTCCTCAATGCCGGTAGAGTAGTGGCGCATTTCGATGAGTGGACCACCGGCATGGGGCTGCTCTACGTGAAATCGCATCTGCCACGAGTGGCAACAGTTTTCACTACCCATGCAACAAGCATCGGGCGCAGCATCTGTGGCAATGGCAAGCCGCTCTATGACTACATGGAAGGATATAATGGTGACCAGATGTCGAGAGAGCTCAACATGGAGTCGAAGCACTCGCTTGAAAAATGCGCTGCCCATGAGGCCGACGTGTTCACTACCGTGAGCGAGGTGACAGCCCGAGAATGTGCTCAGCTTCTTGAGCGTCGCCCAGTTGTCACGCCCAATGCCTTTGAACAGAACTACGTGCCAAAGGGCGCTAAATATACTGCAGTGCGTCGTGCTGCCCGTAAACGTCTGCTTGGCGTGGCAAGTGCACTCGTAGGAGAGGAAATGGGCGACGACACAATGCTTGTTGTCACCAGTGGACGTTGTGAGATGCGCAACAAGGGCATTGATCTTTATCTCGACACGATGAATGTGCTTCGACATCGGCCACAACACTCTCTTAGTCGCCCGATTTTGGCATTTGTACTCGTCCCTGGCTGGACTCAAGAGGCCCGACATGACCTTAAGGACGCTTTGAAACGGCAGAAAGCCGTTGGTCTTTTCAACCCCATAATCACACATTCGATCTACAATGAGGACAGTGATGCTGTATATGCCAAAATGAATTTTCTGGGATTCAGAAATCAGCCTGATGAGGAGGTTAGCGTGATATATGTTCCCTCTTATCTCAATGGCGACGATGGCATCTTCAACATGACTTATTATGAGTTGCTAACTGGATTCGATCTTTCGTTATTTCCTTCTTACTATGAACCATGGGGTTACACACCGCTTGAAAGTGTTGCTATGGGCGTTCCAACCATCACTACTAATCTTGCTGGATTTGGACAGTGGGTTGAGAAAGAACTTGGCAATAATGAGATGAAGACTGGTGTTAAAGTGATTCACCGCACCGATTCTAACTATGACGAGGCACTTGCTCAGATAGTGAAGAGCGTCATCGATATAAACGTGATGACTCCTCGGGAACTTGACCGCTTGCGTCGTATGGCTAAGTCCACTTCTAAACACGCTACATGGGAGCATTTTATGGAGTACTATATGACATCTTATAAAACCGCACTTGGCATAGCCGAGGAAAGAATGGCTTCTAAGACAATTAATGACAAGAATAATTCTTTTTAGATACTGTTTTATTAATGACAATATTTATGTGCTCGAAGAAGGAGGAACGTGATTGTTCATTTATATATATTCCCTCTCAACTCTAATCTTAATGAAATTTATATAAATATAACAATATATGAAAATTAAAGTCAGTAATTCTAATTCTCCAGTGTGGAGAAATCTTACAGTGAAAAGTGAATTGCCCGCAAACCTGAAGAAACTTGACGAGCTGTCAAGAAACTTGTGGTGGGTGTGGAACAGTGAGGCTAAATCGATGTTCCATCATCTTGACCGTGAACTGTGGAGAGCGTCGGGTGAGAACCCAGTCATGATGCTCAACAAGATGTCGGCATCTAAACTCGAAGAGCTTAGTAAAGACACCGAACTGGTGGCAAAGATTGACACAATCTATAAGCACTTCAAGGAATATATGGAACAACCCATGCGCCCTGAATTTCCGTCAGTGGCTTATTTCAGCATGGAGTATGGCTTGTGTAATGCTCTTAAGATTTATTCAGGAGGCTTGGGTATCCTTGCTGGTGACTATATCAAGGAAGCTAGTGACCGCCGCATTGATATGACTGCCGTCGGTTTTCTGTATCGATATGGATACTTCACCCAGACCCTTTCGATGGATGGTCAGCAGATTGCAAACTATGAGCCTCAGAACTTTAACCACTTGCCAATTGAACCTGTTATCGACAAAGACGGCCAGCAGATGGTGCTTGAAGTGCCTTATCCAGGACGAGTGGTGTATGCCAACATCTGGAAGGTTAATGTGGGCCGCATGAATCTTTATCTGCTTGATACTGATATTGACAAGAACAGCGACTTTGACCGTTCTATTACTCATCAGCTTTATGGTGGTGACTGGGAAAACCGTATCAAACAAGAGTATTTGCTTGGCATTGGTGGTGTGCTCATGCTCAAAAAATTGGGCATCAAAGCACAAATCTACCACTGTAATGAGGGACACGCAGCGCTGTTGAACTTGCAACGTCTCGTCGACTATGTTCAGGACGAGGGTCTGAGCTTCCAAGAGGCGCTTGAGGTTGTCAGAGCTTCATCGCTCTACACTGTGCACACTCCTGTGCCTGCAGGTCACGATTACTTTGACGAGGGTCTCTTTGGACGTTATATGGGCGAATTCCCAGCTAAGTTGGGTATCACCTGGAACGACTTGATGAACATGGGACGTGAGAACCCTGACACTCAAGAGAAGTTCTCGATGAGTGTGTTCGCTCTCAACACCACTCAGGAAAGCAACGGCGTGAGCTGGCTACACGGAGAGGTTTCCAAGAAGATGTTTGCTGGCGTGTGGAAAGGCTATGCTCCTGAAGAGTCACACGTGGGCTATGTTACTAATGGTGTGCACATGCCCACTTGGGCCGCATCGGAATGGAAAGAGTACTATGCTAAGGTGTTTGGAGACAACTACCTTGACAAGCAGGAGGATTTGGCTACTTGGGCTCCTATCCAGAATGTTCCTGATGAGGAAATTTGGGAGTTGCGCATGCGCTTGAAGAACAAGTTCATCAATTTTGTGAAACGTGATTTCCGTGCTACTTGGCTAAAGAATCAGGGCGATCCAACTCGCATCATGTCGATTGTTGACAAGATTAACCCTAATGCGCTTTTGATAGGCTTCGCTCGTCGTTTTGCTACCTACAAGCGCGCTCACTTACTATTTACGAACCTTGATCGTCTTTCGCGCATTGTTAATAATGAGAAGTTCCCTGTTCAGTTCATTTTTGCCGGTAAGGCTCACCCCGCCGACGGCGCAGGCAAGGACCTGATCAAGCGAATTGTCGAGATTTCTAAGATGCCAGAATTCCTTGGCAAGATTATCTTCCTCGAGAACTACGACATGACAGTGTCGAAGCGACTTATCACTGGTGTGGATATTTGGCTCAACACTCCAACTCGTCCTCTTGAGGCATCGGGAACCAGTGGTGAGAAGGCCGAGATGAACGGCTTGCTCAACTTCTCGGTACTCGACGGATGGTGGTACGAAGGTTATCGTGAGGGTGCTGGATGGGCCTTGACCTCGCACCGCACTTACACCGACCAGTCGATGCAAGACAAGCTTGATGCAGCTACTATCTACTCGATGCTTGAGAATGAGATTATTCCTCTGTACTTTGCCAAGAATTCTAAGGGGTATTCACCCGAGTGGATTCAATATATCAAGAATTCAATCTCGCAGATTGCGCCCAACTACACAATGTCGCGCATGATGAAGGACTACATCGACCGATTCTATAACAAAGAGGCTGCTCGTAGCAAGAAGTTGCGTGCCAATGATTACGCTCTTGTACGTGAGATAGTGGCTTGGAAAGAGTATGTGGCCGAGAATTGGGATAACGTGGCTGTGGAGGATATGCAGCTCAGCGATTCGTTCTATGATATCTCAATCAACAATGGTAAGCTCGATGCGACAGTGAAACTTAACACAGCAGGGCTTGGACGTAGTGTGTGCCTCGAACTCGTGGCTTATCGAGATGTAGATGGAGAGTCCAAATTCCATAGCACATTGCCGATGAAGGTCGTGGAGGAAGATGGCGATATATTGACCTATAAGCTCAATGACCGCATCAAGGACACTGGTATCTTCCGCCTATCGTTCCGCGCTTATCCTTGGAGCAAGAATCTGCCCAACCGTCAGGATTTCGCCTATGTGAAGTGGTTCTAAACAAGACTAACTAACACATATTATATAATGCCTCGCCCAATCTTTACGGGCGAGGCATTATTATTGTAGGGCTGTTGGCATTTTGTCTTTAAAAAAACTATGATGTTGTTGTGTGATATATAAAAAATAATGACTATCTTTGCGCAAGAAAACATAACATAAAACCAAAACAATTTTTTATATTAAAAAACATGCCAAGTATCAAGAATTTTGATGAGCTTACAGCTCATCTCGCTAGTAAGGGAACAAAAAGCCGCGTGGCTGTAGTATGGGCCGAAGATGATGTGACTCGTAGCGCCGTACTTAAAGGCTTAGAGGCAGGTATCATCACCGTAACATTTGTTGGTTGCCGCAAGGAGATTGAGGCTGATGAGCGTTTCGCTCAATACAAGAGCGAGTTCAGCATTATCGACGCAAGTGACCGTGATGACGCAGCTGCCAAGGCAGTGACCGAGGTGCGCGAAGACCGTGCCAACGTGCTGATGAAAGGATTGTTGAACACCGACAATCTGCTGCGTGCCGTTCTAAACAAGGAAACCGGTATTCTTCCCAAGGGCAATGTCCTCACTCACGTCACAGTTGCCGACATTCCCGAGTTGAAACGTCTGCTTCTCTTCACCGATGCCGCTGTTATTCCTTGTCCAACCGTTGATCAACGCATCGAGCAAGTGAAGTATGTGGCTAAGATTGCTCACGCTCTTCACATTGAGGAGCCCAAAATTTCTCTTATCCACTGCTCGGAGAAAGTTGACGAGCGCCACTTCCCGTGCACTGCCGACTACGTTATTATCAAAGAGAAAGCTG
The DNA here is from genome assembly GCA_905233845.1 of uncultured Muribaculaceae bacterium. Lineage (GTDB taxonomy): Bacteria > Bacteroidota > Bacteroidia > Bacteroidales > Muribaculaceae > Sodaliphilus. The sequence continues at coordinate 41,883 of CAJOFH010000012.1, read as the reverse complement.
CTCAAGGTGAGTTTGGTAACTGCATCGTTGACGGTCCTCTTGACCTTAAATGCTCATTGTGCTATGAGAGTATGCATCACAAGGGCATTGAATCGCCCATCAACGGCGAGGCCGACGCTGTTCTCTTCCCAGAGATAGAGAGTGGCAACGTATTCTATAAGACAATCACTTTACTGTGTCATGCTCAGACCGCTGGCTTGCTCCAGGGAGCTAATGTTCCAGTTGTGCTTCCAAGCCGTGGCGACAGCATTGAGTCGAAGTTCTATAGCCTTGCTGTTGCTTCAGCTCTCTGAGAATTCTTTTTAATTCCGTTTTCTTAATTACAAATTAAATTTTACAAACAACTATGCGTATACTTGTTATAAATCCAGGATCAACTTCAACTAAGTTTGCTGTTTACGAAGGCGAGACTCCGCTGTTGCTTCGCTCTATCCGTCATAAACCCGAGGAGCTGGCACCATACAAGACTGTATTGGATCAGTTCGACTTTCGTTACAACTTGGTGATGAACGAGATAAAGGTCACCAATGTGGACTTTAACTTCAAGGCAGTGATTGGCCGTGGTGGTTTGGGAAAAGCCGTTCCTGGTGGCGTGTATGAAGTCAATGAAAAGATGCTCGAGGACACTCGCAACGCAACTCGCGAGCACGCTTGCAACCTTGGCTGCCTTATCGCCCATAAGATTGCTCAGCAGATTCCTGGTTGTCGCAGTTTCATTGCCGACCCTGTAGTGGTGGACGAGTTGAACGATTATGCTCGCATCTGTGGTATTCCTGAGATTAAGCGTTGCAGCATTTGGCATCCACTTAACCAGAAGGCAATTGCTCGTCGTTTCGCTCGTGAGATTGGCAAGAAATATGAGGAAATGAACCTTATCATCTGCCACTTGGGTGGAGGTATTTCGGTAGCTGCCCATGAGAAGGGAGTTGCTGTTGATGCTCCAAACGCACTCGATGGCGAGGGACCTTTCACTCCCGAAAGAGCTGGTTCTATTCCAGCGGCCGACCTTGTTCGCCTGTGCTTCAGCGGCAAGTACACTAAGGAAGAACTCCTTAAGATGATCACAGGTAAAGGTGGCCTCAACGCTCATCTGGGAACTACCGACTTGTTGGAGATTGAAGAACGCATCAATAATGGAGACAAACATGCAAAGACAGTTCTTGATGCAATGATTTATCATGTTGCAAAACAAATTGCTTCGGAGAGTGCAGTACTCTGCGGAAAGATTGACGCAATTCTTCTCACAGGAGGAATGGCTCACAGTGATTACCTCACAAGCGAATTGCGCAAGCGCATTGACTTCCTTGCACCTACCTATTGCTTCCCTGGTGAAGACGAGATGGGAGCTCTTGCTGGCAATGCCGCTGCAGTGCTCAAAGGCAAGCGCGAGGCTAAAGAATACAAATAATCAATACATGATTCATAAAGCAAAATGCATAATCAAAAGCGTCCCGAAAAAAATCGGGGCGCTTTTGTGTTAATGAATTGTTAGTGCTTGAGTTTCTTACTTATAGCGTAGGAAGCTGTAGCCGAATCGTTCGTAAGCAGCGCGTTCGAGTTCCTCGCGGTCATCGGGATGGGCAATCGAGATAAGAGCTCTGGCGCGCTCTGGCATGCTCTTGTTGCGCAGGTATATGATGCCATGCTCAGTAACCACATATTGTGTCTGGAACCTTGTGGTTACTACACCAGCTCCTGGAGTAAGAGTAGACACTATTTTGCTTTTTCCTTTGCCAGTGCGAGAGGGTAGAGCTATGAAAGTTTTACCCTCGGGATTAAGAGCAGCACCATACATGAAGTCGTGTTGACCGCCCACACTTGAGAAAATCATCGTACCGATGCTGTCGGCACAAACTTGACCAGTCAAATCCACCTCGATTGCGCTGTTGATGGCAATGGGGCGAGGATTCTGGCGGATAACTTGTGGGTCATTGGTCCATGCCACGTCGTAGAACTCCACTTCCTCATTGTAGTCTAGGAAGTCGTACATGCGTTTTGAGCCTAATGCCAAACTTGCTACACTCTTACCTGGACGAATCTTCTTAAGACTGTTGTCGATAACACCCTCTTCAATGAGTCGTACCACACCATCGGTCATAGCCTCGGTGTGCAAGCCAAGATGTTTGTGGTTCTTGATGCCAGCGAGAACTGCGTTGGGGATGCCTCCCACGCCAATTTGAAGAGTTGCACCATCAGGAATCTCGGCAGCGATGAATCCACCTATCGCGCTCTCGATGGGTGTGGATTCTCCAAACTCCATCGCCAATGGTGGCTCGTCGCAACGCACTGCTGCTGCAATCTCGCTCTCGTGAATCTTGGCGGCACCACACAGGTAAGGCATGCTGTCGTTAATCTGTGCGATGATAGTCTTGGACATCTCCACTGCACTGAACGCTAAGTCGGCACTCATGCCGTAGCTGCAATAACCGTCCTTGTCGGGAGGCGAGCAGTTGAGGAAAGTGACATCGACTGGTAGCTGCTTGCTGCGGAAGAGGAAAGGAATCTCGCCCAAGAAAGCAGGAATCACCTCGCCGTATCCTTGAGCTACCCACTTACGCTGGTCACCACTCAGGAAGAGGCTTTTGGTAATGAATGAGTCCTTATACTCTGGTTTGCACAGCGGGCACTCACCGTAAGGCACGTTGAAAGCCGAATAGACTACAACATCTTTGAGCTCGCTAGCCCGTCGTGCTAGTGCGCTTTGCAACACCACGGGAATTGCCGTGCTGCCCATGCAGTAGATGTGGTCACCACTCTTGACAAGGCGCACCGCCTCGTCAGCACTCATGTAATTCATTATTTTTTAGAGTTTTGTAGTTCAACAAACATTTTCAGTCGCTCATCGAGGGCCTGGATGTGCCAATCGCTGTTGAGCTGTGAAACGCAAGCTCTTATACCTGGTTGCTTACTGCCAGTAGTGTTGAGCGTGATGGCCGAGATGCCACAAAGCATCAAATCATTAAGCAATTCTGAGTCGCTCATACCCTCATAACCAATTGTGTAATAGAATCCATCAGCAAGGTCTTTGTCTCCATCTTTGTCATAGATGATGTTGAAGCCATGCTTCAGGAAGATTTGTTTGGTAATCTTAGCACGACGGCCATATTCACGCACCTCATCGACAAATTTGTAGGTTCCATCGGCAGCCGCCTTCATCATAGCTGCAAGAGCATGCTGTGCCGAATGAGAAGTACCCGATGAAGCAACATAGAGATAAGTGAAAATGAAGTTGTCGCCCATGCGTCCAATGCGGTAACGTTTGCGCAATGCTGGATACTCGCGATTGAAGAGCTTGTTGCTGAATGCTACTACAGCGATTCGTTCGCCTGCGTAGCTGAAAATCTTCGAACCCGAGAGCATGAAGATATAGTTGTCGGTGTAACGAGCAACAGTGGGTTGAAATGGTGGCTCAAAAGGCACCGACTTGTCAGTACGGAAATCCATGCACAAGTAGGCGTGGTCTTCAAGCACTATCATGTCGTATTTGTTGGCCATCTCACCAATGATTTGCAACTCCTCATCGGTGAGGCAAACCCAAGTGGGATTGTTTGGGTTAGAGTAGACGATAGCAACGATGTTGCCTTTAGAGCAGTATTCTTCGAGTTTGTCGCGCAGCTTGGCGCCACGATGGCTGAAGATGTCGAACTGCTCATACTTGATGCCCTGCACAGCAGCTTGCATAACATGAGGTGCAAAACCAGGATTCACATAGAGGATAGTGTCTTTAGCAGGGTCAAGTTGTGAACATTCAAGCATCAGGTTCATGCCGGCCTGCATAGAGCCAACAGTGGGAACTATGCACTCTGGTTTGATGTCGACGTCAATAAATGCCTTAATGAATCGCGAGGCATTCTCTTTTAGTTCTGGCAGACCACTGATTGCTGGATAGATGCTTGCGATGCCATTGTCGAGAGCCGCCTTTTGAGCCTCGATTCCTACTTGTCCAGGAGCCAATCCAGGCACACCGACCTCAAGTCGCAAGAATTTCTCGCCAGCAGCTTTCTCCATTTCGGCAGCAATTGCAGCACATTGGCGTATTGTTGTCTTTGACACATCGGTCAAATCACGCTCGGCTAAAATATCGTTTAAAACTTGTTGTTTTATAGGGAAACTCATAGTTGTTTTATAGATAAATGTGGTTTATTTGTTTTTCTGTGCAAAGTCATAACCTGCCTTGAAAGCGGCAATGTTGGTCTCTACGATAGCCTCACCCTTGCTGGCAAAGACATTAGTGATGCCCTCGAGTAACTGCTCAGGCTTAAGCATCTCGAGAACCGAAGCAGCAGCACCAAGTAGCACCATGTTAGCACTACGTGGCGACTTGACTTCCTTGGCTATAGCATCAACGTCAATCATAATCACGTTGCCCAGTTTCTGGAGTTCGTTATTCACATTGTCCATCTCAGGATAGTTGGGTATGTTGACAAAAGGAGTAGTGTTGGTAATAACCCATCCTTTAGGGTTGAGATATTGCACGTAACGTAAAGCTTCCATGGGTTCGAGAGAGATGATGAGGTCGCATGCTCCATGAGCGATGAGGTCGCTTGCTATTGGCTCGTCGGATAGTCTGAGATTGCTCTGCACATCGCCTCCACGCTGGCTCATTCCGTGAACTTCGGCTTGCTTGAGGTGAATACCCTCTTTTAGGGCAGCCCAACCAATGATAGTAGCAATGGAGAGGATACCTTGTCCGCCCACACCGCACAGTATAATATCTTGTTTCATGATTTGGTCGTTTTTTAATGATTTAGTGTGTGGTTAGATTATTTCTTAGCTTTAGCTTTGGCGTGACGCTTAGCAGTCTGGATGCATTCGCGACGAGCGATGATAACCGAAACGCCCTTGTAGTTAATTTCCTCGTCAATCACTTTCTCCATATCGGGATAGTTCTTGGGCAGAGGAACAATCACACGCACGTGAGCAGGGTCAACGCCCACACCGTAGCAAATTTGCTCAAGGCGGCCAGTTCCTGCCGAATCTTGACCTCCAGTCATACCAGTAGTAAGGTTGTCGCTGATGCACAAGGTGATGTTGGCTTTCTCATTAACGGCATCGAGCAGACCCGTCATACCGCTGTGGGTGAATGTGGAGTCGCCAATCACTGCTACCGATGGGTGAACGCCAGCATTAGCAGCACCTATTGACATGGTGAGCGAAGCTCCCATCTCAACGCAGGTTTGAAAAGCGTGGAATGGGGCGAGCCATCCAAGGGTATAGCAGCCTATGTCGGCAAAGACGCGGGCGCTCTCATAATTCTTGAGCACATTGTTGAGTGCGGTGTAGAAGTCACGGTGACCGCAGCCTTGGCATAATGCTGGTGGGCGAGGTACTGTTGATGTCGCTGCAGCATGAGCTTCAAGAGGTTTCATACCTAACGCTGTGCGCAACACGTCGGGGTTGAGCTCACCTGTGCGAGGTAGAGTGCCGTCGAGTCGACCTTTAATCTCAACCGGCGTGTCAAGCACACCACGTAGCACTTTCTCAACTAGAGGTTGGCCTTCTTCCACAACCATGATGGTCTTGCACTCAGCAGCCATCTTTCGTACCATTTTCTTTGGTAATGGGTATTGAGTGAGTTTGAGTACCGGGAATGGGCACCCTTCGGGATAGTTCTCCATGAGGTAGTTGTAAGCAATACCACAGGTGATAATACCCATCGAGTGGTCGTCACCGTCGATATACTTGTTTTGGCCCATGGTGCAGGCATCTTCCTCAAAGGCGAGCACGTCTTTTACGAGCTGGTCGTTTCGAACACGCGCGTTGACTGGTAGCGTAACCCATTGGCGTGGGTTCTCAGGGAAGTGTACCTTGTTGGGCTCACGTTGTTCACTGGTTTCAACAATAGCTCGAGAGTGAGCCATGCGAGTAGTTAAACGCATGAGAACAGGAATGCTATTTTTTTCACTATAGTCAAAAGCGCAACGCACCATATCATAGGCCTCTTGCTGAGAAGAAGGCTCAAAGCATGGCATCATAGCAAAGTCGGCATAGAAGCGTGAATCCTGCTCGTTTTGTGATGAGTGCATCGAAGGATCATCGCATGCAACAATAACCAAGCCTCCATTGGCTCCTGTTACAGCACTGTTGACAAATGCGTCGGCACACACGTTCATGCCCACGTGCTTCATGCACACCATGGCCCGCTTTCCGGCATAGCTCATGCCAAGTGCCTCTTCCATAGCAGTCTTCTCGTTAGCACTCCATCGACAGTGTACACCACCGACACGTCCATGCTCACTCTTTTGAATAAACTCAGTAATCTCGGTCGACGGGGTACCAGGATAGGCCCACACACCAGATAGTCCAGCATGCAGTGCTCCAAGTGCCAAGGCCTCATCGCCAAGTAGCAAATGTTTAGCTTTCATTCTTTAGAAATGTTGTTTATGTTATGTGTATTCTTGTTTTTGCAATAAATATACCCACTCTTGGGCATGTTCTGAAATTTTGGACTAAATTACTACTTTTTCTCGAAACAGCAAAATATAAACATTATTTTTTACTTTTTTATACAAAAGAGCAAATAAGAGTGCTTTCCAAGCTCCGTTGACTATCTTTATGTATATATCGAAATCAAACACCAAAAGCAACGTAGTGACAAAAAACAATTTTGAAAATGCTTAGTCTCGTGGGATGCTTGGGATAGTTGGGACTCTTGGGACATTTGGGACAAATGGGACAAAACACAGTCAACTAATTTCAGGAATAAATATGTGACAATAAGTCAAAGAACTCTTTCGCATGTGATGCAAGGGTAAAGTAAGGGGTGGTGAATTGTAAAAACAACATTAAAAAGAGATAAAGTCTAGAGCAAGAAAAAGCATCGGCATGTTCCGTTTGGGAGATGCCGATGCGATGTGGTGTTATGTGGTTTCTTTAGCAGATTGACTCGAGACTTGGGAGGTAGTTGCGTTGAACAGACTCAGCGATGGCTGTAGCCACTTCCATCTCACTAAGAGCAATGCTTGCCCCGAATTCATAGAGAAGGTCCACCTCCTTGCGGGCAATGATTTTGTCGCTGAGTGCAATATGAATCATATATTCAAGTAGGCTTGAACGCATTCCTGGGTTGATTTTGAGAATTCCCTCAACCGATTCATTGAATGTCTTGACAACATCTCCTTGTGCGATTTCCTCAAGATACTTGCGTGGGAATATCTTGAGTCGCGCAAGCATCTCGATAATTTGGTTGATTTCGTCTTCCTTCATCTCATCATCACTGCTTGCCACAATGAGACCAGCTGAGGCGATAAATCGAGCCATGTGCTCATCGAGCTCATCGTCTCCGACCTTTAGCAAGATTGATATGAGTTCGTCCATGCCCTTCTGCAACTCTTCTTGAGATTTGGCTGTAGCGAAGAGATTGAGAGCTTGCACCCTGATGGGGTTAACAGGATGCGACGAGCGGCTGATTCCTTTGTCCTTAAGGAAGTAATCGAGGCGTCGGTTGTTGTCAGCGATGAGCGCGTCGATACTAACATTCATTTTTTCCAAATCGAGTCCAGAAGCCATCTTAAAGAAAGCAGTCACACACACACCCAAATCCTCGGTCGCCATATATCCGTAGCGGTCGGCGACAAGCTCTGCAAGTTGCTCATGCAGACGAATTTTGTATTGCAGAGTCACAGGCACAGCGGCACCCTCGGGGAACACAAACCCAATAAGCCTTGCCAATGCGGTGTCTTTGTTTATAAGGTGCCCTAATTCATGCCCAATGACGAATTTAAGCTCATCGTTGCTCATTAGGTCAAAGAGTGCCGAGTTTACATTAACAATGTGGTGCTCCCCTTCGTCTTCGGCAGCAAGCGAGAAAGCGTTCACATCGCTGTCACCAGTGATATAGAAGTCAACCTCGTCTTTAAATTTGAGTTTTTTCTTCACGTCTTGGCACAGCTTATAGAAGTCGGGTAGTAATTCTTTTTGAACCCTCAAGCTGTGTCCTTCCATGCTGCTACGCCAATAAGCATCACGGCTCGAAGTCTTTGTCTTGCGTAGCACTTCTTCTACTATCTCACCTTGCAGGGCATTGTAAATTTGCACGCCCAGCTGTCTTTCTAATTCTAATTTGGGATTTAATTTGCTCATATAATAATGGTGTTAGTTTTCACGATTTGCAAAGATAATAGAAATCGAAAAAAAACACAAGAAACTCACCAAAAAATTACATTTTGAATCCTATGCCTGCATATATACTTCGTGGCAGCGATGGACCGTAAATGTAGGCACTGTCACGTTCTGGTCCAGAGTCAAGATCTTTTTGGTATTGGTTGAAGATATTCATTATGCCAGCATTAACGTTCATTTTTATGCGAGAAGCTACATTGAATGTGTAAGACACTTTCATATTCATATCCCAAAATGTTGGAGTGTTGACTTCCACATCCACGGGAGTGCCACTGCTAGCATAGTGCTGCACAAGCATTGAACCAGTGCAGTTGCCTGTGACATCAATGTCGAAATTTTTGAAGGGAGTAATCTTCATATTACAGTATCCATAGGCATTTGGAGTTCGAAACATCTTGCGTTGTGGCGCAATGTTGTCGCTCCATTGTTCGGCCTCGTTGTATCGACTTCGTTGGAATGTGGCACCAATTTCTAAGTCAACAATCCTTGAGAACATGAAATCGAGAGTAGTGGATATTCCCATCACTTTGGCTCCGCTACCGTTATACCGCTCAATGATGGTGCACCCTTGCTCATCAACTAATTCAGTCTCACGTTCGGCAAACACGTTGGATAGTGTAGTATAGAATCCTTCAATCATCCAGTTGAAATTAGTTGTGCCGAATGTGTGGTAGCCATTTACCGATAGGTCGATTGTTCGGCTTCGTTCTTCCTTTAACCCATCAATTAAATGAATTTTAAAACGGTTTCCAGCCGCCATCTCAATGTGCATCTCCTCATCAAAGATTTGTGGCGCCCTAAATCCTTCACCATAGGTGGCTCGTAGGGTGAGCTGCTCTGATGGGCTGTGTCGAACATTCACGCGTGGACTAAAAATGGCGTGATTCACGAGGTTGTGTTTGTCGATGCGTGCTCCAATCAAGAAACTCCACATGTTGTTTTTCCACTCATTCTGAAAATAACCACTTGTAATGTGTGTAGTCTGCTTTGTTGTGAAATCGAAGCCTTGTGCTATGTCTTTGAGGTGGTCGTTGTTATACTCAAAGCCAACCGTGAGTTGAGCAGGAAGGAAGAGTAGTTTGTCAAAGCTGTAACGTCCTAATGTCCCTAACATCCATGTGAGGTCGGTGGTGCGGCTGTAATAGAGCGCAGCATCCGGGTCGGGATCTTCATCAGTACCATAACCGCCAGTATAGCTGTGGCGATTGATTGATGCTAAGGCAGCATATACGTCGAAGTGCCACTTGTGGTCGGCACTGGTCCACTCCCATGCCAGATTGGCATTATGCATATTGTGGCGAGCTTGCTCACAAATATTGGCATTCTCAGGAATCTCATGTTTTTTGTTGCCGCCACGCCTATCGTCATGCATGAAGTAGTAACTGAACTGTAATTGAGAGCGGCTTGTTGGCTTATAGAACATCTTAGTGCCAAGGGTTTGCATATTCAAGCGTGGTAGGGTAGTATATCCATCGTTTGTGTGGCTATATCCCTGTCGGTATCGATTCCCAGCAAAGACCGTGATGCCTCTTGTGATGTCATCATCAATGAGTGATGCATTGAACGATGTGTTATTGTCGAATGTGTTTCCACAACCGATTGAAGTCAAGGTGTGGCTTGCTTCAAACCCATTAGCAGTGGGTTTACGGGTGATAATGTTAATTGTACCTGCTACAGCCGAGGCGCCATATAGTGCTGAGCCACCACCTCGCATAACCTCTATTTGATCAATCATGCACGAAGGTAGTTGCTCGATGCCATAGAGATTGCTCACTGCGGTGAACACTGGTCTTGAGTCGATAAGGATTTGTGAATAGTGTCCGTCAAGACCATTAATGCGTGCTTGCTTGTAGCCACAGTTACTGCAGTCGTCCTCAACTCGTACTCCAGGCTGGAAAGAAAGTGCATCGGCAACACACTCGGCATTAACTGATGTTAGCAGTCTTCGACCTGTTACCTGTATATGTGTTGGAGCAAGTCTTTGGAATGTTGCTGTGTGATTGGCAGTGATAACAACGTTCCCTAAGTGAACATTCTCAAGCGAATCTTCTTGTTCTTGTGCTTGTAAATATATGCTGAATGCGGTTGCCAAACAAGTGGCAACCAAAATCGATAAAGTCTTTTTCATTGTGATTTGATATAATAAAATAATGAATAATTGCTCTTGACTATTAAGGTCAAGAGGATGATTTGGGAAGATATAAAATCAAATCACAGGAGGAGCACGCGATTGCCAGTTTGAGGAATTAACAACTGGCAATACTTGAATTAATTCACTCTCAAGTTTTTCAACACGTTGCTGAATAGTAGCAAGATGTGTGACATTAGGAGTTATATAGTTGTTATTAGATATCTCACATGACAGGCATGGATGCATGTGGTACTGGTCACCAGTGAAGTGCCCTGAATGATGCATGTGATGAGCACACATGTCGCATTCCACTTCAGCAACCACAGGTTGTGGCTCGTGAAAATGGAACGCATTAACCAGCTGCATAGAAACTATAATTGCAAGCAGCAGCCAAGTTTGTGCCTGTTGTCTATTTCTCATAGTTTTTCATTGCAAATTTATTCAATATTATTGTTATAGATATTTTCAAAAACAAAAATAATGTTAAATTGGTAATTTATCCAAAAATATTGTATATCTTTGCACAGATATTCAAAATATAAGAATAAAAATACATTTATGGAATTTAAAAAGTATCTATTGCAAGAGGGAGAAATACCACAAGCATGGTATAATATTATCCCTGACATGGTAACAAAGCCATTACCACTAATTCACCCAGTCACAAAGCAACCGCTCAAAGCTGAGGATTTGTATCCAATCTTTTCAAAAGCCGCTTCGCAACAGGAGTTGAACACAACTGACCGATGGATTGAAATTCCTGACGAGGTGAGAGAAATGTATCGTATATGGCGTCCAACACCATTGGTTAGAGCAACTGGATTGGAAAAATTACTTGATACCCCAGCACATATATACTTCAAAAATGAAAGCGTGAGTCCAGTTGGTTCACATAAACTCAACTCTGCAATTGCACAGGCCTACTATTGTAAGCAAGAAGGTGTAACAAATATTACTACAGAGACTGGAGCAGGGCAGTGGGGCGCTGCATTGTCGCTCGCTGCAAAACACTTCGGTTTGGAACTCGCTGTATATATGGTGAAAATATCTTATAACCAAAAGCCATACCGCCGCTCAATGATGCAAACTTATGGTGCTGAAGTAATTTCTTCACCAAGTATGTCGACCAAGGCAGGAAGAAAAATCATTACAGACAATCCAAACTATCAGGGTTCGTTAGGAACAGCTATCAGTGAAGCTGTTGAACTGGCAATTAGCACTCCTAACTGTAAATATGTGCTTGGTTCGGTGCTCAACCATGTGGCTTTGCACCAGACGGTAATCGGTCTCGAGGCAGAAAAGCAGATGGAAATGGCAGGAGAGTACCCAGATGTGGTTATCGCTTGTTTTGGCGGTGGAAGTAATTTCTCAGGGTTGGCGTTCCCATTCCTTAGGCATAAACTCAATGGTGAGAAGCCAGAAACTCGCTTTATAGCTGCTGAGCCAGCATCGTGCCCAAAACTAACACGAGGAGTTTTCCAATATGATTTTGGCGATGAAGCTGGTTACACACCATTGATACCTATGTATACACTGGGTCATAGTTTCCAACCAGCCAATATTCATGCTGGAGGGTTGCGTTATCATGGTGGTGGGGCAATTATCAGTCAGCTCAAGCATGATAATTTTGTCGATGCTGTTGATATTCCTCAGCTCGACTCTTTCAAGGCTGCGACAATGTTTGCTCGCAGTGAGGGCATTATTCCTGCCCCAGAGTCATCACATGCCATCGCAGCAACCATCAATGAGGCTCTGAAATGTAAGATAGCGGGTGAGTCAAAAGCCATACTGTTTAACCTCTCTGGACATGGATTAATCGACATGTCTTCTTATGACCGTTACTTCGCCAACGACCTTTCAAATTATGAGGTCACTGCCGAGGAAATTGCTCAGTATACAAAAGATTTGGAGAAAATTCTTTAAAGATTGCCCAAAATAAAAACGGTGCCAATTCGAGAAGGATTGGCACCGTTTTTTTTAGAGGTTATTTAGAATATTTCTTAAAGTAGATGTCGATGTAGTCGGCACATTCGCCAGTGGGATTAAGCGTTTCTTGCATTCGCCAGTATTTGCGGTTGCCCTTTGCGACAAAATTGAATGTTCCTTGACGCAAGACTTCTTCACCATTGTTGATGTAGTGTATTTTCTCACGAATCTCTCCAACGAAAAGGAAACGATTGGCATCAACAATGTCAATGACACCATCGAGCTTGATGTAGTCATCATTAGCTATGCATTCAGGATCGGCATCTTTACAGTTGCGAGCCAGTTGTTCACCTTTGCAGGAGAAAGATCCATCAGCCTCTTTTGTGATAGTTGCATAACCATAATACTCTGTTGAGAGCCATTGTAAGCTAAGCATGTGCTTGCCTACAATCTTGCGCTCGATATCGTTGAGAAATGCATATTTCTCGGCTTGCACACTCTTATGCTTCACTTTTTTCTTGGATTTTGCCTCTATGGTGCAAGGGGCTGAAACTATGGCGGCAAGCAGCAAAATAAAAAATAGTCTTTTCATATTAATATTTATTGACGAGGTAGTATTTTATCAATATAGGCCTTCATTTCTTCTTTCGTGAGCAGTCCTATCGACTCAAGAGGTTCATCGGCGCCTTCAGCAAAATATAATACGTATGGAATACTCTCAATTTGAAGCCCCTTTGCAAGCTCTTTATTTTTATCAACGTCTATACTGTAAAAGAATACACGTCCTTCATACTCGGCAGCGAGTTCTTCAAGAACTGGTGCGAGTTGTCTGCAAGGACCGCACCAAGTGGCATTGAAATCTATTACACATGGCTGTTTTGCACTCTCTGTTGCCATGTCGAAAAGTTCCAAGAACTCTTCTTGGTCAATCACTTTTATTTTACTCTCGGTTTGTGCGCTGGCAACGATCCACATAGTGAATATTGCCACCAAAATTAAAAATGCTTTTTTCATGAGTCAAAAATTGTATTTATAAATAAATATAGTTTTAGATTAAAAAAACGCTTAAAGGATTAAAACTCACCTTTATTGATGCTGTGGACGCAACAGGTCGTTAACTGTCTTCACAGGGTTGAAGGTCTCGATGGGTACCTCAACAAAGATTGTGTTCCAGTCACTCATTGAGCCGTTCCATAAGCCTGGAAGTTCAAGTGCTTTAATCTCTACACCACCAGTTGACTTCATAGAAATGAGACCGGTCTCTTGGTCCACATACTTTTTGAGGTCAAACTTGTTGCCCTTGTAGTCCTTAATGTAGCACACCAGATCAACGGGGTTAAAGTGTGTGCCGCTTTTCATTAATTCAACAGCAGCGGGGTCATTCTCATCAATCTGAGCAGCCTCAAGAATTTGAGGTGAGTAGCTGCCGTCAGAATTATAAGCCAGATATGGTCCACCACCTGGCTCACCCTCATTCAGTACCATTCCGCATACTCGAATCGGACGATTAAGTTTTCCTCGCAGGTATTCTGTAAGCTCTTTCTCTTCCATGTTAGAAGTAGCTTTGTTGCGAGTGCAAAGACGGTTTTCAACAAATTTCAGTATGTTTTTCAAATCATTTGCCGAGGCTCCCTTATCGAGTGTGGCAAGATGCTTGGCGATGGCTCGTTGCACATCAATTAAGTATCCACCAATTGCTTTCTTGTAGCGCACGGTAATGTTGCGCAGTTTAAGAGGCACTACATTGTCAATGTTTTTGACAAACACCACATCGGCATCACGCTCATTAAGGTTCTCGATGAGAGCACCATGTCCTGCAGGACGGAAGAAAAGGATGCCGTCTTCGGTGCGGTATGGAGTATTGTCGAGATTAACGGCAATGGTGTCGGTCGACTGTTTTTGCTCACTCATCGTCACGTTGTATTTTACGCCCCAAACTTGTTCCATCAATGGAACTTTTGCTTTGAGAATTTTTTCAAACTCCTTGCGATGCTCGGGCGAGACAGTGAAATGAATGTTTACTTGTCGCTTGCCATTGACGGCATACTGCGCACCTTCTTCCAAATGTTCTTCGAGAGAGGTGTGAACCGTTCCACCAGCTGCTTTATGGAATAACAGTAAAGCCTTTGGTAGAGCTCCATAGTTCAGCCCCTCCTTGTCGAGCATGGCTTTAACGATTTCAACATATTTGCCGTCTTGGATGAGTTGTGGTATAGCATCTTTATAAAGACGTTCACAAGTCTTGTTGAGAGCAGTGAAGAATGCAAAGTGGTTGATGCTGTCGAAATAGGTTTTCTCAAAATCGGTCTCAGGCTCGGTTCTTTCTGATGTGGCGAAAGCAAACATGTTCTTGAACATACGACTGGCGGCTCCAGATGCAGGCACGAACTTTTCAATTGTCACACCTTTTTGCTGTGACTGGCGCCATTGTTTTAAGTAATGGTTAATGTCTTTTTCGGTCAAGCGCATGATTCCATTCCCCACTGTAGCCACCGAGTGGATGCGCAGCTGAGGGAAACCGTTCTTAAATCGCTTTATTTGCTCTTCAATCATCTCGGCTGTTATGCCCTTGTTTCCAAGTAGTTGTTTGTCTTTTTCGTTAAGCATGATAGAGTATGTTTTTGTAATATTATGCTAATTAATTAGAATTAATTTGTAAAGTTACAAATAAAAAATTAATTTTGAATGATTTTTTGAATAAAATAAGGTAAAATGACCGAAAAAAGATATTTTCACGCTAATGAGCGCAATGCGATGTTGCTCATGGCAAGTAAATTGTGGAACAACTTACGTAACGATGTGTCAATTGCCGATTTGAGGCGATTGCACTCAATCATTGCTACTGGAGTGGAACAGGGTGTGTACCGACGCGATAAATATGGAATCAATCCTGTGATAAGGACACTTCACACTGCTGAGCTGCTTCATGACAATATAGCCCCTGACCGCAATATGACCATTGCGGTGCTCATTTATAATCTGTGTCGCAACGGTCACATTACTGAGAAGCAGATAGGAGAGTGGTTTGGCTCGGATGTCACCAAGCTCGTGCATGGTCTTATTAAGATTTCACAACTCTATAAAAAACAAGCGGCAGTTGAGAATGAGAATTTCCGCAAGCTTTTAGTGACTTTTGCCGAGGATTTGCGAGTAGTAATCATTATGATTGTGGACCGCTTGGGATTAATGAGAGAAATAAACAATCATTGTGATGAGAAGTTTGTTCGTGACATTTCACTTGAGTCGCGTTATCTCTATGCGCCACTTGCCCACAAACTAGGGCTATATCAGATTAAAACAGAGCTTGAGGATTTATCTCTCAAGTACTTGCAACGTGATGTCTACAATAAGATTGCAGAGCATCTTAAAGAAACTAAACAAGTGCGCGACAAGTATATTGAAGTATTTACTGCTCCTATAAAGAAAGTGCTTGAACGCGAACATATAAAATGTCATGTTAAGGGTCGAACCAAGTCGATTAACTCCATTTGGAACAAGATGAAAACTAAAAAGGTGGATTTTAATGACATTTACGATCTCTTTGCCATACGTATCATCATAGACACTCCACGTGAGTATGAGAAACGTGATTGCTGGTACACTTATTCCCTAATTGGAGACATATATCAGGCAAACCCTGGTCGCATGCGCGATTGGATTACCATGCCCAAAAGCAATGGTTACGAATCGCTTCACGGCACGTTTAAAGGTGTTGGAGACAAGTGGGTTGAAGTACAGATACGCTCTGAACGCATGGATGAAGTAGCAGAATGTGGCCTTGCTGCTCACTGGCGATACAAGGGTATAAAGGCCGATGGAGGCATTGACCGATGGATGAATAATGTGCGTGAGGTGCTTGAGGAGGGCAGTAAAGATCGCATGGACCTTATTCGTAATATGCACATGAATCTCTATGATGAGGAGGTTTTTGTCTTTACTCCACGCGGAGATGTTTTTCAGTTTCCAAAGGGTGCTACTGTGCTCGACTTTGCCTTTCGCATCCACTCGCGTGTGGGATGCCAATGCATTGGTGCGAAGGTTGATGGCAAGAACCAGAAAATCAATTATAAATTACGCAGTGGTGATACTGTCGAGATTATCACTTCATCGACTCAAGTGCCTCGTGTCGATTGGCTAAATATTGTCAAGACAAGCAGAGCAAGGAACAAGATTCGTCTGGCTTTAAATGAGACTCAGACCAAGAAAGCCGACATGGGACGCGAACTCTTGCAACGTCGATTCAAAAACCGCAAGGTCGAGATTGACGAAGCCACGATGAGCCGTTTCATCAACAAGAAAGGTTATAAAACAATGACTGATTTCTATGTTGATGTTAATGATGAGAAAATAGACATAGCTGTTCTGGTGGAGGAATATCTTGATTTCAATGCCAAGCAGCAAGAGTCAAGCAAGCCTCATGAGACCGCCGAGAATTTTGTGTTGCAGCATAAAATTAATGATGATCAACGTGGAAATGACGACATCTTAGTGATTGGAGACAACGTCAAGGGCATCAACTACAAGTTATCTAAGTGTTGTAATCCAATATACGGCGACACTATTGTAGGGTTTGTGGCTAGTGACGGTGCCATAAAGGTGCATAGACGAAACTGTGGCAACGTCAAGCATCTCATGGAAAAATATCCTTATCGCATAATAAAATCGCAATGGAGTGGAAAATTGGGGAAACAGTATGCAGTTACTCTTAAAGTGGTGGGTAACGATGATATAGGTATCGTCTCCAATATCACCTCACTCATCAACAAGGAGGGTGACACCATATTGCGAAGCGTTTCAATCAATAGCACTGGTGGTATCTTCGAGGGATTCCTCGTAATTGGTATCAACAGTCTTGATAACCTCGACACACTTGTCAAGAAAATCAAGAACCTCAAGGGTGTTAAAGACGTTCAACGCACAAGCCATTAATACTTGTTGAAAAGTTTATTAATAATAGGGGTGTTTATTAAGAAATTCTCCTTACCTTTGCACGTTCAAATAAAAAACTAATTCACATTAACTATAAACAATGAACAAGATTGTAAGTAAAGAACGTTTCAGCGAGAATGTTACAAAACTCGTTGTTGAAGCTCCCCTTATTGCAAAAGCTCGCCGGGCAGGTCACTTTGTGATTGTGCGCTGTGGCGAGAAGGGAGAAAGAATTCCATTGACAATTGCCGATAGCGACCCTGCTGCTGGTACTATCACTTTGGTAATTCAGGCCGTGGGCGATTCAACCCGTAAAATATGTGCACTTGAGCCAGGTGAGTTCTTGACCGATGTGGTAGGTCCCTTGGGACAAGCTACTCGCATTGAGAATTACGGCACTGTGTTGTGTTGTGGTGGTGGTGTTGGCGTGGCTCCATTGCTGCCTATTATCAAGGCGATGAAGGCCGCAGGCAACCGCGTGGTAAGTGTTCTGGCAGGCCGTAGCAAGGACTTGATTATCCTGGAGGATGAAGTACGTGCTTCGAGTGATGAAGTGATTATTATGACCGACGACGGCAGCTACGGCAACAAAGGTCTAGTGACCGTCGGCGTTGAAGAAGTAATTAAACGTGAAAAAGTTGACAAGGTGGTGACTATCGGTCCAGCTATCATGATGAAGTTTGTGTCGCTGCTCACCAAGAAATATGATGTTCCCACCGAGGCCTCTCTCAATGCTATCATGGTTGATGGCACTGGTATGTGCGGCGCTTGCCGTGTTACTGTTGGTGGTAAGACTCGCTTCGTGTGTGTTGAGGGTCCTGAGTTTGACGCTCATGAGATTGACTTCGATGAGTTGTTAATGCGATTGAAAATGTAATAACGGCGAATTGAACGAATTAAGCGATAATCAGATTTTTCAGATAATTCAGTAGTTTATATAATTATGAAAGAAATGGAAAACTATAACGAATCTCGCAACGAGACTTGGCGCGAAGAACTGCGCAAGTCTAAGACCGCAAAGGAGAGAAACAATATAGAGCGTGTTGAGATGCCTCAGCTCGATCCGGCCTATCGCATCACCTGCAATGAGGAGGTGAACCAAGGCATCAATGCCGAGCAGGCAGTGCTTGAGGCTACACGTTGCCTCGACTGCCCAAATCCACAGTGTGTCACTGGTTGTCCAGTGGGAATCAACATTCCTAAATTCATCAAGAATATCGAGCGTGGTGAGTTTGCACAGGCTGCCGCTACTCTTAAGGAGACAAGTTCGCTGCCTGCAGTGTGCGGCCGCGTATGTCCCCAAGAGAAGCAGTGCGAGAGCAAGTGCATCCGCCTGAAGATGAAACAGCCCGCTGTGGCTATTGGTTATCTGGAGCGTTTTGCAGCCGATTGGCAGCGCAACAACACCAAACAAGAAGTGCCTCCAATGAAAGAACCTAACGGTATCAAGGTTGCCGTTATCGGCAGTGGACCTTCAGGATTGTCGTTTGCTGGTGATATGGCCAAGCAGGGCTTTGATGTTACTGTTTTTGAGGCATTGCACGAGATTGGTGGTGTGCTCAAGTATGGTATTCCCGAGTTCCGCTTGCCAAACAGCATTGTAGACTATGAGATTGACGGCCTTCGCATGATGGGCGTGAAGTTTGAGAAGGATGTGCTTGTGGGTAAGACAATCACTTACGATGATCTGCATGAGCAGGGCTTCAAGGGTGTGTTTGTTGGCTCTGGTGCTGGTTTCCCACGCTTCATGGATATCCCTGGAGAGAACCTAATTGGCGTTATGTCGAGCAATGAGTATCTAACCCGTATCAACCTGATGAGCGCCGGCCGTGGTGGCGACACTCCTGTTATGCAGGGCGAGACTATCGCTGTGATTGGTGGAGGCAACACCGCTATGGATTCCACTCGTACGGCATTGCGTATGGGTGCTAAGCGCGTGATTCTCGTTTATCGTCGCAGCGAGGAAGAGATGCCTGCGCGTCGCGAAGAGGTTGGACATGCCAAGGAAGAGGGCGTAGAGTTCATGACTCTGCACAACCCAATCGAGTACATAGGTGACGAGAAGGGACACATCAAGGCAATGCGCATCCAACGCATGGTGCTTGGCGAGCCCGACGCTAGTGGACGTCGTTCACCAGTGCCTGTTGAGGGCGCTATTGAGGAGATTCCTGTTGACATCGTGATTGTGGCTGTAGGCGTGTCACCAAACCAGCTCGTGCCTCGCTCTATTGGGAGACTTGACGTGAGTCGTCGCAACACCATCGTTGTCAACGAGGAGACCATGCAGAGTAACATTGGTGATCTCTACGCCGGTGGTGACATCGTGCGTGGCGGTGCTACCGTTATCCTTGCTATGGGCGATGGTCGTCGTGCTGCCCAAAACATGGCAATGCAACTGCTTGGCAAGTAATCAGCAGTTGATATAAGAAATTGAGGATGCATCCACTGTTGGGTGCATCCTCTGTTATTATTAGTAAACTTGTTTATTCTCTCTATGGAGGATTGTCGGTTTTCTTGTTCGGCTTTTCCTCTCATTTCTCGGGCCATGCTATGTAGCCTTTAGGTTGCTGGCTTCTTAAAGCCACATTGGGGTGATAAGCGTGATTAGGCAACTCTATGCCATGATTGATACCCCTTCTTGTTGTTTTGTTTTCCATACTCATTAAATTTTTAATAATACATTCAAGCATTATGCTTGTTCATTATAACACCATTTTTCTCATTTTTATGCCGCAAAATTACATATTTTTCCTGAATAGACCAAGAAAAACATGTTATATAACATATTTTGGAACACTTTTGTTACCAATTGAGCGTTTTTGAGAGTTCATTCACAAATTTTTCGAGATAAATTTTGTCAGTTTCGTCAAAGGAGTTGAGGTCTTTGCTGTCGATGTCGAGGACAGCAATAACGTTGCCATCACTGTCATGCACTGGGACAACAATCTCGCTGCGTGAGAGACTGCTGCAAGCGATGTGGCCAGGAAATTGCTCCACATCGGGGACAATCACAGTCTCGTTGCGTTCCCAAGCAGTTCCGCACACGCCTCGTCCTCGCTTGATGCGATAGCAGGCCACTGGACCTTGGAAAGGTCCAAGCTCAAGACGGTCTCCATTAACAGTATAAAATCCAGTCCACCACCAGTTAAATGCCTCATGCAGTGCCGCTGTCACATTAGCCATCACGCTAATGGCATTGGTCTCACCCTCAATCATCGCTACCACTTGAGGCAGCACCTCTTCATATTTCTCTTGCTTTGTCATAGTATGGAATTTTTATAGAATAAGCACGATTGCAAGGCTTCAAGTATGGTTGGCTTTCGTTCTTCTTGCACCTTGTTTGGCTTTGTCTCACTTAATCGCATTTTTTGTGCAAAGTTAATTATTTAGATGAAATATTCGTTATTTTAAACCAAAAATGTGTAACTTTGTCAAAATTCAAATTTCAGATAATCATGAAGAAAGTATTAGCTCTTATTATAATGTGTGTTGTGGCAATGGCTCCTTCGTTTGCCGACGACACCCAGATACACATTTTCGACTCTAATGTTAAATCACTGAAGATAGCTCCACTGAGCAATATGTATTTCCCGCCCATCTATGTGCTGGGAAGCGATGATGTACTGAATGTGAACTTCGATTATCTAGACCTTGACATCCAGTACCTGCGTTATAGCGTTACTCACTGTAATGCCAACTGGCAGCCGTCGCAACTAGTGGAAAGCGAGTACATCGATGGTTTTAATCAAGCGGACATCGAGGACTACAAGCCAAGCGAGGCGACCTTTGTGCACTACTATAACTACGATTTCTGCATTCCGAACAATGACTTCATCATAACCAAAAGTGGCAACTATCTGCTTAAGGTCTATCGTCAAGATGACCCCGATGATGTTCTGTTCCAGACGCGCTTCTCGGTGTGCGAGAACACGATGGGAGTGTACGCCGAGGTGAGCACCAACACCGACGTGGACTACAACGCTCATAACCAGCAAGTAAACTTTGTTGTGACAACAAAGGGTGGTGAGCGCATTAGTGACCCATATATCGAGCTCACAGCGATAGTGACCCAGAATTCACGCCTCGACAATGAGGTGACGGTCACCAAGCCCATGATGGTGAGTGGCAATAAAGTGACGTTTGAACACAACCGTGACCTGATTTTTCCTGCTGGCAATGAGTACCGTCGTATCGAAATGGTGAATGTCAACTCATTGAATATGGGAGTGCAGAAAATCCAGTATTTTGAGCCTTATTACCATGCCACTCTCTATATCAATGAACCACGCGTTGATGGGCAATATCTTTATGACAAGACGCAGCATGGGCACTTCACCATCCGTACTTCTGGGGCTTATGACTCAATGGTTGAGAGTGACTATATTGTCACTCATTTCATGCTCAAGACAGGTGAACGATTGGAGGGTGGGAATCTCTTTGTGCAAGGGGAGTTCACTTTGGGAATGCCTCCTGAGCAATGTGTGATGCGCTACGACGCGAACTATGGTACTTACAACTGCGATATCTTGCTAAAGCAGGGAGCATACAATTACCAGTATTTGTGGGTTCCAAATGGTAGCGGAGTGGGGCAGACCGCTATGATTGAAGGCGACAAATACCAGACCTCAAACGAGTATCTGGTGAAAGTCTATGACCGCCCATTTGGCGAGCGCTACGACCACTTTGTGGGATTCGGAATCATCTATTCAGTAAGATAATTAGAGTGCAAAAAAATGAGCGTAACTTCGACAATTGAATCAATTACTAACAAATAAATTTTGATATTATGAAAAAAATTTTACTGTGCATAATAACACTGGTTGCAACTGTCAATGTTGCTTCGGCCGATTGTTCACTTGGTGCGAATATCAAGGAAGGATACTACGTAATTAGCTCAACTGTTAATAAGAACTTTTGTGTTGATGTTAAAATGGGGGTTGCAGCCGAAAAGACGAATATCCAGATACATCATGCCAATGGTACAAAAGCGCAGAAGTGGTACTTTGAATCGGCAGGTGACGATTCTTACTACATTCGCTCGGCTCTTGACAACAACTTAGTGCTTGCCATAAAGAATGATGCAGCAGTTGAGGGTGGCAACATACAACTTGCGCGATTCAATGGTAGTGAGGCGCAACGATGGTATCTACAGAAGATTGACAAAGGCGAGTATCACATCCGTTCATATATCGATTATATGCTGGTTCTCGACTTTAATGGACGTCCAGCCGATAGAGTTAATATCAAGCTTGCTGACTTCTTTAAGGATTGTGATAAAGAATCTATAGTATGGAGCATTCACAAATAATTATATCAGAAACTATCACTTTCATTATATGAAAAAATTATTATTAATCGCATCACTGTTGATTGGGACAGCTGTAGCACATGCGTTACCGTTTGAGACAACTACCGACCCCTTAACCTTCCCCATTCAATGGTATTTCCTGAAATGCAACGGCAGGTATCTGTATGCGTTAGGCGATGAGCTCGCAGTAGGTACAAGTGCGTCTTCAAGCGATGATGCCTACCTTTGGTGCTTTGTGACCACATCGCAGGGAAAAACTGTAATCTACAACAAAGATTTAAAAAAGTTCCTGAATGATGGCTGGTACTTTTCAACAAGCAGGTATCTCTCAACCATCGATTTCGTGGACTATCGAAGCGGTAACTCTTTCTACATTTGCTTCATGGATGGAAATACTAAATACTATCTTGATGCTGATGAAGAAGGAGTTTCTTACTCTACATCACCATATTCAGGTTTCACGGCTGTTAATGCCTTATACGAAGGCCTGATAGAACCGTCAGGAACACTTGTTTTCCCCGATCCCACAGTGTATGATGACCACTGCACTATAGAGTTCAACTATCACCCTGGTGAAGGAGACAGCGGCTGCGAGTTAA
Source organism: uncultured Muribaculaceae bacterium (assembly GCA_905233845.1). GTDB lineage: Bacteria > Bacteroidota > Bacteroidia > Bacteroidales > Muribaculaceae > Sodaliphilus. Next base: position 18,869 of record CAJOFH010000012.1, on the reverse strand, counting down.
GACTATATATAAATGGAACGTGGGTGGGCATGCCCTATACGATTCAACGCACCAACGAAGTTCAGACGGTGGAGGCCACAGCTAAAGTAACATTCGTTAATCCCCGAATAATTCCAGTTGAAGTTACAAAAACTTTTGAGATTCCAGCCTTGGACGACAATCCCCCTGGTCCAGTCGTTGATTTGAATACTGCAATGAATATAGATGGCGGCAATATCAAATTCGTCACCGAAGGCACATATCCTTGGGTTGTGGTCGAGGATGGTGGCCGCGCATATGGCATGTCGAGCAATCAGGGCAAGTCCAACTCCACCTCAACGGTGACGGCAACAGTCAATTTGGATAAGACCTCGATGCTGTCGTTTGAATTCAAGGCATGGGGCGAGGGCATAAACACAGCATGGGACAAGTGTGCATTTGTACTCGATGGCGAGGAAAAATTCGCTTATGGCGCTCGCCAGAACGACTGGGAGACCTATGCCATTGATTTACCAGCCGGCACTCACACACTGACGTGGAGTTACTCAAAGGATAGTGACACCAACCCTACGGGCGATTACTTTGCCGTTGATAACGTGAAGATTGTGTCGATAGACGAATCCTTCACCGAACCGACACTCACTCCATATGACGTGTATACTCCTAACAACGTACAGACCGATCCTAAAGAAGACTATTACAAACTGTTCGACAAGAACAAAAGCACTAAGTGGTGTGTTGACAATAGCACTGGTTCGTGGGAGACCATCTGGGTTGACTTCAAGAGCAGCCTGCCATTCCGCCCCACCAGTTACACCATGACTACGGGCAACGATACCCAGAGTTGGTATGGACGCAATCCCAAGAAGTGGAAAATTTATGCTAAGGCCAATGAGAATGACTCCTGGACGACTATTGTCAACGTCACAAATGGAGAAAACGAAGGATTGGGCACTGCCAACACAACCGACTGCAGTTTTGACATCAATGGCGCGAACACGAAGTATCAATACTTCCGTTTCGAGGTTAGTGAAGTATGCGGTCGAGGTGGCTGGCAGAACAATCATTATGTGTTCCAACTCGCCGAATTGGCGTTAAAGGGCTATGCGTCAACTGTTGTTGCCGGCGATGTTAATGGCGACGGATTTGTTTCAAGCGTTGATGTGACTGCACTTTACAACTGGTTGCTCAACGGCGACGACAGTACCATCGTCAACGGTGACCAAGACGGTGATGGAGTTATTACCTCGGTAGATATTACCATCATCTACAACATCCTCTTGGGAAACTAATAAATAGGTTATATCATCAAGACATTCAAGCGCAGTTTAGTCTTAACTGCGCTTGTTTTTTTAATGATGTTTTTACTCTGAGTTAGCTTACGAATAAATGTTCATGGTCTACGACCGCCACTTTTGCGAGCGTTAAGACCACTTCGTAAGCATTGTAATCATCTAATCAGGCCAAAGATCTGGTTTTTCTTTATACTTGATGATTGATTCATTTAGAGGGATTATATTCTCATCAAAAGAAAATTCCTGCTTATAGCAGTTGTTGAAATTGTCAACGAGATACACATTGTCAAATTCGTTGTCGCTCTCTGGAATGAATAGCATTAGTAATTTGTTTGATAGAGGATGGTTGTTGGTTGTACTTCCCACTTCATACCATCCTGTAATGTCATTGTTATGCCGTTTGTTTTTATCGCTGTAAACAAGATAATTTAACCAAAAACAAAAATCACGGTAATTAATACTTCGGTCAAAAAATAAAAGGAAATTATTACCTATTCTCTTGATCTCAGGAGAGAAATATTTAAAATGTTCATCATTCTCCTTGCACATTTTATTGAACGAATTAATAGCATTAATTACTTCAGTTTCGTTCATGTTTTGTGTTAAGATAATGCTATTGCTATTAGGTGAGTCTTCCCCAATGTGCTCTAAAGCATTATCATGTTCTTTACCATAAGGCCTTTTGTAGATTAAGAAGATAATGGCAGCAATAATAGCAAGTACAATAGATGTTACTCTTATCATTGGTAACGGAAAGTCATTTAGGTAAGCTATAACCCCAACGACTACAACTAATAAAGAAAAAAGTGCAACAACACTGCATGGTATTCCTTTTTTTGCGCTCATAACAGATTTAACGCATTAACAAGTAGGTGGTATATCCAACGTAGATTGCGAGGAAGATGAATCCCTCGATGCGGTCGAACTTTTTCTTTCCAAAGGTGAAGATTGTGATAAAGATGCAAAGTGCAGCTACAATAGCCATTGCATAGTCGACGAGGTTGATGGTGCTCAAAGTGTAAGAATGAACTGTTGACGAAACGCCAAGAATCATTAGCAGGTTGAACACGTTTGAGCCAATGACGTTTCCTAAAGCAAGCTGTGGATTCTTCTTGCAAGCTGCGATAATTGCTGTGATGAGTTCGGGTAGCGATGTGCCAATAGCCACAATTGTGATAGAAATCACGGCTTCGCTCATTCCCCAAGTCTTGGCGAGGCTCTTGGCAGCGTCGAGGAACATATTTCCACCCCAAAGTAGTGCGGCGAGCGATGCTGCAGCAATAACCCAAAGTAGTATCACATTCTTGCCAGCTAGTTGTGACTTTGTCTCCTCATCGGCTTCGGCAAGGGCTTGGTTTGGGTCTTTTCCTTTTCTTAGAATCACAAAAGCCATGTAGATGATGAACACTAGCAACAGGAACACACCATCAAGCCTTGACAGACTGTTCTCGTTAATGCCTGGAATTAGCGAGTCGTTAGCGAGAAGCATCACCAATATAGCGGCACCGATGCCCACTGGGATGTCGCGACGCTGTTGCATCTTGTCGATGGAGAACGGCAGGATAATAGCAGTCACACCAAGAATAAGGAACACATTGGCGATATTTGACCCCAACACGTTACCCATAGCGATATCGCCGTGACAAGTAAGCGCGCTTTGGATAGAGACAAATAGCTCGGGAGCTGAGGTGCCGATGCCCACAATGGTGAGACCGATAATGAAATTCGAGATTTTGGCTCGCTGTGCAATGGCTACTGCCGAGTCAACAAGATAGTTTGCTCCCAGCAACAGCAATCCAAGCCCTAAGAAGAAAAAAAGATAGTCCACAGTGTTTTGTCTGTTTTTTAAAAAAGCATTGCCTCATCATTTAGAGACAATGCTTTAATAATAAGTTTAATGTTATTACTCTACACCGCTTACTTCCACGTCTTTGCAGGTACGACCAATTAGTCCTTGCAGCACCTTGCCTGGACCAAGCTCTACGGCCTCGGTCATGCCATCGGCTGCCATGTTGGCAACGATGTGGCTCCAGCGCACAGGAGCTGTGAGCTGCTTGATGAGGTTCTTTTTGATTTCCTCAGGATTGGTGTGAGGTTTAGCGTCAACGTCCTGATAGATGGGGCAGATGGGCTCGCTGAAGTCAGCTTCATAAATTGCCTTTGCAAGCTCCTCGCGTGCAGGCTCCATCAGTGGCGAGTGGAACGCACCTCCAACCTTTAATGGCAAAGCTCGGCGAGCACCAGCCTCTTTGAACTTGATGCAAGCATCTTTTATTGCTTCAAATGAGCCGCTGATAACCACTTGGCCAGGGCTGTTATAGTTTGCAGGAACACACACACCATCAATGCTTGCGCAGATTTCCTCTACCTTATCGTCTTCCATGCCGATGATAGCTGCCATGGTAGATGGAGTTGCTTCGCATGCCTTCTGCATGGCTAGTGCACGAGTCTCCACGAGTTTCAATCCCTGCTCAAAAGGCAGAACACCAGCGGCAACAAGTGCCGAGAACTCACCAAGCGAGTGACCGGCCACCATATCGGGCTTGAAATCATCACCAAGAATCTTTGCAAGTATTACACTGTGCAGGAACACAGCGGGTTGGGTAACTTTAGTCTGTTTTAGGTCGTCTTCGGTGCCCTCAAACATCAAGTCAGTGATGCGGAAACCAAGTACTTCGTTAGCTTTCTCAAACATTTCACGGGCCTCAGCGTCATTCTCATATAGGTCTTTGCCCATACCAACGAACTGCGCTCCTTGACCAGGAAAAACAAATGCTTTCATATAATAATGATAATTAAATAAAAAATACTTTTTAAAAATCGGGGGCAAAAGTAATAATTTTTTCAATTATGGCAAACATAAAACGCAGAAATAATGTTTTATTGATAATTGTTGCTTGTTTTTCAATTTTTCTGCTTAATTTTGCAAGATATAACTAAATAAACCATTAAAATCATGTTGAATTCAATATTATTGCTTTTTCAGAATTTAGGTCCCACTGAGTTAATAATAATAGTGTTTATTATTCTGCTGCTCTTTGGTGGCAAGAAGATTCCCGAGCTTATGAAGGGTATGGGCAAGGGAGTCCGAAGCTTCAAGGAAGGCATGAACGAGGTGAAGGACGAGTTTGAGAAGCCTCTCAAAGATGCTGCTGATGAAGCAGAAGAGGCAGTGAAAGACAAAGAATCAAACGATAAACCTAACGAGTAATAGCTTGTTTCCCTGATGGAAGAGGCAAACAAGGAGCAGTTGCAGGAGATGTCGTTCTGGGATCACCTCGATGTGTTGCGTGGGGTTCTCATCAAGATTGCCGTGGTGCTTGTTGCTATGGCTATTGTGTTTTTTGCCCTCATGCCATATATCTTCGACAATATAATCCTTGCACCCTGTCATGGCGACTTTGTACTCTACCGACTATTTGCGCAAATCACTTCAGTTGTTCCAGGCGCACCGCAATTCTCGACCGAGGGATTTCAAGTGAATCTTATCAACATCCAGCTGGCTTCGCAGTTTTTCATTCACATGAGCACCTCGTTCTGGCTGGCACTGGTGTTCTCGTTCCCGATTGTAATCTATCTGCTGTGGACTTTTGTGTCGCCGGCGTTATATGCTCATGAGAAGCGAGGCATCAAGCGCGCATTTGCCTTTGGCAACCTTATGTTCTTCCTTGGTGTGGCAGTTGGCTACTTTGTAGTGTTTCCTGTGACCCTGCGATTCCTTGCTGACTATCACGTTAGCGAGATGGTTCCTAACCAAATATCGCTCGACAGCTACATGGACACTTTCTTAATGCTGATTTTCATCATGGGTATTATCTTTGAACTGCCATTACTGGCGTGGCTGTTGGGAAACATAGGAGTTCTTCATCGCGACTTCTTCAAGAAGTATCGTCGCCATGCGATTGTTGTATTACTCATTCTTGCGGCATTCATTACTCCCACTGGGGACCCATTCACGCTAACGATAGTGTTCTTGCCCCTTTACTTGCTCTATGAGGTAAGTGCCTGTCTTGTGAAGAAAACAAAATGACTAAACGATAAAACTTAACATGATGAAAGAGAAACGAACAGGATTTGCGACAAGGATTGGTGCCATTGCTGCTACAGTGGGTAGCGCAGTGGGACTTGGTAACATTTGGCGATTCCCTTATCAGGCGGGCGAGAATGGCGGTGGAGCCTATATCCTTGTCTATCTTATTTGCATAGTATTGCTGGGAATACCTATTATGATGTCGGAGTTCATTATAGGTCGCTCAACCCACAAGAGCATGAAGGGTGCAGTGGAGCAATTGACTCCTGGTTCGCCTTTCAAGTATTTTGCTTATGTTGGTGTGCTTGGTGCATTGCTCATCTGCGGCTACTATAGTGTGGTTTGTGGCTGGGTAGTTGAGTACCTGTGGAGCTCAGCCGATGGCACGCTATTGGGTCACACTCCAGATCAATATGGTAAGATTTTCGAGACTTTTGTTGGAACCCCTCAGCGTTGTGTGCTCTGGACTTTACTCTTCTTAGTGCTTAACTTTTTAGTGCTGAGCCGTGGAATTCAGAAAGGAGTAGAGCGAATGGCCAATATCATGATGCCACTGCTTTTTGTTCTCTTGATAGTGTTCTGCATAAATTCACTGTTACTGCCAAATTCGGGCAAGGGTATGTCTTTCCTGTTCAATATTGATTTTGACGAACTTGGTTGGGAAGGCGTTGTCGATGCAATGGGACAGGCGTTCATGTCGTTGTCGCTTGGTGTGACTTGTCTCATCACCTATTCGTCTTACTTTAAAGATGAAAATTCATTGATGAAAGATGCAGTCACAATATCGGCACTTGACACGCTTGTGGCAATTTTGGCAGGCATTGTGATATTCCCTGCAGTCTTTTCCTTTGGCTTAGAGCCTGGATCTGGCCCCAAGCTCATCTTTGAGATATTGCCCACCATCTTCCAGCAAATGCCAGGTGGAACCATTTGGGCTGTTTTGTTCTTTGTTCTTTTGTTCTTTGCTTCAATAACATCTACAATATCGCTTAGTGAGATACCCATCACTTTCATGATTGATGAATACAAAATCTCACGTGGCAAAGCAATTATTATCACTGCTGTACTGATGACAGCTGTAGCTGTGGTGAGTGCATTGTCGTTCAGCACACTAAGTGACGTTGAACTCTTTGATATGAACATCTTTGACTTCCTTGACTATGTAGGTCCGAACTTCTTCATGCTCCTTGGCGGATTGGTTACTGCTGTCTATGTGGGATGGATTCTTAAGAAGGAAGTTATTCATGACCAACTTACCAATGGCGGCACTCGCCGTTCTCGTTTTGTGCAACCATTCATTATATTTTGTTTGCGATACATAGCCCCAATAGCTATAGTGCTTATCTTCTTGTTTTACACTGGAATATTAGATGCAGACTAATTTTAAAAAATATAGCCTCAACTTGAGGGGACGCTTGGTGGAGATAGTGCATCCTCTGGTTATGGGCATTGTCAACGCCACTCCCGACTCATTCTACGACAGGAGCCGTGTTCTTGACCATGATGCTATTGTTGCTCGTGTAAGAGAGATGGTTAAAGATGGGGCCGATATTATCGACCTTGGCGCATGCTCCACAAGGCCCGGCTCGGAACAACCATCGGCCGAAGAAGAGATTCGTCGTCTTGATATTGCTGTCACTGCATTGCGTGAGGCTGCTCCTGATGTCATTGTATCGGTCGATACTTATCGTGCCGATGTCGCTCGTCATTGTGTTGAAGAGCTTGGAGTGGATATTATCAATGACATTGCGGGTGGCGACTTGGACCCTGCCATGTACAGCACTGTAGCGCAACTGCAAGTTCCTTATATCGTAATGCACATGCGCGGCACTCCAGAGACTATGCAGCAGTTCACTGAATATGATGGCGATGTTGCTGCTGTGGTTCTTGAGGAGCTAGCACGCAAGGTTGACACGTTGCATCAGCTGGGCATTAATGACGTGATTGCCGACCCTGGTTTCGGCTTCAGTAAGACTGTTGAGCAGAACTACAGGCTGATGTCGTGTCTTGAAGTTTTTCATGCCCTTGAAGTGCCATTGCTGGTAGGCATATCACGCAAGTCGATGATACAGAGGATTCTTGGCTGCACAGCTCAGGATGCGTTGAATGGTACCACTGTCTTGAACACCATTGCGATGATGAAAGGAGCTCACATTCTTCGTGTTCATGATGTTAAAGAGGCTGTTGAAGCCCGAAAGCTTGTATGTTTCACAAGAAATCAGTAACTTTGCATTTTCAATAAACCGACAACTCAATGATATCGTTTGGCATAAAAGATATAATCGACATCCTACTTGTAGGAGTTTTGCTCTACTATATTTATCGAACAATGAAAGAGAGTGGGGCGCTCAACATCTTTGTGGGAGTGTTTGCTTTCATCGTGGCATGGGTAGTTGTAGACAAACTACTTGACATGAAGCTCTTGGGAACTATCATGGACCGCATTATCGATAGCGGTATCTTCATCCTCATCATCATTTTCCAAGACCAGATTAAACGCTTCCTTACTGAGCTTGGCTCGAAGCGAGGCTGGAAGTCGATTGCTCGTTTGTGGCAGGGCAATCAACCCAAAGATGCTCGCAAGAAGTGGGTTATGCCAATTGTGTATGCATGCATGAGTTTATCAAAGTCAAAGACAGGCGCGTTGATAGTTATCAAGCAGAATTTATCGCTCGAGGATTATGAACATTCAGGCGACATCATCAATGCTGAGGTAAATAACCGCCTTATTGAGAATATCTTCTTCAAGAACAGTCCATTACATGATGGTGCTGTGATAATTGACGAGGGCAAGATAAAGGCTGCTGGATGTATCCTGCCTGTGTCACATGACACGAGTCTGCCTAAGTATTTGGGCTTGCGTCACCGTTCGGCCCTTGGTATTTCTCAGGCTACTGACGCTATCGCTGTGGTAGTCAGTGAGGAGACTGGAAACATTTCTTATGCTCATCGTGGCGAGATGCATCTCAAACTGTCAAGTACTGATCTTGAGCATGCACTGTCGGACCTTATCGCTTAGTTAACAATGTTTCTGATAAAAGATAACACACTTGTTACGCTCGATATTGTTGAGCGTTTCTTTTGTTGCGATATTGATACCTGTTTGGGGCAGTGTTGTATTGATGGCGATGCTGGAGCACCACTCACTTTAGAGGAAGAGGCTGAGATAAAGAGAATCCTGCCTGAGATTTGGGAAGACTTGTTGCCACGTGCACGACAAGAGATAGAAGAGAACGGAGTTTCTTATCTTGACCCAGAGGGCGAACTTGTGACTCAAATTCTTGATGGCAGCAATTGTGTGTTTTCGTGTTATGCTCCTGGCGGAAAATGCATTTGTGCCATTGAAAAGGCTTATCGAGAAGGACGTATTGACTTTATTAAGCCTATATCATGTGCGCTTTATCCCTTGCGGCTCAAAACATTGAGCAATGGCAATGTGGCAGTGAATTATCACCGTTGGAAGATTTGCAAGAGTGCCGAAGTGCTTGGGCGTAGTCGTAGGATAAGAGTGTATGAGTTTTTGAAAGAACCGCTTATCCGTCGTTTTGGAAAGGAATGGTATGAGGAACTGGTTGCCAACTGTGAGCTTTATATAAAGCAATATCTTAGCTAAGGAGTAAGGAGGCTGCGCTTAGTTATTACATTCTTGTTTGTTTTTAGTGCAGGTGTCTTTTAGTGGGCATGTTGAGCATTGATTGAGGGCTGATTTTTTGTTGCGTATGGCACGGATAATGCTTCGCAGTGCCAGAGCGAATGCCACTGCTACAACAATAGCAACTATTATATATTGCCAAGTGTCGGTCATGTTACTTGGATTTGAATGCTTTTTTGATCATGGTATTCAACTTTGCTGGTGTGAGGTCGGCAGGGTAGGTGTCAAAAGGTAAGCGCATGTCGCAACCAGTTCGGAATTCACTACATCCATATGCCGTTCGTCCCTTGATGACGTGCCCCTTACCACACACAGGACACACGATTTCCTCAATGGATTTTAGTCTTGGTTTGCGAGGCTTTTTCTCTTTGTCGGCAGAGCTGTTTTTGGAAGAATTCTTGGTTGTAGTATCTTGTACTGCAATTGTAGTACTTGAGTTGTCTTTCAGTACATTAAGCACTATTTCGTTAACAAGTACTTTAAGCTCGTCGATAAACTGTTGAGCGCTGAATTCACCTCGTTCAATCTTACGCAGCTTGTTCTCCCAAAGTCCAGTGAGTTTAGCAGATTTGAGCAGTTCCTCTTTGATAGTGTCAATAAGCTGAATGCCAGCAGCGGTCGCCACAAGACTCTTGCGCTGCTTGGCAATGTAGTGGCGTTTGTGTAACGTCTCAATGATTGCAGCACGGGTAGATGGACGTCCAATGCCATTCTCTTTCATGGCATCTCGTAGCTCATCATCGTCGACAAGTTTTCCTGCGGTCTCCATAGCACGAAGTAGTGTTCCCTCGGTGTAGTATTTGGGCGGTTGAGTCGTTTTTTTGATAAGAGATGGCTCATGCGGTCCACTTTCACCCTCGACAAAGGAAGGCATGATGCCGTTGTCCTCATCCTCTTTCTCTTCCTTGTCCTTTGTTTCGGCAGATTGAGATTTATCCTTATTGTATATAACTCGCCATCCGTCTTTAAGGATTTCTTTGCCAGTGGCTTTGAACTCATACTCATTGACCTTTGCCATCACTGTTGTGGTCGAGAACTCGCAATCGGGGTAGAACGCCGCAATGAAACGCTTGGCCACAAGGTCATAAACCAGTTTCTCCTCACGTGTAAGAGCAACCGATGCAGGGTCAACATTGGTTGGAATGATAGCATGGTGATCGGTGACCTTGCTATTGTCAAACACTTTTTTGCTCTTAGGCAGCTTGTTGGCTTGGAGCAGGGGAGCTGTTAACGATGCATAAGGTTTCATCGCCTCCATGATTCCTGGAATTTTTGGGTAGATGTCATCGCTCAGAAAGGTAGTGTCGACACGAGGATAGGTTGTTACCTTTTTTTCATATAGTGACTGAATGAGCCTTAACGTTTCATTGGCGCTATATCCAATTTTTTTGTTGCACTCCACCTGCAGGCTTGTGAGGTCAAAGAGTCGTGGTGGCGCTTCTTTACCCTTCTTTTTGGTTACTGAGGTGACGGTCAGAGGAAATTCCTTGATGTTCTCAATAATTTCACTTGCATCTCCTTCGGTCTTGAATTTTCCTTTGGTGGAATTAAAGATAGTTTCTCGGTATTTGGTCTTGATTTCCCAGTAATCTTCTGGCACGAAATTTTCAATCTCCCGTTGGCGGCTAACAATTAGTGCGAGGGTTGGAGTCTGAACACGTCCTATAGACAGTACATTTCGAGAGTAGGAGTCACGGTATTTCAAAGTGTAGAGCCTTGTGGCGTTCATGCCAAGAATCCAGTCGCCAATAGCTCGTGAGAGACCAGCATAATACAGATTGTCGAAGTTTGAGGCATCTTGAAGCTGCTGGAATCCCTCCCGTATGCTCTCGTCTGTGAGCGACGAAATCCAAAGTCGTTTCACAGGTTTATTACATCGAGCCTTCTGATAAACCCATCGTTGGATTAGTTCACCCTCTTGGCCGGCATCACCACAGTTTATAACCTCGTCGGCATTTGCAATGAGCGTTTCTATAACCTTGAACTGCTTCTTGATTCCTTCATCTTCTATCAGCTTAATGCCAAATCGAGGAGGTATCATTGGCAGCGAAGCCAAGCTCCAGCGTTTCCAGAGGTCGGTGTAGTCGTTAGGTTCCTTAAGGCAACACAGATGTCCGAAGGTCCAAGTCACTTGATACCCATTGCCTTCGAAATATCTTTCATGCCTATTATTTGCACCCAACAACCGCGCAATGTCTCTTGCTACGCTTGGTTTCTCAGTCACACAAACTTTCATTCTCCTAATTTTAACTGTTTTGCTTCGTTCCAGAGCTCGTCCATTTGAGCAAGCGTCATCTCGTTGAGTCGTAGGCCTTGCTCTTTGGCTCGTGATTCTACATAGTTGAATCGAGCAATAAACTTGAGGTTAGTCTTTTCAAGAGCGTTGTCAGGCCGCACGTTATAGAGCCTTGATGCATTCACCAAGGAAAAGAACAAGTCGCCAAACTCCTTCTCGATCTTCTCCTCATTTCCAGCCTTTAGCTCAGTTTCGACCTCATTGAGCTCCTCTTTGACTTTTTCCCAAACATCCTCTTTCTTTTCCCAGTCAAAGCCGACGTTTGCCGCCTTTTCCTGCACTCGTTCGGCCTTGATGAGCGATGGGAGAGTGGCTGGCACTCCACCAAGAATAGTCTTGTTTCCTCCCTTCTCCTTCATCTTAATGACCTCCCAATGCTCCAGTAGCTCTTTGACATCGCTCACTTTGTCGTTGCCATAGATGTGTGGGTGGCGATAGATGAGCTTTTGACGTAGGGCATCACAAACCTCGGCTATATCGTAGGCGCCAGTTTCTTCGCCAATACGAGCATAGAGCAGCACGTGAAGCAGCACATCGCCCAGCTCTTTCTTGATGGTGTCATTGTCATTCCCCAACAGCGCTTCAGCAAGTTCCATAGCTTCCTCAATGGTGTTTGGACGCATACTTTCGTTAGTCTGCACCGAATCCCATGGACATTGCTCTCGCAGCGTGTCAATCACGTCGAGAAGCTTGCCAAACGACTCTAGTTTTTGTTGACGGTTATTTTTCGGCTTCATATTTCTTTTTTCCACGATTCAAGAAGTCCATGAAGCCTTGCACGTTCTCCTCGTAGGCGAAAGGACCTGACATGAGATTACCTTTAGAGTCAAGGACCACATAATATGGCTGAGAATTTGAGTTGAACTTGACTTCCTGCAAGTAACTCCATTTGTCGCCCACTGTCCTGAGCACTTTCTTTTCGCCATTTCGTTCCACAGTGATAGGCTTTTCGAGTTCGGTCTTATCATCGACCATGAGCCTGATGTGAACAAAGTTGTCCTTAAGATTTCCTTTTACCTCATCAAGATCCATGACAGCCGTTTCCATCTTGCGGCAGTTCACGCAGCCAAATCCAGAGAACTCAAGGAATACTGGCTTGCCAGTGCGAGCAGCTACTGCAACACCTTTCTCAAAATGGTCAAATTCGTGTGCTACTTCGGGGTTAGTGGTATAATCTTGAGTATAGAGAGGTGGCACAAATGCGCTGGTGACACGCAATGGAGCGCCCCACAGACCAGGAAGCAGATAGGCTGTGAATGCCAGCGAAATGAGACCCAACATGAGCCGAACGACACCAATTGGCTTCTTGTCGCCATCGCTCTTGAGCCACAGCTTTCCAATCAGATAAAGCCCCAAGAGGAAGAATATTGCTATCCACAATGAGAGGAATGTCTCACGATCTAAGATGTGCCATCCGTAAGCAAGGTCGGCAACCGAAAGGAACTTGAGCGACAGCGCCAATTCAAGGAAACCGAGCACCACTTTAACAGTGTTTAGCCAACTTCCCGACTTGGGCAACTTCTTGAGCACCGATGGGAAGAGAGCAAACAATGTGAATGGGATGGCGAGAGCCAACGCGAACGCAAACATACCCACAATAGGGCCTAAATAGCTTCCGCTGCTAGCAGTCTCTACGAGTAGAGTTCCAATGATGGGACCTGTACACGAGAATGAGACAATCACAAGGGTGAACGCCATAAAGAAGATACTCAGCAATCCTGTAGTCTTTTCGGCACGGCTGTCCATTTTACTCGACCAAGAGTCGGGAAGCTTAATCTCAAAAGCACCTAGGAATGAGATGGCAAAGAGCACAAGCATAAGGAAGAAGATAATGTTGCACACGGCGTTTGTAGCCAGAGCATTCAATCCATTTGCTCCAAAAATTGCCGTCACTATAAGTCCAAGAAGCACATAGATAACAATGATTGATAGGCCATAGGTTACCGCACTCGTTATCGATTTAGACTTGCTGTTGCCTTTCTTGAGGAAGAAGCTGACAGTAAGCGGGATGATGGGCCAAACACATGGAGTGAGCAGAGCCAGCAAACCACCGAGGAAGCAAGCCCAGAACAAAAACCACATCGATTTGCTCTTGCCCTCAGTTCCCACAGCCTCTTGATCGGTGAACTTTACCGGAGCCCAAAGTCCTTTTAATCCTGCATTGTCGTTCTGAGCGAGCGAGTCGCTAGCCATGTCCATTGTCATTGACGCAGTGTCGGCTGAAAGTAGTTCTTCCTCGACATTGCCTAACTCCTCTTGATCAAAGGATTGTATTTCTTCTTTCACAGTTGCCTCATCGGCTGTGTTGTCGTTACCAGAAATTTCATCGTTTTTGTTTTTGTCCTTATCTTTGTACTTGTCGGTGTCTTTGCTTTGTGAATCTTCTTTAGCCTTGTCTTGAGCAGGCGGTCCATTCACCTTCCCTGAAAAAGAGAATGATTCTTTGGTTGGTGGAGTACAAGTTTGGTCGTTACAACTTTGATATTCTATGTCACCGTCGATATTGTAATTATCGGCAGTAGTAGTAAATTTTTGACTGATAGTGACTTTTCCTTCCCATTGCCGAACTTTCGTTCCAAAAGTATCGTCATCAATGGTTTTGGGCGACGGACTGGCTGAGAGACCTCCCACAAGTTTCACGCCAGTAGTGTTGTTCCAATTTACAACCATTTTGTTGGGTCCTCCATCGGGTGTGTCGTAGGAATATAAGTGCCATCCGTTATCGATAGAAGCAGTGAAAGTAATCACACCATTGTGGCTGTCGGTCATTTTCACAGCCTTAGTCCATTTCACAGGAGTTAGAATCTGAGCGTTAGCAATGTTGCTTGCAGCCAGTAAAATAAGAGCGGTTAAAAGTGTTTTTTGTAGTTTCATATTAATAGTAAGATGTTTTTTCAATTTGCAAAGTTAATCACACTATTTATTTAATGCAATTATATAACTCTAAAAAAAAGCTAACATAATACTATTATATAAAATTTATTCATACCTTTGTGGTCAAAATTTGAAAAAACAGTAATGATAAAGCGAATAATTGATGAGGCGTCGATCAAGCGATTTAAGGACATAGTTGACAGTGTGTCGCACATCGTCATCACGTGTCACAAGACTGCCGACGGCGATGCTATGGGATCGTCACTAGCATTGTGCAAGGTTCTTCGCAAGATGGGAAAGAACGCTACAGTGATAGTCCCTGACCAGTTGCCGTTGTCACTCTCTTTCATGACCAAAGGCTTTGACTATGTGACCTTCAGTCGCAATGAGGTGATGGCAGGGAACATCATAAGGAACACACAGCTCATCATGTCGCTGGATTATAACGAGATGGATCGTGTGGGCCAATCGATGAAGACATTACTTGTTGGTGCAAAAGTTCCCAAAATACTTATTGATCATCATTTAAACCCGTCAAAAGAGTTTGATGTGATGATTTCTCATCCCGAGCTGTCATCTACAAGCGAGCTCATTTACAGGCTACTTGATGAGTCTGGCTGGCTTGACTATGTGGACCAGCAAGTAGCATCGAGTTTATTTATTGGTATAATGACCGATACAGGCAATCTCTCTTTCAGCTCTTCTTATCCCGAGGTATATCATGTGATGGGCAAGTTGATGGAATATGGCATCGACAAGCCCTACCTGTATAAGATGTCGATGGATACTGTTCCACTTAACAGCCTCAAGCTTCAGAGCTATGCGTTGCTCAACAAGATGACGATAATTGATGACTCGTTTGCCCTTATTACACTCGACAAAGCCGATCTTGCCACTTATAACTACAAGACTGGCGACACCGAACGATTGGTGAACAAACCCTTGTCAGTGAAAAATATTCACTGGAGTACTTTTATGCGAGAGGATCCTAATTGTATTAAAGTGTCGATGCGTAGTGAGGGCGACTTTGCCGTCGATGAGCTATGTACTCGTTATTTCAACGGTGGCGGTCACATGCACGCCGCTGCAGGCGAATTTTATGGTTCGATGCAAGAAGCTGTTGAACTTTATTATAAAATCGTAGAAGAAGTGAAAAATCAAAACAAACAAACAATATGAAATTACAGAGTATTTTTTTCTTTTTTTTAGTGGCATTGGCTTTGTCGCTCGCATCGTGTGATGATAACAAAAGCTATGCCGAATTGCTCAATGAAGAGCGGCATGCAACTAACGCTTATCTTGCCAACTGCCGAGTGGTGAACGAGATTCCTGATGACACCGTTTTTGAGGTGGGCAAGGATGCGCCCTATTATCGCATTGAGCCAGAGGGAAATGTGTATATGCAAGTTCTCAAGGCTGGTGATCGCAAGAATGATAAACCAAAGATATCGGAGAAAATTTACTTCCGATACATGCGCTATAATCTCAGTTATTGGTATAGATATAATGAGATGATTGGAGAAGGCAATGAGAACGAGATGAGCTATGCCTCCACCTATTTCAATTATGGAAACTACACGCTTCAAGTGTCGTCTCAATGGGGATATGGCATCCAACTGCCGCTTTCCTTACTTGGTGTGGATAGTGAGGTGAATCTTGTTATAAAGTCACAGTATGGATGGATGAGTGAGATTTCAAATGTTGTTCCCTATCTGTATCACGTGAGATATTTCCGCAGTCAAATTTAATGGTTTGCTGTTTTTTCTAAATGATTATTTAAGTACGAACAATATGTCATTAATAAAATCTATTTCTGGAATTCGTGGCACCATTGGCAGTAAAGCTGGTGATGGTCTTTCGCCACTTGACATTGTGAAGTTTACAACGGCTTATGCCACATTTATTCGTCGCAACTCAAATAATGGTTCAAACGTGATTGTCGTTGGACGTGATGCTCGCCTTTCGGGACGCATGGTGCTCAACATCGTTGTTGGCACTCTCACGGGAATGGGATTTGACGTTGTGAATATTGGTCTGGCTACAACGCCCACTACCGAACTGGCAGTTGTTGGCGAGAAGGCTTGTGGAGGAATTATTATCACCGCTTCGCACAATCCTAAGCAGTGGAATGCCTTGAAGTTGCTTAATGAGAATGGCGAGTTCCTTGACGACACTCAGGGCAAAGAGGTGCTTCGCATAGCCGAGGCCGAGGACTTTGACTATGCAACAGTTGATAATTTAGGGCGTGAGCAGAAGAATTATACCTATCTTCGTCGTCACATTGAGGCTGTCAAGGACTTAAAGCTTGTTGACGTAGAGGCAATAAAAAAAGCCAACTTTACTGTTGCTGTTGATGCAGTGAACTCCGTTGGTGGTGTGGCGATACCTCAATTGCTTGAGGCGCTTGGAGTGAAGAAGGATAATATTATTAAGTTGTTCTGTGACCCAACTGGAAACTTTGGTCACACTCCAGAGCCAATTCCTGAGAACCTTACCGCCATTCAAGACTTGATGAAAGAGGGCAAGGCCGACGTTGGGTTTGTTGTTGACCCCGATGTTGACCGTCTGGCTATAGTAATGGAGAATGGTGAGTTCTTTGTTGAGGAATATACCTTAGTTGCTGTCGCTGACTATGTACTTGGTCATACTCCTGGTTCTACAGTTTCTAATCTCTCGTCATCGCGTGCGTTGCGTGATGTCACTCAAGCTCATGGTTGCAGCTATACTGCAGCCGCAGTGGGTGAGGTGAATGTTACCACTGAGATGCGTCGCACTGGCGCTGTTATTGGTGGCGAAGGCAATGGCGGAGTGATTTATCCAGAGTTGCACTACGGTCGTGATGCCCTTGTGGGTGTAGCATTGTTCTTGACATTGCTTGCTAAGAGCGGGAAGACTGTGAGCGAGCTCAAAGCGACCTATCCTCAGTATAGCATAGCCAAGACAAAACTCCAGTTCACTCCTGGGATGGATGTTGACAAGATTCTCAAGGCTGTAGAAGAGCATTATAAAGACGAGAACTTGACTACTATTGATGGAGTTAAAATCGACTTTGCCGATGGCTGGGCACATCTGCGCAAAAGCAATACTGAGCCCATCATTCGTATTTATAGCGAGGCACATACAATGGAAAAGGCTCAGCAGTTGGGTGAGGATGTGAAGAGAATCGTCGAAACTCTTATTTAAAGCATTTAAACCAAATCATTTAATAACATTTCAAAAACACGTTCAATTATGAAGAAATTTCTATTATTGACATGCTTGGTTGCAATAGTAACAAGTACTTCACCTGGTATTAGTGCCAGAGATATCAACTTTAAGTTGCCCGCGGTGAAGGACGTGGTGATGTATCAGGTAAATCCTCGTGTGTTCGCACCTGAGAATTCTCTTAAGGCTGTTGCCAAGCGTGTTAACGCAATCAGCAAACTTGGCGCCAACGTGATGTGGGTAATGCCCATCTATCCAATTGGCAAAATTAAGAGTAAAAACTCTCCATATTCTATCAGCGATTACAAGGCAGTAAATCCTGAGTTTGGTACTATTGACGACGTGAAAGCTCTTGCCGACTCTTGTCATGCACATGGTATGGCGCTGATTGTCGACTGGGTAGCCAACCACACTGCTTGGGATAATGTGTGGATGAAGGACCATAAGGATTGGTACACACAGGACAAGGACGGAAACGTAATCTATCCTCCTGGAACTGATTGGACCGATGTTGCCGACCTTAACTACGACAACAAGGATATGCGCGAGGCGATGATTGACGCTATGATGTTCTGGATCAATGAGGTTGGACTTGACGGTTTGCGTTGCGACGTTGCCGATCAGGTTCCTTATGACTTCTGGAACGATGCTTTTGCACGCCTACGCAAGGCAGCAGGTAGCCGCAAGTTGTTGTTGCTTGCCGAGGGTGCTAACCCCGAGAACCTTATTAAAGGAGGTTTCGACATGAATTATGCTTGGAACTTTATGGGTGCCCTCGACCGAGTGTTTGTAAAAGGTCAGAAGGCAAGTCATTTTCTTGATGTTGACAGCCAGGAATATGGCGAGATTCCCGAAGGGAA
This sequence comes from uncultured Muribaculaceae bacterium, assembly GCA_905233845.1. Taxonomy (GTDB): domain Bacteria; phylum Bacteroidota; class Bacteroidia; order Bacteroidales; family Muribaculaceae; genus Sodaliphilus. The sequence goes on along the minus strand of CAJOFH010000012.1, from coordinate 679 downwards.
GGTGAAGCTACGTTTCACTACTAATCATGATGAGGCAACGAAATATTCTACTGTTCAGCAGTTTGGTAGTGTTGATGGTGCCTTGGCGGCTTTTGTCGCTACCACTTTCCTGCATGGCGGCATGCTTGTCTATGGCTCTCAAGAAGTTGCTTATCCCGACAAAATTAATTTCTTCAACTACGTGCCTGTTGACTGGAACTCCAATCCCAATGTTCTGAAGACCCACAAGAAGCTGATTTCTATCTACAAGAAGAACTCGGCATTCCGCAGTGGCGATGTGACCGGGTTCCCCGATGACAACATTCTTGCTTTTGAACGAAGCGATAGCAAGGGCAAGTTCCTGGTGCTTGTTAACGTGCGTAACACTCCACAAACCTTCAAGAATGTTCCCGCTGGATGGAAGAATATTAGATTGATTAATATGTTTAACGGCCGACACACGAAGCTGCGTAAATCCGTGAAGTTACAGCCATTCCAGTATCTGATTCTCAAGAAGAGATAATAAATTGTAATAGAATGATAACGCCCGTCATTAAAACCGACGGGCGTTATTTTCTTATATCCACGGGAAGTTTTCTTGTCCTGACTTCGGTACTTTTTTCTGCCATCACATAGCGGGTATTGAAAATCAGGGGGATAGCTCTAAAAACAAGGTGGCGCAGGGTGGCGCGAGCAAATT
>CAJOFH010000011.1 GCA_905233845.1 uncultured Muribaculaceae bacterium | reverse complement strand
GCGTGTTTTTTTAATAATGTTTTTTGCACTACAAAATTACTAAAAATCTCGCTATGTTCCTAAATTTCAGCTAAATAAAATTCATCGAACTCACGTTATATTACTTTATGTATGGAATTTATGCTTTACCGCGAGCTTTGTTGTAGGTGAGCATCGTTTTTTGGGCAAGATTCTGCTGCGTGAACTGCGCGGCATGTTTCATACCAGCCTCAACCATACTGTTGCGCTTGGCCTCGTTAGAGAGCACCGTGTTGAGGTGCGCAGCAAGCTCGTCTACGCTGTCGGGGTTGAAATAGAGCGCCGCGTCGGTTCCTACCTCACGGTGACAGCCACTGTCACTTGCCACAACAGGAGTTCCCGTTATCATCGCCTCAATGATAGTTTGTCCCATGCCATCGTTGAGCGCAGGTGCTATGAACGCCTTAGAAAGTGCATAAAGCGCGCTGAAATTGTGCTTGTTTACCGACGACACTCTCACCACGCGTTCGTCGATGTTTAGCTTAGCAGCAAGCTTTTTGAGGCTACGATAATAGTCGTTCTTCGCCCCAATAAGAACAAGGTCAATATCCTTGTCATCGAGTTTAGCGATGGCACGATAGAGCGTTTCGAGGTTTCCTATTGGACTAAAGTCGGTGATTGCAAGCACAAACCTTGAGGGCATGTGATACTTAGCCCTGACGTTGTTGAGCATCACTTCATCGTCGCGTCGCTCCACATACTCATCGCGGAAGGCTGTGTAAATCACGTCCACCTTGTCGGGGTCTACCTTAAAGCGCCCCACCAGTTGCTGCTTGATGTATTCACTGGTGGCTATCACGCGCTTTGCCCGTCGGCATGCCTTCTTGATGCGCGATTTACGGTTGATGCGCTCCAACCAGGAATAGTCTTCCATAAAGCGATTAAAAGTGAGGTCTCGCACGGTGTTCACCATTTTCACGCGATCTTTTTTCTTGCGAGTGGGCAGGATAGCATCCATACCATGAAACACCTTCACCCCATGTCGGTGAATGTCGTGGAATATTCCTGCTCGGTTTCGCCATGCCCATTTGTTTATGGCTTTATGTGGTGTTTTATTGTGTACATTGGAAATAGACAATAGCCACGACATACCACGGTCGTCGGTGCTATTAGGCGAATATACCATAAACGTGTCGGTAGGATATTCCATTCCTAACGAAGCAATTACCAGCCTATCGTAATAGCTAAGAGGCGAATCACCATCTACTGTCCTTATTCCATCAAATCCAACAGTCATAGTTAAAACTTTACAATACTTTATATTAACGTATTAGAGTTAAAAAAATTAATTTTTATTATTTTTATTTTTAGGTTTCTCGGGGGCATTCATCTGCCTGATATACACATCTCGCTGTGGGAATGGTATCTCAATATTGTTCTGACGCAGAGTATTATAGATAATCTCTTTGACCTTGTAGGTAAAGCTTATACGCTCCTCAACCAATACCCAGAAAGCCACGAGAAGGTCGACCGAGCTGTCGCCAAAGTTGTTGAAGAAGACGTTAAATCCTTGCTTCTTTTGGATGACAGGTCGTCCACTCTGCGATGTGAGCGAACTCAGCTTGCTGTTAAGCTCCTCAACCAAAATAGTTCGCACATTTTCCACATCCACGCCATAGGCCACTCCCACCGGCAGCTTCACATACTCGTAGCTGTGATTCTTGGTCATATTCTTGAAATTCTTGCCAAAGAGCTGCGCATTGAGGAAAGCGATAATGCTACCATCGAGGGTGACAATCTGCGTGCTCTGATAACCAATGCTCTCCACCTTTCCGAGAATGCCTTCGCACTCGATATAGTCGCCCACTCTAAGTCGTCCCGACATCAGCGACAATCCGTAGATGAAGTTCTCAAGAATATCCTTCATGGCAAAACCAAGACCAGTGGCAAGACCTGCCGATATGAGCGAAATGCCGCTCTTTGGCACCTTGAAGAGTACTAGAGCAAAGATGAAGAAGCTGCCCCAAACGAGGATAGTGATGATATTGTTGGCAAGCGTGATATTAGGTCGTCGCGATGGACTCGTCTTGGCATACTGCTTGAGCTTGTACTGTCGATACACCGAGTGGATTACATAATTCAAGTAGTAGAACACAAAGAACAACGCACTCACGAGCACAATCTTGTAGAGCGAGATTTGTACCAGTCCCTCCTGATCGATAAAGTTGTAGAAGAACGCCTTCTTCAAGAGTTCGTTCATGTCAAACATGTTGGCTGCAAATCTGATGCTCATCAACACCGATAGCACGGCAAGCACTGGCACCACCACCTTAATGAGAAGATCGAAGAACCACGTGTTTCCAATGTGCTCACCCTTCTTAGCTTGTTCCAGCAGTTTAGTCTTCATCTTCTCGTCGCTCATTTGTTTCTTTTTTCTACCCTTAGAGCGCTCATTGAGCAAAGAGTCTTTTTTGATTCGACGCACCAGGAACTTCTCCTCATAGATTTTCGCCAAGTCGTAGATGCAGATAATCGTTTGTATGCAAGCCAGCTGGAATGACCACCACACCATGATTTGCACCGCCAAGAGCGTATAACCCACCCAAGCGAGCACACAAGCCACAATCATCGTCATGAGTGAAATGAACGAGAAAATGACATCGCTCATAGGTAGTTCAGCTTTTCGGTTCTTGAAAACGAAGAACTGCCAAATGGTGAATGCCAGCAGCAACGGTGGGAAAATCAAGTTCACCAAATTGTTAGGAATAAAGACAATGCGGAACACAATCACCACAAAAGCCATGAGCATAAACGGCGTATAGACCATCACTCCAGACTTAATCTGCTTGCCGTTGAGCCTTATGAGCAACGAGACAAGGATCACAAGGAGCAGCCATGAGAAATTAAGAGTGATGCCCACAGCCATGTTGATGAAATTGTGCTTAACCACCGACTTGGCGATGGTAATGAAGACAGTGAACAGGAACACACCACAAGCCAGGCCAATGACAGCCTTCTTGCTTTGATAAATGGAGTTTCTACGTATTTTCTTAGGAAGACACCATATCAGAATTATAACGCTTAAAATAGTAGCGATAAAGATATAGAAGAGAATGAACACCGAAGTCATGACAATCACCGGTCCTCTCCATTGGCTCTTAACCCTATGTTGGTCACCTACATGCTTGAGCTCGCTGTATTTATCATTCATCTCTTCTTGAATGCGATAGGTGTTTCGTCCCATCGACGCCAGCACAGCAAAATAGTTGTTGCCGCCATTCCTGAAGATGCTATTCTGCAGCTCTTCATATTTCTTGAGAGCATAGTTGTTGAGCGACTTGAGCTTATTTTTCACTTCATCGTAATACTCCTTGTCGGCACTCATCTTGTTCTTAATGCGCACAAAATTATTACGTAGCGCCTTAGCATAGATGAGACACCGCTCACGAAGATCTTTCTCCTTGTCGTTGAGAACATAAAGAGCCAGCAAATCCTTTTCATTTTGCCCATTACCAGGAATTGTCATCTTGGGATGATCGTTCTCAGAACCATCAAGGGGCACACTATTCTTGTGGGTAGCCTCAGCACTTTGCATTATACTGTCGGCTATATCTTCTACAGTCGATACCGAATCATTATTCTCAATAACGGCTGGTTGTTGTGTCGCTTTGTTCCTTGAGGCAGTTTTGCCCTTTGGTTGCTCTTGCACTTCATCTTCATCGGAGATGGCTGGCGAGATGTGCTTAAGCACATAGATTAGGCTGTCGTAACGCTCAATCTCGGCATCAAGACGATTCATGATTCTATCAAATGGCATGTGCGCCACCATGCTGTTGTGGTAGAGGTCGGTAGCCTGCTGACAGGCATAAGCCATAGCAAACGAGAACTCGCTGCTCTGAGAGTATAGAACAAGCGATATTTGATCTATTTGCTGCATAGTCGCCACCAGCCTCTGGTGTTGTGCCTTGGCATTGCCCTCATATTTAGCCATTAATTCTTTTTGCTTATTATATTTAAGCTCCAGCTCGGCACAAAGCACGTCGATAGTCTTTCCGAAGTCGCGTTCTTTGAACACAGCATCGCCCTGCGTGATTCCCACGAGAGTGAAAATCACCAGCAACAATAATCTAAGATTTAGGTTATTCTTTCTCATTTTTTTACAAAAAGCGGGGCAAATTTAATGATAAATTATTAAACTATACGATATTAATTCATTTAAAAAATTATAAAAATAAATATAATTAGAATTTTGGGGCACTTTTTATTTACCATTACAGGCACTAAAAAAAGAAAAAATGAAGAAAAGAAGAAAAGGGGTCGGTTCTTTTTTCTTCATTTTTTCGACTTTTCGACTATTTATCGTCCATTATTTTCCGTTTTTAACCATTTTCAATCAAGAAAGTGAAGAAAAGGGGTCGGTTCCTTTTTCTTCACTTTGGGTTTTAGAGGGAGGCGATTTTTGAGTCTCGGTTTTGTCGGAAATTGGTGAAAGTTCCGAAGATGTCACTCAAGGCGATGACTGCGTTGGTTGTCTCATTCTGGTAAAGCGTTGCACTGTTTCCATTGACTGTGGACTTTCCTTGCAATGCGCCCGTCACACCTAAGATTTCCTCGAGCAGCTGCATCTGTAGCTTGACCATCTCATAGGCTCCAATGTTGGTGTTGTTGACCGAGATTTGCTCAGGTTTGCTGCTCCCATAATTGGGATTATAGGGCAGAATGCCGTTGCAGTCGCGCCAAACTCGTCGGATGTCTTCCCAGGTGAAACCGTCGGGCAGAGCAGTCTCGGGGAAGACGAGGACTCCCTTAGCACTCGCCATCATGATGTTGTTGATGAGAGTGATTATCTGGTTCACTGCCTTCTGTTGGTCAATAATGTCCTCAACAAATGAGTGCACTTCACCATCGGTGAGTGGATAAAACTTGATGACAAAAGGATGGGAACCGTGTGCCCAAGGCGAGTCCCACTCGGCGAGCAAGTCGCCCATTGGCGAGAACCATCGGCAGTGCCAAGTGGTGACAATGTCGAAACGAGTGGTCATCGTTGGAGTTTTTTTCACCCGTGCGTTAGGAGGCAGAATCGAAACTTGTGCTTTTTCGCGGTCGTGGCAGAGCGTCACCTCCCGGTTCTCAAGGGTCCACACCTCGATGGCTCGACATTTGGCTGAGTCGGCGGCTCGCCAGAAGCTCATACCTTGGTGTGAGTCGGCCCCGATGGCGTGCGAGAAGTCGAGCATTCGTTCGTTGCTATTGTTGCTATAGATGCGCCTTATCCATCGGGCTTTGTCACGGGAACCTTGTGCGAGCAGTTTTATGAGTTGTGGCAAACTCATGTCATGGAGCTGTCCCACCATCTCACAGTCACGCGCCAGTGGGTCTTCAATGGCATTGACAAAGAAGTTGTTAAGATTCACATTGGTCACCTTCACTTGTCGCTGCCCTAAATTGCTGAAAGGGTCGATACGCTGGACTGCGGTTCCCGAGATAAGGAACTCCTCGAGGGCTCGGCTGTCGAGCTCATCAAGCTGGTTAAGAGTGTGAACAGTAGCCACATTCTTGTTGGTTGGTGTTTTGCCGTTGATAAACTCTGTGCGGTATCGACCCACAATGGTCTTAACCATTTGGCGAATGAGGTTGTTGGTTTGCGGAGTAGTGCCACCTTTAAGGTATAGCTCATACTCGCTAATAGTTGCACCGCTGGTGGTGGAGATTACATCGTTCCATTGGTCACCGTAGGTGAACCGCTTGTTTCGCCGCCGCTTATTGCGCAACTGGCTTGCTTGGCACCATGCCTTGTAGGCGTTGTGCAGAATTAGTTGATTGTCGTTAATCATGGTGGGATTGAATTAAAGGAAATAAAGGAGTTAAAGGAATTAAAAGAGCTAAGGACTCTCCCCACTCCACTCTTCCTAGCGTATAGCGAAGTAGTGGCGGCGGTGGCGAGAACTGTAGGAGACGTGAATCCAGCGGAAGTCATACTCGTTGATGGCTTGGTCGACGGGCAAGTTCAAGCGTTTTAATAATGAGTAGAGTTCGCGGTTTGTTTCAGGACTGCCCCCTGTGATATCGGCGGCTTCGCCTCGCATGTGCTGGCTAGCCGGTACTCCGCCCACCGCCTTATTGAGGGCTCGGCAGCGGTATCCACTGTTCACTTTGATGGGTTTACCCCATGCTTCTCGCAGTGGATCGAGCACATTATCGACCAGTGCTGTTAGGTTGTTTATCACTTGCTGCGAGGGTGTGTTGTCAATACCACGCAGCCTTGCTGTTGTAGAGCGTGTTAGCTCCTCGATGGTAAAATACTTCATAATGTTTATTTATTATGACTTGTGAATTATTATTCTCGCTGCAAAATAACATTCCACACCATCAATAAACCAACATTAAAAAAACACTAAACACGTTGAAAACAACTGAAAATGATGTCATTTTGTTCAAAAACACAAGAAAAATCAAAAAAAAGGAACAAACTTTTGGGATTTTTAAATTAAATGTTTACTTTTGTGGATAGAAAATTTATTAATCCTTTATAAACTTTAAAACTATTATGGCACAATTCTATTTAGTAAAAGACGGCCAGAGGGTTGGACCATTTGATCTTGACCAACTGGCTCAACAAGAGTTGACTCCCGAGACACTGGCATGGACCGATGGCATGGCCAATTGGGAACCAGCCGGTAAAATTCCAGCGTTAGCAAGCATCTTTGCTCCCAAACCTGCGCCTGCTCCTGCGCCAGCTCCTGCACCAGCTCCACAACCAGCTCCACAACCAGCTCCACAACCAGCTCCACAACCAGTGCAACAGCCTGCTCCACAGCCTCAGCCTGTTCAGCAGCCACAACCACAGTATCAGGCTCCACAGCCACAGTACCAGCAACCACAACCACAGTATCAACAGCCTTATCAGCAGCAGCCTATGGGCAACTATGTTGCTACTCCACAACTTGGCTTCATGGATGCTATCAAGATTTGTTTACAGAAGTTCTTAAATGCCAAAGGCCGCGCACGCCGCAGTGAGTATTGGTGGTTCTTCTTGGCATGCTATATCGTTAATGCCGTAGTAAATGGAGTTCTTGGTAATATTGTATCTGGCTTAGCTGCAAAAAAAGAAGCTCTAGTTAATGAGGGCGTAAGAGTAGCTCTTGGTGGCGGTGACATTTCGGCTCTTGAAGCTCAAGATCCCACTGCTACTATCATTTTCCTATGCATCTTGATGGGTATCATCTCTTTAGCTTTGTTTATCCCACTAATTTCGGCAACAGCTCGCCGCTTACATGACGTAGGCAAGAGTGGTCACCTGCAGTGGCTCTATCTCTTGTGTGGTCTTGGTGCAATCCTATGCCCAATACTCTGTATCCCCGATGGCAAGCCCGAGCCTAACCAGTATGGCGAATCACCAAAATATGTACTACAGCAATAGCATAATTTAGTACATAATCAAACCATTAAGAATCAAGCAAGCAAGGAACAAGCAACAACACTCTTGCTTGCTTGATTTAACCAAAATCGGTAAAACATCATGTCACAATATTATATTGGAAAAAACAATCAGCGGTTAGGTCCATTCCCACTAGAACAGCTTATAGCAAACGGCATCACCCCCGACACGCTAGTGTGGTGTCAAGGAATGCCTGGGTGGGAAAAGGCTATCAACGTGCCTGAGGTGGCTGTACTGTTCGCACCTCAAGAACCACAACAACCCCAACCCGACTACACAGTTCCTGCTCAAGGCTATCAACAGTCGCAATATCAGCAGCCACAGTACCAACAACCTCAGTATCAACAACCCTACCAGCAGCCCCAATATGGGCAACCGCAGTATCAGCAACCGCAGTATGCTCAGCCTCAATATCAGCAGCCACAGTATGGTTATGGCAATATGCCTCCCCGTCCCGATAACAATATGGTATGGGCAATATTGTGCACAGTGCTTTGCTGCTTGCCATTAGGCATTGTATCATTAATAAAAGCCTCTAGTGTCAATGGTCTTTATGACCGTGGCGATTACGCTGGTGCCCAAGCAGCAGCCGATAGTGCAAAGAAATGGGCGATTTGGGGAGCTATTGGAGCTGTAGTATTTTGGATTCTCTACCTTATTGCTGTTTTAGCTTTTGGAGTAGGGATGGCTGGGCTCTCTTCTCTTAATTAACATGTAAACTTGAAAAAAACGTTCACATGGATTATACCCACAATTGCACTTGTCACAGGTGCAATTGTGGTTTATTACCTTGTTAACCCCACGTTGCGATGGTTTCCGCAATGCCCAGTGAAACTGCTTACAGGGCTTAGTTGTCCTGGGTGTGGAGTTCAGCGCGCTTTTCACGCATTGTTGCATGGTGAGGTTGGAAAAGCTTTGTCGTTCAACTACTTCTTCGTGCTGAGCATACCCTATCTGCTACTTGCGTGCGTGGCTTTGGCACTCCGCAAGCACAACCTATATCCATCAGTCACCAATTTTATCGAGGGAAAAGTGCTTGCTTGGATTTATGTGGCATGTTTTTTGCTATGGTTTGTAGTACGTAACATATTTAACATCTAAACATTTTTACAACAATGGCACAGTATTATATTGGAAAAGACAATCAGCGGTTAGGACCGTTTCCGCTGGAGCAACTTATAGCGAACGGAATTACACCCGATACTTTGGTGTGGTGCTCAGGGATGCCTGGGTGGAAAAAGGCTATCGATGTGCCCGAGGTTTCAGTGCTCTTTGCTCCTCAACAGCCGCCACAACCCGAATACACAGTTCCTGCTCAAGACTACCAACAAACACAGTATCAACAGCCATACCAACAACAACAATATGGTTACCAGCAGCAACAATATGGCTATCAGCAGCCTGGTTATGGCCAGCAGAATGGCTACGGTCAACCTGGCTATGGTGTAGACTACAAGCAGCAGAAGAGTGATCAGCACTTTGCCACCTACGGCTATCGTCCTCAAATGGAATTTGGCGAGTCGATAAAGGTGTGCTTCAACAAGTTTGCCGACTTCACTGGTCGTGCTCGCCGCAGCGAGTTCTGGTGGTTCTATCTCTTTTCGCAGCTCGTTGGGTCGGTAACCTGCGGAATAGGAAGCCTCGTGTGCTTGATTCCTATGATGGCCGTGAGTGTGCGTCGCCTTCACGACACCAACCGCAGCGGCTGGTGGTATTTCCTTCCCGTTATTGTTGCATTGATATTCACAGCTATAATGATTCCATTGGGAATTATTGGCGCCAACAAAGGCAGCGACGCCTTGATGGGGACAGGAGCTGCATTGTATATAATATTAGTTATAGCGATGCTTGCTCTGAGCATTATGCTGATAGTGTTCTTCTGCCAAGACAGCGACCGAGCAGAGAACAAGTATGGTCCCTCGCCTAAATATCAGTGAGAAGTAAAAAGTAGGAAGTAGGAAGGAAGAAGTAGGAAGTGCTAAGTAGTAAGTTGTCAGTCAATATAGTGACTAGATACTTCTACTTAGCACTTATTTTTATAGTGTACCTTGCTCTATGCGGATGCAGATGCGCTCGATCATTGCGTCGAGTTTGTTGCTCTCGGGGTGGAATCCCTCGCGCATGTTCACGCCGAAGAATCGCCCGAACGTCTGCCAGAATCCCGCTCTGAAACTTCCCATGAATGCCTTGACGATGTAATAGCTGCGCTGATTGGTCTCACGGTTGACGAGCTTGATTAGCGTCTTTCCCTGATTTTTAGTGAGCTTCTTCATCTCGGGCTTGTACTGATTGAAAATCGCCTTCTCAAACTGCTGCAGATACTGTTCCTTTTCCTTTTGAGTGGAAAACGTCTGCAGATACTCGTAGGTTTCTTGCAACGTTGTGTTGATAAGCTTGGCATAGGGCAGCGTGCGCTTCACGTCACGCACCGTTTTCCAATAGAAGTCCTCTTCCTCTTTATTCCTAAAGCGCTCAGGAGGATAAATTGTTATGTTGTTAAGAATAACTTTGTAAATAGTGTCACCATTAGCACTCACCGCAAATCCCCACTTCGCTACTGCCTTAGTGAGAACTGACGGCAGTTCGAGCGTTGATGCCTCATTGTCTTGTGCCATAGCACCAACAGGCAACATCGCAGCAAAAGCAAGCAGGAAGAATATGACCATTTTTTTCTTCATCGAGAGTGTTAACTTATTAGTTGCGTGCAAATGTAGACTAAAGTTTTAGAATTGCAAGAAAAACAATGCTTAAAAAAATTAAATTAGTTTTTTAGGGGAGAGGGAAGAGGAGAGAGGAGAGAGTTTTTAAGCCAATTGTGCATTTCTTTACAACCGGAAGAGACGGGCGAGACCCAGATAGCTCACGTTGATGCCCAGGTGCATGCCGCTCACCGAGGGGTCGCACTTGTTGAACTTGCTGTGAGCAACCCAAGGCGTGATGCGCAGCGACGACGACCAACGCTCACGGTGACTTGAACCAGTGATTGAGGTGTTAGTGACACGGCTGTTCAGGTTGATATCAAAGTCAATTGAAGCAATAAAACTGAAATTGTGCAGTTTGCGATGTTCTACACTTGTGATAGAACGCACGTCGTGACCCTCATCGTCCTTGCTCCAGCTATAGTTGGCAACTTCCCAACCATAGTGGTTGTAGAAGCCTCCCACATTGGGGGTGATGCTCAACCGTCCATACTCGAGAACGGTGTATCCTAACTGCACGCTTGCCATGATGTGGGTGGGATTGCTCGAGTTGTTGCCTTGCAATGGGCGTCCGTCTTCGTCGGGGGCGATGTTGAATATATTGTCGTTGCGGTAGGACGGCTGCCCAAATGCCACGTCGGTCTTGAGTTTGAATTTCTTATATCCTCCAGTGAGACCCACATGGAACATCACACTGCCGCCAAAGTTGTCGTAAAGCGAGCTTGTGGGACGGTCATATCCCACACCAGCATAGACTCCATAGCACCCTTGCATGGTCGTTACCTGTGGAACCCGAGGCGTGCCAATGTTTCTGAGCTGATTGTCGATGTTCTCCTCCCAGCTGACTACGGCAGCTTGTAGGCTGCCATTCTTGGTCTCTTGGGCAATTTGTCGTGCACGCTGGCGGTACAGATCCTGATAGTATTTCAAACGCTTCTCAACTGTGGCACCATCGATGCCGCTGTTAATCTCCTCCTGCAAGTTGCGACGCATGAGCTCAAGCAAGTCAAACTGCAACTGGTGGTATCGCAATCGCTCGGGGGTTTTAATTCCAGTGTTTACCACCGATGCATTTCGGTGCATAATGGCACGTGCCTCCAGTTTTGCCGAGGCACCGCTCTGCTGCGGCGTTGCGCTGAGCTCAACTTCAAGCTTTGAAGGCTCGCTCGAAGTAGGCGGCAGCAGTTGGTGGAAGTCGCTCCAGGTGAGCGGTCCATCGCTCCACAGCTTGATGTCGTCGTTACTCGCCGCCAGCGAAGGCAATGCCAATATCACAGTGAATATCAGTATTATTTGAAATTTCCTTATCATCACATATCATTTTAATAATAAAACGAGAATACCTTAATAATATTATAATTGACCAAAAATGAAGAAAAAGGAACCGACCCCTTTTCTTCACTTTTTTGGTTGAAAAGAGTTAAAAACGGAAAATAATGGGAGGGAAATGGTCGAAAAGTCGAAAAATGAAGAAAAAGGAACTGACCCCTTTTCTTCACTTTGGTGTGAAAGTTAGCGAGTTGCCGTTTTGTGACAACTCGCTGATGATGTTTTTTAGAATGGAGGTCTTCCACCGAATCCACCAGGAGGAGGTCCGCTGGGTCGTCCGCCTCCAGGAGGGGGTCCACCAGGAGGTGGTCCACCAGGACCACGGAATTCGTTCCTATCCTTAGGTTCTTGGCCCTTAGTAAATGTTGAGAATCGATAGGTGAAAGTGAGCATTCCATATCGTCCAAGGGAGTTGTAGATAGCATCTTCAATGTAGCTTGCGGTCTGAGTACGATTGATGTTCTTCTGCTGTCCGAGAATGTCGTAAACCGAAACTTGAATTGATGCATTCTTGTCGCGCAAGAACTGGTAAGCGATAGAGCCGTTCCAGATCCACTGTGTGGTGTTATAACCAGCGCTGTAACCAGTTGAAGTGCTGAAGTTGAGGTCGGTGCTAATCACGAGTCCGAAAGGCGCTGAGTAAGTGCCATTGAACATAGCCCCCCAAGTGTGCACGTTGCGGTCGCGGCTGGTCTGCATGGTGTTGTGAGTCACTTGATAACCATAACGAGGTCTTAGCTCAAGGTCAAAAACAGCTGTGCGGTAGGCAATACCTGGAGCGATGTTCAGGTTCAGTCCAGTGCTTCGGTTGTAGTCACCGTCGCTGTAACCCTTGGTCTGCGAGAAACGCGCAAAGATATTGCTGTTGAAGAACCACGCCTTGCTTGCGCTGAATGGGAAGCTCACCATGTTCATCGCCATAGCGTCCCACACCCCGTTAGTGTTGGTATAGGTGGTAGTTTGTCCACCAGTGGTTGGATCGTTGATGATGGTAGAGATGATGCTGTTTTGTTGCACATTGGCATGTACCATCGCCATGATGCTACGCTGGCTGTCCTGGTTGAAGTCGCTAAATCGCACACTCATGCGGTGGGTGAAAGTTGGTTTCAGCTCAGGATTACCGATGACGATGTTCAAAGGGTTGCTCACGTCGGCCACAGGCTGCAACTGCGCGATGCTTGGCTGGTTGCTGCGCATGCGGTAGTCAATTGCGATGTTGCGAGTCTTAGTGAACTTGTAACGGAATCGAGCGAAAGGAGCCACTGCCCAAGCCCAACGCGATGGGATGTTTCGCTCACTGTTGATGAGGTCAGTACTCTTCGACATTGCCGAAGTCACCGAAAATCCCACATTGAGGTTATATTCCTTGGTTACCTTTTGGAAGCCAAGCTGGAAGTCCTGATTGAAGAACTGGTTGCGGAAGTCGTTGCTCTGCTGCTCGTTGAAGATGCGGTTGAGCTCGTCGCCAAGCTCAATGTCGATAATCTCGCTAAGCAGCTCTCCATCTTGCAGGGCATAGCCGCCATAGGTGTCACCAATCATATCGCGCAGGGTGGGGTTAGTCACGATGTCGAGCATGATATCGTTCCTTGTGAGTCTTGGCACTGGCATCACTTCGTTGCCATAGCGAGTGATGTCATAGACACTCTTGTTGGCCTTCGACACGTTGTAGCTAGCGCTATAGGCAAATGTGAGGAATCGAGCGTTTTTCACATCGCCCAATGGTTCAGTCCAGCTCAATCGTCCGTTCACCCTGTTGGTCTTGCGCAAGTTGTCATATACCTGGTCGATAGTCTCCTCCTCACCCTTAAGATAATAGTTGTTGAGAGTGTAGGTGCTACCGTCCTCGTCAATGTTACTATAGTTATAATTGAGGAAGAAGCTGTAGCTGCGTCCTGGATGATATTTAAACTTGTGGTTGTAGATGAATCGTCCTCCAAACTCATAGCTTTTGCCATGATTGTCGTAGTAGCTGAGGCTTCGGTTCACAGGAGTGCGCATGAGATCACCAGCGCGCGTCATAGATGTATCAGCGCTCTCGCTGTGCGAGAAGTTGAACGAGAAATTGGGTCGGAACTCGATGGTGTTGCACGAGTCGATTTCCCACTTTAGTCGGAAGTCACCACGAATGTTGTGGGTCTTGTCGAGAGCCATTGAGAGCGCGTCGCGGTAGCTGGTGGAGTCGTTGAAGATGTTTTGACGGCTTGTGGAAGTACGAGTGTCGCGACTAGTGTGCGAGTACATCACATTACCACCCACTCTGAAGTGCTCATCGTCCTTGGAGCCCACATTGAAGTTTACACCCAGCAGCTGTGATGTAGTAACACCTCGGTCTCCGCCAAAACGACGGAAACGTGAAGCACCGCCGTCGGTAAATCCTACGTTATTGGTGTTGTTGGCATTACCTGTAAAGGTGAATTGGTTGCCGTTGTTGAAGTAGTTGGCAATCACGTTGCCGAGATAACGCTTGTCGGTGCCGAAGCCCGCTGTAGCAGTTCCAAACCACCCATTGTTCATGCCTTTCTTGACGGTGAGGTTGATTACCGTCTCATCATCACCATCATCCACACCAGTGAGACGAGCCAAGTCACTCTTTCGGTCGATGATTTGTAGCTTGTTAATCATGTCGGCAGGTATGTTCTTCGACGCCACCGTTGGGTCGTCGCTGAAGAATTCCTTGCCGTCGATGAGAATTTTCTTCACCTCCTTGCCATTGGCTGTAATCTTGCCGTCGGCACTCACCTCCACGCCTGGCATTCGCTTCAAGAGGTCTTCGACCACAGCGTTAGCCTGAGTTTTATAGGTGTCGGCATTATATTCTATGGTGTCTTCCTTTACTGTGATGGGAGTCTTTACACCAATCACCAAGGTTTCCTTGAGCACAATGGTGTTCTGGTTGAGGTAAATCATTCCCATGTTCACGTCTCGACCGTCGGCACCAATGCTCACACGCTTTACGGTGGGTTCATAGCCAATGTAGCTACACTTGAGGTAGTAGTGTCCCTCGGGGACATCCTCAAGGTTAAACACACCGTTGAAGTCGGTGATGGTGCCTTTGACGTAGGTGCTGTCCTTGTCCTGCTGGAGCAGCGCCACGTTGGCTTGCATGAGCTCGGTGGTGTCGGTAGCATCAACGAGGATACCGTTGATAACCGCCGCGTTGGCTTTCCCCGCCGCGACAGCCACCAAAGCCATCACAAGAATTAGTAATTTTGATAAGTGTTTCATCTATTAATGATTTTATGTTTATACTCAATTATAATTGTTGGTTCTAACCAAAAATGTGCGTTCATAGAATACGACACAAAAGTAGTGCATTTAGTTTAAACCATCAAAAAGAAATATACAATCCTTGTTTTTTTATAGATGAATCTTGGTTAGATTATTGTTGATGGAAGTATGGTGGAGAAATGAAGTGTGCAATATTCTCACTGATGACGTTAATTGTGTGCCTGTCAAAAAAATCTAAAAAAGAATGGACAATCATTAACACCAGCTGCCTTTTTATCACTTTCATTCAAAAACCATGATTGCTATGATTGCTTTAATTAATTTAGGTGTATTAATTTATTTTTGAAAAATTATTGTAATTAATACTCCAAAAAATATGTTTTATAACATAAATATGATTTTTTTATTCGTTTTCCAAAAAAAAATAATTATAAAAACTTGTTTATAATAAAAAAAAATGTCAAATTTGCAGATGATAAAAAATAGAGGTTTATTTTGGTATGAGAGACCATCATGAAAAGACGAACCAAATAATGATAAAAACTCCTTTAAAAGAATAACTTTCAAACTATTAATTTTATTAACAAAAAACATGTGCGTATGAAAAAGCAAATTGCATTGTTAGGTGCATTGTTATTGGCATTTGGTAGTGTAAACTACACCCATGCCGAGCAGGCACCTCAAGCCATGTCGACACAGCTAATCAATGTGTCGGGCACCGTGACCGACGAGAATGGTGAGCCCGTGATTGGCGCTACAGTATCAGAAATTGGTACTACCCGCGCCACCGCCACCGACGCCGATGGTCGTTTCAACCTTCGCGCCAGCGGCAAGAGCAAAATCCAAATCTCCTACGTCGGTTACAAGACTGTGACTGTTGATCCTGGCATCAACATCAAAGTTGGTCTAGTCGAGGATAACGCTCTCCTCGACGAGGTGGTAGTTGTGGGCTATGGTCAACAGAAGAAAGTGAACCTCACTGGTGCAGTTTCGGTTGTTGACGTTGACAAGACCCTCACCTCCCGCCCCGAGCAGGATGTGTCGAAAGCCCTTCAGGGTGCCGTTCCTGGTCTTACCGTTATCAGCAACAATGGTGATATCGGCGAATCGCCAACACTCACCATCCGTGGCGTCGGAACCCTGAGTAACGGAGCTACCTCTAACCCACTCATCGTTGTTGACGGTGTAGTTGTTGACGACCTGTCGATGATTAACGGTAACGACATCGCCACTATCAGTGTGCTCAAGGATGCCGCATCAAGCGCCATCTATGGTACTCGTGCTGCATTTGGTGTAATTCTTATCACCACCAAGACCGGCAAGAAGGACGACCGCATCAACATTCGCTACAGCAACAACTTCTCTTGGGACCATGCTACCATGCTGCCCGACTTCCCCGATGTTCCCACTCAGCTCAAGAGTGCCATCCTGGCTAAGGCTCGTGCAGGTAGCGGCTCGGTAGAGCTCTTCGGTATGTATTTCGACCAGTTACTCCCCTACGCCGAGAAATGGAAAGAGCAGAACAGTAGCCGCAAGAAATATGGCGAGATGCGTCCTTACGTAGACGAGAACGATGTGGGTGACTACCGTTTCATTGGCGGCCAGCCTATGTACTATGCCGACTTTGATGTTACCGACATTTGGTATCAGAAGGCTGCTCCAGGCCAGAGCCACAACGTGAGCGTTGACGGCTCGAGCGGACGCACCACCTTCCGCATGGCATTTGGCTACAGCGGCAAGGAAGACTTGATGCCTTGGAACACTACCAAGCGCACCCGCTACAATGCTATTGCAAACATCCAGACCGACTTTACCGACTGGTTGACAGTTGGTGCTCGTTTGAGCTACAACCGTCGCTTCGTGGGCCGCGCCGAGACTTGGAACAATATGTATCAGTACATTTGGCGTTGGGGCTCGTTCTTCATCCCAAGCGGCACTATCGATGGTCTTGACTTCCGTGTAATCGCTATGCAGAAGGATGCTGACCGACGTCGCATTACTCACGACGAGATGAAAGCTACTGCTTTCTTCAAGGCTCACATCACCAAAGACCTTACTCTTAACGGAGACTTCACTTGGCAAGTTAATGATGCCAACATGAGTTGGAGTGACTTCCCAATCTATGCTTGGAACTGGAATGGTGTGAACCCAACCTACATCGTTGGTGAGGGTAGTGTGGGCACTTCGCGCAGCAATGCCAAGGCACAGACTTGGATTGGCAACATCTATCTTGAGTATTTGAAGAGCATCAACGACGCTCACAACTTCAAGGTAATGGTGGGTGCCACTGGTGAGAAGCGCAAATTCGACGAGTTTGACGCTTATCGCATGCTTCTCTATTCTACCGACTATCCAGAGCTCAACTTGACCTATGGTGACAACAATACCTGGGGGATTGGCAGCAGCACCAGTGGCTACATCAGCCGCTTCGTGCCCTGGATGCGTGGTGACTATGCTACCGCTGGTTACTTTGCTCGTTTCAACTACGACTACAAGGGTATCTACCTCTTTGAGGCCAACGGACGTTACGACGGCTCGTCGAGCTTCCCCAAGAACGACCGATGGGCATTCTTCCCCTCATTCTCGCTGGGTTACCGCTTCAGTGAAGAGGCTTACTTTGAGAAAGCCCGCAACATCGTTTCTAACGGTAAGGTTCGCTTCTCTTATGGTACCATTGGTAACGAGGCAGTAGGTCAGAACATGTTCATCTCTACCATCGATGCTGGTCTGCTCAACTACCTTGACAACACAGGTTCGAAACTGAACTACTTCACTATGCCAAGCTGGGTATCTACATCACTCTCGTGGGAGAAGATCAATACTATCAATGTGGGTCTTGACCTCGGTTTCCTCAACGATATGATTACATTGAGCGCCGAGTGGTTCCAACGCACCACCAACGATATGCTCGCTCCTGGTAGGGCAATGCCTGCCAGTGTGGGCGCAACCAGTCCTTACCAGAACAACGGCTCGCTCCGTTCACGTGGATGGGAGCTCACCGTTGCTTGGCGCAAGCAGTTCAACCGCGACCTCGGTCTCTATGCTAACTTCAGCATTGGCGACAGCAAAGTCAAGGTTACTAAATGGGACGGCCCAGTCGAGGTTGGTCATCCTCTCAGCACTGCCTATGCCTACGAGGGCGAAAATTGGGGCGACATCTGGGGATTTGAGACCGAACGCTACTTCACCGAGGCTGACTTCACCGGCAAGAATGCCGATGGCTCTTGGATTTATGCTCCCGGCGTAGCCGACCAGACTGGTCTCGAGAGCGACAACTTCGTATTTGGTCCTGGTGACATCAAGTTCAAGGACCTCAACGGCGATGGCGTTATTGATGGTGGCAAGAGCACTGAAGACGACCATGGCGACCTTAAGGTGATTGGTAACTGCCTGCCACGCTACGAGTACAGCTTCCACATTGGCGGTACTTACAAGGGCTTCGACCTCGACCTGTTCTTCCAGGGCGTGGGCAAGCGCGACATGTGGACTCAATCAGCTTTCGTATTCCCAATGATGCGTAACGCCGACTTGGCAATCTATGCTAACCAGACTAAGTACAACATCTATGACCCTGAAAATGGCGTTGTAAACATCAGCGAGGACAATGACTTCCCATGCCTGTGGCCAGGTAATGAGGTGGGAGGTACTGTTCCTGGTATCTCCAGTGAGGGAGGCTGCCACAACTACTATCCTCAGACCAAGTACTTGGTTGACATGAGCTACCTGCGCTTGAAGAACATAACTCTTGGTTACACTCTGCCACGAGATATTACCAAGAAGATTTACATCCAGAACTTGCGTCTCTATGCAAGTGTCAACAACTTGTGTCTGCTTTATAGAGGCAGCAAAGACCTTCCAATCGATCCTGAGATGAACGCTGGTCAAGGTAGCTTGGGCTATGGTACTTGGGGACGTACTTATCCTGTAACCCGCAGCTGGTCGGTTGGCTTGCAAGTGACTTTCTAATGTGAGACATTCTTAACTTGTAAGTATTAGATTATTAACATTCAAAATTTTGAAGTTTATGAAAAAAACATATTTATTAGGACTTGCTGGTCTCGCATTGCTTTTCGTTAGTTGTAACGACATGCTCGATATAACACCTCGAGACAAGTTCACCGACGATCCCACATTCTGGAACAATGAGAACATGGTTAAGAACTATACAAACGGTATGTATACCAACAACTTCTCGGGCTACGGAACTGGGATTGATGATCCTTACTTCAGCGCTCTGAGCGATGACCAAGCTGACCCCGACTTTAGAAACTGGACTTTCACAACAGCTCCTGGTTCTTCGGGCTACTGGTCAACACCTTTCTCTGAGATTCGTCGCTGCAACTACTTGCTCGACAACATGCCAGGGTCTTCGATTGCCGAAGCCAACAAGGCTAAGTACAGCGCAATCGCACGACTGATGCGTGCCTACAACTATTATCTGCTCGTGAAACGTTATGGCGACGTGCAGTGGCTCGACCACGTAATCATGAGCACCGAAGATGATCTCGTTTCTGGTCCTCGTGACGACCGCGACTTCGTGATGGACAAAGTGCTTGAGGACCTCGATTATGCTATCGCCAACATTGGCTCGGGCAACAAGGCTAGTTGGAACACCGACCTAGCACTGGCCATGAAGAGCGATATCTGCCTCTATGAGGGAACTTACTGCAAGTATCGCACCGCTGCCGACAACGGCAAGGCTCCTGATGCCTCTCGTGCACAAAAGTACTTAAACGAGAGTGTTAAGGCTTCGGAGGCTATCATGGGCAAGGGTTATAGCCTTACCGCCAACTATGGCGATATCTACAACTCTCTTGACTTGAGCAGCAACAGCGAGATTATCTTCTACCGCAAGTATGTAAAAGACATGCTCGGCCATAGCACCGTTGACTACACCAGTGGTTCTACCGCACAAGATGGTATTACCAAAGACGCTATCGACGCATTCCTCTTCCTCGACGGCAAGCCATTGGCAACCACAAGCCTCAACAAGAGCGACCTGCCCGAGAAGGTGCCTTACTACATGATTGGCCTTGACGGCAACATCGTTAAGACTCCCGACGGACGTGACTCTGTTCGCGTTGACCCCAAGGGAAATCCAATGTGGGTTTATTCGATGGAACAGCCTTTCAGCGTTCGCGACAAGCGACTCTCTAAGGTTGCCGATAAATACCTTGCTTTCAAGGGCTACGGACATGCTCGCACTTGGCTCGCCGAGATGACCTCGTCAACTGGCTACACCATTGGCAAGTACTACACTACAGCCATGGGTACCACTCCACAAGAGCAACTCACCTACTGCAACGAGATTGGCAAGGGCTACACCGACTGTCCAATCTACTATTACTCACGAGTTCTTTTGAACTACGCCGAGGCAAAGGCTGAGTTGGGTGGCTGCACTCAGGCCGACCTGAACAAGTCGGTTAACCTGCTCCAGGCTCGTGCTGGCTTGCCCAACATGACCGTTAATCCTGAGGCTGACCCAGTTAATACTGTGGGTGTTAGCAACTTGATTTGGGAGATTCGCCGCGCCCGTCGCTGCGAGCTTATGACCGATGGTTTCCGTTACTGGGACCTCGTGCGCTGGCACATGCTCGACAAGCTCGACACCAACAAGTATCCCGACATCAAGAAGGGTGCAAACTTGAGCAATGTTGACAATTGCGAGGTAGATTTGAATGGCGGCTACGCTATTCCATTCACCGCTACCCGCACCTACGACAAGAAGTACTACTTCTATCCAATCCCAACCAGCCAAATCACTGCCAGCAATGGTGGCACTAAACAGAACCCAGGTTGGTAATAAGGAAATCGCAAGCTGAATTAGAGCCAAGCTCTAATCAAGCATAACACCTCGAGTGGCTGCATCATTGTGTTGATGCAGCCACTCTTCTATCTTCCCCTCACCTCAAAATGGAACCTACCATCTACCTTCATTTTTCATCGCCCTATTAGCCTATTTTCGCTTTTTCAACACATTTTTAATATTTTTTAGTGGTTGAGAGCATTTTTCCTAGTCAAAATGTTGCATAAATCAAAAAAACTCGCCAAATTTGCAAATTATTTGGCTTAACATATATTTTAAGTCATGCTTTTATCTAATCTGTGACAGCAAAAAAAAGAGAGAGAAACGAGTATAGTAAGATAGTAAAAGAAAAAGTTATTACTATAATCAAAATTTAATTTATTAACAAAAACATGTGCGTATGAAAAAGCAAATCGCATTGTTGGCTGCGTTAGTGCTGGCATGTGGAGCCCCTATTGGCACTGCCTCATGGCAGAGCACAGGCTTTACTGCAAGCGCGCAGAACAACAAAGTTACCGGTGTCGTTCGTGACGGCAACGGTGAGCCGCTAATCGGTGCGACAGTTCAGGTGAAAGGTACTAACCGCGTCACCGCTACCGACATCGACGGCAGGTATTCAATCCAGGCTGCTCCTGGAAGCATCTTGGAAATCAAGTATGTGGGCTCACCCACTCAAGAGGTGAAAGTTACCGGCTCAACCATGGACATTGCCATGGCCGACGCCAACAACACCCTCGACGAGGTGGTAGTTACTGCCCTTGGTATCAAGAAAGACCGCAAGTCTCTGGGTTATGCCGTAGAGGACTTGAAGGCCGAAGAGCTGATGCGTAACAAGAACACCAACGCCATCAACTCACTGGCTGGTAAGATTGCCGGTGTGAGCGTCACTCAGTCGAGTGGTGCCGCTGGTTCGGGTGCCCAAATCATCCTGCGTGGTGGTACCTCACTCGAGCGCGACAACCAGCCTCTGTTTGTTGTTGACGGTGTTATCTATGACAACTCGGCATCGGTAATTGGTAACTCGGCTTTTGATGGTATGCTGTCTACAGCCACTACCAACTCTAACCGTGTAATGGATATCAACCCCGAGGATATCGAGAGCATGAGTGTGCTTAAGGGCCCTGCCGCTTCGGCACTCTATGGCTCACGTGCTGCCAACGGTGTTGTTATCATCACTACCAAGAAAGGTCACGAGGGTAACGTAGAAATCAACTTGAACGCCAAGTACATCACCACTTGGGCAAAATGCCTGCCTGAGACACAGAAGAAGTACAAGCGCGGTTACATCGAGCAGCACTACAACGCCGATGGTTCGTTTAAGGACTTCAGCTACGATGACCGTTCTTACAGCTCTTGGGGTGCTCCTGCATCACCTGGCGAGACAGTGTATGACAACATTGGCAACTTCTTCCAGCACGGTGGCGCTTGGGACACCAACCTGAGCATCAGCGCCGGTAACAAGACCGGTAGCATGTTCCTCTCGGGTTCGTTCTACGATCAGGACGGTATCATCCCAACCACTGGCTACAAGAAGGCTACCTTCCGCTTCAATGGTGAGCAAAAGTACAAAATCTTCACCTTCAACGCCAACGTAGCTTACAGCCAGGCCCGCACCGTGAAGACCCTTACCAGTGCACAGCTCTATGGCGACGCTGGTGGTGGTACCATGTACTCGGTTTACAACTGGAACCCATTTGACGATATGAGGGTTTACCTCAACGAGGACGGCACACGCCACAGCCTGCGTCCCGACCTTATGCCATGGGATGAGCGCAACAATCCTTACTGGATTCTCAATAAGGACCGCCTCACCGATAACACCGAGCGCTTCACAGGTAACTTCAACATCAAGGCCGACCTTTTTGACTGGTGGTGGATTGGTTACCGCATGGGTATCGACTCTTATACTACCGAGAACACCAACCGCTTGGCTCCTGGTGGTACTCACAAGGAGTTGTGGAAGAATGGTATGTATAGCGAGAACTCGCTTCGCTACCAATATCTCTCAACCAACTTGATGACCAACTTCAACAAGCAGTTTGGTGACTTCAACTTCAACCTGTTGCTTGGTACTGCTACCGAGTATACCAAGAACACTCGCAACTCGCGCATGGCTTGGAACTTCCAGGTGCCCGAGTTCTACTCGTTTGATAACGCATTGAAAGAAGACCGCGACTTCAGCAACTACAAGAGCCGCAAGCGCCTCGTGGGTGTATATGGCGAGTTCCGTGTTGACTGGCGCAACGCAATCTTCTTGACAGTGACTGGACGTAACGACTGGTCGTCGACTCTTCCTAAGGAGAACCGCAGCTACTTCTACCCATCAGTTAGTGGTGCTGTAGTATTCTCTGAGCTTCTGGGTAACGCACGTCCCGATTGGTTGAGCTTTGGTAAGATTCGTGCCAGCTGGGCACGCGTAGGTAAGGACACAAGCCCCTACGTTACCAACACCTATCTGTGGCCCGTTGGTACCTATCTGAATGGCATGACCGGTGTAGGTAACACCTGGACAACTGGTAACCCATTCCTCAAGCCCGAGATTACCGAGTCGACCGAGATTGGTCTTGAGATGCGTTTCTTGAACAACCGTCTGCACTTCGACTATGCATTCTACACCAACAACTCGTTCAACCAAATTATGGAGCCTCGTCTGTCAAACTACATTGGCTACATCCTTCGCAAGGTTAATGCCGGTGACGTTTACAACAAGGGTATGGAGCTTACCATTGGTGGTATCCCCGTTCAAACTCAGGACTTCACATGGGAGACCAGCTTGAACATCTATGGCAACCGTGGTACTGTAAAGAACCTGCTCGATGGTATGAACATTCTCTATGTTACCGACGTACAGGTAGGTAGCGCCCGCGCTGCTTCGTTCAACAATGGTAACTTCATGGCTATCAGTGGTAGCGAGCTCGACCGTGATCCTAACGGCAACCTCATCCTCGATGGCAACAACATGCCTACCGGTGGTAAGGACGACAAGCTTGAAATTGGTAACCGCGAGCCTAAATTTGCTGGTGGTTGGAACAACACCTTCACTTGGAAGGGATTATCGCTCAACATGTTGTGGGAGTTCCGCGTTGGTGGTCACGTTTACAACGGAACATTCTATTCTATGGTGGCTAATGGTAACGCTGCCATCACCGAGAACCGCGAGAGCCTCACCATCAGTGGTGTTCACAAGACTGGCGAAGACAGTGACGGCAATACCACTTACAGCGGTCTTGAGACCTACACCTTCGAGGCTGGCAAGCTCTATGAATACAACGGCAAGCTGACTCCTGGTGAGTGGATTATCAATAACTACTATCAGGACTACTACCTGCGTGAGAGCACCAACTTCATGAAGAAGGTTAACGCTCTGCGTCTGCGCACCATCTCACTGTCTTACACCCTTCCACAGTCGCTGCTGGCACGCACCAAGTTCATCAAGGGCTGTACATTCAGTGCTGTTGCCAACAACCTGCTGCTGTTCACCAACTATGACGGTGATCCCGAGGTTGCTGCCGCTGGTGCTGGTTCTATTGGTTCTTCTTCGGTGGGTATTGACTACTGCGGTGTTCCATCTACAGCTAGTTTCGCATTTGGTGTTAACTTGACATTCTAATGCACCCGTTACTTTTTAATAGTTAAGAACTTACTAAACATTATAGAATATGAAATTTTTCAAAGTTTTATTGATAGCGGGTGTGGCTGCTCTCTCGTTGACATCGTGCAACGACTGGCTCGACGTGAACAACGACCCTAACACCCCAACTTCGGCCGATGCAAGCTTGAATGCTCGCTGTGTCTACATGCAGCACTACAGCATTGCATCCTATATGATTCCTTCGTCCAACACCGCTTACTATTGCGGTCAGTTGGCTTCCTATTCGGGCACACAGCAACCCGCTGCCATGAACTGGAACTTGGGAGGCGCTAACCGTGCCAACAACTCTCAGCAGTGGTTCCTCGTTCCCGTAGGCGGCAACTTGCCCGACCTTTACAAACAAGCTATGGAGCAAGGTGCTTGGCACTATGCCGCTATGGCTTGCTACATGAAAGCCTTTGGTTTCATGAACCTTGCCGACCTCTTCGGCGAGTGCCCATTTGATGAGGCTCTTGGCGAGGCTACCAATCCCAAATATAACACTGGTAAAGAGGTGTTCATGGGATGTATCGACCTGATTGAAGAGGCTATCGAGCTCTTCCAGAAACCACAAGACCCAACCGTTACTCCACTGAGCGCTGGCGACATGTGGAACGGTGGTGACACTGGCAAGTGGGTTAAGCTGTGCTACATGTTGAAAGCACGTTGGCTCAACCACTTGAGCAAGAAAGCTGCTGGTAGCTACAAGGAAGGCAAATATGACCAAACTGAGATTCTTGCATGCCTCGACAAGGCAATGAAGAGCAATGCCGACAACACCATTGTTATGCACGAGGATAACAACAGCAGCACTTGGGACCACGAGGGATGGAACGAGCCTGTTGACTACTCTACCCTCTACTCTTGCATTGGCATGAACAACAACCGTATGTTCGTCAGCAAGTGCTTCTACGACAACCTCACCAACTTCGACAACAAGGGCATCGAAGACCCACGTGCCGACAAGTTCATCCCCTGGTGCCGCTCGGTTAAGAGTGATGCTACCCCAGCTGAGGTTAAATGGAGTGCCGATGGCAAGTGGCGTCGCTCATTAGGTGTTGACCTGAACAGCAACATCATCAGCACTGGTGGTCCTAAGCCATCAAGTTACGTTGTTGGTACTGGTTGGACCTGTGGCAGTGTAGACCAAGAGCATATGCGTGACACCCTCTATGTTCAGGGACAATCAGGTTCTACTGGCTACGAAGGCGGCAAGGATATGCTTAAGCGTAGGACTGCAGGTGTTGATGAGAGTGCGCTCTCAGGAGTGTTCTGGACTCGTCCTACCTCTCCAACAGTTGTTGGTTCTTACGCCGAGTGCTGCATGATTAAGGCCGAGGTTCTGTTCAAGCAGGGCAAGAAGGCTGAGGCATTTGCTGCTTACAAGGAAGGTATCAAGGCTCACATCAACTACGTCAACGACGTTTGCAAGATGTGGGTAGCTGGTGATGCTTCTCTGGCC
This sequence comes from uncultured Muribaculaceae bacterium, assembly GCA_905233845.1. GTDB lineage: Bacteria > Bacteroidota > Bacteroidia > Bacteroidales > Muribaculaceae > Sodaliphilus. The sequence goes on along the minus strand of CAJOFH010000011.1, from coordinate 31,695 downwards.
AACATCCCTTCGTTCAAAGCAATGAATCAAGCCGACATCGACAACTATCTGAACAACGCTATTGGTGACGCTGGAAACCTCACTATGGCTAAGATTATGACTCAAAAGCAGTTTGTAGTGTTCTTCACCACCGAGATGTGGCTCGACATGCGTCGCTTTGACTATGATCCAAACATTTTCATGCGTTGGCAAAAGCCTTACATGTATGAGAACACCGCCAACTACTGGACTTTCTGTCCTAAGGGCAAGTATCCACGTCGTTGGAACCAGGCAAGCTACGAGAAGGACTACAACTCAGCCAACCTCGAAGCAATCGGCGCACAGGTTCCTGGCGCTCTCGAGCTGCCCGCAGGAGCCAATGGCAAGTGGTACCTCAGCGATCAGATTTGCACCCTCCCAGTATGGTGGGATAGCACTCAAGAGTAATATAGAACTACTTTCCACCTTATAATAAGGTAGAACTATAACCACTAAGGCGTGGCACGCTATAAACAGCGCTGCCACGCCTTTTTTGATTCTGTTGGCAAGAATGAGGTGATTGTTTGCTGAGTCCTATTTTTTTTGTACTTTTGCAGGAAAAGAAAACTACCTATTATTAACTATTCTAAAAAACAACACTATCGCAATGAAAACTGCTTTAAACACAGCTCAAGCCCCTGCTGCCATTGGTCCTTACAGCCAAGGTATCGCCGCTCAAGGTAAAATGTTTTTCCTCTCGGGACAACTTCCCATCGACCCAGCTACTGGAGCCTTCCCCGAGGGAGGCATCATGGAGCAGACTCGTCAGTCGCTGCTCAATGCCCAGGCAATCCTCCAGAGCGCAGGTCTCGACCTCAACAACGTGGTGAAGACTACTGTGCTGCTGAGCGACATCGCCAACTTTGGCCCTATGAATGAAGTGTATGCCGAGTTCTTCCAAGAACCCTACCCCGCCCGCTCGGCGTTTGCCGTAAAGGATCTTCCTAAAGGCGCATTGGTAGAGATAGAGATGATTGCCGCCGAGTAATCGCTCCATGACAAAATAAAGTGGGAAAAGCTCTCTTCTTTTGAGAATCTTTCCCACTTTTCTTGAACCAAGAGAGGTCCAGATAGGCTAAATTGCATCCCCTTGCGCTACAATTTCTACAAGGGAACACGACAAATCAAACTGCTCAACAGCGGTCAAATCCACCAGTTAAGGGATGTTTGCGTGTTCGCTATTAACGGTATGGAAGTACATCTTTGAGAAAAATGAATTATCTTTGCAACATGATAAAAGTGACAAGAAAAATATTGCTTTTTGCGGCTTTATTGTTGTCAAGCACATGCTGCATCTATTCACAAACTTATAAAGTTAGTGGAGCAGTTAGTGCTAGGGATAGCATAGATATTATAGAAAAACTGTATCCTAATCCTTTAGTAATAATTGACGGATTGATTATTGAGTATAATCATGCGATTACTTTCGACCGTGACAGCCTCACAGAATTTGTCACCAAAATATGTCCCATCATTCAAGAAAACGACATTGATAGTTGCTTTTTATCTCATCCAACAATATTTTGCAGACCTGGGACTGTAATCGTTGTTAAAACTAAATCTGAATCAGGCATAGATACCATTTTATTGAATGGACATGTGTCTAAAAGAAAGAACAAAGTTGAATTGTATCATTTTGTTTCATCTGAGCCACCAAAATTTTCTTTGTTAGAAAAGAAATGGAATCTTAATAGAATAACATCATTGAAGATTCATGCCAATGGAAAAGAGGTAATAGATGACAATAACAACAAACACATTATTTTTGTTGAAGTTAAAACCAAGTAGAAAATTCTGTCTTTTAGACAATCGATAATGCTCCATATTTTTGCGCTATTAAAATCGCAGAATTATGGAGTTAAATTTTAATAGTGTAGAGACTATCGCCAACTTGAACGCTTCGGCGGCGTTCCAGGTTGACAGCGGGAAGGTCAGCCATGACTTCAAACACTTCGCATTTTGCGTCTCGGTAATTATCCTGATTTGAAAAAACGCCTCAAAATGAACGTTTTTTTGTCTCTGACCACTCTTGTTTCAAAAAAGTGATTATATTTGCAATGGATAATAAGGTTTTAGCTTATGAGTTCACAAGACATAAAGACTGCCATCGCTGAATATTTCAAGACTCAACCAGTTTTGAAAGCTTTGCTATTTGGTTCTTTTGCCCGTGGTGAGGAAACCCCTGATAGCGATGTGGATTTGATTGTTGTTCTCGACCAAAGCAAGCCTATTGGGATGAGATACTTCGGTATTTGGGGCGATTTGGAGCGTTTGACTGGACGTTCCGTTGACTTAGTTACCGAAGGTGATCTTATGCCTTTTGCCAGAGAAAGTGTAGACCAAGATAAAATTTTAATCTATGAGAGAGCGAATTAAAGATAAAAATAGGCTTCAACACATCATAGAGGCTATCGACACCAATCACATGGATACTGGTTTTGAAAAAAGTAGTATATTTGCAGTTAGAGAGCAATTTCACTTTAAAAAAGATTAATAACTGCCCCATCGGCAGAATCAAGTATGCGCTCGCTTAATTCCGCCAACGGGTAACTAAAAATCACGACAATATGAAAAAAACAACATTAGCATTCATCATGGTTCTTTCTGTGTTCACAATGATGGCACAGAATGAAACAATCAGAGTGAAATATCAAGGTTCGAGTCCAAAGATCGGTGACTTCGCCAAGGCTTACCTTTCCTCTATTCCATCGGCCAAAGAAGCGGACGATTGCGACCAAGAAGGGCTATATATGTATGATGCAATGAAGCAAGCCATGTCTCGTCAGAGCAAAGGTCTCCCATTGCGCAAGAATGAGAAGCTGACCATCGACTCAAAGAACGGCTACATATTGTATGAGTTCCGTTATGACGTTGAAGAAGTGAGCAGGATTGAGATGTGCTACTGGAACATGACAGACGGAAAACACAAATTGTTTGCCTGTGTAAGGCAGTGGTTCGTAAATGGCATTTTTCGTTGCGGACAATATGATAGCCGCAACTTCTATCGCTATAGTAATGCCACAAAGACCATGCGCAATTGCTCTCCCGCAGATATAGGAATCGACAAAGCACCAATAATGGAAGATGATAATTATATTTCCTTTACTCTGCCTCAAACTGGCAAGGATATCATTGTAAAATGGTGGAAAGACAATAGAAAGCTAAAAGAGAAAAAACTCAAGTGGAATGGCCGCCGTTTTAGCTTCTAAAGTCATCTCATTAAGATATAAACTTATAAACTCACCTTCGGGTGAGTTTTTTTGGATATAGCTGAATTCTTGGAATCGCTTACAGCTTGAGACATTCATTGTGTGCAAAAACCTCTTTATTGTGCCCAAATGGCTATGCGTTATAGGCTGCCAGTCTTTCTTGTAGGAGTTTGAGCAGCTTGTCGTGACGCATGTTAAGTCCTCCGCAGTCAATTTTGTCAACTGGAGTAAACTTCTTGCTGCCGCCATCATCGGGTTTGTAGTTTATCACTATATAATAGGTATGACTGTTTCGGCCTGTCCTCACCCTTTTCTGCATAAATTCCTCCACGACATCAAAAGGAATTTCGTTATACTCATTTTTGTTCCTCGACAATATCAGGCTCTTGCTGGTTACAATGATTGCCGGGATTTTGTTCAGGCGTTCCTTTATGATGGTCGTCACGCACTTGTAGGCTATATAAAGACCACCAATGACAAAAAGAGCAGCAAACACGTGGTGGTACCATTTAGCATCTTTTACAAAGAGGATATGGACAATGCCACCAGCCACCATAAAGAGGCAAAAGAGAATCCAAAACACTTGGCATCCCATGCGGTGATTGATAATCACGTCGGTTTTGTTGTCGAATGTATTTTCCATGTATTTTATGCTTAAAAAAACACAACGCATGAACTCGGTGAGCACATGCGTTGCAGTTAAATCTTTACTATTGTTTCTTGAACGTGAGGGGCAAATCACCTATTGTACATGTGAGCGTCTTGCCGTCAATTTTGAGATTGGTGACGGCCAACACCAAGTCACGCACTTGCAGTAGCAAGGCATCGTCGGTCATCAGCCAACTGCCAGTGACAAACACGCCCAGCCCCTTGTCGCCATAGGCATAGAGCCTTGCCTCGCCATCTTCATTGAATTGAACAATGAAATCTATTGTAGAGATAATCTCTTTAACTTTTTGCAGAATTTGGATATTCTCTTGTGTGAGTGCTCCTCCTTCTTGAAGTTTTGCTACTAACATGGCTTCAAGCTGAGCAGCTACTATAGGATTGTATTCATGCTTCCATGCACCCACCAGCTGGCTAGTGGGTTCATCTTTCTTATCATCGCCACAAGAGGAGCACGCCCAGCACACCACCATAGCAATGATGAGCATAGCAAAGCCCCACAGGATATTTTTTCGCTTCATATTTATGACTTCGTTTTATATACTTCGTTTTAATCCAGAATGCAAAGTTAAGACTTATAGCTTGGTTTGTCCAAGCTAAATCAAAAAAGTTATTCACATGTTGATAAGTTTCAGAAATCGGGAGAGGGAACGTGATTGAGAAACGAAGATTAGAGATAATCCTTTTTACTTCTTAGAATAGGTATCGATGTGACGGCTTTTTTTTGTGTCGGCTATCTCATCGAGAATGATGAGGATGCCACTCTCCTCTACGTCGCCAAACTCATGGTTGATGGCAGTGCCAAGCATGCGCATCGTTGGCGATAGACTCATATAGGCATTGACTAATGGAGGAATATTGATGCCCTTATTGCGGATGTAGTCGTTAAGGCGGCGATAGTCCTTGTTGAAGTCATTACCCACAAAGAATGTCGCCAATTCCTTCAGATCACGACCTGTATCAAGAGGTTGAATGGGCGTGACAAGCTTATCATGGTCAGGAAAATAGAGGTGGAGGAAAGCGAGGAGCAAATTACGGCAATCAACGGGATAGCTGGTGTACATCGTCATCTTGCCAAAGAGATACTTTATCTCAGGATGAACAACGGTGAGGGCACCCAAACCGTCCCACAGGTTGTCGAGGGCGAAAATGCCCCTGGCTCCTACCCTACTCGACTGATATTCTGGCGTTACAAAGGAGCGCCCGAGCTCAAGAGTGCAAGGTAGATAGTCGCTGACAAACTTGGGCGAGAAGTGGAACATGTGCGCCATGGCGATGAGCGGAGCGCCAGCATTGTCAAAACGCATGTCGCTGCCCAGGATGAAACGGTAGGCTCCAATTATCTCCTTATCGTCGGGATTCCACACCAGCAATTGCTGACAAGCAGGCTCCATGAGGTCAAACTCGTCAATGTCGCACGCCTTGCCAGTGCCACCACCAGCGTGACGGAAGGCTATCTCACGCAGTCGACCAATCTCCTGCATCACATGCGGCGAGTTGTGGGCATCGACAACGTAAATCTCGTTGTCAGCCTTATTGGTCTTGCGCAAGAACCGCTCAGGCGTGAGCTCTTGCTCGATAAGCCTGGTGTCGATAGGGTCTATTATCTTTTCCTGATTCATTGCCGTCACTGTCAAGTTTTGGGTTTTATCTCATAAGCCATCTCGCGAAGCCGTGCCGCCTCGTCTCGCGCTTTTTTTGCATCGAGCGATTGCCACTTTACTGGCTTGCCAAAGTAGACGTTGTAGGTGCTGCCACTCGACTTGAACATCTCGCCCGGCAACATTATCATCTCGATGTTGAACTTGATGCCCAGGCGCTCGCGCAACCGTGCCAAGCGATAGAACAGCTTGCTGTTTTGCCCTTCGAAGTAGACAGGGATGATGTCGCGCTTCGAACTCACAGCGTGGGTGACAAGAAACTTCTTCCACTCCAGGTCGCCTATCTTACCGCCTTTCAACTTGCGGGAGCACAAGCCGGCAGGGAATGTTATCATCTGTCGGTCGCTCTGATACTGCTCCTCTATTTCTTGGGCACTCTGCCGCGACTGACGGCCATGCTTGTTGATGGGCATGAATACGTTGTCGAGAGGCTTCACCGCCATCAAGAGGTCGTTGACGATGAATTTGATGTTGCCTTCACCGTAGCGGTGACCAATTAGCGAGATGAGTGCCATTCCATCAAGACCTCCCAATGGGTGGTTGCTGGCAAAGATGAAACGTCCCTCGCTGGGGATGTTCTCCTCGTTAAAAGCTTGATACTTGATGTTCAGGTCGTCAAGGGCGACATCAGCAGCACCAACACCCTTTGTTACGCTCATGTCGGTGAGTATCTTGTTCAAACCATCCTGGTGGATGATGCGCTCGAGCCAACGGATTAGCCACTTGGGAATGTACTTGTAGTGACGAGGCAGTCGTTGCCTTATCACGCTGTCAACATCTATGCGAAGTGGCTTGGTATCCATTTTACTCTTACTTTTCTATTTTTGAAAACTAAACTACAAAGGTAGAAATTATTACTCAAAAAATCATCGATAAATGGAAAAAGTTTCAAAAAAAAGCTATAGTTCTCAATAAACTATCATGAAACGTGGCATTATTAAGAAAAAACTACTACTTTTGCAATGCCCATTCTATACACAATAGAATTCCTATATACACTAGAAAACTAAAAACTGACTACTGACTACTAAAAACTAATAACTGATTATGGCTTATTTAGTTAGCGACAACAAGAAAATAACCACTAAGCGCATCCGTGAGATGAAGCACACTGGTGAGAAAATAGCTGTTTTGACCTCCTACGACTACACCATTGCTTCGTTAGTGGAGCAAGGAGGTATCGACATGATACATGTGGGCGACAGCGCATCCAATGTGATGCAGGGCAACGCCACTACGGTGCCAATCACGCTCGATGACATGATTGTCTACGGTCGCACTGTAGCTCGTGCCTGCAAACGCGCTATCACTTGCATCGACATGCCATTCGGCACCTATCAGGGCGACCCCTACAAAGCTCAGGAGAATGCTGTGCGTCTTATCCAGAACACGGGAATCGACTCGGTGAAGTGTGAGGGTGGCAGCGAGATTCGTGAGGCATTGGAGCTGATAATCCGTGCTGGCATCCCCATCTGCGGACACCTGGGACTCACACCACAGTCCATCTACCAGTTTGGCAGTTATGCCCTGCGTGCCCAAGAGGAAGCCGAGGCTCAAAAACTGATTGATGACGCCAAAATGCTTGAAGAGATTGGCTGCTACGCACTTGTGCTTGAGAAGATACCAGCCGCACTTGCCAAGCGCGTGACTGAGAGCGTGGGTATCCCCACCATAGGCATTGGCGCTGGTGTGGACTGCGACGGTCAAGTGCTTGTAATCCAGGATATGTTGGGCATGAACATGGGTTTCAAACCTAAATTCTTGCGCCATTACAACAATCTGGGCGAACAAATCATCGACTCAGTAAACCACTACGTGGAAGACGTGAAGAAAGGCCTCTTCCCTAACGATGCCGAGAGCTACTGATTTTGGTGGAAGGTGAAAGATGGACAGTGTGACATCACTACCCACTCACTCACCACTACCATCACCGTCATTTACAATAAGACTCGATTCTATATTTTTTCACTCAAACTTCTAATATTACAAACTATGAAACGATTAACCACTCTATTGATGCTAATCTTGTGTATGATAGCATTCACACAACAAGTTGACACGCAAGCTAAAACAAAGAAATCTCGCAGCACAAGCAATTTTTCGCTGATACTAACCGGAGATGTAGGTGATGTTGAGGTTTCTGAAATGGTTATCAACAGCGACGGACGAGGCTACGCCGAAACCAGCTTGGGTATGACTTTTGAGCTCAAGAAGGTTTCACTAAAAGGCAACAAGCTAGTAGTGAACGTTTATTATAGCTCTACATACGTAGGGAAACTTAGTGGAACTATTGAAAAGCGTCGTGGAATAATAGTAGGCTATAACGGAATCTATTATGACAAAGATGGCAGCAAAAGTTCTTTCATCTTTTATTGCCCTGCATCCTAAAGAGTCTTTTCAAAATTAATAATAACTAAAACATTTCAATTATGAAACGATTATTGACAATCATGACACTGCTGCTTTGTGTCACTGCTTTCAGCAATTTTCAACCCAACATGCAAGCTAAAACCAAGAAGGTTGGTTCTTCACGAGTTTGGGGCGACCTCTATGGTAATGTGGGAGGTCAGTACTTATCTGTCTTCATGATAAACAAGAACGGCAGTGGATATTACGAAACTGGCGGTGCACGTCGCACTCTTAAAGTGGTATCGAGAGGCAATGGCCACATGGTAGTAAAAGCCTACTTGCGTGGCACTTACATTGGCCAATTCAAGGGGCGTTATTCAGCCTGGGGCGATCGTCTAACCTTATACGAAGGAACATTCTATAGTAGTAGGGGTAGCGCACTATCTTTTGATTTGCTTAATCCACTTGATTAACAAACAACGATTTACCAACTAAACTCAGTGATAAAAGAATAAAAAATTGCCGATTTTTTTGGTAATTGAGATTTTTGATATATCTTTGCAACGCAAAAATTGCTAACGGTGCGTTAGTTCAGTTGGTTAGAATGCCTGCCTGTCACGCAGGAGGTCGCTGGTTCGAGTCCTGTACGCACCGCACAAAACATCCCTCATGAGATTTCACTCACGAGGGATGTTGTTTTTTTACCCAAATCGGTCAATAGTGAGGAAAAGGGGGCGGTTCCTTTTTCCTCACTATTTGTTCTATCACTATCACCACGTCTCGCCTATACGCAAAAGGATGTCTTGCGCCAATCGGTGTCCCTGACGTGACGACTTCTGAAACCATTCTATAGCCTTGCTGTTACTCTTTGTGACACCTTCTCCACTGGCATAACACAGTCCAAGCATGTATTGCGAGTCGGCATCGTCTTGATTTGCAGCTTGTCGATACCAGTACACTGCCTGTTCTTTGTCCTCTTTGATGCCTTCTCCAAGCTGGCAGCAATTGCCCATGTTGAACTGAGCACCAGGATAACCTTGCTCGGCAGCACGACGATACCACCTAACTGCAACTTCTTGATCCTGTTTCACTCCACCATTTCCATAGTCAAAGATTTTACCCACTATAAACTGTGCCGAAGGGTCACCTTCATTGGCATGCAACATGGCCTTCTCATAGGCTTTCTGATAGAGGAAATTGGCGTTCCCCATATTTGCCGAGCATCCCTTGCCTGTCTCATAGCAAAACGCCAAGAAATAAAGCCCTGCTGGATAATTCTGTTCGGCCGATTTCTTTGCCCACACAAATGCCAGAGAATCATTCTCCTCAACGCCGTAGCCATTGTGATAGCAACAGGCAAGCTGATATTGCGCCTCGGGGTCACCATCTTTTGCTAACATATAGAAATCCCGCGCTTTACCATACATAGAACTACTTTTTGGCTCTACTCTACTCTCGCGTGATGTTTGTGGGCTTGAAGTCGTGACACCTCTGATGTCGTCGAGCGTCATGGTGCCGTATATAATGACTACCGATGTCTCTTTGTCTTGAGCCAGGAGCAAGAAGATATTATTGTCACCACCTGTCTTGGCGTAGATTGATGCTTGATTTCCCTCTTCATCAACGTCGAGTATACTCTCAAAGTGGTCTTTCTTTATCCACTCTTTGCACGCCTTGGTGAGTTGCTCGGCAGCCTGTGGCGTGCTTGCCGAGACGATTTCAAGTCGGTCAACCTTGTCGGCAAAATTTCCTATTTTGAGATTGCCACTGAAGCCTTCACGACCGAGCTTTCCACGAGAAGACATCATATTCATTGCCGCTTTGCCAACGGTGACACAAGAAAAACCCTCCTTGCCCTTAAATTGCTTGATGAGTGACTCTTGTGCACTTGCCGCCATGCTCACGGTGAGCAATAAAAATAGTATTGTAATTGTCTTTTTCATAATTTTATAATAAATGTTCAATAGTATTGGTGATATTGTCAATTTTCTCACCAGCGTCATTGAGCTGGTTCACGCCCTTATTAAGCACGGTAGAGAATTTCTCGAGAGCCTCTATTGCGAGAAGCTCTTCTTCGGGCGAGAGTTCTGCCTCAAGGTTTCGGTCCACAGACTCAACACTTGGCTTTGCAGTTGCTTTAGCAATAGGCTTGACTCTTGACTTCGTACTTGTCAAAGTACTTTTTGGGACACTTTTTGCACTTGGTTTTGCACTTGCCTGAGCAAGATGTCCAACCTCGTGCTTCAAGGTCTTGGCGGGCTTAGAGATACGTTGTGGATGCTGAGCTTGTTGCTCCTTGTTATTTTCCACCGTCTCGATAATCGGCTTTACATCAGTTTGTTCAGGCTTCTCTTGTATCTTGGCAATTACTGGCAGATTTTTCTCAGTAATGGATGGTGTGGAGTTGTTGCGCATCATCCACCATCCCACTGTTGCCACCACTGCCACACTTGCCGCAGCAGCAATCCACGAAGTGCGCTGCCACAACGATGGTGTCACTTTGGCCTTATGCTGTTCCTTATCGTCCCATTGGTCAATCATGTCGCTGAGCGATTGCTCGAAATCGCTGGGAACTTCAACGTCATCCTCCATCTTGTCCAGTGCCTGCATGAGCAGGGCATCGGCATCATCACCCGCAAGCGACTCGCGCAACAGTCGCTCCTCGTCGAGAGATGTCTCGCCGCGGTAGAACTTGCTAAGCAATATGTCTAATTCTTTATTGTTCATGATTTTGGATTGATTGAAAATGAGTTCTCAGTGATTTTCTCGCTCGGCTCAGCAACACTCTCGCGTTGACTGCCGTGAGGCCTGTGGCTTTTTCTATCTCCTGCATCGAGCAGCCGTTGATGTCTCGCAGTCGCACCATCTGTTGCTGCTGTGCCGGAAGTCGTGCCAAGCACTGGTTGAGCAGTTGTTCAGTCTGCCGAAGTTCAACGCTACTTGAGGCATTGTCGTTGCTTGCCAGTGGCAGTTCCTCGGGCGGCTTGTCGACGATTGAGAGGCTTGCTGCTCGATATCTGTCGAGGCACATGTTGCGCACCAGCGTTGTGCAGTAGCCTTGGTCGTTGTCGATGTTAGTGAGCGTGTCGCGCTTGTTCCAGAGTTTAAGGTAGGCATCTTGCACCACGTCTTTGGCGTCGTCCTCGTTGCCCAGCAAGAGGTAAGCCACCTTGTAGAGCTTGACATTCAAGGGTAAAAACCGCTGTTTAAACTCTGAAGCGTTCATCAGCTCACGCAATGAAACTTATTTTGCGATTTTCATCATTTTGCTGGCATCGTTGAGGTCGATTTTTCCCTCAATCAACACAACGGCTATCTTATCCTTCTCTGAGGCAATAATTAGCATCTTTGTTATCATCTGGCCTTCGCTTTGATTGAGGATTAACACGTCCTGACCATCTTCGTTTGCGCTGAGCATTTCCTCAAAGCCATCTACTTCAACTTTCATGAGCTCTTTGGCAATAGCAATTTGCTCACTCGACGGATTTTCGATATTGATTATTCTCAAGTTATCGATATCCTTCATTTTGGATAGTCCAGAATTTTGGTCTCCAGCCATAACCATTGCCATACCTAACATCTGTTTGTCAACTGTTATCTCCTGCACATTGTCGGCCTTTGGAAATGCGTTGAACACCTCGTCAATTGTTTTACCGAAACCAGTAGCACTAATCATTGCCACGAGAGCTAAAACTAAAAACTTTTTCATGATTTTAAAGTGTTATTTGTTGTATGTAAAATTTTCGTCTCACCTATCAAGACGTAAAGATACATGAAAATGTTACACTATACTACCCTTTTTTCCAAAAAAACAAGAAAAAACCGAGTTTTCCAGCCAAAAGCGGGTAGAAGAGTATAGTTTTGGCTGATTAGCAACATTTACTAATCAGCCAAAACTATAATAAACAACAGAACAATTTACAGAATTAAGAATACGCTCTCTTAATTCCGCCAAAAAGTGTTAAGGTCTTTTGGTATTGTAATAGGCTCTTACAGCTTCCTCGTCTATGCCATACTCTTTGCAATTCCCCTCTGTTATAAAGTCGGGCATATTGGAGATATAGCCTTGATAAAAGCCTCTATAACTGTGGTTTTTCCCAACAAAAAGAAAGCATCCTTCTCCTATCTTTTTAATAGAAGATGGTATATAAATTTCATAAAAAATATTACCTATTGAACAAAAAATAAACGCGCTAATGCCTAGTTCTACCAAACTTTCTGGAAGTATAATCTTCTCTAAACTTGATTTACTAAAAGCAAGCTCATCAATTATTTGTAAACCTTCGGGAAACACAATATTATTAAATTTTGTATTACTAAAGGCTTCTTTTCCAATATAAATTAATGTTGAAGGCAGTTGGATTTCTTTTACTTTCTTCTTGCCGTTGAACGCTTTTTCTCCTACCTCGGTCACAGTATACTGCTCGTTATCAACCATTACATATTCAGGTATGATATAACTTTCTTCCTTGTAATCTCCTTTGATAACTTGAAGTGTATAATTATCCTCTGAGAGCACTTGGTAGTTTAATTCATGCCTATCGGGTGTTCGCGCAACAAACTTACGTCCAATCATTTTTCCTTTTTTTATTTTCATTGGTTCTATTTCCCACATGAATGTTGCTGTAACAGGCTCATGCTGAGGCGCTGCTTGACGCTTGGTTGAGTGTGATTCTTGCGGCTTGACTGGTTGTGCATCGCTTTTTTGAGTGGTGAACACCTCACTCTTCTTAATCTTTAGGACTTGAGCTTCGGATGATGGATCAAGAGTATAGTAAAAAACTTCTTTGCCTTCCTCAAGGTTGTAAACTTTTATCACACTGCCATCTTTCTTGACAATTATGTCCTGAGACATCGCAAAGAATGTGGCCATTGTCAGAATTATTAAAACAAAACTAAATCTTTTCATACAAATACAGTTTTTAGAATACAAAGATAAATCTATTATTTAAAAATTCAAAAGTAAAACCAAGTTTTCCAACCAAAAGTGGATGAAAAAGTATAGTTTTGGTTGATTAGTGGGGTTGAGTTTTCAGCCAAAAGAGGGCTTCTGATAGGAGTGAGAAGTTGCACAACAAAAACAATAAGACATAAGGCTTGTTGATTTCCAGGCACTTGAGGTAGCACTAAATTTCTTATTGTGTCATAAGATATCATAAACTGTCAAAAAAGAGGGAGCGCACGCCCCCCGTGTCAGTATCACAAAAACATACTTATAATTATCTGGAATTGGTATTTTAACCCTAGTCCTAGAAAAATATGAGCATTTTTTGAATTTGTAATGAGTGACTTAAACTTAAGGTGTTTTTGGCAAAAAAAGAATAAGTTTAATGCATTAAATTACTCTATAAAATATTAGTTAATCATCTATGTAATAAATTATTAATATAAAACATAAGGATATTTAGTAATGATAAAACTCTGCTAAATCTCACTTTTTTTGCCACTTTTAGCACGGTTAATATAATAATTGTCAGAAAATCAAAGAGAGAATCTGTATCTTTATATAGTTGGTTATTAATAGTTTGCGATGTAAAAGTTACACTTTTCTAGGGTATTTGATTTTGATTTCTTAAAGCATTACAATAGACCACATCAATAAAAAAGGATAACCCATTGAAAAAAACGGATTATCCTTTCGTGCGCCAGATACGACTTTTAGCTGATTTATGACAATTATTAAACTAAAAGGTTCGGTTCTTTTTACTTCATTTTTTTGAAAATAGAAAAAACTGAAACAAAGAGAACCGTCCCTGTTGTTTCATTTTTTCAAAAAAAGTGATGAAGTGCCGAAATGTTGAGGAAAATTTGTATCTTTGTAGACTATTAATAAAACCTGCACGTCATGAGCGAGAATTATATTGTTTCGGCGAGAAAATACAGGCCATCGAGTTTCTCTACTGTGGTGGGCCAGAAGGCTTTGACTCACACTCTAAAGACAGCCATCAAGAACGAACAGTTGGCACATGCCTATCTGTTTTGCGGTCCACGTGGCGTGGGTAAGACTACTTGCGCTCGCATCTTTGCCAAGGCCATCAACTGCGAACACCTGACTGCCGACGGCGAGCCCTGCAACGAGTGCGAGTCGTGCCAGGCATTCAACGAGCAACGCTCCTACAACATCCTTGAGCTTGATGCCGCCAGCAACAACTCGGTAGAAGACATCCGCAAACTCACCGATCAAGTGATAGTGCCGCCTCAGGTGGGCCGCTACCGCGTGTTCATCATCGATGAGGTTCACATGCTCTCACAAGCGGCATTCAACGCCTTCCTCAAGACCCTTGAGGAACCACCCGAGTATGCCATCTTCATTCTCGCCACTACCGAAAAGCAGAAAATTATCCCCACCATCTTGTCGCGCTGCCAAATCTATGACTTCGCCCGTATCACTGTGCCCGATATCGTGGAGCAGCTACAGCGCATCAGTGAGGATAAAGGTGTGACCGCCGAGCCTGCTGCCCTCAACGTAATTGCGCAGAAGGCCGATGGTGCCATGCGCGACGCCCTGTCAATCTACGACCAAGTGCTCGCCTCAACCGAGGGCAATATCACCTATCAGAGCGCTATTGAAAACCTGAACGTACTCGACTATGACTACTACTTCCGTCTTGATGAGGCATTCCAGACTGGTGACGTGCCACAAGCTCTGCTCATCTATAAGGAAATCAGGGACAAGGGTTTTGACTCGCTCTATTTCGTCAATGGTCTCGCTCAGCATCTGCGCGACCTCATGGTAGCCAGCACACCACAAACTGTGGGATTGCTTGAGATGAACAATGACATTGCTCAGAAACACATCAAGCAGGCGGCTGCATTCGGATCACGATTCTTCTATATGGCGATGGACCTGTGTAACACCTGCGACCTGCAGTACCGTGAGACGAGCAACAAGCAATTTGTCGTTGAACTCACGCTCATCAAGCTGTGCCAACTAATGGGTAACACACCTGTGCAGCAACCACCACAGCCACGAGTACAAAAGGTGACAGCTCCTACCTCACAACCAACCCCTACAACGCAAGCTGCTCCAGCGACACAGCCAACTCAAGTTCAGAGTGCTCCTGCTGCGCAACCTGCATCGGCACAGCCTGCTCAACCTACACAGTTAACGCAATCACCACAGGCTCGTCCTCAACCTTCACAACCTGCTCCCAAGCCCACAGTAACGTCTACACCAAGCGGTACTCGCCGCATCCTTATCAATAAGCAACCTACCAACCAAGGAGAAAAAAACGCACCCGCCGAGCACCACACCGCTCGCACTTCGGAGTTCACTCCCGAGCAGCTCGCTACAGCCTGGAAGCACTACATTGAACAAAACCCAGGCGAGATAATACTGCTGAGCGCAATGCGCAACTCGGTGCCGCAACGTGTGAACGAATCTACCTATTTCGTTGAGGTTGAGAATGATGTACAAGTCGAGGCATTAAAGGTAAATATGACGAAACTGTTGCAGTTCTTGCGCGACGAGGTGGGCAACGACATGCTTGCTCTTGACATAAAACTCTCGCCGAAGGGAGTGTCGACAATGGCGAAAACCGACCGCGAAATAGTTCAAGACATGCGCGATCGCAACCCAAAATTCGCCCAGATGATAAAAGACTTCAAACTAACAATGGCTTGATTCAATGCACAATGCATAATGCATAATAAAAACGGGACCCAGAATAATTCTGAGTCCTATTTTTTATTTCGAGCAAAACTATTGCCTTTATTCTGGTAGCTCAATGTCGCCTTCAAAGACGGTGGTGGCAGGACCACGCATGTAGATGTGGTTGTCGCTCTCGCGCCACTCAATGTCGAGTGAGCCGCCATCCATAACGATTGTAGCATGACGTTTGGTGCGACCAGTAACTGCCGCTGCCACCAGTGTAGCGCAGGCTCCAGTGCCACACGCCATGGTGATGCCGCTGCCACGCTCCCACACTCGCATGCGAATGTTGCCGTCGTCCAAAACCTGCGCAAACTCAATGTTGCATCGCTGAGGAAAGCGAGAGTGGAATTCAAGCCCAGGACCCACTTTTGCGAGTTTTACAGCCTCAACATCGTCAACAAAAATAACATAATTAGGATTTCCTATCGACACGAATACACCGTCAGGAAGAGGATCGCCCTCAACTGAGAATTGATTGGAATCCTCGAGCACTGGCTCCATTAAATCGACGCTAACGCTCCTTACCTTGTTATTCTCGTCAATATCCAAATATAGCATCTTCATGCCAGCACGAGTGAGCATTTTGATGGTAGTCTTGGTGGTCAAGCCACGTTCATACACATATTTTCCTAAGCAACGGCTGGCATTGCCGCACATCTGCCCCTCCAAGCCATCGGCATTGATGATACGCATAGTGAAATCGGCATCGGGCGAGCGGCCTATCAATATCAGTCCGTCGCTGCCAATCCCTGTGTGAGGTTTACTCCACTCTATCGAGGCTTTGCTTGGGTCAGGGATGTCATTGAACTCAGTGTCGACATAGATGTAATCGTTGCCCAAACCATGCATTTTCACGAAATGTATCTTTTTATTCTTGTTGTCCATATATATTAAGGTGCTTTGAAGTTGTGACCACAAAGATAAGAATTTACTTTGAGTTGCAGCAATATTGAACGTGAATAATAAGATAAAAAAGATTTTCAGGGTTTGGGAATACTAAAAATATTTATAGGAGTTGTGGAACGCTTTGACTCCACTCGGGGATGGTGCTAAGCAGGTCGCTGTGAAACTGATAGCTGCCATCGGCAGGACGCACCACACATCGCGCCAGCTCAAGTTGAGGCGAAGAACTGGCAGTGCTCATCAGGAGCATCTGAAATCCATAATCAATGATAGCTGGATTATAGGCTCCTCCCCGTGACCACTCGTTTAGTTGCAGCATTGCCTCATGGCTGCAAGGGTCAATAAACTCGGTCACGCTGCGATGCCACTCAGCAAGTTTCCATTCCACAGGTCGCACACACTGCTGTGGTACTGTGGCGATTACAATGCCGTCGCGTGTGTTAATAGGAACTTGGCTGGCTAGATTAACAATTGGCAACTGCTGCACTGGGGCATTATTGAGTTGATGAGCATACCATTGCTTGATGTGAGTAAGCAACAGTGCATCAATGTCGATACCATCATCCCATTCCACCACGCAGTCACGTCGCTGATTCTCAAGATGCATTACCTGCTTCCACAGGTCAATCATTTCGTTTTCACTTAGGTTGTAAAATTGATTTTGATTTTCCATGATAAAAAAATTTGGTTCGCTGCCGCAAAAATACTTTTCCACTAAAACCAAAACCAACATTAAAAAAATACACTTCAACCCGAATCGGTCATTAGGATTTATGTTAGAATAGAAAAATGCGATTAAGCGAGTTAAAGCTGAACTTGTTCAATGCCTTTCGAGCGTGAGCATTTTGTTCAATTTGTTTTGAGTAGATTGATTTTGAGAGACTTGAAGACGTAGCGGGCTACGTCAAAAGTCCATCGAAGTCAAGATGCCAAAACAAAGCTATTATAGCATAAATAGACATTTAAAAAAACATGCCGTCGGCCTAATGACCGATTTGGGTTTAACAACCATCTCATGAAATTTTACGCATTTTGCGTTACGCATTTTGCGTAATTTAAAAAAATGAATTATCTTTGTGCCAAAAATTACAACACTACTATGGATAATCCGTTCATTATAAAGCCTTACAAAAGCAAAGAACTATTCTGTGACCGTGAACAGGAATTAAAGCTAATGCTCAGTAATTGCCTTAATTACACTGACATGACCCTTATCTCTCAACGTCGCTTGGGAAAAACAGGGCTTATCATGCGTTTGTTTGATGAAATAAAAGAAAATCACACCAATATCTCAACTATCTATATTGACATTTTAGCATCAAGACAAATCGATGACTTTATTAAATTGCTTGCCGAAGGTGCAATAAGGACTTTCAAACCCAAGACATCAATTGGCGATAAATTTATGTCGCTGATAAAGTCATTAAGACCTCAATTATCATTTGACAATATCACAGGTGAACCTCAACTACAACTCACATATAACACAGCAAAAGAAAAGGAGTACACCCTGAGAGGTTTATTTGAATTTCTTGACCAGCAAGGAACACACATAGTAATTGCTATTGACGAATTTCAGCAAATAAGAGAATATCCTGAAGAAAATATGGAAGCTTTGCTTCGCACCTACATTCAGCATACTCACAATCTCACTTTTATCTTCAGTGGCAGTAAAAAACACTTGATGACCGACATATTTATCAACGAGAAAAAACCTTTTTATTCAAGCACAACATTTGTTTCGTTAGATAAGATTTCATCAGCAAGTTACTTTTCTTTTATAAAGCGATTGTTCACACAATCAGAAAGAAATATTAGTGACGATGCCATCAATTTCATACTTGAATGGACTTGCCGACACACATATTACACCCAGCAACTGTGCCATACTATATTTGCCAACGGAGATTCAACTATTGATACTGACACTGTAAAAGATGCTTGTAATCAACTGTTAAATCAAGGCGAATACACCTACCTTCAATATAGACAGATGCTTACTCCTAAACAATGGAACTTTCTAATTGCAGTAGCAAAAGAAGGAATTGTTAGCAAAGCTACATCGGCCGAATTTCTTTCTAAATATAAACTTGGCACTCCATCTACAGTCACTCGTCTTATTGATTCATTACGAGAGAAAGGATTACTCAATGACAACTTGAGAATTGATGGAACAAGTTACTCGATAAATGATGTTTTCTTATCCCACTGGTTAGAGAGATTGTAATGCACAATTTTAAGTACAAAAGTGAGCACCCTAAAGAAAATCTTAAGATGCTCACTTTTTTAAGATTAGGAATCAATTAACACATAAGTCAATATTAACCTTGTAGCAGAAAAATATTACTTGCTACTTAATTAATCATTATGCGTTCAATCTCCCATCTTGAACATGTCCTTGATGCCGCCTATGCTGCCCATGAGGTTGCTTGCCTCGTAAGGCAGGTATACGGTCTTGGTAGCAGGGCCACCAGCGATAGTCTGTAGCGTCTCAATGTAGTTCTTGGCGAGCAGATAGTTGGCTGGGTTAGCACTCTGCCCCACAGCCTCGGCCACCTGGTTGATGGCGATAGCCTCGGCCTCGGCGCGACGAATTCGAGCCTGAGCCTCACCTTCGGCAGCGAGGATAGCCTTCTGCTTCTCGGCCTCAGCGCGGTTGATAGTCGAAGTCTTCTCACCTTCAGACTGCAAGATAACGGCAGCCTTCTCACCCTCGCTAGTGAGGATGGTGGCACGCTTGTTACGCTCGGCCTGCATCTGCTTCTCCATAGCCTGAAGCACGCTTGCCGGTGGCATGATGTCTTGCAACTCTACACGATTCACCTTCACACCCCACTTGTCGGTGGCATCGTCGAGCACAGCGCGCAGCTTGTTGTTGATGGTGTCGCGCGAAGTGAGAGTCTGGTCAAGCTCAAGTTCACCAATGATGTTACGCAGGGTGGTTTGAGTGAGCTTCTCGATAGCGTTTGGCAGGTTGCTGATTTCATACACCGCCTTGAATGGGTCTACAATCTGGAAATAGAGCAGTGCATTGATTTGCATCTGGATGTTATCTTTGGTAATAACATTCTGCTTGTCAAAGTCATAGACTTGCTCACGGAGGTCAATCTTGTTAGTGTAAACATATCTTCCGTTGGCAAGCGAAATGATGTTCTTGGCACGGTCGATAAACGGGATGATGATATTGATACCCGGCTTGAGTGTAGCATGGTATTTACCCAGTCGCTCCACAATCTTAGTCTCGCTCTGCGAGATAATCACAAGGCTCATCTTTATGAAAATGAGCACCAATACCACAATGGCAATTAGAACAATTAATGAGGTGTCCATAAAATCTATAATATATTATTTTAATAATTAAATAAACTCTCTATTTTTTCTCATTC
Organism: uncultured Muribaculaceae bacterium; assembly: GCA_905233845.1. Lineage (GTDB taxonomy): Bacteria > Bacteroidota > Bacteroidia > Bacteroidales > Muribaculaceae > Sodaliphilus. The sequence goes on along the minus strand of CAJOFH010000011.1, from coordinate 11,849 downwards.
ACAAGGCTTTACTGTGATTATTATACTGTCGATAGATGTAACCTCAACACGAGTGCCTTTCTCGATTGACACATTATCGAGTCCACAAGCCTTCCAGGAGTCACCGTCAATCTTTACCCTGCCATAACCCTGAGAGGGAATTTCCTCGGTAACAAATCCTGTGCGGCCCACCATGGCATCTACATTGCTGGGGCGGTTAGGATCCTTGCGATGGAAATATTTCAGAGCTAACGGGCGCACAAACAGCAGGCACAACAGCGATGCCACAGCAAACACTATTATCTGCACCGTAAAACTCGGAACAAAAGCAGCAACCACTGCAGTAACAAATGCTCCTATCGAGAAACACATTATGAAAAAGTCACCCGATGTAAGTTCTAAAATAAGGCAAATAAGACCTATAAGCGTCCAAAATTGCCATAAGTTGGCTTGAAAATACTCAATCATAACAATATATTTTTAAGAGTTAATAATCATTCTATACAACAAAGCAAAAGCTACTATCGATAAACACATGATAGGAAAGTTGCCTGAAAAAATCTCAAGAATCAAGCAAATTACGCCTAACAACGTGCACAATAGCCAAATATTATTTTTAATATATCTAATCATAGCTATATACTTTAGTAATGAATAGATTTGATTTCTATTAGAATGTGTAAAAGTAGTTATAATTTTCCACTTTGTCAACTCTTTGATAAAAAAACTATCGTTTTATCAACTATATTGCAAAATTCATGCCAAAATAATTACACATTATTCTATTTAACGTGAGTTCGATGAAAGTAAAGTGCTGAGTATCAGCTGCTCCTCTAAGATAGAGGAGCTGTCGCGAACCACGATGTGCTCGGGGAAATTGCAAAACATGTGTTGAGCATAGCTCAGCGTGTGGTGCCGAAGGCATTGCAACTTTACCCAACATTGCGACTGAGGAGTATGACTGCCGATTAGAACTCAAAAATACTTTATCATTATCACCAGAATATCCCCCTCTATATTAGTGTAAGAGATTAAAACTCTGAATATAAGGATAAAAATTCATCGAACTCACGTTAAAGTAAATGCATGGTTTTATCTCAAAAAGCCGAGGCTGTTGCATAACTAAAAAACAACAGTTTTTTCTGATTAATCTGAATTTAAGCAATTTTTATTATTTTGTGTGTCAGTTGATTATAAATCAGAAAAATCAGATTAATCCGTAGTTTATATTTGTGTCGGAGTTTTGCAACACCCACCAAAAAGCTGGCTCACGCCACACTGCGCATTGGTCATCACCATCAGTCCCAGCAATAAAAATGTGAACCTTTTCATAGCTGTATCTTCTTATGTTTTATGAATAGGAATCAGCATACTGGCTTCAGCAAACTTCACATCATTTCGCAAATATATTTTATTCGCAAGAGTCAACACCTGTTCTGCATTGCCGAAGTGGCAGTCGAAATAGTATTTATAGCTATCGGTGTCACTTTTCTTGCCTTGTTCATGGTCAGAAAGTGTGAGCTTCCCTTTATAATCTTTCAAAATTTTATCTATAGTTTCATGGTCGTAAACCCAAACTTTTATTGTCGAGTCAACAATTATATAATCATGGGAAACTTCATTAGTGTAAAGATCAGTATAATAACCAGCAAAATATCGGTCACTAACGAAATCCTCATCAGTTATAAAGTCACGGCTTCGTGAAACTATATAAATATCTTTTGATGTTTGCAGTTTTATGACTTGAGAGCCCTCTTGCTGCGACAGCTGCTCAAGCTCGGCATTTCTCCTTTCAGTCTTAGGGAAAATGCAGTACTGACCAGCAGCGCGATAAGCAAACTCAAAGAGTGTCAAATTGGGCTTATAACCATAGTAATAACCCACATTTGTTGTAAGTTTCTCTAATTCAGTATCATTTTCCTGTGCATTAAATGTATTGACATTCACGTTAACGGGATCCTCAAGAATAGAGTCGGACTCCGAGTCGCATCCAGCAAGTGCCAAGGCGCCCGCAACCAACAATAAATATACCAGTCTCTTTATCATAATCGTTTGTTTTTTAATCGGTTGTCTTTTTAACACCATAAATCTTGGAAAATTAGCTTATTGTACCCTAAAGAGCAAGGCGCAAACCTAACTCTAATGACCCATCATCTCCATTACGATAACGACAAGATACGCGGCAGTCCGAAGATGAATCACTACAACTACCACCACGTATAACATAATGAGGCCAATTAAAAGGACTTCCATCATAATAATAGAACTTATCATTACACCACTCCCTCACATTGCCGCTCATGTCATAGAGGCCGAGTTCGTTAGGTTGCTTGGTGGCAACTGAATGGGTGCCAAATTCATTACTGTTTCCTGAATAATAGGTGTTGTTGCCATACCAGGCTACTTGTTCAATATCATTGCTGCCGCTATAATTATAGTTTTTGCTAAAGCTGCCTCCCCTAGCGGCATACTCCCACTCTGCCTCGGTGGGAAGGCGGAATGTCTGGCCGGTGATTTGATTCAACTTGTCTATAAACTCTAGGCAATCTTCTCGACTCACATTCTCAACAGGACGTTGCATGTTGGTTCCAAAATCATGGTTGTTTTTAATTCCATTGCAAAAGCTAGGGTTATTTCCCATCACTGCTTGCCACAATTCTTGTGTGACTTCGGTCTCGCCTATGGCAAACGACGACACTTTAACCTGATGAGCTGGCTTTTCATAAATAAAGGCATCTTCTTCGTTTGAACCCATAGTGAACGTGCCTCCTTTTGTGGTTATCATCTTGAATGATACGCCATTGACATTAAACGTCTGAGTCCAGTTTTTCACTTCAGGCCCATCTTCTTTTAAACAAGAAGTGAATAACACTGTAACAGTTAATGTTGCTAATAGCACTTTCAATGTATTTATCATAATCTTTTTCTTTTTTGAGTTGACGATCTTCTTAAAACACCACTAAATTAGTAATTATAATTGTTTTATGCAAATATTTCTACTCTTCTCCAACATACACAGCACGAACACTTGCGCCTAAATAACGATCGTAATAGTATCCCGATAGTCCGCCCCCACTGTGGATTCTAAACATATAACCAAGGTCTGGTCTAACATCGTAGTCATAACGGCGAGTCCAATAGAAGCCTTCACTGCCTACATCCTGAACCCCATTTTTGGGGTAACCGGCAGCAGGGAGGAAAATAGCTTTGCCGTTAGTGGTGCTCTTGAAAAGAAAACCACCCGTGCCATTCACACTAGTCCACTTTGCTGTGCAGTTGTTCTTCAGCTCGTAAAGCTGTCTCAACGCAGGCGTGCGCCACTCAGGTCCCCAGTTCACGTATGCCGCATCGTCTTCTGGTTCAAGCTCTGTCCTGTTGTCAACAGTGCCAAAACTACTGTTACCACAATACTTCGTGATGTTATGCTCGTCACCACCACTGTACCATTTGTAGTTATACTTGGCAAAGTACGACTTGGTAGCGGTTTCGCCCCATGCGTAAAAATCTCCACCTTCTGTCGGGATATTGGCTCCCAGATTGCAGCACGACCATTTTGTCCCCGATGGCAAGCCCAAGTCGATAATGTGCGGATGATTCCCATCGGGGCAGAACTCATTAGAGAAATACAGGTTTGAGCCGTCCCAGTTGACCTCCATGTAATAGGCATTGCCGCGTGCTTGAGTCTTATAGGATATCATTGCGTCAACGGTAGTTGCATCCTTTCCATTGACAACAGCTTTAAGCTTGGCATTGTCGATTGTCACATCGGCTATAATAGTATGTGGAATATACCACGACACTATCGTGCCAGTGCCTCCTGCGGGAATAGTGATTTCATTGCTCTCGACATCGCTTTGCACTTCTTGACCACCTTCATTGCCGTCGGGCAGCGAAACAGAGCCACTGTACCTGTACCACCGAGAAAGCGCATTAAATCCTGAGTGCCTAAACGTGATGCTCGCATCCGACACATTTTTGACATTGAGAACCTCGTAGGCACAAAAGTGACGGAATTTCGCTTGGTTGCTGCCTTTCTTGGCTGTAAACCACATTGGCAGCAATAATGATTCACTGCCGTCAATTCCCACACGCTTCATGGTGCACACACCTATAACATTCGACTCATGGATAACTGTTTCAGCTCCCATCACACCTATAATGTCATAGTCATGGTCACGATTGACCGACTTGGGCAGCGTTACCTGGAATGAGCAGGTCTTGCCGTCACTGCTAATGTCAGAAATGCTAGCAGGGCTCTCTAACTGATACACTTTGCCGTCTTGACGCACAAAAATCTGTATCTTGTCGCCGTCTTTCCACTGAGCATTAAGATTGAAGCCGTCAGCAGCTGGCACGCCATTTATAATGCTGCCAAGCCGTGATGAAGACAAGTCATCGCTAGGCATCATGGCGGTGAAGGTCACCTGCCGCTTTTCAAAATCTTCTTCACATGATGGAAACAGCGCCACACATACCAATAAGGCAATTAGAGAGAGAAAATATTGTTTCATAACCACTAATGTTATTAAATATTATTATTGTTTCGTGATCTTCTTGGTTGCGGGGATAAGTTATCCTGATTGGGAAACTCCCTCCACGGTGATAGTGCAACTTGAGTCTTTGCCACAACTCTTTATCTATTGCTGGTTAATCCACTTAATGGCTTCATCGAGAGGAAAAGGAGTGATGGGATTTACGTCGGGATAGATATAGTCGTTGCAAAACTCTTCACCTGTGCGTGTAATGACAGAAGATGTGGTCAAGACTAATTTTGAGTTAAATGGCAAGTAGTAGGTCTGATTGCCAGTAGTGTAACCTGCAGAGTGGGTGCCAAAGGTGCGCACATTGTTGAGGCCTCTAAAAGCGAGCAGCACCATCTCACCTGAACTGGCGGTATGATTGTTCATTAGAATCGCCACAGGACACGAGATATAGTCTTTCCTTTTTATGTTCACAGAATTGATTACATAACTAACAGTAACGGTATAGTTGTAATCACGATAATGGAAGTCGAACAAATTCTCCTCAGGAAAGAAACGATGCACTGCCGCCAACATGGGATACATATTCCCACCTCTGTTATCTATTAAATCTATCACTACGCCACGCAATTGGGACGGGATGGCATCGAGTACTTTTTGGGCGTATTGGATAGACTCCTCACCCGTTCCACTAAACTGTGGGAGCTTTATGACGAGTATGCCATCTTCTCTTTGGGTAATGGTTGGCATTGCAGCTTGCTGTAGAGTATGACTCATATCGTTTGAATTGTTTACAGTCAAAAAGGAATGCTTGCCTCCAGCAACTGCTAGTGCTTTTCTTACTACTACTTGAGCATCTTCAAAAGTTGGAGGATCACTTGCCAATGCCTCGGCTTTGGCATTTTCCCATGAAGTGCCAGTAGCAAAGAGTCCGTCAGAGTCCATAATTCCCACAGCCTTCACTACAAATGCTCTCTCGGCGGAATTGTCGCTTGATATTGAGTGCCAGGTAGTAAACATGTCGGGCTTTGCCCATTTAACATCATTGCGCAAATAGATCTTATTGCTCAAATTCAACACTTGCTCTGAGGTGCCGAGATGGCAGTCAAAATAGTAAATATAGCTGTCGTCAACTGTTTTTTGTCCCTGCTCATGGTCAGCCAATGTCAGCTTGCCTTTATAATCCTTCAAGATTTTATCCTTGGTTTCGGCATTGTTGACACACACACCTATTATGGGACAAACGACAACATAATCATGAGTGGTTTGAGTATAATAGTCATTATAATACCCTGCAAAATAACGCTCGCTGACAAAATCATCGGCAGTTATGAAATCACGGCCTCGAGTAACCACGAAATAACCACCAGCATTCTCGACTCCGGAGCCTTCCTGACTTGCCAGCTGCTCCAGCTCTTTTTTCCTTTTCTCGGTCATCGAAAAAATGCAATATTGACCAGCTGCGCGATAGGAAAACTCTTTAAGTGTCAAATTGGGTTTGACTCCATAGTAGTAACCCACATTATTTGCGAGTTTTTCAAGTTCAGTATCATTCTCTTGTGCGTCAACAACATTAACAGTCACATTAACTGGATCCTCATCTACGGAGTCGCACCCAGCAAGCATCAATGCGCCCGAAACCAACAATAAATATACCAGTCTTTTTATCATAATCGTTTGTTTAGAGTTGTGATTCTATATTCTCAACGCCACTAAGTTAGTAATTATAACTGTTTTATGCAAATACCTCTACTCTTGTCCAACATACACAGCACGAACGCTTGAACCGAAATGACGGGGGTAATAGGCTAGTGTAAACAAACTAGTAAGAATATCATCATCTCCTTTGCGGAAAGCAAGAACAACAGCAGAGCTTTGCGCATAATCGTTGAACATAGTGCGTGTCCAATAGTTGCCACCAGAATCTAATCCTTCTGTTTCACCGTTATAAGGCCATCCAGCAGCTGGGAAGAAAATAGCATTATTATTTATATTGCTCTTGAAAAGATATCCCTTCGTGCCGTTTATTTTGGTCCACTGAATTGTTGTGTTCTTCATTAGTTCCCGAACTTGCTGCGCTGAAGGCATGCGCCACTTAGGGCCCCAATTCACGTATGCGGCATCATCTTCCAGTTCAAGTTCCGTTCTGTTGTCAACAGTGCCATAGTTGCTCATAGAGCAGTACTTCGTGATATTATGGTCGTCACCACCGCTGTACCACTTATAGTTAGTCTTTTTATAGTACGACTTGGCTGTGGTTTCGCCCCAGGCGAAATAATCTCCACATTCAGCTGGGCTATTGCAACCAATATTACAGCATGCCCACTTTGTCCCAGACGGCAAGCCAAGGTCAATCATGTGTGGATGGTTTCCATCGGGACAGAACGCATTAGAGAAATTCAGAGTTGAGCCATCCCAGGTTGCTTGCATATAATAGGCACTGCCACGTGCTATAGATTTATATGCTTTCAGTGCGTCACTAGAGGTGGCGGCGCTGCCATTGACAACGGCTTTGAGCCGGGCATTGTTGATTGTAGCGTCGGGTGTCTCATCAGTCACATCAAATCTGGGAATATACCAAGACAAGATAGTGCCCGTTTTCCCAGCAGGTATCGTGATTTCATTGCTCTGGGCATCGGTTTGTCCTGCTTCATATCCCGAAAAGCTGTTTGCTGTGAGTGCTACTTTATCGCTATACTTGTACCAGGGTGTCATCACATCAAATCCGCCGTGCTTAAACGTGATATTTGACTCAGAACTGTTATACACATAGAGAACCTCGTAGGCACACAGGTGACGGAACTTCGCTTGGTTGCTGCCCTTCTTGGCTGTGAACCACATTGGCAGCAACGGTGCGTCGCTGCTGTCAATACCCACTCGTGTCAGGTCACATGGGGCAATTATATCGGTGCCATCGATATATGCCTCCACCCCCGTCACACCTATAATGTCATAGTCCTTATCACGGTTGATTGACTTGGGCAGCGTGACATCTATTGAGCATGTCTTGCCGTCGCTGCTTATGTTAGAAATGGTGGCTGGACTCTCGGCTTGATACACGGCACCGCCTTGACGGACAAAAATCTGTATCTTGTCGCCGTCTTTCCACTGAGCTCTCAGATTGAAGCCGTCAGCTTCGGGCACGCCATTAATAATGCTGCCAGGCCGTGAGAATGACAAGTCATCGGCTGGCATTGTAGCGGTGAAGGCCACCTGGCGCTTTTCAATGTCTTCTTCACATGATGGCAATAGCGCCACAGTCAGTAATAATAAAAGTAATGAGGCATACTTTTTCATGGCTGTATATCTTTATGTGTTAAACTTAATCTTATCACTATGTTGCAAATATATAAACATTTTTTTTAAATTACCCCCCATTTGTTAAATTGCGTTAAGCAAATGGTTCTGTAAGCATTTTTTACCCAATATAGCAGTCCATTTGATATATTTTGAACCAATTTGGACTAATTTCAAAAAATGACAATTGTCAATAATAAAACAAACAAAAAGTATTATTGTCAGTAATTGTCGTCTATAACTAATATACTTGGTTGCAAAGTTACAATCTTCAAAACTATTTTGCAAGAAAATCGCCCGTATCCTTACTTTTTGTAAGCTTTTATATAACAGCTAGTTATTGGTTTTTTAAATGTAACTTTTCATTTTTTTCCTCAAAATGACACGAAAATGCCAAAAAATCCCGTATCGTTAGGTACAAAATAACATTGTTTCAACTCTCAATCACATTCTACCTTTGCGCGCACACCCGTATGGTGGGTTCTAAAAATTGCTTGAGGCAGATTTGGGATGATTGCTGAGTAGATTTTGGTTCAAAATTGCAGACATAGTAGCGGGCTACAGGTCAAAAATTTGAGCCAAAAGATGCCAGCAAGCAACCAAAAATGACCAAAACCTAAAAAAGAACATATCCGGAATTTTTAGAACCCACCATGATTAATATTACCACTATAATATATATATAACTATGAAACACAAAATATTATCCGAGCTTGCGAGGCTTTTCGAGAGGTGCAGCTTTTCGAGATCATCCAGTATCCACCGCACTAACAGGCGCAGCCCACTCTTCCCTCTCAACTATGCATATCTTATTCCTGAAAAAAGTTGACACAAATTTGTCCCATCTGTCCCACTTGTCCCAAAATCGTCATCCGTCCCCAAAATCCCCAAGTCCCATCAACCAAAATTTTTTTTCAAAAACTGTCCCACACGCTCCTGGGAGCTGTCAGTGTATTACACCGCAGGCGCGGTGTAAAAAGTTTTTTTTCAAAAACTGTCCCACACAACCCACATTTGTTGTGCAAGTTGTATTTAAGTTGTTCAAGTTGTTTGAAATTGCAATATTTGCGCGAGACACAACCCGGCGCAGTGTAAATATTTTTTTTCAAAAACTGTCCCACACAACCCATTTGATTTCTAACAAATTAAATATTTGTTAGATTTGGAAAAATTTGAAAGATTTCTCACGCTCAGCGTGACTCTTTAATTGTGACACACCCAGCTGATAATCAGCGCTTTATTTTGGTCGAACTTTCGTTTTTATAAAACATTTTTCAAAGACAAATATCAGCTTTTTTATTCTTTTTTTCTACTTTTGTGTGATTTTTTTGAGAGTAGTGCGTCTAATGGTCAAAAATCAGTTTTAAAACGCAAACAAAAAATGAACGAACTAGAAAGCAAATTTGCTCAAACCATCAAGCAGAACAAGAGCACAATATATACAGTGTGCTACATGTTCTCGAAAGATGCCGACGAGGTGAACGACCTCTTCCAGGAGGCTGTCATCAACATGTGGCGCGGATTTGAGGGATTTGAGAACCGCAGCGATGTGAAAACGTGGATTTACCGCGTTACACTCAACACCTGTATCTCTATGGACCGCAAGAAACGCAGCACCCAAACGGAACCGTTATCAATGAACATCAACCTCTTTGAGGACCGTGATGAAGACACACGCCAGGTAGACATGCTGCACAAGCGCATCAGCCGGCTCAAACCCTTCGACCGCGCTATTGTGCTGCTATGGCTCGAAAACATGCCCTATGAGGAAATTGGACAAGTAGTGGGTATTTCTACTACCAATGTCAGCAGTCGCCTCTATCGCATCAAAGAACAACTTAAAAACATGAACGATTAAAAAACTCTCAAAATTATGGACTACGAACTTGACGAAATGCGCCAGCAAATGGCTATACTGAAAAATAAACTCGACAATCAAACGATAGTTAGCGACCGACTCATTCGCCGTGCCATCAAGCACAACGTGAGCACTATCAACAAGCGATATCTTGCTATTTCACTTCTTGCATTGGCAATGATACCCTATGGATATTGGGCTTTCGTAAAACTTAACGGACTATCAATTCCACTGTGGATTGCCTCCTGCGTAATGATGCTCTTAGTAGTGGGATTCTGTTTCTTCAATGGCCGAGCCATGCGCGACAACAAACTCGTGGAAGGCAACCTTCAAGACACAATGCGTAAAGTGGCTACAGCCAAAAAGCGCGATGCCAATTGGCTATGGATAGGAATACCTATGGTACTGGCTTGGGCTGGTTGGGTTGGCTGGGAAATGTCACAAAAAATGGACAGCGAACATTGGAATTATTTCATGCCGTTCTTCATCATTTGTCTCGTAGCAGGTTGTGGCATAGGACTAACAGTGCACTTCAAAACTCAACGCTATTACCGCGACATCATCGAGCAAATAGAGGACGCCGAAGATAATGTATAATTGAGTGGTGACTTTAATAGAAAGTAAAATGCCTGATTTCTAAAGAGAAATCAGGCATTTTATGATTCTTAAAACTCTTTAATAATGAGAGAACGCAGTGTAATTTCTCATATTATAATCCCTTGATAGATACAAAACACCACCTCTATATTCATAGTAGAATGTGTCATGTCCACCATCATAATAATAAATAATTACACTGTCACCACGATCATCCCATTCAAAACCATAATTGTCCCAATAACCGGCTTCATCATAGAATGACATTGATCCAGTTCCGTTGGTATGGAAAGTTATTACCATGTAGTCAGAATCACCTTCATAAATAGGATAACTACCAGCGTAATCTCCACCCTCAAAGGCATACCATGTATGACCTGATAAAACAGACCAAAAATGATCTCCATCACATGAACTGAGACCAATAAGCATTGCCGCAACAAATAGAGTAATACTTAATTTTTTCATATTCGTAATATTTTAGTTAATACTTTTTTTATGGTTGCAAAGATAGCAAAATCTTTTATATATTCTACTAATTACTGTCTTTTTTTCTATTTTGACCCCAATAATTGTCTAAAAGTTTAAATTTTATTATAAAAAATTTTGTGGTTTAAAATATTTTACTTATTTTTGTACACTTGATAATCAATTAATTAACTAATTTTATTTACTTTAAAACAAAACTATTATGAAAAAATGGAAATGCACAGTGTGCGGCTACATTCATGAAGGTGAGAATCCTCCCGAGGAGTGTCCTTTGTGCGGCGTTGGACCCGAAGATTTCGAAGAAGTAGTAGAATAACAACTACTTAATGCACAATCAGGCAACACCTGAATTTATTTTACAATTATTCAACTAAATTAATTTACTAATCATTTAAACAATAAAACTTATTAAAACTATTATGGCAAAAAAATGGATATGCACAGTGTGCGGTTATGTTCATGAGGGCGACACACCTCCCGAGAAGTGTCCACAATGTAAACAACCAGCCGAGAAATTCAAAGAACTCAAGGAAGATGAAGAAGTGACATACGCTGCCGAGCACACTCTTGGCGTGGCTAAGGGCGTAAATTCCGAGATTCTTGCTGGTTTGAAAGCTCACTTCGAGGGTGAGTGCAGCGAGGTGGGTATGTACCTGGCAATGTCGCGCCAAGCCGATCGTGAGGGATATCCCGAAATTGCCGAGGCTTTCAAGCGCTACGCATTTGAGGAAGCCGAGCATGCTGCTAAGTTCGCCGAGTTGCTAGGCGAGGTAGTTTGGGACACCAAGACTAACCTTGAGAAGCGTGCAGCTGCCGAGGCTGGTGCCTGCGAGGATAAGTTCCGTATCGCCAAGCTCGCTAAGCAGCAGAATCTCGACGCTATCCACGACACCGTTCACGAGATGGCCCGCGACGAGGCTCGCCACGGACAAGGCTTTACCGGCCTGCTCAAGCGCTACTTTGGCAAATAAAAATAATAACATTCTAATATAAAGGCTCTGAGAGTAAAATACTCAGAGCCTTCAATTTATTAATGTCCTGTAAAAATATACCCGAGTTCGGGATAAGCTCTATCAAAAAATCGACAATTGAGGCGACTGTTCAATGTAGAACCCTCTAATGGCAGTGGGTTTGTTGTCAAAGAAGCA
>CAJOFH010000010.1:65572-93726 GCA_905233845.1 uncultured Muribaculaceae bacterium | reverse complement strand
GCCGCTGTGATAGTCGTAAATTCAAAAAGTTACTCGGCTTTGCCGTCGCTGCCAAGAACCTCGATGATTTTGTGCTTGTAGAGCTTAGTCATCTCATCACGTGCAGGACCACAATACTTGCGTGGGTCGAACTCGCCTGGCTTCTCGTTGAAGACCTTGCGAACTGCAGCGGTAAATGCTAAACGGCTGTCGCTATCGATGTTGATTTTGCATACAGCGCTCTTTGCAGCCTTGCGAAGCTGCTCCTCGGGAATACCTACTGCATCGGGGAGTTTGCCACCATTCTCATTGATGATGTCAACATACTCCTGTGGCACCGAAGATGAGCCGTGAAGCACGATGGGGAAGCCAGGAAGTTTCTCCATTACGGCATCAAGTACGTCAAATGCCAATGGTGGAGGAATAAGTTTGCCAGTCTGTGGGTCGCGTGTGCACTGCTCGGGCTTGAATTTGTAGGCTCCGTGGCTGGTACCAATAGAGATTGCCAGTGAGTCGCAACCTGTGCGAGTAGCGAAGTCGATAACCTCCTCGGGCTTAGTGTAGTGCGATTCCTCGGCTACTACATCGTCCTCAACGCCAGCGAGAACTCCGAGCTCAGCCTCTACAGTTACGTCAAACTGGTGAGCATACTCAACCACCTTCTTAGTAAGAGCAATATTCTCCTCATAAGGCAGCGAGCTGCCATCAATCATCACGCTCGAGAAGCCATAATCAACGCAACTCTTGCACACCTCAAAAGTGTCGCCATGGTCGAGGTGCAAGCAAATTTGTGGATGCTCCCAACCGAGCTCCTTGGCATACTCTACGGCTCCCTGTGCCATGTAGCGAAGCAGGGTTTGGTTTGCGTAGTTGCGCGCACCTTTCGAAACTTGCAGGATAACAGGCGATTTCGTCTCGGCACTTGCCTTGATGATAGCCTGAAGCTGCTCCATGTTGTTGAAATTGAAGGCGGGGATTGCATAGCCTCCGTCGATTGCCTTAGCAAACATCTCGCGGGTGTTGACCAGGCCTAATTCCTTGTAACTTACCATAATAAAAATTTAGTTTTAAAAGAGTAGAAACTTTTAATTGCAATAATTTGAGCGCAAAGATAAACACTTTTTTTGTCACAAGCAAATAAGTAAACTAAGTTCACTGTTAAAAAAATATATCCATTAACAATTAATGAGGTAGTATCTACGTTATAATAATGTAAATATATAAATATAACTACTTATAACTACTTAAAGGGCGGGAAGAGTTTTTTCTTCTTGCCCATGAGTCAATGAAGCGTAAATTTCAACACACAAGACAATGATAATCAAAATCAATGCGCCATTGGGCTTCAGTGAGATAGGAGCTCGTGCCAAACAAGAAGATGCCCTGTATCCACAACTTAACACCTTCTCGGCCGACACACAAGTAATTGTGATGTGCGACGGCTTGGGAGGATACAGCTTTGGTGATGTTGCCAGCAACACCGTTGCCCGTACCTTGGGGCAATGGCTTGAAAACAACGTTGATGTTGCCACCATTAGCGAGGACAACGTGTTTCTTGCGGTCACCCAAGCCCAAGCGATGCTCAACGAAGCTCACATTAACAACAACTCCTCGTCGATGGGCACCACAATGGCGCTTCTTGCCATTAGCGACCGCGGAGTGGTTGCGGCTCACATTGGCGACACTCGCATCTACCACATACGCCCCTCTCAAAATGCCATCCTCTACCGCTCGCGTGACCACTCGCTGGTTAACGACCTCTTTGTGATGGGCAAACTCACTCGCGACGAGGTAGAGTCCTCGTCAAAGAGAAATGTGCTCACTCGCGCAATGATTCCCAACAAAGTGACTATGCCCGATGTTGCGCTAATCACTGACATTGAAGCTGGCGACTACTTTTTCTTATGCACCGATGGTGTAACCGAGACCTTGAGCGACAAGAAACTCCTTGAAGTGCTCACACGCAACGACATGGTAGACCAGTCAAAGCTTGCTGAGTTGCAAATGCTCGTGAAAGGCTCCCGCGATAACCGCACTGCCGTCTTGATAGGTGTTGATAGAGTAATCCATGAAACGAATGAGAACCTCTTTGTTGCCAATGAAGACTCTTTGTGCGACAAAATGGTGTATCTAAGCCACATCTCGGCTGCCAGCCAAGTTGCGGCAGCACATCAACCCACATCACCTGTTGCGCCAGCCACAGAACCCGAATATGTTGCTGAGGCATCTACCACACAGGAAGTTCCTGAGGTAGAAGACACTTCCACCTTCCTCCCTCCCGAAGTTCCTGAGGTTGCCACCACCATTCCTCCTGAGGTTCCCCCAACAGAGCAATTTGCCGATGATTCCCAAAATCCCATTGCTCCCACTCCTGAAACAAAACAAAAACGCAAAGGTCTTACAAAAAACAAGAGAGCTTTGATGATAGCAGGTTTGATTTTGCTCGGAGCTATTTTACTGGCAGCAGGTATTTACTCATTCTTCAATAATAAGACTACAACCAGCGACACTACAAAGGATGCCAACAAAGCACAAGTCGACGACACACTCCCCAATGTGAGCATCGACAGCCTATTGCCCGAGATGCCCACCGACTCACTGCCAGTGGGATCAAATATCGCTGTGCCACGTGCTCCAGGCATTTCGAATGTGACATTACCAAACACATCATCAACTGATGGTGCAGCTACTCCAGGCAACACCCCAGCTGTGGGCGACAAGAAATCTCCCTCTGGACGATTTGACACTGGCAGCAATGTTAAGGTGCCCCGATTACCCAAGTATAATGGCAGCAACACCCCACCCTACGACCCCTATGATGGCACCGAGAACTTTGGAAGCGATGAGCCAATCCACGATGATGACGACGTTGCACCTGTTGAGAAGGAGATTGAGAAGCCCATTATCGAGGAACCAAAACCCAAAGAACCCGAACCAAAGGCAAGCAATAATACTCCTGGTCCACCTCAGCGCAGGTTTGACAAGAATGGAAACGCAATCGGTTCAGTACCTCCACCACCCTCAAAACGCAAACCTATAGAAACCCCATAATCGTTAAGCGATAAATGAATATTTTAAAGACGATATTGGCGACAATTGTGGCTTTGCTTATAATGAGCGCTTGTCATGAGCACAAAAAGTATCAGGACGAGCTCTCACAGCAACAGGAGTTTCCTGAGCGCATAGTGTCCACACAGCATGATAACGGTCCAGACTGTTATGATGAGACTGTCGACACAACTATTGAGCAACAAACTGTCGACAATAACTCTTTAATAAAAGAGGGCAACGACAAAGACAAAGAAAAACTTGTATCAAACCACAAATCCTCAACTACGTCGGGAAAGCAGGAGGCTAAAAGTATATACAAGACAAAGAAAAGCCACAGCAGCTATAATGACGCGCCCTATGCCGAACGCAAAACCGCCGATGAGCTTGAAGTGGAATATCATGACGTGTTTGGCGACAGTTTCCTTGACCACATCGACGATGAAGAATATGACGCCGCCGAGGAATATGACTACGAAGACCATTGGCAGAAAATGCCACAAGAGATAGTTCAGCAACGCCCTGTCATGCCACATGGCAAATTCCATAAGTTTAACCCAAAAGACTTATAATCAATGCAGGATATCAACAATGGGATAATCAAGCTGGTGAAGTCGCTGGCAGTAAAGAAATTCCGCGACAAGGAAGGACTCTTTGTCGCCGAAGGTTGGAAATGCGTGCGCGACACGTGGAAAGCGTTCAACTGCCGCTATCTGATTGCCACCAGGGCTTGGTATGAGCAACAAGGCACCGCCGAGCATTACCCCAAACTCGTCATCGCTCATAAGAGCCAAATGGCGCGCATGTCGCAGTTCACCACTCCCAGCGACGTGATGGCGGTGTATGAGATTCCTGAGACCACCTTCACCAACCAAGAAGTGCGAGATGGTCTAAACATCGTTCTTGACAACATACAAGACCCTGGCAATCTGGGGACTATCATGCGACTCGCCGACTGGTATGGCATTGAGAACATATTTGCAAGCAAATCAACAGTCGATGTTTATAACCACAAGGTTGTGCAGGCTACGATGGGAGCCATCAGCAGGGTCAAAGTGCACTACTGTGACCTCGATTTCTTCCTTGACGACTTCAATGACATGCCAATAATGGGAACATTTCTCGACGGCGACAATATCTACGGCGCAAAGTTGCCCACAGGCGGAGCCTTCGTCATTTTTGGCAACGAGGGTCAAGGCATCAGTCCTAAGATTGCAGCCCATGTGACACAACGCCTGCACATCCCTGCCATGCCCCGCAAGGGCGCTCATAGTGAGAGCCTGAACGTGGGCCTCGCAGCAGCAATCACCATCAGCGAGCTTCGACGTCAGCATCTCCATAACACCTAAAACAATCATGAATAGTGACAATCATTACCAGCCTGACAACGAGTCACAAGAGACCAACAATGCAGGCAGGCAGTTACAACCATCTTTCAATCAAGACAAGAACGGGTTCACTTTCAATTCGTTAGGAGTGGTGCTGCTATTACTACTTGTTGTCTACAGCTTGTTCACACCCAACTACGGCATCATTATATTGAGCCTGGCAATCAACGTGTTGCTGCATGAGCTGGGGCATTACGCTGCAGGGCGAGCATTTAAGTGCGTAATACGCAATGTGTCTATCTTCCTTATCCCTGCAATATCTTATAAGTCCAATTCTTACAACTCATTTGCCCCCGAGCGAAACACCTGGCGCGACACCGAGTGGACGCTGGGAGCACTTCCACTAGGTGGCTACACCGCCTTCCTCGATAGCACAACGCACCATCCAGCCAATAGCGACCTTAACCAGTTCATCGACCAAAAGCCTGCATGGCAACGCATGATAATCGATGCCGCGGGAATAGGGATGAACCTGCTCACCTTTGTGGTGTGCTATATAATCCTTAATGTGCTGCCCACAAGTCCAATAACGCTTATTATCAACGAAACAATGTATCTTGCAATCGTTCTTGCGGTGCTTAACGTGTTGCCTTTCTATCCACTCGATGGCTCATCGATTTGCACATCAATCTATGAGGTGTGCACTGGGCGAAAACCGTCAAATGGATTCATGAAAGTTTACAAGGTGGTGGGCATTGTGCTCATGGTGTATCTGTTTTACATCAACCCAAATTTACTGTTCAATTTGTTACACAACTTACTGCCATCGATGTTCTAACTGTATAAGAAGACTTAGTATAAAAAAATGAGAGAGCGGGTCGTGAACCGCTCTCTCATTTTTCTATTATAGAATTTATCCCGATTGGGGTTAATCGCAAAGCAACGATTTGAACTTAGCCACGTGCTTTTTCATTATTTTGAGAACATCGACAGGAGTGTCAATAACATAGGGATGCAAACTCATCATGTCTTTGTCGGGCCACTGTTTAAGTTCTGGGACAGTCTTGATGACCTTGCCATTCTCAAAGTAGAAGCGATATTCCTTCTTGGATTTTCCCTCTTGACGGACAAGATAGGCAAACATAGGGTCACCATTCTCCGAATCCCAGAGGAATTCCCAATAGTAAATATGCTGACCCATGGCATAGGTCTCCTTGCTTGTAACAAAGTACAGCTGACTTGTGCCGTCCTCAGGGTACTGCTCGGGTGTGAAGTAATACTTGTCATGACGCTCATAAAGTCCCGATCCAGGCAAGTCCTGCCCCACATCCACACTAATCTCGTTGCATATCTTGCTGTCGTAAGGCTTATTATTCATCATCTCCATGCGGTCGGCGTAAGCTTGACGAATCTGCGCCAAGCGCTTGTCGTGATTCTGAGCATTAGCCAAAGTTGCAACAGCAACAAACGCAAGCAAAACAATAGTAAATCTTAGTTTCATATCAATATCTATTTAATGTGAAAATTATTTTTTTCAATGGCAAAGATAACGATATTTTCTCTCTTCACAAAAGTTTCATTGTTTTCTTTTTAAAAAAAATTATGTATTAATGTAGTTTTTGTAACTTTACAGCGTCTAATGAATGTAACAGAACAAAAAATGGAAAAAACAGAGGCAAATTTCAAGAAAATCTTGCATGACCACAAGAGCACCATCTACTCGGTGTGCTACATGTTCTCACAAGAACATGATGAGGTAGAGGACCTGTTTCAGGAAACTCTCATCAACATGTGGAATGGTCTTGACAAGTTTGAGCAGCGAAGCGGCATCGGCACGTGGGTATGGCGCATCGCCCTCAACACCTGCATCACCAGCGACCGCAAGAAGAAAAAACGTGTCGACACTGTGCCACTGTCAATTGACCGAGACTTTCTCGACGAGAACAACGTCGAGAGCAAGCAGGTAAAACTGCTACACCAGCGCATCAGCCGCCTTCAACCCTTTGACCGCGCAATTGTGTTGTTGTGGCTTGAGAACATGAGCTACGACGACATCGCCGCCATAGTGGGCGTTAGCACCAAGGCTGTTGGAGTTCGCCTGGTGCGCATCCGCGAACAATTAAGACAAATGACCGACAACACATAAAATTGAGAATTAATTACATATGGAAACAAGGAATAATAATATGACTGAGCTCGAGCAGATGCGAGAACAAATGAACATCTTCAAAGAACAGCTCAACAAGCAACAAATCATCAACGAGCAGCTGGTGCGCAGCACTATGGGCTCAAAGATGTCATGGATAAAAAACTTCGTTTGGGGCGAAATCATTTTTGTACCCATAATGCTCGTCATCATGGCAGCATTTCATGCCAGCGAGGGATTGTCGTGGTGGCTGTTTGCCTTCCTCGCCATTGGGCTTATTGCCGATGCCACCGGCGATTTCATCATCAACCGCATCCCAAAGAGTCAGCTTTTGAGCGGTGACTTGGTTGAGGCAAGCCAACGATTGCTTAAGATGAAAAAACAACGCACCTCGTGGTTTATCGTGGGAATGATTTTTGTGACAATCTGGCTTGTGTGGTTCATTGTAGAATTAGTGTTTAAACTCAACATACCCATCGACTCTCCCGAACACTCTTCCATAGTGACTTTCATCACATTAGGCACCGCCATAGGTGGATTGATTGGAGGTTTTATCGCCTGGCTCATATTCCGTAAAATGCAAAAGACCAACAACCAGCTCATTGAGCAAATCAACCAGATTACACAAGAGGCGTAACGTCTTCGCTATATGAAAAAAACAATATCCGTCCTGATATCGCTTGCCGCTGGAGTAGCGCTGGGAATTGCCTTTGGTTCTCTAATAAGTGGCACAACCAATGGCGAGAGCAGTGCCATGGGCAAAACTGTCGAGATTGCCTTTATGCTTGTGGCATTGGCTCTGGGTATCTACCTGCAAATTATCCTTCACGAAGCAGGGCACTTGGTGTGCGGATTGCTCTCAGGATATAGCTTCGTATCCTTTCGCATTGGCTCGCTCACCCTAATCAAGGACGCAAGTGGCAAGCTTCGCTTCAAGCGTTTCAAGCTTGCTGGTGTTGCAGGACAATGCCTGATGTCACCTCCAGCTGGAGTTAGTACCGATAAACTTCCCACTGCACTCTACAATGCCGGCGGGGTGCTGATGAACCTGCTGTGCGCCACCGTGTCGCTGCTGTTACTCATTTACTGCGACAACATGCACTTTTTCATCAAGGACTTCCTTGCTTCAACGATTATCGTGGGCTACGCCTTTGCTCTGCTCAACGGCATACCATTGAAGATGAGTGGTGTTTCTAACGATGGTTACAACTTGTTGTACCTCAAGCGTAACAAGCAGTCGGTAAAGGGTTTTCAATCGCAACTCATCATAAACGAGAAGCTGCAAAACGGCACCCGACTGTCACAGATGCCCGATGAGCTGTTTGACCTGGGTGGCGAGATAGACTATAGCGACCCCTTGCAGTCAAACGTAGAGATAATGCGCATCTCAAGGGTTATGGACCAAGGCGATGTGGAGCAGGCCCACACCTTCTTCAAAGAGTTACTTCATTTCCACAATCACGAACTTTTGCCACTACTGCGCCTTGAGGCTGAGAGCGAAATGCTTTTCACTATCTATGCCACAGGCGACATGGAAATGGCACAGATTTTCAGCAAAGACAAATTGTTGATGAACTATATCACCAAGCATGCTAAAGTGATGAGCAGCAAGCAGCGCACTCTTATGGCCAAGTCACTAATCCTGGATGACGACCGCGCCACAGCTCAGAAGATACTTGACACAGTGAGAGCCAACCGCGAGAACTACTTGATGCAAGGCGAGGTAAAGAGTGACATATTACTCATGGAAAGGCTTCTTGAGAACAAAAAACATGATTCAAACCAAGCAAATATAATAAATTAACAATTAATAATAAAGTAAATAACTGATTTTTATCAACAAATAACTACTTTTGTAGGTTTAAACAAAGTGAACAACACGAAATAAATATTTATAACACCATTTTAATCTAACGTTTTCAAAACATGAAACTAAGAAAATTCTTTGCAGTAGCCATGATGCTTGTAGCACTTGGCTCTATGGCGCAACAGATGCCACCCATCGAGAACGACCCATCGGTTCGCACAGGTAAACTGCCCAACGGTCTTACCTATTACGTTAAGCAGAACAACTGGCCCGAGCACCGTGTGAACTTCTACATCGCACAGAATGTGGGTTCATTGCAGGAAGAAGACAGCCAACGTGGTCTCGCTCACTTCTTGGAGCACATGGCCTTTAATGGCACAGAGCACTACCCTGGCAACGGTGTGATTGACTACACTCGTTCGCTTGGCGTGGAGTTTGGTCGTGACCTGAACGCTTACACCAGCGTTGACCAGACAGTTTACAACATCAACGACGTGCCCAGCACACGCGAGAGCGCTATCGACTCTTGCTTGCTCATCTTGAAGGACTGGTCTAACGGTCTGCTTCTTGAGGGCGATGAAATTGACAAAGAGCGTGGCGTTATCCATGAGGAGTGGCGTGTTCGTTCAAGTGCTCAACAGCGCATTTATGAGCGCAACCTCCCAGCCCTTTATCCCAATTCGAAGTACGGTCAGCGCATGCCCATCGGTTTGATGGAGGTAATTGACAACTTCAAGTATGACGAGATTCGCAACTATTATCACAAGTGGTATCGTCCCGACAACCAGGCTATCGTGGTAGTAGGCGATATTGATGTTGACCGCACCGAGGCTAAGATTAAGGAGATGTTTGGTACTATCCCAGCACCTGCCGCCGATGCCGCCCAGGTAGTAGACGTTGAGGTTCCCGACAACGAGGAGCCCATCTTCGTCATCGACAAGGACAAGGAGCAGCAGTACAACATCATTCAAATCATGTACAAGACCGATCCAATGCCAAAGGAAATCAAGAGCAACATGGCCTACATGATTATGAAATATGCCATCGAAATGGCTGGCGACATGCTCAACAAGCGCCTCGAGGAGAAAGCTCTTGAGCCCGACTGCCCCTATATCCAAGCTGGTGCAATGTATGGCAACTACATCTTTGCTAAAACTAAAGATGCCTTCACACTCATTGTTCTGCCTAAAGATGGCAAGAGCAGTGAAGCTGTACAAGTCGTCACCGAGGAGGCTCTTCGCGCTGCAAAGCATGGCTTCACCGCTACCGAATATGCTCGCGTGAAAGATGAGTACATGAGCAACCTCGAGAAGCAATACAACAACCGTAACCAAATCAACAACAACACCTTTGGCCGCCAGTATTGCGCTAACTATCTCAACCAAGAGCCATATCCATCTATTGAATGGAAGCACCAAATGATGAGCATGATTGCTCCTAACATCCCTGTTGATGCAATCAACCAAATCTACTCACAAATGATGCCCACTACCAACGAGAACCTCGTGGTGATGAACATGGCTCCCGACAAACCCGAATTGCCTCTCCCCACCAAGGAGTCGCTCAAGGGTGCTATCGAAGCCGCTCAGGCTGCCGATCTCGAGGCATATGTTGACAACGTGAAAGACGAGCCTCTCATGACCACCATGCCTACCCCTGGCAAGATTGTCAAAGAGACCGAGAACACTACTCTTGGCTACAAGGAGCTCACGCTGAGCAATGGCGCTAAGGTTATACTTAAACCCACCGACTTCAAGGACGACGAGATTCGCTACTATGCCGAGTCACGTGGCGGTAGCTCGCTCTACGGAGAGAAAGACTGGGCAAACTGCAAGATGTTTGACATCTTTATTCAGACTTGTGGTCTTGGCAATTTCAGCAACAACGAGCTCGAGAAAGCTCTCGCTGGCAAGAACGCCAATGTTGACTTGAGCCTCACCACCAGCTATGAGCGTCTCTCAGGTAACTCTACTAAGAAAGACCTCGAGACTATGTTCCAGCTCAACTACCTCTACTTCACCGACCTCAAGAAGGACGAGAAGACTGCTGGCACCGTTATGTCATTCCTCGAGACTCAACTCAAGAACAAGAGTTCTAATCCTCAAGCTGCTCTGAGTGATAGTATTCAGACCACTACCAACAAGTACAATTGGCGTGACATGCCTTTCAATGTTGAGAACCTCGGTGACATCAACCTTGACCGAATTGTTGAGATTGCCAAGGAGCGCACAGCTAACGCTGCCGACTTCACATTCTACTTCGTTGGAAGCTTCGACGAGGCAACCATAAAGCCACTTATTGAGCAATACATCGCTTCGCTTCCAGCAAATAATAACCGCGAGAACTTCAAGGATGTTACTACCTATGCTAAGGGTAACGTAAAGAACGAGTTCTCTCGCAAGATGGAGACACCTCAAACCACATCTTACGTAATGTGGCACAGTGATGCGGCTCCTTATACTATGGAGAATGACATCAAAGCTGATATCGCAGGCCAAGTGCTTGAGACTGTTCTCCTCAAGAAGATTCGTGAGGATGAAGGCGCAGCCTACTCACCAAACGCTTTTGCTGGAATGAACATGATAGGTGACAAGCCTTACACTCGTGCAATCACATACGTGTCAATGAAACCCGAAAAGAAAGACGTGGTAATCAAGATTATGCGTGAGTCGCTCAACGACATCGCCAATGGTCAGATTGAGGCCGACGCTCTTCAGAAGATTAAAGAGAAGATGCTCAAGGACTATGACACTAACGCTAAGAGCAACCAACACTGGATTAACGTTTTGAGCATGTACTACGGGCACAACATCGACACCCAGAATGGCTACAAAGAGGCTGTAAACAAAGTTACTGCCGCCGATGTAAGCAAGTTTGTCAAGGACGTTCTTGTCAACAGCAACAACTGCATTGAGGTGACAATGGATCCTGAGCAATAATTTCACAAAACTCCAATAAACAAGGCGCGGCCGATTGGCTGCGCCTTAGTTTTTTCACTAGTGTCATAATTCTGTTTTAGTGCGCTTCGCGCAGAAATCGAACAAATCATATCAAATATTTTTTATAATGGCTTGTTGCGGTGGGGTGCGAGTTGGCAACTCGCAATACAGGACTTCAAAAACTCTTTTTCATACCCCCCCTGCCCGCTCTTTCAGCGGCAATGGGCTGCACCTCACCGTTGCCAAAACAAGTTTTGCCGCTGGTTTCGGTTTGCACAATTGGTCCATCTTAGAGGGGGAGCTCTCAATGGGCTGCTCTACATGGCCCAAATCAAGAGGCCGGCGCAGATGATGACACCTGTGACGAAAAGATCGATGAGGCAGTAACCCATGATGTCCTTCGCGTCCAGGCGAGCTATAGCCAAGGCCGGTAGCGCCCAAAATGGTTGTATGAGATTGGTCCATGCGTCGCCCCATGCAATTGCCATGCCTGTCAGGCCAGGGTCTACAGCCAGGCTGGCACCAGCGGTGAACATAACCGGTGCTTGCACAGCCCAATGACCGCCGCCACTTGGCACAAACATGTTGAGCACTGCGGCGCAAAGGAAGGTGAGCAACGGATAGGTGACAGGGTTGCTGACACTGATGCAAGCATCGGCCATAACGCCGCCTAAACTGATGCCGCTGACACCGATGCCAGTGACGATGCCCATGATGCCGGCATAGAAGGGGAACTGCAATATTATTCCCGCAGCACCGGTGGTCGCTTTTCCGAAGGCACGCACATAGGCTACTGGCGTAGGATGCAACACGAGTCCCAGCGCAAGGAATATCATGATTACCCCACCAATGTCTAAATTGGCACCTTTCACGAAGAGATGAATCACGAGATAGACCACGAGCATCAACGCCACGAGCCACGAGAGCAATTTGCTCTGCTCGAGCCTTTGTGCTGGTGTCTTGGCCGAAGATGAAACGTTGGTCTCAACATCATCATCGTCTTTCAGGAGTGCGGGGTCGATGGTGAGGACGCCTTGCTTGGGGTGCATCAAGGTGTTAGCGACGGTGATGCCTATTATCACAAACAGCACAGTCACCAGATTGTGCCAGTTGAAGATGGTTTGCGCCAATGGCACAGGAGCGGTGAGCGCACCATTAGTAGCCATTGAGAGAGACTCGCCAGGAGTGGCCATCGTGAGGGGGATTGAGCCAGAGATGCCGGCATGCCACACCACGAAACCACTGTAGGCCGATGCAATAAGAAGCCTATAGTCGACATCAGAACGCTTGCGTGCTATTGCCTTAGCAAACACTACGCCAACGATAAGGCCAAAGCCCCAGTTGATGCAGCATGCCAATGCCGACACAACAGTCACAAGAGCTATTGCAGCAGGGGCACTCTTGGGCAAGCGAGCCATTGCATCGATAGCTCGTTTGATAACCGGTGCCGCAGCCAAGGTCGACCCACAAACAAGAACCAGAGCCATCTGCATCGCAAACTCCAACAAATTCCATACGCCGTCACCCCAATGCTCAACCACCTCGAGAGGAGTCTGGTGACACAGAGGCATCGCCACCAACGCTGCCACGAAGGTGAGCAGAATGGCGAATATAAACGGTTCTGGCAACCAACGTTGCACTAATCGCACGCAGAATTTAATCATTTGAGACCATTTGTTTCCACTAAAAATCATAAACGTTCTTTCAAGTTATTGAATAATATTCATAATTTTACGTGAGTTCGACGAAAAAAATAACTACGGATTAATCTGATTTTTCGTATTTTTTATCGACTAAACACAAAAGCTCTTTATCATACTCCCCCTGCCCGCTCTTTCAGCGTCAATGGGCTGCACCTCAGTATAACTCGAGCAAGCTCGGTTCTACATTCGGCTTGCACCATTGGTCTATCTTAGAGGGGGAGTTAAAATGCTGAATAGAAGGATAAAAATTCATCGAGCTCACATTAATTTATATGATTGGCGACAAAGTTACCACATTTCCTTTAAACAATGGCAAATATATAAGAAAAAACTGCCGGCGCTCACGCGTGGGCAGTCTTAATTAAATCTTCAATTTTTTTGTCTCCAGTGCAAAGGTACACATTTTTTTTAAAACAGACCAAAATATCTGAATTTATTATTCGCGTCGTACCAAAAAAGATTACACTCATTTTGAGAGCGCAATCTTTTTTAAATATGTATTGAAGTTTAATCATGTAACTGCCACTGTGCCGAGATGCTCATCACGAGTTATATCGAAATAGTGTGTTTGTGCAGTTTCAATGAGTGTTGATCATGGTGGTTTTCTAATTTTTCTATAATTCTGCGGTAAGCAGTCTCTTGCGCAGTCGAGACAACGACTCAGGTGTGACACCCAGATAGGAAGCTATGGTGCGGTTCGTCATTCTGTTGTGGATGTCAGGAAAACGCAATGTCAATGACACATAACGCTCCCTAGCGCTCTTGCAATAATTTTCAACCGCGCTCTTCAACGCTTGGTTGCATACAGCCTCACTGAGTTTAACTCGTCGCTCAAGCCCTATCGCAGCATCAATCTGTTCTATAGGCAGTTGATAAATCACAGTGCTTTCTATAGCAACAATATCAATTAGGCTCGGAGAATTACTTCGCATGGCACAGTAGCTACCCACCAAGTCTCCAATGAAGGCAAAAGAGATGATGCGCTCATTGCCATTGCTGGTCGTGAAAGAATATTTCAAAGCACCACTCACAACAACACCAAACTTGGATGTCTTCTCTCCCATGCGACACACATAATCGCCGCGATTGAGGTCTACCCTCTTGCCTTTTGTGAGCAACAGCTGCTTTATCACGATATAAAAATCGCAGTTTGTTATATCAAAAAATGCCATATAAATAATTATTACTTTGCAAATATATTGAGAAAATACCCAATTGGCATTACCATGAATCAACATCGGTGAAAATATTGATTACGGATAAGGAAACTATCTTCGTCTACCACAATCCTACACCTAATAAGATAGACGAATTCAATGCTGTTTTTGTTGCAGGTTAATACCATAAACTTGAAAAAACTTAACCCAAGTCAAGATTCTCTATAAACCACACATCGTTATAAATTAACGTGAGTTTGACGAATTTACATCCTAATATTCAGTGTTTTATGCTGAGGGGGGGCAAAATGCTATTTTAGTGCGCTTCGCGCAGAAATCTAACAAATCATCTCAAATCAAGCATTGTTAATTAATTACTATCCGAAAAAGTAAAGCGTTGACGCTATTGCTGTCAATAAGAAAAAGCTGACTCTTTCACTTTGAGCCAGCTCATTAATTTCACCAATGAAAAAAAGAATCTCGTATCTCTTTAGCGATAGAGACTTAATCAGTCTCTGGTTTTATACTTGCCGTTAAGCCAGTTGATGGCCTCATCGAGTAGACCTATGACAAAGGTGTCGTTGCTACACTTTTGGCACTCTTTCAAGCTCTTTATACATAGTTTTTTCTCGCCCTCGGTAATGACACCATTGGCTTGTTTGCACATCTGCAATAGCTCGGTAGCGTAAACTGAGCCCTTGTTTGGCGACTGTTTCACCTTTTCCTTGAACTTGTTGCAATACATAGCAAATGTGGTTAGCCAAGTGGTGTTATCATAAGCATAGGAGTCGTTATTTCCACGAGAGTACACTCTGAAATTGTAGCCATTGCCCAGTCGTTCACCAAGCTTCTCAAGCCCTTGAAGCCCATCGTAGTTCTTCAAATCAATGAGGCTGTCAATGTTAAGGGTGAAACTGTTACCATCACTCTTTTTCAGTTCTAACGTTTTCTTCGGCTGATAATCTTCAGGCTTTTTGCCAAATATTTTATAGATCTTGCCCTTGTAGTAACCGTCATCGTCTTGCTTCCACTCAATAGCATAGCTGGTGCGGAAATCGCTTTGCCGTCTATCCTTAAAACACACAACCATAAAGTTCATGTCATTGTCGACACCAACAAGTTCAAAATCATTCTTACCAGTGCCATAGGCGATTGCGTAGGTCACACCTTTGCTTCCAGCCTTACCCGATGCGCTGTGATAGGCGTTCTCGCCGTCTTGCGACATGGCGTGGGTTAGATCGGTTATCAAATGCTTGTCACTGCTTGTGATTCGGAACTCATTCACAAGACACACCCCAGTGACATCTCCGCTCTCTTTGTCGCGGTAGTCAATTGACTTACACATAGTGTAAATGTTCTTGCCTTGCCCAATCTCTTGAATAAAATTGTTGAAGGCCTTAGCAACACGCTCTTGCGCTTCACATTCAAAGATGACGAGCATCGCCATTGCCGCCGCCATAATAATTGTAATAAATAGATTATTTTTCATACCGTCTATGTTTATTTATTTAAATACTACTTGAATGAATTGTGGTGTCTCGTTATTAAGTTCCTGTTGCGCCTGATAGGCTTGGGCTCGACTGGCGTAATGCTCATCGATGATATCCTGCCGCTCTTGCTCAATGATATACTTATCGGCCATTAATTCTTGCTGCGCCTGTTCCACCTCGCCTTTTTCGCGCTCTATCTCTAACGTGTCGCGCAGTACTTTGCTCGATGTGAATGCTTTGTGCTCAACCTTTTGTGGAACACTTGATGTCTTGAGTTGCGAAGGTTTAGAGTGTATCGTTTTTTTCTCAGCCTTTACGATGATAGGTTTAGGTTCCTTCACAACAGAGGCTACAATGGTTTCACTAGTCTTGCAAATGTCCTTATCGGCGATGATGACAGGAGGAGCTGGCGGTGTCACTTTTAAAGAAGGAGGACTTTGGTTTGACCCCACGATAACAAATATTGCTGCGACTGCAGCAGCTGCTATCACTCCCCAAATAGCTCGAGTCATGTTCCGCCGTGTTTTTTTTATCTTATTTATCGGCATTCCTTCATCGAAGTATGCCATCATTTCTTTATAAGGCTTCCATTCCCCGGGAATAGAGGGTGAAGTGGCAAAAAATTGACAGAGTTCACGCTCTTGCTCAAGAGTTGTCTCACCTTGCATAAACAGGTTGAGCAAAGATTCTATGTGTTGGTTGTTGTTCTTCATAGCTGGTTTCTTTTCTTTATCTCATCAAGTAATTTAATACGTGCTCTTGAGAGCATACTCCGTGCCGTGCTTTTCTCAATGCCCAATCGGCAAGCAATCTCGTCATAACTCAGGCCTTCCACCTGCCGCATGTGAAGCACCGAATATTGTGTGCTTGGCAACCTTCGAATGGTTGCGTTGAGCCATTCTACCTCTTGTGAAGAGATGAGAGAGTCGTCGGGACCTATGAGTTGTGACTGTAGTTGCTTGGTGCTGACAGTCATGATTGGCACGTTATAGTCGTTGCGACGCTGGGCTGCGAGATTGTGACGTGCCATCACCACAACAAGTCCTTCGATAGAGTGGTAGCGGTCAAGTGTGTCGCGCAACTGCCACAAACGAAGCATCACATCTTGTGCCACGTCTTCGGCTTGCATCAAGTTGGCACCGCATGCCAGACATGTGGAAACCGCCTTTTTGTGCAGCGAAAGCGCGATTATTTCAAACTTTCTCTCATCCATTTCAATAATAAAGACGCAGAAACACTCATTTTGCGTCAATCATTAACCTTTTTTAATGCACTTCACTTTTGGGGATTACAACGAATAATTGTTGCATTTGCATATCGAAAATAAACACTTTAATTTTTTATAAATTCCTAAACACAAACGCGTATGAAAAAAATTACTCTTCTTTTGATTGCTGGCTTGGTGGCAATGATTGCACAAGCTGGAGTTCTCAACAACGACAAGATGGCCAACCTCAAGGCCACCAAAGGTAATGTCACAGTGAAAGCTGAAGGTGACATCGTGACTCCTCCCGAGGGAGCTGAGGAAATGCTCTACAAATTTGAGGGACATGACACCTACTCCAACAAAGACAAATCTTTTGAGGTGTTTGTGGTTCTCGACGACAACGATGTTTACATCAAGGGTTTCAGTGAGTATTATCCTGAAGCATGGGTAAAAGGCACCATTAGCAACGGCGTGGCAACATTTCCTGCTGCATATATGGGTGCTCTTGACTTGTGGGGTGACACCTACGAACTTGACTTCGATGGCGCTGAGTTTAGTGTCAACGACGATGCCAGCGTGCTTACATCTCCAGATGGATACACCACGTCGGTGTGGGGAGATATTCTTGATGAGTTCAACAACGTCACTCTGACTCGTGTAGTACCCGAGATAGCCACTCCCGCCACCCCAACCATCACCGAGTTCACCGAAGATGACTATGGTTATTACGTGATGATGACTATTCCCACCACCGACGTTGACGGCAACGACATCTATGCCGCTCTGCTAAGTTACCAGATGCTTGTTGACAAGAAAGGCGAGCAGAGTGTTTATGTGTTCTCTCCCGATGACTACCTTTTCCTCGAGGAAGAAATGACTGAGATTCCTTATTACTTTACCGACTATTATGACATCGATGTAGCAGGCAAGCAAGTATACCTCTATGGTGACGACATCCTGGATTGGAATGCTATTGGCGTGAAGAGTATCTATACTGTTGAAGGCAATTCTCGCGAGACTCGTGAGAGTGAAATCTTCTGGTATCAACTCACTCCAACAGCCATCGGCGAAGTCAACACCAACAATGTTGTTGAGACCAATTACTATGACCTGCAAGGCCGCAAAGTTGACGCCAACGCCACTGGCCTGCTCATCAAGCAGATGCGCATGCAAGACGGCACCATCAAAACCTCTAAAGTGATTCGTTAATCATTGTATCCCATAAGAGGGTGTATCAAAATTGAACCCAAAAAGTTAGAAAAAAGCTTTTTGGGTTCTTTTTATATTTAGTGCGCTTCGCGCAGAAATCGAACATTACGTGAGTTCGACGAAAATAAAAAACCACGGATTAATCTGATTTTTCGGATTTGTTTATTGACTGAAATACTAAAGCTCTTTTTTCATACTCTTTATCATACTCCCCCTTACCCCCTCTATCTTAGAGGGGGAGCTTAATGTGCTGAGTATCAACCACTCTTTTTAGGAATACTGGCTTTTGCGGTAGGGTGCGAGTTGACAACTCGCAATACAGGACTTCCACTACGCTGCTATAGCTTTGTCTCTGTGCTTTGGAGGGGGGATTGATGGCAGTGACTTGGTCGACTCTGTCATACTCCCCCTGCCCGCTCTTTCAGCGTCAATGGGGTGCACCTCAGTATAACTCGAGCAAGCCTCTCCTTCAATTATTTCTTTTTTTTGTTTTATTATTGCATTTTTCTATTTTTTTATTTATATTTGCAACCAAAATGAAACTAAAATGATTAATTAACTAACAACCTATAAACTTTCTGATTATGAAAAAGATTCTACTATTACTTGTGGCTTTGCTTGCAACGACTACTGTTTGGGCTGCGGACTTCATCACCGACGTGATGGTAATTGGCGGCTCTAAAAGTGTAGTTAATAGTTTGAAGGATTCCTACACGTCTGAGGGCTGGACGGTCATCGACCAGGACCTGAACGCGGGTTGCGGCTCAGGCAGCGACTACATCTATCTGCTTTACAGGACGGATAGCAACGAGAGTCTTGATGCCGGCGCATTTATCACCGGCTTCTACATCAGCAATGCAAGTGGCACCGCCCCCGACAATGTCACATACGGTGGGCACACCTATACCCTTGTGCCCTACGATGGCAGCGACTATTTCAAGAACAACAAGGGAGACCTGAACAGCCATTGCGGCTCCGGCAGTGCCTACATCCACCTCTACTACACCAAGGACAACAACGAGAATTACAGTTCCACAGCTGTGAATTCCATTACCTTCGATGCCACCCAAAGTGGGGCTATAGGCGTGACTGGCGACAGCGAGGGCTATGACCTGAACACCGGTTGCGGCTCAGGCAGCGCTTACATCTACATGCACGCCGGCACAGGCAATAAGGGATGGACCATCAGCATGAACTCAGCCCAGACCCAATGCACCATCACAGGGTATCAAGGCACTAAGAATAATAAATCATCAATCACAATACCTAAATACATTGACGGCGCATCGGTGACCGGCTTCTCGGGCTCGGTTTTCAGCGGGTTCACCAACCTTGAGACGATGGTTTTTTATGAAAACACCCAAGTGAGCCAAATGCCGTCGATGCAAGGATGCTCTAAGTTCAAAAACATAAAAACCGGTAATGCCAACAACAAAACCCCGGCTTCGATGACCAGCATCCCGGCCTCAGCGTTTGTGGGCACGGCCCTTGAGAATGTCACGCTCACGTCGGTCACCAATGTCGGGAGCAATGCGTTCGCTGGAAGCACCACACTAAACAGTGTAGTGTTTAATCTATCACCTGTCACTATCGGTGATGGCGCTTTTTCTGCCATAGTAAGAGAAGGCGGCGCCATGTGCCAAGTCACTTATCCAGGCTCTATTGATGCCTGGACACCCAGTAAGTATATGTATTCGCCAAGCTTGGTTGTCAATGGCGGAAGCGGCAGCAACACATGGTCTTGCGGTTGGTGTGGTGGAGGTTCCTCAAGCAGCTATAACCACCTCTACTGGACACTCGATGCTGCCGGGCAGCTGAAAATAGATTGTGCCGATAACAATTGGTCAAATCATCCCACTAACCAGGAAATTGTTTTCCAAGGCTGGAATAATAATCTTGTGAAATCTCTCACATTAGAGCATGTTTACTCATTAGGAGTTCAGGAATTCATCAATCATACCAATCTCAAGAATGTGTACATCAACCCAACTTTGCACTCTATAGGCAGTAACGCGTTCTATGGCTGTAATTCTTTGACAGATGTTTGGTTTGACGGCACACAGGCACAGTGGAGTGCTGTGGACAAGGCGAGCAGCTGGAAGCCCAGTGCCACCACCGAGCACTGGCGCTGCACCGTGACCTTCAACGCCAACGGACACGGCACAGCTCCTGCCGCACAGACCCTCTGGAGCAACTATGACAAAGCCACTGCGCCCACCGCACCAACAGCCAATGGCTGCACTTTCCTGGGTTGGTACACCGAGGCGGCATGCACCAATCAATGGGATTTCAACACGGTAGTGCCAGGCGACATGACGCTCTATGCCAAGTGGGAGCTTCGCTACACCTTCAACAGCGCTACAGGTGAGCTGGCCCTCCTCAAGGGCGAGTTCAACAAATACAACAAATGGGGCAGCGATGTGCCTGCTTCGGCCGTCAAGAGCGTCACCGCCACCAGCCAGGTGAGCTTCACAGGCGACTGCTCCGAGCTGTTTGATAACTTCAACAAATGTACGAGCATGGAGCTTGACAGTGTCAACACCAGCGCTGCCATCAATATGAGCATGATGTTCAAAAACTGCAATGCTCTCTACACACTTAACATCTCAAGTTGGGACACTGGCAACGTCACCAATATGAGCTTTATGTTCAGTAATTGTATGATGAACCTCAGCGACACTCTTGACCTCTCGAACTGGAACACCTCCAATGTCACTGATATGAGCTATATGTTCTCTACTTGTAGGATTAACATCTACCCTCTCGACATCTCGGGATGGGACACTGGCAATGTCACCAACATGAGTAATATGTTCGCTAACTTCTATAATAGCTACTATCCACTCAATCTCTCGGGATGGAATACCAGCAAGGTTAACACCATGGACTTTATGTTCCAATATTGCTCTAACCTCACATCGCTCAACCTCTCGGGCTGGGACATCAGCAATGTCGGCAATATGTTTGGAATGTTCGTATGTTGTTATCAACTCACCACCATCTATGTTACCACAAGTTGGAATGCCGAGAATGTCGGTACTTCATCTAACATGTTCATGAACTGCGAAAAACTGGTGGGCGGCATGGGCACGACCTTCGACAGCAACTATACCGACAAGACCTATGGCCGCATCGACCATGGCACCACTGAGCCAGGCTATTTAACAGGTGCGTTCACGCTCACCCTGCCCGTGGATGTGACCGCTTCCCCCAACCCTGTCTTCACAATTGGCGACACCGCCTACTACACTGCTGGCACTACTGTCACCCTCACCTACAACGGCGAGGTGCCCGAGGGCAAAGTGGTTGTCTTTGCCGTGAACGGAACAGCGATAGAGGGCAACACCTTTGAGATGCCATTAGATAATGTCACCATCACTGCCACAGTAACCGACCCACCACAATACACCTTCAACAGTGAGACCGGTGAGCTGGCCCTCCTCTGGGGCGAGTTCAACAAAGACAACAAGTGGGGTGACGATGTTACCAACACGGCAGTCAAGAGCGTCACCGCCACCAGCGAGGTGAGCTTCACGGGCGACTGCACGAATCTATTCTTGAACTTCAGTAACTGCGAAAGCATGGACCTGAGCAATGTCAACACCAGCAATGTCACCAACATGAGCAGGATGTTCCAAAACTGCACAGTCCTTGACTCGCTCGACCTCTCGGGATGGAACACTGAGAATGTCAACAGTATGTTGTTTATGTTCAACGGATGCAAGGGCCTAACCTCGCTCGACATCTCGGGATGGAACACCGGGAATGTCACCAATATGCGCTATATGTTCATCGAATGCGAGGGCCTAACCTCACTCGTCCTCTCAGGATGGAACACCGAGAATGTCACCGATATGTATTGTATGTTCTACGGATGCAAGGGCCTGACCTCACTCGACCTCTCGGGATTCAACACCGAGAATGTCACCAACATGAGATATATGTTCGACTGCTGCTCGGGCCTGACCTCGCTCGACCTCTCCGGATGGAACACCGGGAAGGTCACTGATATGTACGGTATGTTCCACGAATGCTCGGGCTTAACCTCGCTCGACATCTCAGGATGGAACACCGGGAATGTCAGAAATATGAGCCAGATGTTCTACGGCTGCCAAAACATGACCTCGTTCGACCTCTCGGGATGGAACACTGGGAACGTCAGAAATATGAACGCCATGTTCCGCAATTGCAGTGGTCTGACCTCGCTTGACATCTCCGAATGGAACACCGAGAAGGTCACAGATATGTACGGTATGTTCTACAACTGCTCGGGCTTGACCTCACTCGACCTCTCGGGATGGAACACCGAGAAGGTCACAGATATGACCTGCATGTTCTACAGTTGCACGGACCTGACCACCATTTATGCTGGCAATGGATGGAATACCGAGAATGTTGAAGCTTCAGGATATAATATGTTCTATGGCTGCCAGTCACTGGTGGGCGGCATGGGCACTACCTATGACGAAAACCACATTGACGCCGAGTATGCCCGCATTGATGGCGGTCCTGAGAGCCCAGGCTACTTCACCGCCGCACCCCAGGGCGTTCCTGGCGACGTGGATGGGGACGGCAACGTTACCGCAGGTGACATTACAGCACTCTACAACTGGATTCTCAATGGCGATGGCGACCTTATCGTCAACGGTGACCAAGACGGCGATGGCTTTATCACCTCAAGTGACGTTACCTTCATCTACAACATCCTCCTAGGAAACTCCAAATAATGCACAATGCAGAATGCACAATGCAGAATGCACAATGCAGAATGCACAATTCATAATGCACAATGTAGAATGCACAATGTAGAATGCACAATGTTTTGTCAAACAATTACTAACAATTAAAAAACAATTTCATTAGCAACTGTACTTAAAGCCATTCGGATACTTAATAATGCATAATGATGCGTGGGGGGATTAACGACAATTCCCCCACGCTGATTTTGTGAGATGGGTGTTTTGATTCCATTCACTCCTTTTACTCCATTACATCATTTTTTCTTTATTTTATTGCGTTTTTCTATTGTTTTGTTTATATTTGCAAGCAAAACAGAGAAATAATGATTTATCCTTAACCAACTAACACCTAAATATTATCAATTTATGAAAAAGATATTTTTACTTCTTTTCTTGGCGCTGATTGCTACAACCACTGTTTGGGCGGAGGACTATATCACCGATGTGATGGTGATTGGTGGCTCAAAAAGTGAGACGAACGCACTGAAGACCACTTACACCAACCAGGGCTGGACGGTCATCGACAAGGACTTGAACGCCGGCGCAAGTGGCGACTACATCTATCTGCTCTACAAGAAGACAAGTGAGGTGAATGCTAGTTTCGGCACTTTTATCACCGACTTATACCTCTCTTCGGCCAGCGGCACTGCACCCGACTATCTTTATCACGATTCCCGCCCCTATTTTCTTGTGCCCTACGATGGCAGTGACTATTTCAAGAGCAGTAAGGGAGACCTGAACTGCCATTGCTCTGGCAGCGCCTACATTCATTTGTATTACACCATAAGATTTCCTGACAACTACGAAGGACAAGACTACAGTGTTGTAAAATCCATATATGTCAACAACATACAGGACGGCGCAGTGGGTGAGAACGGCGGGAGCACGGGCTATGACCTCAACACTGGTGCCGGCGGTGAATACATATATTTGCACGCCGACAAGTCGCAGGGATGGAGAATCACCAAGAACTCTGCTGGCACTCAGTGTTATATAAACGGTTTTGACGGGCCTAAGGCAGCGATTACCTCGATTACCATACCTACTACACTCGGCGGTGCGCAGGTGGCCGGCTTCACAGGGTCGGTCTTCAGCGGGTTCACCAACCTTGAGACAATGATTTTTAATGAGAACACGATAATCAGCCAGATGCCGTCGATGCTAGGATGCTCTAAGTTCAAACATGTGAGGACGGGCACTGCCAACGACCAGACTCCGCCTTCCATTACAAACATACCAGCTTCTGCGTTTGCAGGAACAGCCATTGAGACGATAAACATGCCATCGGTAACCAATGTTGGAGAGCATGCGTTCGAGGGAAGTGCTATTGAGACGATAACTATGCCATCGGTCACCAATATTGGAGAGCATGCGTTCGAGGGATGTGGACTCAATCAAATAACCCTTCCTTCGTGTTTGATGGAAATCGGTTCTTATGCTTTCCAAAATTGCAATTCCCTGACCGACATTTACTTCGATGGCACACAACAACAATGGGGCAACGTGACAAAGGGAACAAATTGGAAGCCCAATGCCACCAAGGAGCATTGGCACTGCACAGTGACCTTCGATGCCAACGGCCACGGCACTGCACCTGAAGCGCAATCAGGATAAGGCTACCGCGCCTTCCATAACGGCCTTTGGCTATAAGTGTATGGGTTGGTATACCGATGCAGCCTGCACCAATCAATGGGATTTCAACACTGTGGTCACAGGCGACATGACACTCTATGCAAAATGGGAAGAGACGCGATACGGCTTCAACAGTGAAACTGGCGAATTGGTGCTCCTATGGGGCGAGTTCAACAAGGGCAACAAGTGGGGCAGCGATGTGCCCGCCGAGTCGGTCAAGAGCGTCACCGCCAACAGTGGTGTGAGCTTCACGGGCGACTGCTCACAGTTGTTTCAATTTTTCTCCAATTGCACGAGCATGGATTTGCATAACGTCAATACCAGCAATGTCACCAGCATGCGTCAGATGTTTGATTATTGCAAAAGCCTTACCTCACTCGACCTCTCGGGTTGGAACACTGCCAATGTCACCGAAATGTGGTATATGTTCTCCAGCTGCGAGAGCCTGACCTCTCTCGATCTATCGGGCTGGAACACAAGCAATGTCACAAGTATGTATGCAATGTTTTCTAGATGCTATAATCTGTCCTCACTCGATATTACTAGCTTCAACACCAGCAATGCCACCAGCTTAGGGTTTATGTTCTATTTATGCCAAAGCCTAACTGCCCTTGACCTGTCAGGATTTAACACGAGCAATGTCACCGACATGTACGATATGTTCTTACACTGCGAGAGCCTTACCACCATCTATGCAGGCGCAGGCTGGAGCACCGAGAGTGTGGAAGAGTCAGATGGTATGTTCGCTTACTGCAACTCATTGGTGGGCGGCATGGGAACTACATATAGCCACAACCACGTCGATAAGGAATATGCCCGCATCGACCATGGCGTCGACGAGCCAGGCTATTTAACAGGCATGTTCACCCTTAATTTACCCGAAGGTGTGACTGCCACACCAGCAGCCGCTATCACCCACGGCGATGTGAGCTACTATGCAGCAGGCACTGTCATTGCCATCTACTACAAGGGCATGCCTGCCCAGTTCACCGTCAACGGCGAGCTTATTAATGGCTACACCTTCAAGATGCCTTATTCCGATGTTGAAGTCACTTTGTTGCCCACCTACACATTCAACAGCGAGACAGGCGAACTGAAACTCATTTGGAGCGAGTTCAACCGATACGATAAATGGGGCAACGATGTGCCCGTCCAATCGGTCAAGAGCGTCACCGCCACCAGTGATGTGAGCTTTACCGGCGACTGCTCACAGTTGTTTCAGAATTTCTCCAATTGCACGAGCATGGATTTGCACAACATTAATACCAGCAATGTCACTAACATGAGCGGCATGTTCCGGGATTGTTATAGGCTTACATCGCTCGACCTCTCGAGATTTAACACCGCCAATGTCACCAACATGAGCAATATGTTTTATGGTTGCGACTACTTGACCACCATATATGCTGGCTCAAGGTGGAGCACCGAGAATATTACCTACTCAAATGATATGTTTAAAAACTGTGTTGCATTAGTGGGTGGCATGGGAACCTCCTACGATGATAACCATGTCGATAAAGAATATGCCCGCATCGATGGCGGCCTCGAGTGCCCAGGCTACTTTACCATGCGCTATACTTTCAATAGCGAGACAGGCGAACTGAAACTCATTAGTGGCAAGTTCAACCGATACGACAAATGGGGCAGCGATGTGCCCGCCCAATCGGTCAAGAGCGTCACAGCCACAAGCGATGTGAGCTTCACAGGCGACTGCTCCACTATGTTCTACAATTTCTACAATTGCGAGAGCATGGATTTGAGTAAAGTCAATACGAGTAATGTCACCAACATGAGCGCCATGTTCCGGGATTGTTATAGGCTTACCTCGCTTGACCTCTCGTGTTGGGATACCGGCAATGTCACCCACATGGGCGAAATGTTCGCCAACTGCATGAATCTGTCTTCTCTCAACTTATCGGGGTGGAATACAAGCAATGTCACCAGTATGACCAGCATGTTTTCTGGCTGCGGAAATCTTACCTCGCTTGACCTCTGGAGCTTTAAAACCGGCAATGTTACTGACATGTACTCCATGTTCGCCAACTGCATGCTCCTGAGCACCATATATGCTGGCGAAATGTGGAGCACTGAGAACGTCCGTTTTTCAGGTGAGATGTTCTATCACTGTAACGCATTAGTAGGCGGCATGGGAACCACCTACGATGAGAACCATGTTGACAAAGAATATGCCCGCATCGATGGCGGCCCTGAATGCCCAGGCTACTTCACCGCCGCACCCCAGGTCGTACCTGGCGACGTGAACGGCGACGGTGAGGTGACCGCTTCGGATATCACAGCACTCTATACCTTCCTGCTTGCAGGCGACATGAGCGAAATCGCTAACGGCGACCAGGATGGCGACGGCGCCATCACCAGCGCCGACATCACTACAGTATACAGCATCCTGCTAGGAAATTAACTCAATGCAAATGTTTTGTCAAACAATTACTAACAATTAAAAAACAAATTCATTAGCAACTGTACTTAAAGCCATTTGGCTACTTAATAATGCATAATGCACAATCAAAAAGCGCCTTCGGGCGCTTTTTTTGACAGGAGTCACAAGAGTTACAAGAGTTTTTCTTGTCATTCTTGTCGCTCTTGTCTTTCTTTGACAGGAGTTACAAGAGTCGCTCTTGTCTTTTTGACAATTAAACACAATTGTGCATTGTGCATTATGCATTGTGCATTATGATTATTGTTGTTTTTGTTGTTTGATATTTTAGTTGTAAAATTATTGCAATATTGCATTATTTTCTTTATATTTGCAACCAAAATGAGACCAAACTGATTAATTAACTAACAACCCATAAACTTTCCGCTTATGAAAAAGATTCTACTACTGTTTGTTGCTCTGCTTGCCACAACCACTGTTTGGGCTGCGAACTACATCACCGACGTGATGGTGATAGGCGGCTCGAAAAGTGAGGTTAACAGTCTGAAGACGACCTACACGAATCAGGGATGGACGGTCATCGACAAGGACTTGAACGATGGTTGCGGCTCAAGCAGCGACTACATCTATCTGCTCTACAAGTCGGCGAGCGAGACCTCCACTAGCGCCACTTTCATCACCGATTTCCTGATTAGCACTGCTACCTCGCCTCCCAACAGTTTCATGAACTATGGTCGAGTCTATAACCTTGTGTCCTACGATGGCAGTGACTATTTCAAGAACAACAAGGGAGACCTTAACAGCCACTGCGGCTCTAGCAGTGCCACCATCCACCTCTACTACACCACGGATTACATCGATGAGGATTACAGATCGGTCAAATCCATCTCCTTCAATGCCACACAAGCTGGCGGCGTACCTGTCGCTAGTTGTGCTGTTGAAGGTGTATTGCACATCCCATTTGGCATATAGCGTCATGTCGCCTGTGACCACCGTGTTGAAGTTCCACTGATTGGTGCAGGCCGCTTCGGTGTACCACCCACGGAAGACGCAGCAAGGGGCCGTTGGGGCGGTGGGAACAGTGGCCTTGTCATAGTTGCTCCAGATGGTCTGTGCCGCAGGGGCGGTGCCGTGGCTGTTGGCATTGAAGGTCACCGTGCAGTGCCAGTGCTCCAGGAAGCTGGAGCCACTTCGCCATTGGCTGCCCTTCGAAACGGCATTCCACTGTGCTTGGGTGCCGTCGAACCACAGGTGCGACAGACTGCTGCAATTGCTGAACGCCTGTGCGCCTATCGTCTGGAGGGCGCTGTTGGCATACACCGTCTTCAGGCTGCCGCATCCTTTGAACGCATAGTTGTCAATCTGCTTCAGCGTC
>CAJOFH010000010.1:0-65477 GCA_905233845.1 uncultured Muribaculaceae bacterium | reverse complement strand
AAATTCGTGCATCCTTGCACCGACGGCATCTGACTGACGGCCGTGTTGTCGTAAAAGACCATTGACTCGAGGTTGGTGAACCCGCTGAAAACGTTCCCCGAGAAGTTGATGACCTGCGCTCCGTCGAGGACGGTGGGAATGGTCACAGTGTGTATGTTCGCCTTCGGACCGTCGAACCCCGTGATGTTGCACTGCGTGCCAGCGGAGTTCTTAGTGTAAGTCCATCCCTGCGACTTTTCGGCGTGCATATAGATGTAGTCACCTCCGGCACCAGCGTTGAGGTCATAGCCCGTAGTGGCGCCGGCGAGCTGGCCCTCCTCTGGGGCGAGTTCAACAAAGACAACAAGTGGGGCGATGATGTGCCAGCTGATGCCGTAAAGAGCGTCACCGCCACCAGCCAGGTGAGCTTCACGGGCGACTGCTCGCAACTGTTCCTGGGCTTCATCAATTGCACAAGCTTTGATTTGAACAATGTCAACACCGCCAATGTAACCAATATGAGCAGTATGTTCCGAAACTGCTCAAAACTCTCCTCGCTTAACATCTCAAATTGGAATACCAGCAACGTCACTAACATGAGCTGGATGTTTAGCTTTTGTAATGCACTCCTCACACTCAATATTTCGAATTGGGACACTGGTAAGGTCACTTTTATGTCCAATATATTCGAGAATTGCATGTCACTGACTTCGCTCGATATTTCGGGGTGGGACACTAAGAATGTCACCGACATGAGTTCCATGTTCTCCAGCTGCCGAAGCCTTACATCGCTCGACCTCTCGAACTGGGATACTGGTAATGTTACGAATATGTACGGAATGTTCTTTCTTTGTGATGGCCTCAAATCGCTCAACCTCGCGGGCTGGGACACCGGCAAGACTTGGGGCATGGCCTGCATGTTCCTAAGCTGCGATCAACTCACCACTATCTATGTTACCACCAGCTGGAGTAACGAAAATGTCACTAATTCATCTCGAATGTTCGATGGATGCAATAATCTGGTGGGCGGCATGGGCACCACCTTCGACAGTAACTATACCGACAAGACCTATGCGCGCATTGACCATGGTGCCGCTGAACCAGGCTATTTTACCGGCGTGTTCACGCTCACCCTGCCTGGGGATGTGACAGCCTCACCCAACCCCGTCTTCACACTTAGTGGCAACAAATACTACACTGCAGGCACCACTGTCACTCTCACCTACAACGGCAATGTGCCTGAGGGCAAAATAGTCGTCTTTAAAGTGAACGGCACCGCTATAGAGGGCAACACCTTTGAGATGCCATTAAATGATGTCACCATCACTGCCACAGTGACCGACCCGCCACAATACACCTTCAACAGTGAGACCGGTGTGTTGGCCCTCCTCTGGGGCGAGTTCAACAAGGATAACAAGTGGGGCAGCGATGTGCCAGCCTCGTCAGTCAAGAGTGTCACCGCCACCAGCCAGGTAAGCTTCACAGGCGACTGCTCGGAGCTGTTCATGGGTTTCGGCAATTGCACTAGCTTTGATTTGAATAGTGTCAACACCGCCAATGCCACCAATATGAGCAGTATGTTCGAAGAGAGCAGTGCTCTCACATTTAATATCTCAAATTGGGATACCGGCAATGTTACCAATATGAGCAGGATGTTCTATAATTGTTCGATTAGGTCCTACTCTTTTAATATCTTGAATTGGAACACTGGCAATGTCACCAATATGAGCGAGATGTTCTCTCTTTGTCGTATGACCGTCGCCTCTCTCGACCTCTCGGGTTGGGACACTGGAAAAGTCACCAAGATGACAGATATGTTTACTTATTTCCAGAGCAACAAACCACTCAACCTCTCGGGGTGGAACACCAGCAACGTCACCGATATGTTCTCGATGTTTATGTCTTGCACTCAGACCCCATCGATCAATCTCTCGGGGTGGGACACTAGCAATGTCACCAACATGGAAGGCATGTTTATAAGTTGCGTAAGCCTCACTACCATCTATGTTACCACAAGTTGGAGTACTGAGAATGTCACTTATTCATCTTCATACATGTTCGATAGGTGCAACAAACTGGTGGGCGGCTGTGGTACCACCTACGACGAGAACCACAAAGATAAAGAATATGCCCGCATTGACCATGGCACCGCTGAGCCAGGCTACTTAACGGGTGTGTTCACGCTCACCCTGCCCGCGGATGTTACAGCATCGGCAACTCCTGTCTTCTCAGTCGGCGACACTGCTTACTACACCGCTGGTACCACTGTCACCCTCACCTACAACGGCGAGGTGCCTGAGGGCAAAGTGCTTATCTTTGCCGTGAACGGCACCGCTATAGAGGGCAACACCTTTGAGATGCCATTAGATAATGTCACCATCACTGCCACAGTAACCGACCCACCACAATACACCTTCAACAGCACCACCGGTGAGCTGGCCCTCCTATGGGGCGAGTTCAACAAGGACAACAAGTGGGGCGACGATGTGCCAGCCTCGGCAGTCACGAGAGTCACCGCCACCAGCGAGGTGAGCTTCACTGGCGACTGCTCGAATTTGTTCACTGGATTTTACAATTGCACAAGCATGGACCTGAACAGTGTCAACACCAGCAATGTTACAAGTATGAATATGTTGTTTACCGGCTGCGCTAAATTGACTTCAATTGACCTCTCGAACTGGAACACCAGCAATGTCACCAACATGTACGGATTGTTCCTGCAATGCAACAGCCTCGACTCGCTCGACCTCTCGAACTTCAATACTGCCAAGGTCACCAATATGTCCCTCATGTTCGATACCTGCATAAAACTTAAAAAGCTCAACGTCTCGGGCTGGGACACTGGTAATGTCACGGGAATGTTTAATCTGTTCTGCAGCTGCCATTGTCTCAAAACGCTCGATCTCTCGGGATGGAGCGCCGGTAAGGTTACCGAAATGAATGCTATGTTCGCTTTTAGCGATAGCCTGACCACCATCTATGTCGATCGAGATTGGAACATCCCTAATTCCACAAGTGCAAGTGCCATGTTCTCGGGCTGCACCTCATTGGTTGGCGGCAAGGGCACAACCTTCGACCAGAACCACTCGGACAAGGAATATGCCCGCATCGACGGCGGCCCTGACTGCCCAGGCTACTTCACCGACTCTAATCCCGTTGTGGTTGTTCCAGGCGACGTGGATGGCGACGGCAACGTTACCGCAGGTGATGTGACCGCCCTCTACAACTGGATTCTCAATGGCGATGGCAGCCTTATCGTCAACGGTGACCAAGATGGCGATGGCAACATCACCGCAGGAGATGTAACCCTTGTTTACAATATCCTGCTGGGAATTTAATTAATGCACAATGCATAATTCATAATGCATAATGCACAATGCACAATTGGGGCTAACGCCGCGATGCAATGCAGAATGCACAATGTAAATTGTAGAATGGGCTGCGACTGAGAAGACAATTAAGGACTATAAAAAATAACGCTTCGCGTGGGGGGATTATCGACAATGCCCCCACGCTGATTTTGTGAGATGGGTGCTTTGGTTCATTTGACTCATTCGACTCATTTGACTCCTTTGATTCCTTTGATTCTATTACATCATTTTTTCTTTATTTTATTGCATTTTTTTGTTTTTTTCTTTATATTTGCAAGCAAAATGAGACTAAACTGATTAATTAACTAACAACCCATAAACTTTTCGCTTATGAAAAAGATTCTACTACTGTTTGTGGCACTGCTTGTCACAACCACTGTTTGGGCTGCGAACTACATCACCGACGTGATGGTGATAGGCGGCTCAAAAAGTGAGGTTAACAGTCTGAAGACGACCTACACGAATCAGGGCTGGACGGTCATCGACCAGGACTTGAACGCTGGTTGCGGCTCAAGCAGTGACTACATCTATCTGCTCTACAAGTCGGCGAGCGAGACCTCCACTAGCGCCACTTTCATCACCGACTTTTTAATCAGCACCGCCACCACTCCTCCCAACAGTTTCATGAACAATGGTCGTGTCTATACCCTTGTGTCCTACGATGGCAGCGACTATTTCAAGAACAACAAGGGAGACCTGAACAGCCACTGCGGCTCCAGCAGTGCCTACATCCACCTCTACTACACAAAGGATTACGCCGATGACCTTGGCACCGTGAGGTCTATCACCTTCAACGCCACTCAAGCTGGCGGCGTGCCCGTCGCTGGCGGCAGCACGGGCTATGACCTCAACGCTGGTGCCGGAGGTGACTACATCTATATGCACGCCGAAAAGTCGCAGGGATGGACTTACACTAAAAACTCTGCCGGCACGCAGTGTTATATAAATGGCT
Source organism: uncultured Muribaculaceae bacterium (assembly GCA_905233845.1). Classification (GTDB taxonomy): domain Bacteria; phylum Bacteroidota; class Bacteroidia; order Bacteroidales; family Muribaculaceae; genus Sodaliphilus. The sequence continues at coordinate 61,175 of CAJOFH010000010.1, read as the reverse complement.
ATGACGGACCAAAAGCCAATATTACTTCGATTACCATACCCACCACCCTCGACGGTGCGCAGGTGGCCAACTTCACAGGGTCGGTATTCAGCGGTTTCACCAACCTTGAGACAATGATTTTTAATGAAAACACGATAGTGAGCCAAATGCCGTCGGTGAATGGCTTAACCAAGTTTAAAAATGTCAAGACTTCAAATAGCTTAAGTAATAATAATACCCCGCCTTCCATGACAAGCATTCCGGCTTCAACGTTTGAGGGAACTGCGGTCATGGTAATTAACTTGACTGCTGTCACCAGTATTGGAAACTATGCGTTCAAGGGATGCAGCAGCCTTAAGGATGTGTATGTGAGCTCAACACTCAATACTATAGGCAAACAGGTGTTCTATAATTGCAGCAGCATGGCGCATCTTTGGTTCAACGGTACTGAGGCACAGTGGAATGCGGTGTCGAAGGACAGCCAATGGAGGACTGGCGCCGCCAACTTCACCGAGCACTGGCGCTGCACGGTGACCTTCAATGCCAACGGGCATGGCACTGCTCCTGCTGCGCAGACCGTCTGGTGCAAGTATGACAAAGTCACCGAGCCCACCGCTCCAACGGCCCCATTATGCACCTTCCAGGGTTGGTACACCGATGCAGCCTGCACCAATCAGTGGAACTTCAATACTATAGTTACAGGCGACATGACGCTCTATGCCAAATGGAATTCGCAATACACCTTTAATAGCTCGACTGGTGCACTGACGCTCAATTGGGGCGAGTTCAACAAGGACAACAAGTGGGGCAGCGATGTGCCCGCCTCGGCAGTCCAGAGCGTTACTGCCACCAGCCAGGTGAGCTTCACGGGCGACTGCTCAGAGTTGTTCTATAATTTCTCAAATTGCACAAGCATGGATTTGAATGGTGTCAACACCAGCAATGTCACCAATATGAGCAGTATGTTCCAAGGCTGCGGTGCTCTCAACACACTTAACCTCTCCAATTGGAACACTGGCAATGTCACCAACATGAGCAGTATGTTCCAAGGCTGCGCTAGCCTCACTACCATCTATGTTACCACAAGCTGGAGTACCGCGAATGCCACGAATTCATCTTACATGTTCACTGGGTGCAACAATCTGGTGGGCGGCATGGGGACTACCTTCGACAGCAACCATACTAACAAGGCCTATGGCCGCATTGACCATGGTTCCGCTGGGCCTGGCTACTTAACGGGAGTGTTCACGCTAACCTTGCCTGGGGATGTGACCGCTTCACCCGACCCCGTCTGCACACTTAGCGGCAACAAATACTACGCCTCTGGCACCACTATCACGCTCACCTACAACGGCGAGGTGCCTGAAGGCAAAGAGGTAGTCTTTGCCGTGAACGGCACCGCTATTAAGGGCAATACCTTCAAAATGCCATTAAATGATGTCACCATCACAGCCACATTAACCGACCTGCCACGTTACACCTTCAACAGCTCAACTGGTGAGCTGGCTCTCATTTGGGGCGAGTTCAACAAGGACAACAAGTGGGGCAACGATGTGTCGCCCTCGGCCGTCAAGAGTGTCACCGCCACCAGCCAGGTGAGCTTCACGGGCGACTGCTCACAGCTGTTCATGGGCTTCGTTTTTTGCACGAGTTTTGATTTGAATCGTGTGAATACCAGCAATGTTACAAGTATGCAAACTATGTTCGTTGCCTGTCAGAGATTGACTTCGCTCGACCTCTCGGGTTGGGACACCGGCAATGTCACCGATATGTACGGTATGTTCATGCAGTGCAGCCTCCTCAACACGCTTAACATTTCAAACTTCAATACCTCGAAGGTCACTGATATGACCTACATGTTCGAGCAATGCACAAATCTTAAAAATCTCGACCTCTCGACCTGGGACACTGGTAATGTCACAAAAATGAATAAGATGTTCGAAAAATGCGAAAGCCTTGACTCGCTCGACCTATCGAACTGGGATACTGGCAATGTCACCGAGATGACCAGCATGTTCTACAACTGCACAAACCTCAAAAAGCTCAACGTCTCGGGCTGGGACACTGGTAATGTCCTTAGCATGTGGGACATGTTCCATTGTTGCTATGGTCTCGAAACGCTCGACCTCTCAGGCTGGAGCACTAGCGAGGACACTTGGATAGAGGGCATGTTTGACTTCTGCCATAACCTTACTACCATATATACCGATCATAATTGGAGCTTCGGGAATTCCGTCAACTCAAGAATCGTGTTCTCTGAATGCTATTCACTGGTTGGCGGCAGGGGCACGGTCTTTGACAATAGCCACATCCGTGCTGACTATGCCCACATCGACGGCGCCCCCACCAACCCAGGCTACTTCACCGACCCGAATGCATTGCCGCGCTACACCTACGACAGCACCACCGGCACACTGTCGCTCAACTGGGGCGATTTCAACAAAGACAACAAGTGGGGTGATGATGTGCCAGCCTCGGAAGTCACGAGCGTCACCGCCACCAATGAGGTTAGCTTCACGGGCGACTGCTCCGAACTGTTCCAGGGCTTCAGCAATTGCACGAGCTTTGATTTGAACAGTGTCAATACCAGCAATGTAACCAACATGGCAAATCTGTTCACTGGCTGCGCTAAATTGACTTCGATTGACCTCTCGAACTGGGATACTGGCAATGTCACCAACATGTACGGATTGTTCCTGCAATGCAACAGCCTCGACTCGCTCGACATTTCGAACTTCAATACCACAAAGGTCACTAATATGTCCTTCATGTTCGACCACTGCTTGAAACTTAAAAAGGTCAACGTCTCGGGCTGGGACACTAGTAATGTCACCGAAATGATTAATCTGTTCTGCTGCTGCTATTGTCTCAAAACGCTCGACCTCTCGGGATGGAGCGCTGGTAAGGTTACCAAAATGTATTGTATGTTCGCTGGTAACGATAGCCTGACCACCATCTATGCCGATCGAGATTGGCACATAGGGAATAACACCAGCTCAAGTGTGATGTTCGCTCAATGCCTCTCATTGGTTGGCGATAAGGGCACGACCTACGACGAGAACCACATTGACAAGGAATATGCCCGCCTCGACGGTGGTCCTGACTGCCCAGGCTACTTCAGCGGCTTGGAATTGCCGCGCTACACCTACGACAGCACCACCGGCACACTGTCGCTCATCTGGGGCGAGTTCAACAAGGACGACAAGTGGGGTGACGATGTGCCAGCCTCGGCAGTCACGAGTGTGACCACGACCAGCAATGTGAGCTTCACTGGCGACTGCTCCAATTTGTTCTACGATTTCTCAAATTGCGTTAACATGGATTTCAGTGGTGTCAACACCGCCAATGCCACTAATATGGGAGCTATGTTCTCGGGGTGTCAAAAACTTGTTTCGCTTAACCTGTCGGGGTGGAACACAGGCAATGTCGTTGACATGGACCGCATGTTCTACGAGTGCATTAGCCTTGATACGCTCATTATATCCAATTGGGACACCGGCAATGTAACCGATGTGAGTGAGATGTTCTATAATTGTAATAGCCTCACCTCGCTCGACCTCTCGGGTTGGAACACCAGCGAAATCACCAATATGGAGAGGATGTTCAACAAATGCTCGAAACTTACTACCATCTATGCGGGGTGGCCCGATTGGAGTACCGAGAATGTCATCTATTCAGATGACATGTTCAAGGACTGCAATGACTTGGTGGGCTGCAATGGCACCACCTATGACGAGAACCACGTTGACAAGGAATATGCTCGCATTGATTGCAGTCCCGACTGCCCGGGTTACTTTACGATGCCACAATACACCTTCAACAGTGAGACTGGTGAGCTGTCGCTCATCTGGGGCGAGTTCAACAGGGGCAACAAGTGGGGCGACGATGTGCCAGTCTCGGAAGTCACGAGCGTCACCGCCAACATCCTGGTGAGTTTCACGGGCGACTGCACAGAGTTGTTCTATAATTTCTCAAATTGCACAAGCATGGACTTTAACAGTGTCAACGCTAACGCTATCACCAACATGTATAGAATGTTCAACTACTGCAAGAAACTTAAAAAGCTCGACCTCTCGGGCTGGGACACTGGTAATGTAAGCAACATGGGCATGATGTTCGATTATTGCAAAAGCCTCACCTCGCTCGACCTCTCGGGCTGGAGCGCCGATAATGTCACCAGTACGTTTTGCATGTTCAACGAGTGCGATAGTCTGACCACCATCTATGCCGATCGAGATTGGAACATAAGTAGTTCAGCCAACTCATTATGCATGTTCTATCACTGCTATAATATTGTGGGCGGCATGGGCACCACCTATAGCGATTACAATGGCGATGCTGAGTATGCCCGCATTGACCGCGGCCCCGAACGTCCAGGCTACTTCACCGACTCTAATCCCGTGGTGGCTGTTCCTGGCGACGTGGACGGTGACGGCAACGTTACCGCAGGGGACATTACAGCACTCTACAACTGGATTCTCAATGGCGATGGCAGCCTTATCGTCAACGGAGACCAAGATGGCGATGGCAACATCACCGCAGGAGATGTGACCCTTGTTTACAATATACTGCTGGGAAACTCCAAATAATGCACAATGCACAATGCTCAATGCACAATGCACATTGCACAATGCACAATGCACAATGCACAATGCACAATGCATAATGCACAATGCTCAATGCACAATGCACATTGCACAATGCACAATGCACAATGCATAATGCACAATGCATAATGCACAATGCTCAATGCATAATGCACAATGCTCAATGCACAATGCACAATGCACAATTCATAATGCATAATGCACAATTTAGAATGTAGAAATGGCTGCGCTTTGTTTTAATGCAGAATGAATAATGTAGAATAAAAGGGCTTTTCTCGTTATGAGAAAAGCCCTTTTTGAGATAACATTGCGATTCATCTATAAATCTGGGTGTTATTTGGGTAATGAAGTCTCATAAATGACTGGCCCTCTGAACACTCTGAAATCAACGTCGGTCAATGACAATGCCAACTTGGGCATAACGATTGTGTTTATTTTCTCACGAATTGTGGGCAACTTCACATTTGGGAAACGCGCCCTGCCTAAGGTGACATGCAATTTAAAACCAGACTTAATCTTACATCCTGCATTTACCATATCTTTTCTTACATCTTCCACAAGAGACAAAAAGTGCGTTGGCACTTGTGTAGCAGTCAAATGTACAACATGATTCCCAGGTCTTGAAGTAAACACATCAATCTTATCAAATGTCATTTCAATAGCAGGGGTTTGACCAAAGTGCCTGTCCAATATCGACTTCCAATCAACACCTTGGGCTGTCTCGTCCATGAAAGCCATTGTTATGTGATAGAACCCCTTTTGCCACCGAACTTCAACGGAATGAAGAACCGTTCTTAGGCTCTCAAACCATTGAGCATTATATCGAATTGGCACCATTATTTCAATATATGTCTTCATCTAATGAATAGTTGAATGTTTAATAATTTATGTCCTAAAATCCATTGCTTTAGGCACAACTCCAGCACAAAATTATACAAAATTTTTGATGCATAAAAGAATTACACGAAAAAAGAGAAAAACAATTTTTAGTAAGCATACCCATAGGAAATCATCAAAAAACCAACTACAAAAATAAATAACTAAAAACTTTTCACTACCTTTGCAAGTCATTAGCTAAACAAACAATATTTACACAATGAATAACAATCTTGAATTATTGCGCGAGTATATGCGCAGCAAGGGCGTAGAGGCCGTTATTATTCCTGGCACCGACCCTCATCAGAGTGAATACGTGAGCGATTACTGGAAATTCCGTGACTGGGTCTCGGGATTTACCGGCAGCAACGGCACAGCTGTTGTAACCCTCAAGAATGCAAGTCTGTGGACCGACTCCCGCTACTTCTTGCAAGCAGCCATAGAGTTGGAAGGCAGTGGTTTTGAATTGCAGAACGTGGAATATCGTGGTGAGCTTGAAGTCATTATGCGCTGGCTCAGCGAGCAACTTCATGAGGACGACACACTGGCTGTTGATGGTCGCTTGTTCACCATAATGGAAGCAAACCGCCTGGAGATGATTTGCGGTGAGAATGGTTTCTATTTTGCCACCGACTTCTTCCCTGCCGATAACATCTGGGAAGGCCGTCCCGAGGCACCTAAGAATGAAGCCTTTGTCCATGACGTGGAATATGCTGGCGAAGACGTGGAGAGCAAACTCACTCGCACGATGGAGAAGGTTGAGGAGAACGGCGCCGACAGCATCCTCATCACCGCACTCGATGAGATTGCGTGGCTTCTGAACCTGCGCAGCAGCGATGTGGACTTCACTCCAGTGGCAATCGCATATTTCTACATGAGCGACAAAGACCGCGTAATATTCACCGACGATATTCTCAACAAAGAAGTGCGCAATCATCTCGAAAAATACGATGTGCGCATGAAGGGCTATGACGAAATCGAGAAGTTCCTCAACAAGCGCAACGTAAACAACACAATCATGCTCGACCCCCACAAAGTGAGCGACACATTGGGACAAACCCTCGAGTGTGACAAGGTGTATGGCACATCACCAGTCGATGCACTCAAAGCCATCAAGAACGAGGTGCAGATTGAGGGATTCCGCAAAGCTATGGAGCGCGACGGTGCAGCACTGGTGCGCCTGTTCATGTGGATTGAGCAGAATGCTGCCAGTGGCACAATCGACGAGATTGACGTGTGGACACAAGGAATGGTAGAACGTGGCAAGAGCGAACTCTACCGTGGCGACAGTTTTGAGATGATTTGCGGCTACCGCGAGCATGGAGCTATCGTGCACTACTCGGCTACTCCCGAGAGTGCCAGCACATTGCAGGGCGAAGGCTTGCTGCTCGTTGACAGCGGCGCACAGTATCTTGACGGCACTACCGACATAACTCGCACTATCACTTTGGGCAACCCCACAGCTCAGGAGAAGCATGATTTCACCCTAGTGCTCAAGGGACATCTTGCTCTGAGCAATGCCAAGTTCCCAGTAGGCACCACAGGTGTTCAACTTGACGCTTTCGCCCGCATGCCACTGTGGCAAGAAGCCATGACCTACGGTCACGGCACCGGACATGGCATGGGTCACTTCCTGGGCTGCCACGAGGGTCCTCACAGCATCCGCACCAGCCTTAATCCTGTAGCCTTAGTGCCTGGAATGGTGACCAGCAACGAACCTGGCCTTTACAAGACTGGCGAGTATGGCATCCGCACCGAGAACATTTTGCTTGTGGTTGAAGGCGCCAAGACCGAGGAATTTGGCGACTTCCTGGAGTTTGAGACTTTGACGCTGTTCCCCTACGACACCCGCCTCATCGACACCACAATGCTCACCCCTGAGGAAATCAAGCAGGTAAACGACTACCACGCAATGGTGCTCGAGCGACTCACACCATACCTGAATGAGGAAGAGGTAGCATGGCTCTCAAGCAAGTGCAACTTGCTTAATGCATAATGCTTAATGCATAATGCACAATGCTTTATGGTACAATTAACAATCTAAAAAATGACAATCAATGAAATCAGATAATGAAAATATTATAGTTGTTAAGAGTAAGGCATTTGCTTTGCGTTCTATCCAACTCTATCGTTATCTGATTCAAGAAGAACGTGAATATGTGATTTCAAAGCAGTTTCTACGTTCAGCAACAAGCATTGGTGCCAATGTTAAAGAAGCTATTAGAGGTCAAACAGATGCTGATTTTGGCACTAAGATGAACATCTCATTAAAAGAAGCCAGTGAGACTGAATATTGGCTAGAATTAATGCAAGAGAGTGAGTACATTTCTTTTGAAAAAGGTGAAGAAATGCTTGCTGATTGTCGAGAACTTATTAAGATATTAACAGCGATTGTGAGAACCACTTATAATAAAGGCAATAAAAATTAAAAAAATTAATTCATTTTGCATTATGAATTATATGGGCTATGCCCAATGAGTGTGCATTGTGCATTGTGCATTATGAATTATGCATTAAACAAACATGGCTATAATAAGAAAAGTGAGGGGATTTACCCCTAAGATTGGTGAGGGCACTTTCCTTGCCGACAATGCAGTGGTGGTGGGGGATGTGACCATTGGCGACGAGTGCAGCATCTGGTTTGGTGCTGTGCTGCGTGGCGACGTGAACACCATCACCCTTGGCAACCGAGTTAACGTGCAAGACGGCAGCGTGTTGCACACACTATACCAAAAGTCGGTCATCGAAATTGGCGATGACGTGTCGATAGGCCACAACGTGACTATTCACGGCGCAAAAATCAATGACACGGCGCTAATTGGCATGGGCAGCACCATTCTCGACCATGCCGAGATTGGCGAGGGAGCCATTATAGCCGCCGGTAGTGTTGTGCTCAGCGGCACGAAGGTTGGACCTCACGAACTCTGGGCAGGATCTCCTGCAAAATTCAAGAAAATGGTCGACCCATCGCAAGCCAAAGAAATCAACGTGAAAATCGCCCGCAACTACTTGATGTATAGTACTTGGTATGAGGAAGACGAAAAAAAGTAGGAAGGAGGAAGGAGGAAGTAGGTTAGATGAAAAACAAGTTGCAAGCGAGCTTTCTGGCTGCTTGCAACTTAGTTATATCAAGTCATATATTATCTTTTTTCTCCCCGCTGCTCTTAATTCTCCAGTCATCATGGAAGAGTTCCTTTTGAGCTGTAAACCTAGGGAAATACCTTATGAGCAAGTAAATAACAGGTATTTCAATTGCCATCGTCACAACAAGAATCGAAAGCCAAACAATAGTCTTATCATCAATACCTAAAAACTTTTGCACTATTAAGCGAAGAACACCTATTACGAAATAGTGAGTTCCAAGCACAATCAGCGAATAACGACCAAAATAGGAAATAATGGGTACTGGACGCTTAACTTGCTGGCAAGCAAAAAACAACGAGAAAATCACCATTGTGGTCATCCCAAATAGCAGCAGTGGAGAAGGATAATTGCGCTTTAGCATATTGATGACAGGAGTGTCAAAATATACCCACAGCACTGTTGCAGCAACTAGAGCCAACGTAGAAAATAAGGGAGGACGATAATTGATTACGCCCAATTTGCTCGCTTCATTTCCCAGCATAAAAAATGGCATTGCTACAAATGCTATATCCAAATAAGGCTCAAGAACATAACCATGACTAGCTATCCAATAGCCCACTCCACCCAATAGCAACGACAACACAATCACTGACCATCGAGGCAAGAACCTCACAAAGGCATAGTATATAATATTTATCATGAACAATACGAAAAGGAACCACATAGGAGTGTTGTTGTAAATGGGATTTAGTGGCATCCTGTCAAAAGCCTGACTAACAACAAAGTGAGATTCCAACATATTACGACAAAAACAATATACCGCACCTATAATCAAGAAAAATACTAATGGCACAAGAAGAGTGTTTACCTTGCGTCTAAAAAAAGCTTTAAATCCATCATAAGTCTTGAAATTAAGTCCAGACAAGAAAAAGAAGATCGGCATCAAGAATGTTTGATGCAATTCATGGCCTTTTGGCTGGACATGAAACGAAACAAGCAGTATGATGCAAACGCCTTTAATAAAATCAAGAAATGCTATTCTTTGTTTTGTTGCCATTATTAACTTTAAAAGTCAACTATCCAACAGATTATTAAGAAATAATCATTCTTATTTCTATTACACAAATTATTTCGTTGTTCCTCTTACTACCAGCTTGGTGCGGACCATGCGTTTCTCGGCGCGGTCGATGGGGAGCTTGCCCTCTACCATGTCGATGAGGACATCGGTGGCCTGTGCGCCCACTTCCTCGCCATTTTGACGAACAGTGGTGAGCATGGGGTCGCACGAGACGGCTCGGTCGCTGTCGGTAAACCCACAAATCGACACTTCCTCGGGCACCTTGAATCCCATCTTCTTGGCAGTGTACATGATGCCTATCGCTGTCTCGTCGTTGATGGCAAAGAACCCATCGGGACGGTCTTTCATCTTAAGCAGGGCAGGAGTTATTTCCTCGGCATGCTCTCGCGTGTCGCATTGCTTAATGAGCGCCTCATCGGGCTGAAGTCCGTGATGATAAATAGCATCCTTGTATCCATTCAAACGGTTTTTTGAAATCTCCATATTCAGGTTGGACACATAAAATGCCACTCTTTTGCAACCCGTCTCTATCATGTATCCCACAGCCTTATAGGCAGCCTGGTAATCGTCGACCACCACTCGACTGGCGTTGAGGGCCGGGCAGATGCGATCGTAGAACACCAGCGGTATGCCACCGTTCACGAGCTTGATAAAGTGGTCGTACTGCTCAGTGTCTTTAGCCTGCGAAACGATGATGCCACACACTTTGTTTTTCTTGAACGACTCGCAAATCTCCACTTCGCGCTCGTAGCTCTCACGGCTCTGCGCCACCATTATGCGGTAGCCACGTTCCTTAGCTTTCTCCTCTATTCCGCTCAAGATCGAAGCGAAATAGAAATGCACTATCTCGGGCAGAATAACCCCAATAACCTGAGATGGTTTTTGACGACTGTGACGCAACTGCTCGGCAATCACGTTAGGATAATAATCGTGCTCGCGAGCATATTGTTGTATCATCTCGCGGCGTTTCTTGCTGATGTTAGGACTGTTTTTCAAGGCACGCGACACAGTAGCCACACTCACTCCGAGCTGGGCTGCTATATCTTTCATTGTCAAAGGTTGCTTCTCGTTCATATGTGCAATATGTTGATGGTAAGTATTTTATGAATGTGTCTCACCTTTATGCTCACCTGCTTACAAAGAGCAGAACAAGCACCATGAAAGGCGATTTGTTATTTGAGTTTTCAAAATTACAATAATTCTTAAAAATGCTATATCATTTATTTCTTAAAATATCTTAATGCAAACGTTTGCGCATCATTTAACACATAATTGAATAAGAAAAAGCCTTTATTTTTATTTAAAAGATTTACTTTTGTAGTTGCAAATTTCGCCCTATTGAATTCGGTACTATTTTTTCGAGAGAATACTAAATATTTCAATGTAATTAATAACTTAATAACAATTTAACTAAAAACAAGATGAAGCAGGTAAACATCAGAATTCCCCAAAGGATTCTTGCCCTGATGATGGGATTACTCCTATCCATCGGAGCCTACGCACAGACGATTACTGTGCAGGGACATGTCAAGGATGCTACCGGCGAGCCTATTATTGGTGCACTTGTTACCATTGTGGGCACCACCAACAATGTGGTGACCGACTTTGACGGTAACTTCACAATTCAAGCACCAAAGGACGCCCAGCTCCAAATTTCTTATACCGGTTGTCAGACTCAGACCGTTACCGCCGCTCCCACTCTCGTGATTGAGCTGTTAGACGACACTCAAGTGCTCGAGAACGTGGTTGTCATCGGTTACGGTACTGTTAAGAAAAACGACCTTACCGGTAGTGTTACCGCACTCAAGCCAGACGCCAAGAACAAAGGTGTTGTAGTGAGTGCTCAGGACATGCTTAGCGGTAAAGTTGCCGGTGTGAGCGTAACCAGTGGTGACGGTGCCCCTGGCGGTAGCGCCACAATCCGTATCCGTGGTGGTTCTTCACTGAACGCCAGCAACAACCCACTCATCGTTATCGATGGTATCGCCATGGATAACAATGGTATTAGCGGTGTGGGCAACCCACTGTCTCTCGTTAACCCACAGGATATCGAGAGCTTCAACGTGTTGAAGGATGCTTCGGCTACCGCAATCTACGGTTCGCGTGGTTCTAACGGTGTAATCATCATCACTACCAAGAAAGGTCGTCGCAACCAAGCTCCACAAGTGAGCTACAATGGCAACGTAACCTTCAGCAAGAAGAAAAAAACCATCGAGGTAATGAATGGTGACGAGTATCGTGCTTTTGTTGCTAAAATATTTGAAGGCGACACCCGCGAAGAAAATGCACTCTCGCTGCTTGGCACAGCCAACACCGACTGGCAGAACGAAATCTACCGCACTGCTATCAGCCACGACCACAATGTCACTCTTACTGGTTCAGTGAAAGATTTCCTCCCCTATCGCTTGTCACTTGGTTACACCGACCAGCAAGGTATCCTCAAGACTTCGGACTACAAGCGCTACACCGTAGCTGTCAACCTCAGTCCTTCGCTCTTGAACGACCACTTGACCTTCAACCTCAATGGTAAGCTCGCTTGGACCAAGTCTCGCTTTGCCGACACAGGTGCCGTGGGTAATGCAGTTCGCATGGACCCCACTCAGCCTGTTTACAGCGATGATCCCAAGTATGCTGCCGTAGGTGGCTACTTCGATTGGCTTCAAGTTAACAACTACGATCCAGCTTGGCCCTACACCAAGAACACCAACGCACCTTACAACCCCGTGGCAATGCTCGACAACCATGACAACAGCGGTAAGACCCGTTCGTTCATTGGTAGTGCCGACATAGACTACAAGATTCACGGTTTTGAGGACTTGCGCTTACACTTGACACTTGGTGGTGACTTCACTCATGGCGAGGGTCACAACATCAGCACCAACATTTCTAACACCTCTAACTACTGGGGCAACAACGCTTACTACACCCAGTCGAAAGAGAACATGCAGTTGAGTGCCTACGCACAGTACTACAAGGACTTCAACGACAAGCACCATTTTGACATCATGGCTGGTTACGAGTGGCAACACAACTGGCGCAAGGAGTTCAATGAGTCGTGGGGTACCTACCCAGCCAACTCATTGCTTAACTTCACAACCGCTGACACTGAGGTGGATGGAGCTCTCAACGTTCTTCCCGGCATGTGGATTCCTGGTGTAAGCTATAAAATTGGTGATCCTAAGGCTGGTGCCATCCGTGGCGAGGGCGTTTATCGCCAGAACAACGGTCTCGGCTATCGCACCGAGAACTTCTTGGTATCGTTCTTTGGTCGTATGAACTACATCTACGACAGCAAGTACTACCTGACCTTTACCATGCGTTACGATGGTTCGTCACGCTTCAAAAAGCACTGGGCATTGTTCCCATCATTGGCACTTGCATGGAATATTGCTGAGGAAGCCTTCATGAAAGAAGGTCCTTTCAGCACTCTTAAGCTTCGCTTCGGTTGGGGTAAGACTGGTCAGCAAGAAGGCATTGGCGACTACAACTACTTTGCCAACTACGTGATGAGCAATGGTAGCATTGGCTCATTCTATGATTTGCTTGGCGACGGTTCAAAGGCTAAGCCAAACGTATACAACCCCGAGCTGAAGTGGGAGACCACTACTACTACTAACGTGGGTCTCGACTGGGGTGTAATGAACAACCGCTTGACTGGTAGCATCGACTGGTACTACCGCAAGACTACCGACCTGTTGAACTGGACAACCTTCTCGGCAATGACCAACTTCCGCAACGCGTTCTACAAGAACATCGGTTCGCTGCGCAACACTGGTATCGAGTTCTCGGTTAACTGGAAGGCCATCTCTACCAACGACCTGTTGTGGACTCTGGATTACAACTTGACTTACAACAGCAACAAGATTACTGAGCTCATCAGCGACGACCCAACTTACTTCGTTTCGACTGGTGGCATTGGTATCAACGGTAATGCTCAGGCCCACTTCGTTGATCATCCTTCTCACTCGTTCTACGTATATCAGCAGGTTTACGACGTTAACGGCAAGCCCATCGAGGGCCAGGTTGTTGACCGCAACGGTGACGGCGTTATCAGTGAGGCCGACAAGTATCTCTACAAGAGTCCTTGGGCTCCTGTCACCATGGGCTTTGCTTCGAAACTTGAGTGGAAGAACTGGGACTTCGGTTTCAGCCTGCGTGCAAGCATTGGCAACTACATGTTCAACAACGTGATGCAAGGCTATCACAATGTGGGCAAGGCTGCTATCTTTGAGGAAGTATCTGGCTTCTATCTGAACAACCGCCCTGTTGAGTCGGTTAACATGGGATGGCAAACTTATGACACTGAGACCGTATTCAGCGACTACTGGGTACAGAACGCTTCGTTCCTCAAGTGCGACAACATCACCTTGGGTTACAGCTTCAACGAGCTCTTCAAGCGCAGTAGCTACCACGGCATTAGTGGACGTATCTATGGTACAGTTTCTAACGTATTCTGCATCACCAAGTATGATGGAATTGATCCTGAGATCTTCGGTGGTATTGGTGGCGACATCTTCCCACGCCCAATCTCGTTCATCCTTGGTTTGAGCCTGAACTTCTAATTTGATTTTGACACATTATTAAATACATATAGAAACTATGAATAAGTTTTTCAAATATACATTATGCGCAGCTGTAGCAGTCTTGATGAGCGTGGGATTCAACTCTTGCATAAACGATCTTGACGTAGAGCCCATCGACCCTGCACTGCAAAGCGATGTTACTCCCGAGCAGCTGTTCAATAAATGCTATTCGGTATTCGCCACTTCGGGTAACAACGGTGGTGATGACAATGTTGACATCGACGGACTTGATGGCGGTTTCCAGCACAAGTTCCGCCAGATGTGGAACTCTAACGAGTTGACCACCGACGAGGCTATCTGCGGTTGGGGTGATGATGGTATCGCTTCTTTCTGCCACAACAGCTATGATGCCAGCCACCCAATGTTGCGTGGTTACTACTACGGTCTCTGTATCGGTATTACCTTCTGCAACCACTATATTGATGTGTATGGCGACTATGATGCAACAATGACTGCCGAGATTCGCTTCTTGCGTGCCTTCCAGTTCTTGCTGCTCACCGATGCCTTTGGCAACGTGCCTTTCACAACTTCTATTTCGGGCGATAATCCAGAGCAGTACTCTCGTGCACAAGTTTGCGAATTTGTTGAGAGCGAGCTCAAGGATATCGTTGGTGAGACTTCGAGCGACCAAGTGCTCAGCGACCCATCTCCCAAGAACTATGGACAGCAAGGCTTTGGCCGTGTTGACAAGGCTGCTGGCTGGATGCTATTGTCACGCCTCTATCTGAACTCTCAGGTTTACACTGGCAAAGCTCGCTGGGCCGAGGCTCGCGACTATGCCAAGAAGGTGATGGATTCAAGCTATAAACTGTTCACCAATGACTACAATGGCACTGGTGCCGACGGTATAACCCGTCATTGGACTGCTTATCAGATGCTCTTTATGGGCGACAATGGCACTAATGGTGCTATGGTTGAGGCAGTGTTCCCAGTAATCCAATATGGTACCCGCACCACTTCGTGGGGTGGCACAAACTTCCTGATTTGCTCTACATTTGACGGTGACATGCACGCCAACCCATACGATCCTACCGAGGTTAACGGCCTCTACAACAACAACACATGGGGTGGTAACCGTGCTCGTCCTGAACTTATTAAGAAGTTCTTCAGCGACATCGAAGCTCCCGAAGGCCCTGCCTACGATGTTTATGTAGCTGCTGGTGATGATCGCGCCCTCTTCGACACACAGGGACGTAACCTCAACGTTGAGAACGAGAGTGACTTCAAGTATGGCTACGCTATTGCTAAGTTCACAAACTTCAAGTGTGACGGTTCTAAGGGTTCGGACATTACATTTGCCGACTCTCAGCTGATGTACATGCGTGCCGCTGAGGCTTACCTGACCTATGCCGAGGCAGTTACTCGCCTTGGAGGCACTGGTGCTGCTCCTGCCGACGCAGTACAAGCTATCAACGCTCTGCGCGCTCGTGCTCATGCTACTACTAAGGCATCTTACTCACTCAACGACATCCTCGACGAGTGGAGCCGCGAGTTCTACTTCGAGGGCCGTCGCCGTGTTGACCTCATCCGCTTTGGCAAGTTTGGTGGAAGCACCGACTACAAGTGGCAATGGAAGGGTGGTGCCTATGCAGGTCGCGACTTCGAGGCTTATCGCAACGTATTCGCTATCCCCACCGATGACCTGATTGCTAACTCTAACCTCAAGCAGAACGAGGGTTATAAATAATGAATTCACTAACCATTATTAAATTACAGAGATTATTATGAATAATATATTCAAGTCAGCCTTATTGCTCATGGGTGCAGCATTGATGTTCACCTCTTGTAGCGATGACCGCGACTCTAATCCAGTGCTTCAGCAACCTGAATCGTTTGTGCTGAACACTCCTGCCTATGCCAATCAAGCTATTGACTTGGCAAACTCTGAGACAGTGAACCTCACTTGGTCGCAACCCGACTATGGAGGATTCCCTGTAGCAGCCGAATATACTGTTGAGATCTCGGCCGACAACAAGTGGACTACCCCTTATACTGCAGAGGTTGCCGACGACACTGGCGAGACTCAATGCGACTACTATGCGTTTGATAACATCTTCAGCACTTGCAACGCCGAAATCAGCGCCAAAGACGTGGCAAAAGCACTTGTTGTGATTTGCAACTATGTTGATGGCGAGGTTCCTGCACAACAGGAAGTGTATGCTCGTGTGAAAGCCAACACCAGCGGTGCTAAAGAGGTAACTTCAAACGTAGTTAAGTTCCTCGTAACTCCTTACTACATCGAGCTCAAGCCTGCTGATCCAGTACTCTGGTACATGGTAGGTAACTGCATCGGTAGCGCAGATTGGAATGTTAATGATGTGGGTACTGGTCTTATTCCATTGCTTCCTGAACCAGGTGCCGATTTCGACAAGGACGGTAATGGTTCGCTCGTGTATGCTGGTTACTTCCCCAAGGATGGTCAGTTCAAGTTCGTTCGTGATCCTGGCAGTTGGGACACCCAAATGAACTACACCAACATCGATGAGAATACTGCTGGTGTTACCGATGAGGATGGTGACAACCACAACATTGGTATCCCAGAGGATGGTTATTACAAGATCACTATGAACACCGTCAAGAACACCTTCTCAATGGAGAAGTTGGAAGGCACTTACAATGAACATAGCACCATCACCATGCCAGGTGGTTACCAGGGATGGGATGCTGGCAGCAACGCTATGGATGCTATGGGCAAGCGTGATAACACCGAGAATCACATGTGGTTCATGAAGAGTCTCACTTTCCCAGAGAACACTGAGCTCAAGTTTGCCAACGGCTCTTGGGACATCAACTGGGGTGCTAAGGACTTCCCACTTGGTATAGGTACTCAAGGCGGTGACAACATTCCAGTCAAAGCTGGTAATTACACCGTTTACTTCAACGACATTCTTGGTCTCTACTATTTCCTTGCTACTGAGTAATTTTTGAACCAATAATTATTGAGAGAGAAAGGGAGCGAAGCAACGCTCCGCTCCCCTACTCCTCAATCTTAAAAGAGAAATAAATACAACATGAAAAAGTTATTTTATATTTTAGGTATTGGTTTGCTCATGGCAAGCTGTACCGAGGACTATAAGGACTGGGCCGACCCCATGAGCAACAGCGAGAACCCTGCTAGCGCAAGTGCTGCTGTGGCTGCTGCCGGTGCTATCGACTTTACTACTATCACTGCCGATAGCGTGCTCCTGTTCACGCCCACCTACAAAGCTGAAGAAGGCACCACAGCCTCCAACATTGTGACCCTCTTCAATGCCGACAAGAGCGAAAACCGCACTGTCAATGTTGACGATCAGGGCCGTGCCAAAACTACTGAGCTCCGTGACGCTCTCGAAGCACTCTATGGTCCCGAAGGATCCTATGATGTGCCCATCAATGTGGTAACTGTTCTTAATAACAAGGGTCAAGCCTTCCGCTTCAACAGCGACATCACTGATGCCGTTAAGATGGCTGCGGGTATGTATATCCTTCAAGACAACGAGCTCACTCCAATGGAGTTTGTTTCAGATGGAGAATACACAATCACCGTTCCCTCACAGGATATGAATTTCTTCTTCCTGCCTTTCACCTACCTCAAGAACTTTGAAGAGGGTAAGTTAGGATGCAACGAGGAGACCGACGGATTCCTCTTCGGTGGCAAGCTGGCTCAAGGTGCTGATGCCCACGAAATCATATTCTTCGAGGATCCTGACTACACTCAGTTCATCATCACTGTTAACACCAACAACATGACTTATGATGTTGAGGGTCTGGCTTACGCCGAGATGATTTGGCAAGCTGGTAACGCCAACGGATGGGGCTCTCCTGCTGCTGGTCTTAAGAACAAGGGCTGGAAGAACGCTCGCAACAACGATGGCGACTACTACGGCTTCATGTACCTCAATGGTGACTTCAAGTTCCGCAGTGGTAAGGACAATTGGAATGCTCCTGACTGGGGTCTCGATGACGCATTTGATGATTACTCAGGCTCTCTCGCAGTGGGCGCTGGCAACATCAACGCTCCTGAGGGATTCTACATGGTAGAAGCCAACATCGCCGATATGACCTATGAGCTCACTCCTATCACCACCATTGGTGTGATTGGCGGCTTCAACGGTTGGGCAAGCGACTATGCTAAGCTTGAGTACAACACCCAAACTGGTGCTTGGGAAGGCTATTGCGATATTCCTGCCGGCACCGAGTTCAAGTTCCGTGCTAACGAGAGCTGGGACATCAACTGGGGTGGTGACTGGGGTAACCTCAGCTTCGATGGTGGTAACCTTAAGTTAGATGCTGGCGGATCTTTCTTCATCCAGCTCTACATCACTTACGAGGGTGACTTCCACGTAACTATGACTCAAAGGATGAACTAATCTTTTAGTTAATTGAATTAAGAAAGGCTTTTCTCGAGTGAGAAAAGCCTTTCTTTTTATTACCTAAGTAAATATAGAATCTCTAGAAATTCTAGAACCTCTAGTTCAAAAATTGTTTCATCTCGTAGAGTGCGTTTTGGGCCTTGCCGTCGCGGTTGTCGAAGAGGCTGCCGTTCCACCAACTGCCGGTAACTGAGTTCTGCCAGTCGATGCCATATTCGTTGGCTTCGGGCCACCACCAGAACAAGCCTTTCACACGGCTGTGCTGCTTGAGAGCGGCAATCATGTTGATTGTGAAGCTGCACTGACCCTCATTGCTGTAGGGATAGGTTGCGGTGAGGTTATAGTTAGTGCCTGGCAACGCCCAAGCATATCCATATCCACATTCCATAATCATAATGGGCTTGGAGGATGCCGCTTCCATGTTGTTGAGCACGGCATTGAGATTAGCAAAAGTGCCATGATAAGCACTATAGTAACTCAACCCCATCACGTCATAGTCCACGCCATAGCTTTCGCAGTTGCTAAAGAATGCGCCAGGTTGGTTAATGTTGTGCATCTCCACATGGAGAATGATTTTGGTTGTGGGGCTGACCTCACGCACTGCTTGAGATGCGCGTTGCTGATAGGCGGAAAAGTTCTCCCATGAGCCACCAGCGGGCGCTCCTCCAGTGGGATAAACCTGTCCTGTGGGCCACAGCATGCCACCTGTAATCTCGTTGCCAAGCTGAATGAAGTCGGGACGTGCACCAGCTGCAATCATCTCCTGCATCACGCGCTTGGTGTAGTTGTAAACGCTGTCTTTAAGTGCCTCAACGTCGTTTTTGGGCCAAGCAGCAGGCACTCCCTGCGCTCCTGGGTCGGCCCAGGTGTCGCTATAGTGCAGGTCGAGCACCAAAGCATAACCTGCATCCTTGATGCGCTTGCCAAGTGTCTTCACATAGGCAAGGTCTTGCACCACGCCTTCCTTCTTGGCAGTTTCGGAGGCATTCTCGGGATTGACAAAGAGCCGCACGCGCATCGCGTTCCACCCCTGTTCACCAAAGAAAGACAAGATATTATTAATAGTGTTGCCATTCTTATCCTTATAGATAGCCCCAGCCTCCTCATATTTTGTGAGCATCGAGATGTCTCCACCTACCAACTGCTCGAGCACAGGAGCACCGTTGAGTAAATAATCGTAGATTATCGTAATATCGGTAGCTGTGATTGCTCCGTCGCCATTCACATCGCTTGTGGCATAGAAGGTCATGTCATTGTTAAGTAAATAGTTGTAGATTGTTGTAACATCAACCGATGTCACCGCTCCGTCACCATTCACGTCATAGTTATAGGCAACAGCCACTTGTGAGGCCATTGCCACAACTGCAATCGCAAGAAAATATTTT
The DNA here is from genome assembly GCA_905233845.1 of uncultured Muribaculaceae bacterium. Classification (GTDB taxonomy): domain Bacteria; phylum Bacteroidota; class Bacteroidia; order Bacteroidales; family Muribaculaceae; genus Sodaliphilus. The sequence goes on along the minus strand of CAJOFH010000010.1, from coordinate 41,231 downwards.
ACTGGATTTTTCATAATAAAGGGATAAAAAGACCTAGAATTTCTAGAAAACTAGATTCTCTAGAAATTCTAGGTGGTTAGTTGTGCTCGCTATTGGCTTTTTAAAGCCAAAAACGAAATTTTAGTTACCTCCTCCGAGCAAGATGTTATAGATTATGGTGATATCAACCGAAGTGATAATACCGTCGCCATCCTGGTCGCCGTTGACCATAGATTCGCTGTCATTGTTGAGCAGGTAGTTGTAGAGAATAGTGACATCAACACTTGAAACAACACCGTCGCCGTTCACGTCGCCAGGCATGGCTGTTACGGGTGTTACAGGCAAACCTGCATATTGCTCGGTAACATCATTCACCATGTTCTTGCCCTCGTCAGGATCTTTATCGGCCGAAATCGTATAGAACTTGTCGGTGGTAGCATATCTCACATCAACAGTTTGTGGCGAGCCACTGGCTCCTGTGTTGAACACGAAGTTCATGAAGCAGTCGTCATTAGCGAGCTCATATTGATGAACAAACCAAGTTTTGCCGCCAACAGATACTTTCTGCTGGATAACCTCTCCAGGCCAGTTGCCGTTGTGCTGCTGGTCATCCTGATCCCAAGTGTAGTAGCGCACAAGGTTCCAGCCTGCATCGTCAGCATTGACATAGACGTTGATTGTGTGGGGAGCGCCTTGGCCTGCAAAGTCGTAGTTGCGGGTTACGATACCGCTCACAGCACCGCCCTTGAGCAGACCTACGGTGAGTATGCAGGGCTGAGTGATGTGTACAGTGCCGTTGGATGCCACCTTGGGACTGCTAGCGGTTGGAGTTGAGCCGTCGAAGGTGTAAACGAGTTGTGCGCCACTGGTGGCGGTCACAGCAGTAAGCCTTGCGTCGAAAGCTGTTTTATACTTACCCGATGCCTTGTCGACCCAAGCGGTCTCGCAATTCTTCGACATATAGAGACGATAGCCATATCCCTTGGTCACCTCTACCGCCTCATTAATAATTGAGGGATAATACTGGTTAATCACATTGTCAGCTCTTACATATTTATTATTACCCACGATGCAGTACATTGACTTGCCATTGGAACTGCTTGACTTGAAGCCCGACATTTCATAGCTCTTAGAGAGCGGATACTTTTGTGCTGTGCTAGTGTTGGTAATTCCCACAGTTTTGCGAATATCAATCATGTCCTTTATTTCCTGCTTGTAATCCTTCCAGTGAGGCAGGAACACGCAAGGAGTGCCAGGCATAGTGAGCAGGTAGGCGTTGGCTGCAAGGGTGTCCTTGCGGATGGGATCGTTCTGGTTGTTCTCATCGCGATACTGGGTGTCGTGATTCTCGACAAAGGTCACTGAATAGCGTTTGAAATTTGGACTTGCCATCAAGCCACCAATGGTGAGGTCTTTCCAGTTCTTTGTAGAGCCGGCATCGTTCTTGCCACGAATCACATCACGCACTGTGTATCGGAAGGGGAAGTCGAACGACGCACTCATGTTCACACCATTCCACTTGCAGTTGTCAATCCAAGTCTGAATCTCGTTCAGGCTGCTCCAGTTCTCGCCAACCGAGAACTGCACGCCAGCAGTTGCGTTATACTCAGCAACACGGCTTGCCCAGAAACCACGAGTCATATCGTAACGGAAGCCAGTGTAGCCCAGGTCGTTAGCAAGGAAACTCACATAAGCCTTGATGACGTTACGCACGTTCTCGCTCTTGTGGTCGAGGTCGCGCATTCCGCCCCAGTCCTCACCTTCGTCATTGTTGGAACTCAGGGTAACACTCGCGTCAATATTGCCCAGAGCCTGTTGATTGGCAAGCCAAGTGGCTGTGGCTCCGCCATCATCGTTCTTGGTGATGTCGGCAGGTGTCATCTGATAGGTGACGCCGTTATAGGTCTCAACGGGGAAGTCAACCCAATTGGTGAGAGTTCCACGGTGATTCACCACCACGTCGGCAATCACGCCTGTGCCTTTGCCCTTGTAGGTGCTGATGAGTTCGCGCAACTCGGTAGCAGTTCCGAAGGCGCTTTTTTGATTGAAGTAATACTTCACGTCATATCCCATCGAACCTCCGCTACCAGTCCAACCGCTCTGTGGAATCCAGATAAGGTCGAAATACTGCGAAATCTCGTCGACCTGCTTAGTAAGGTTCACCCATCGGGTGTCGCCAAAGGAGTTCCACGAGAACGCCTGCATCATGACACCGCCATAATTGTCGGGCCATCCCTGAGCATTGCTCAGCAACGGCAGCACTACGGCTGCTAAGAGTAATAATTTCTTCTTCATGCTATTTTATTTTTTGATGTTAATGTGTTTCAGTTATAATACGCTTTTATGGTAATTTATGAAATTTTTTCCAAATATACACATTTTTCACCACACCACAATATTTTCTCAAAAAATTAACATAATTACTTTTTCATTACTAAAAATGGAGCACCCATCTTTGATGATGAGTGCTCCAAAATGCTTTATGGGTTATTTTATGCGTTTTGTGCAACGGCTTTGCGCTTCTCGCTGATGAAGAAGACGCACACAGCGCCCACAACTAAGAGCACACCAGCGAGGATGAGCATGTTGCCTTGAACACTGCCCACAGCCTTGAGAGTAATACCTCCAAGTGCGGCAGCCACAATCTGTGGAATGCAGATGGTGCAGTTGAACAAGCCCAGATAGGTTCCCATGCGGGGATTACCCTCGAAAGCGTTGGTTACCAAAGTGAATGGCATTGCCAGCATTGCAGCCCAAGCAGCACCTATCAAGAAGTAAGGCACGAAGAGCAAATACTGGTTAGTGCAATAAGGCGCCCAAACAAAACCAACTGCGCCTATCACAAGACTCAAAGCATAAGCAACCTTATTATTCTTAAATTTTGGAAGAGCAAGAGCCCAAACCATACTGCCAACAGCCTGAATAGCAAAGAGCACTCCAACCCAGTTGCCTGCAGCCTGATATCCAGCGCTTGCTGTGTCGGCTGTGTTCCATACCGTTTGTGCAATAGTTCCGTTAGTGTAGGTCCACATATACATGAAGGCCGCCCAACAGAAGAATTGAACGATACCCACTTGGAAGAACACTTTCAATGCATGCTTTAATGCACTCTTGTCGGTGTTTTCGGCAGCAATCTTCTTGTTTTCTTCCTTTGTAGCTTCACGGAACTCAGCCATCTGCGCTGGTGTGTACTCCTTAACTTTAGCAACAGTGTAAATTACACAACCAATCAGAATTGCAGCGCCAATATAGAACGCCCATTTCACCGAATCGGGAATTACACCTTTTGGTGCAATGTTTTTGATTCCAATATAAGTAAACATGATAGGCAGTAGATATCCCACAAGCGAGCCAGCATTACACAAAAAACTCTGAATACTGAAAGCCTGAGTCTTCTGCTTCTCGTTTACCATATCGCCCACCATCATCTTGAATGGCTGCATTGCCATGTTGATGCTGGTGTCAAGGAACATGAGCGATATCAAACCAAAGGTCATTGCGGCAGCAATGGTAAGGCCAAAGCTACCAGAGTTAGGCAGCATGCACATAACAAGTACCGCTACTGCAGCACCAAACAACAGGTAAGGGATACGGCGCCCCATGCGAGTCCAAGTCTTGTCGCTAAAGTAGCCGACGAGGGGTTGCACTACCATTCCCATGAGCGGTGGCAGGATCCAGAAGTAACTCAAGTTGTGTGGATCGGCGCCAAGCGTTGCAAAGATGCGGCTGATGTTAGCGCTCTGCAACGCATAAGCAATCTGAACGCCAAAGAATCCAAAGCTGAGATTAATCAGCGTAGATAATTTTAAATCTGGTTTTGTCTTCATTGTCAACAATTTTTATAGTGTGAATTATGTTTCTCTTGTAATCTAAAAACAGGAATATTCAAAAGAAGTTGATGCTGCCCGCTCAACGCTCGGAGTGGGTTGCACTCACAAATATTTGATTATTATACAATTATCTTAAATAATTATTTTAGTTTGCAAATTTAGTATTTTTTTTTCAAACAAAAAAGAAATAGAATAAAGTATAGTTTATTTGTCAACAATTACCCACAAAAAAAGCACCACAAAAGGGTGCTTCTTTATGTTTAAAAAGTTGGGATTATTACTTAATCACAACGTTGAGCTTAGTTCTTCTCTCACTTAATAACGACTTTCTTGTTGCCGTTGATGTATATACCAGGAACGGTAGGAACACCGTTGAGCTTCTGACCGTTGAGGTTGTACCAGTCGTTGCTCTTGTTGTCAGCAGCGATAGTGTTGATGCCAGTCTGAGTCTTGGTAACAGTCATCACGAAAATCTTTTCGCCACTCTTGTCCTCAGGAGCCATGGTATATACCTTAATTTTGAAGGTGTATTCACCAGCCTCCTCAACGCGGAAGTTTGCGCCGTCAATGAGATCAATATCTCCACCGAGAACATCATTGTTTATCAAGAAGTAGCCAACTCCGTTGTCGTCCTGGCCACCATACCATGTCCAGCCGCCTTCCTCGTTAGGAGTGATAACCTTGAACTCAGCATTAGCCTCGAGGCTGGTAGTTGCAGTGTACTCGCCCTCGTTCTCGGTGAAAGCAACCATGCCATCAACTTGGCTCCAGCCGTTAAATGTGCCCACAAGGTAGAGTTCTTCGATGTCAGGCTCAGGCATAGTCATAGTGTAGGTGAACAAATCGAAGCCAATGAACTCATCGCCCTCGGCATGTGATGCAAGAACGTTGCCTTCGGGATCGGTAATGGTGAATGAGCATTCGTGATCATAGGAACCAGAAACCCAAACGAAATCGTAGGTCTCGCCATAGCACAATGGGAATGTGCCTGTTACGGTGGTCGAGCCCGATGCCATGGTGATTGTGCCAACCTCTAGACCAGTAGTAACACTGACAACCGAGATGTAAGCGTTGTTCCAGCTGTCGGCATAGTGGTCACCGAGAGTGTAAGAAATTTCACCTTGATCCTCTTCGTTGCACAATGGTGTTGCAAACTCAACTTTATTCCAGTTGCTCACTCCGTCAGCAAATTTGGCCTGAACACGGGCCTCATATGCGTAGCCGTTGGCAAGAGCGTCGAGAACGATGGTTGGCTCGCTTACTTCGCCTGCCGAAGTCCACTCTGCAGCAGTAGTCTTCTTATACTCTACGTTCCAAGCAGTCTCGGTGCTGCCAGCGTCCCAAGTGAGGGTAGCCTCGTTAGGACCGATGTAGCTAACTGCAAGGTTCTGGGGCTTAGGATAGACTGTAGCACCAGCGGGAGCGTAGATAAATGTTGTCTTGGGGATGAAGTTGCGCTGAGTGGCAGTGACGCCATCCAGTGAGCCATAGCTGTAGCCCTGCACGCAAGCACCACTCACAGTCATGCCATAGAATGAAGATTGGCTATAAGCGCCTTTTTCGGTTTGATATACACCGATGAGCAAGTTGCCGCCATTATAGACGCAGGGCTCATCTAACACAAGAGAAAAGTTCTCGCCACTGGCATCGAAAGTGCCTTCATAAACCACTGTCGCATTCTCAGGACCGTAATATGCAGAAATTGTAGGCTCAGCAACTTCCATCATAAACACCTGGAAATTGTCAGACCACGCTTTGGTAGGTTTAGTTTTCGGATACCAGGTAATCTCATTAATAGCATTGCCATTCATGTCGGCAAGACTGTCAGCAGGAATGACAAACTCGCACTTTAGGAAAGCGTCACAATAGTAGCCATAGACAGGAGCATAAGCGCTTGCTTCATTACCGTCACAAACGGTCAGGCTGTTCTGGGCCATAGCTGGCATGAAAGCCGCCATTACCCACAAAACCAAAGTAAAAAGTAAATTTCGGTTCATAAGAAAAATGTTTAGTTAATGGTATAATAAATAATAAACTCATTTGTCGTTTTCTGCCCACAAAATTAGTACTATAAAATCTTATAGCCAAATATTGGTAGTGTTTTTTATTGTATTTTCTAAATCGCAATGAAGAAGAATTATAGTGGTTATGAAAATAGCTGAAAAAAATCTTTGAAAAGATTATGAAGCAATAAAAAAGAAAAGCACCACAAAATATTGAACATCAATATTTTATCGGTGCTATTTCAGTACTCGGAGTGGGACTTGAACCCACACAGCCGCAATGGCCAAGGGATTTTAAGTCCCTCGTGTCTACCGATTCCACCATCCGAGCAGCTGGTTCTTGTAGACTATTGCGCCTCACAAAAATGCGCTGCAAAGTTAATAGCATTTTTCCACTTTACCAAAAAAAACTCCAAATATTATTTTAACCCGAATCGTCATTAGGCCGTCATTAGGCCGACGGTAGGTTATTATTTATGGTCTTCAAAAAAATAATAAACCCACTTAAGGACAAGCCAAAAGTGAGTCAACTAAGTCAGGTGGTTCAAGAACCAGTTCACGATTCACAATCACGTTCTCCGCGCGAAGCGCATTGTGCATTTTAGAGTCGGAAAGCAATAGGCAGCACGCAGCGAACGTTTACTTTGGTATTTTCGATTTTTCCCACACTCCAGCGAGGCATCTTGCTGATTACCCGCATCGCTTCACGGTCAAGCGTCTCGTCACCCGAGCTTCGTATCACCTGAATGTTGAAGAGTTTTCCGTCGGTACCAACCACAAAACTGCACAGCACACGACCTTGAATGTGACGGCGATAGGCATTGTAGGGATACTCACGCGTATCATTGATGAAGTTAATCATGCTCCGCTCTCCACCTGGGAACTGAGGACGGATGTCCACAAATTCATACTCATAGACCTTCATGTTGTAGCCATTCTTGTTTGGCGACATGGGGTTGCATGTGGTGACATCACGCAGCTGAACCTGAGCAACCATAGTGGTCACAAACACCAAAAGCAGAGTTAATATAGAACGGTTAATCTTCATCTTTTTCTTCAATCACAAAAAGGAAAAATCGGCTCTCTCATAGAAACCATGTGACCAGTTTTCATGAGTTTCGCGATAATTTCTTTGCAAATATAATCGTGATTTCCTAAATATCAACAACTAACGCAACTGTTTTTGGTAATGATTAATAAGGTTTTGGTTTTTTTTACAAAAATCCCTTATTTCACAGCATCTTGTAAAAAAAATTAAACAAATTACGATTTAAAGCATTACCATTAATACTATTGAACGGATTTTATCGTTATAAATTAATGACAATGAATATTTGGACAAGAAATATAATCACACTTCTCGTTATGGCGGCAGTCTCGATTGCTGCCACAGCACAGGAAGGAACAAATGCCTATCAGTTCCTGAATGTGCCAGTGTCGTCGCACGTGTACGCTATGGGTGGGCACAACATCTCGATTATTGACGATGACATCAACCTTGTGGAACAGAACCCATCGCTGCTTGGCAAGGAGTTTGACCATCAAGTGGGGCTTAACTACATGCGATACATTGGCGGCACTAATTTCATGGGTGGACGTTACGGGCAAGGCATTGGCGAGCACGGAGCATTTGGTGTTGGAATCCAGTACTACGGCTACGGCAAAATGGACGCTGCCGACGCCAGCGGTGTAATTACTGGCTCGTTCAACGCCAGCGACCTCGCTGTCACACTCACCTACTCTCACGACATCAACGACCGACTGCGTGGCGGTATTAACCTGAAATACATCCATTCGAGCTACGAGACTTACTCGGCAGGTGCTATCACCGCCGATCTTGGTATCAATTACTACAACCCCGACAATGAGCTGTCGCTGTCGCTGGTAGCAAAAAACCTGGGAGGCCAAGTGAAGAAGTTCAACGACAAGAGCGACAAAGTGCCTTGGGACATTCAAATTGGTATGACTAAAGGTTTAGGCTCAACGCCGTTCAGGCTCTCAGTGACAGCCTTCAACCTCACAAAATGGAAACTTCCATATTACGAACCCGCCGACAAGAACAACTCATCAAGTGACCTAATTGAGAAGGACAATTTTGGCAGCAACCTGTTCCGCCATCTCGTATTTGGTGTGGAATACCTGCCGTCGAACAACATCTACATCGCCGCTGGTTATAACTACAAGACACGCACCGACATGAGCACCTACAAGCGTAATTTCCTCTCGGGATTCTCGATTGGTGGAGGCATGAAGGTAAAGGCCTTCGGCTTTGGCGTGGCATTCGCACAACCCCACACCGGCGCAACCACATTCATGTTCAACCTCACCACGTCGATTGGTGAGCTCATGCGATAATCGCAACAGCAAGGCTATAATCTGGCACTTGGGTGAATCACATCCAATCCATAAACCTTATCAACTACTCTCAACAACCTTTTTTACCAAAATATATTAATTATGAAAAAAGTTTCTATTCTATTTGTATTAATTTCACTGGCACTGGCATGTAATGCGCAATTGTTATGGAAAGTGACTGGGCGCGACACCTGCAAGCCTTCCTATCTCTTTGGAACCATACACCTCGAAACATCAAAATACATCGACAGTGTTCCTGGATTGCGTGAAGCAATAGCAAGTGTGGACGCAGTATACGGTGAGATTCAAATGGATTCACTCACCGACAACAACGTGATAATGAGAATGGCTAGAAATCTAATTGCTCCACCCGATAGCACACTCGACAAGTTGTTGACCAAGGAAGAGTATCAACTAGTTGACTCTGTAGTAAGCAGTTACTTTATGGGAATGATAACCCTTGAAACTCTTTCAAAACTCAAACCAGTAGCGCTGTCCACTCAGTTGAGTGTGATGCAGATGCAGAAGTATTTCCCTGAGTTGCTAGGAATCAGTGATGGCCTTGATGTCGCGGTTCAAGCTGCAGGGCGAGAGTTAGGAAAGCGCGTAGGCGGGTTGGAGACAGTAGAAATGCAACTCAAGACGCTCTTTGGCACTCCACTCGAAGTGCAAGCCAAAGAATTGGTAAACTTCTGCCGCAAAGACAATGTAATTATGATCTTTTCAAAGGAACTGTGTGATACCTATCATGCTCAGGACTTGGATGCCCTTGAGAAACTACTTCTCATTGACGAGGAAGGTCTAATGAGTAGTGAGGAAATGGAAAGATTGGCCTACGAGCGCAACCGCAGGTGGATGGACACAATCACAAAAATCATACCCAATGAGGGATTGTTAGTGGCTGTGGGAGCGGGTCATCTTGTTGGCAAGGACGGCTTGATTGAATTGCTGCGCCGAGATGGATATACCGTCGAGCCTGTGCCGTTCAAATAATCAATTTCTTCCTAGGGGGGTCAAAAAAGAAATCTAGGAGTTCTAGTTATTGGCTAGAACTCCTAGATTGATTATTGAAAAGCAATAGCTTTATTGCAACTTAAACTTTACTGGCAACGTGTAGGTCACGCGCACCGGCGCGTGATCCTCGTTATAGCCTGGGACGAAACGAGTGATTTGACTCACCACTCTCAAGGCCTCAGCATCAAGTCTTTTGTCAGCGCTCTTGAGCACCTTAACATTGCTTATCGAGCCATCTTTCTCAACCACAAACTGCAAAATAACAGTGCCTTGAGTCATGTCCTTCTTGGCACTCTCGGGATAACGAATGTTATCGGCAAGGAATTTCTGTAGTCCAGCAGTACCTCCAGGATACTCTGGTGGATACTTTACTTCATCATAGATGTTGTCGTCGGTCGTTGTTGTCAACACATAGTCATAGTTAGTGGGAGCAGGCTCCACGACTTTGGCTTTAGCTGCACGTTTGCGTGTTTTACGCTTCTTGGCATCGACGTTAAAACTCGACACTCCCACAGCAACAACAATCAAAACAATTAAAAATCTAAATGCTTTCATAAGTTTTTGTTGTTAGTTAATCTAGAAAGTCTAAATCGTAATATAATTAATAAATCTCATCCTCATCGGCTTGCTTGATTTCCTTCTCGGTGAGCTTGGTGTGGTCCATCTTGTACCAAACGTAAGCTATATAAGCGAGCACAAAGGGAACCAGCAGTGACACATAGCTCATCGCGCGCAGCGTGAACTCACTCGATGAACTGTTGGCTAGCGTGAGCGAACTCTTAACGTCGAGCAACGAGGGATAGTAAGCAGTGTGGTTGTAGCCAAGCACCCAGAAGAGGCTCATAACCACAAGTACGGTGCCGATGCCAGCCCACCAAATGCCACATTTCCACTCCTTCTTGAGCAACGTCTTGCCGATGCCAAAGAGCACCATCACCACGCCAAAGAGCAGCGCGCCAAGTGCCCACCACATCTGCATGTAGTTGTCAAAATACTTGTAGGGTTTCCAAATGGCATTACCACCCTTCTCGATATCCACTCCTGCCGAAGTGAGAATTACACCACAAGTAATAAGGAAAAGTACCACAAAGATGATAGCGTTCACGCCCAGTTGCTTATGTTGGCTCTTCTGCACCTCGTTATCGTCGATGTTGTTGATGAAGTAGAGCGATGCCAGTGTGCGTGCGAGGAAGAACACCATAAAGCCAAAGAGCAGGTTCTTCCACGAAGCGATGGCCTCAAGCCCGTGCTGAGGCCCCCACTGCGAGATGACAGCAGCATCAAGGATGTTTCTCTTAGCTATTGTAAATTCAGCTCCGAAGAACATTCCAGCCACAGCCACACCCAGCAACACTGGTCCCACAATACCATTTATTAATAATAATGTGTCGTAGAAGCGAGTGCCATACACATTGCCGTGCTTAGTGCGGTACTCGTAGGCAATAGCTTGGATTACAAAGCTGAACAGGATGAGTATCCACAGCCAGTAGGCTCCACCAAAGCTTGTGCTGTAGAACAGCGGGAACGAGGCGAAGAATGCTCCGCCAAAGGTCACGAGCGTGGTATAAGTCAATTCCCACTTGCGACCCAGCGAGTTGATAAGCAAGGGGCGTTTTGAACGTTTGGTGCTGATGAGCATCGATTGCCCACCTTGCACAAAGAGCAGGAACACCAGCAGTGCTCCAAGCACCGACATGATTAGCCACCAGTAGTTTTGCAAAAATTCGTGTGTCATAATTATTTCCTCCTCTTTTTATCTTTTTGGGGTTGTTCAACTTTGTCAAGATTAGTCATTGATTTCTTAGAAATCTGCTTGCAGATGATGCTCACGTCGGCAATGAGAAGTGCAGTGAACACCACAGCAAAAATCCAGAAGGTAGTTTGCACATATCCCGCGCTGAGGTCGCTGATGGCCATTTTATTAGGCATCAAATCCTGAATTGTCCAAGGTTGACGTCCTACCTCGGCAACAATCCATCCACTCATTGAGCACAGGTAGGTCAATGGTATGTTGAGGACGGCGAGCCAGTAGCCCAGTTTCTTGAACTTTTTCTTGCCAGGCACCCATTTGGGCTTGTAGAGCAGCAACAGTGCAACGATGAAGAATAGCACCAGATAACCACCAATAGTCACCATAAAGTGGAACGAATAGAAGGTCAGAGGCACGTTAGGCACCGATTCCTCAGGCTCTTCGAGGTAGGTGTAGCCCAAATATTTGAAGTTCTCGTCTATCGCCTTTACGTGCTCTTTCAAGGCGACGCTGTCTCCTGCTTTCAAGGCTTCGTCATAATAAGCCAAAGCGTGCTCAGCCATCTTGCCGTGCTCTCTGCGTTCCTCAAACGACAGAGGCTTTTGTTGAGGTCCAAATCCTTTTGAGTCTTTCAAACCAAATTTTTCAGGAACACGTGTCTTGCCAAGAAGAATGTCTTCAATGCCAGGAACAAAAGCGTTAAAGTCGTGAGTGGCGAGGAAGGCGAGACCATGAGGAATCGAGATATCGAAGAGGAATGGTTTCTCACCATTACCTACCTCTTTGGCAGGATTCAAAATACCGAAGGCAACTATCGATTGACCGAGTTCTCCTTCATATAGACCCTCCATGGCTGCAAGCTTCATGGGCTGATGCTTGGCAACGACCACGGCCGAGGTGTCGCCGCTGATTGAGGTCAGCACGATGCCAATGAGACCTACCCAAGTGCCCACTTTCAAGCTGCGGATGCAGTGGTCACGGTTGCGCCCCTTGAGCAGCATCCATCCGCACACGCCAATGACAAATGCTCCGCTCAGCGCCCACGCGCTGGTAATGGTGTGGAACACCTTGGCCATAGCCATAGGTGACAGCGCCACATCCCAGAAGCTCGTCATCTCGTTGCGCATGGTCTCGGGGTTAAAGGTGCAGCCCACTGGATATTGCATCCAAGCGTTGGCGACCAAAATCCACAATGCCGAGATGCTGGCACCCAGAGCGGTGAGCCAAGTGGCGGCGAGGTGAAACTTGGGCGACACTTTCTTCCAACCAAAGAACATCACGGCGATGAACGTCGACTCCATGAAGAAAGCAAGGATGCCCTCTATTGCCAGCGGAGCACCGAAGATGTCACCCACAAACCAGCTATAGTTCGACCAGTTAGTGCCAAACTCAAACTCGAGGATGATACCTGTTGCCACACCAATGGCGAAGTTCACGCCAAAGAGCGTCATCCAGAACTTGGTGGTGGCGAGCCATTTCTCGTCGCGTGTGCGATAATAGATGGTCTCCATCACACCGATTATTACTCCCAATCCTAACGTCAACGGCACAAACAGCCAGTGATAACAGGCTGTGAGGGCAAACTGTGCCCTCGACCAGTCGACTACATTCATTAAAAGATCACTCATAATATATCAGTTATTAGTTTTTAGTTTTCGGTCATTAGTTGTTTCACTCTCACTTTTTTAGAAGTTGCTCACGCACGTATTGGGCTTTGCCCTCGTCGGTGTCGCTCTTGGAGGAGAGGAAATCGGGGAAGAACAGGATTTTAATTACCACAAAGAACACAAATAGCTTGATAGCGATGATGAGCCATAGCGTCTTGCCCACTGTCATCGAGCGGAATCCGTCGACATAGAGGTCGATAGCACGTTTCCAAAATCCTTCTCTTTGTGACATAAATCCAATCTTTTTCAGCGCAAATATACAAAAAGTCACACAAAGGCAAATTACCCTATGGCAACTTTTTTCAAAAAAGTGAATTGAGGATCGGTTTCTAGAGGTTCTAGATACACTAGATGTTCTAGACATTCTAGATTAAGCATTAACACTCCACTCTCGCCTATCTCCTCTCCACTAAATCTTACTGCGAAAGACGTCTAATTGTATCTATGAGCTGACTGTCGATTGCCTTCTCGTACTTAATAGCCTTGCTGAAAGGAACATAGACCATCTTTTCATCATCGTCGCCAATCATCACGTTGCGCTGACCCTCAACCAACGCTTCGATGGCAGTAGCGCCCATTATCGACGCCAAAATGCGGTCTTGCGCTGTAGGTGAACCGCCACGCTGCAAGTGGCCAAGGATGGTTACGCGCACGTCATACTGAGGATACTCTTGTCGCACTCGCTCGGCAAGTTTCATGGCTCCACCCGTGACAGGATTCTCGGCAACAAGCACTATCGACGACTTTTTGGTAGTGCGGAAACCATGCTCAATGAGTTTCGCAAGCTGGTCTCCCTCTATAGCAAGTTCGGGGATAATAGCCACCTCGGCACCACCAGCGATAGCCCCGAACAGCGCAAGGAAGCTTGCTTCGCGTCCCATCACTTCGATGAAGAACAGGCGCTCGTGGCTGTTGGCGGTGTCGCGTATGCGGTCTACACACCACATAATGGTGTTGAGTGCGGTGTCGTAGCCAATGGTGTGGTCAGTACCATAAAGGTCATTATCGATAGTGCCAGGGATACCCACTATAGGCACGTCAAACTCACTGGCAAACACCTTCGCTCCCGTGAGAGTGCCATCGCCACCAATCACTACTAGCGCGTCAATGTCATGCTTGCGCATGTTGTCGTAGGCCTTTTGGCGACCTTCGGGGGTCATAAACTCCTTGCATCGTGCGGTGCGAAGGATTGTACCTCCACGATGGATGATGTTTGACACATCCTCGGCGTGGAAATCGACGATTTCGTCCTCTACCAATCCGCGATATCCGCGGTAGATGCCTTTCACGTTAAAATCGTGGGAAATTGCGGCACGTGTCACCGCCCTGATTGCAGCGTTCATACCGGGAGCATCTCCTCCCGACGTCAACACGCCAATAGTCTTAATTCTTGCCATAATTATATCGTTTTTGTTTTTACATTATATTGTTATTGTGCCACTCCTTGCGGAGTGGAAAATAAAGAGCCTAAGGCTCTAAAATTATAATTATTATTTATTGCGCCTTCGTCGCTAAAATTATTTTCATTATTTTACATTAAAGTAACTTTCTCAATAATATTGGTTTCAAGATCTAGTTCATACCATTCAGAATAAAGACTTTGCATCCCAAAATTAATAATCATACCATATTGCTTGTGAGTTAACCTCATATAGTTGAACAACTGTTTTCTATGATTAGATATAATCTGTTTGGTCGCTTTAAGTTCAATTATGATATTGTCATTCACCAACAAATCTAACCGATAGTTATCTTGCAATTTAACCTCTTTCCAAAAAATTGGAACAAAAACTTGTCTTTCAACCTTATAGTGATCTTGTTCCAGCAAATATGTTAGAGCTGCTTCATAAGCCAACTCCTGAAGTCCTGGTTTATACTCACGGTGTATAAGCATCGCAATGCCACTTATTCTGCGGAAAAAATCATATTTCTTATTATGTTCTTCAATTAAATTCATATCAAGGAATCCAATGAAATTTTAGTGCGTCAGCACCATTATAATTTTAGCACGAAGTGCTCTAATTTCCGCGCTTGCGCGGCAAGACACTTTCTCCTCTTACTTTTCTCCTAAATAAATGGAACAAGTTCCGAATGTTAAGCGTTTCACTTGGCAGTTCTTGAAGCCAGCCTTGCGCATGATGGCGAGCATGTCGTCGCCCTGTGGGACGGCGGCGATGCTCTGAGGAAGGTAGCGGTAAGCGCTCTTGTCGCCCGACTTCAATGCTCCAAACCATGGGATTATGTGTAGTGTGTAGAGGTCGTAGAACCAGCGCACAAAGCGGTTGCGGGGCGTGGACAGCTCAACCACGCATAGGACTCCACCAGACCGCAGCACACGATGCATCTGCTCGTAGCCTTGCAACAGGTGTTCGAAGTTGCGCACACCGAAGGCCACCGTCACAGCGTCGAAGCTCTTGTCCTCAAAGGGCAGCGCGAGGCAATCGCCCTGTTGCACGGTAAGGACATTTTGCAGACCTCGTCGAGCTATCTTCTCGCGAGCCACATCGAGCATGCCTTGCGACAGGTCGATGCCCACCACAGCCTCGGGCTGCAGCTTGCGGTAGAGGTCGATGGCAAAGTCGCCAGTACCAGTTGCCACGTCGAGGATGCAATTGGGGTGCGACTTCCCCACCATGCGCACTGCCACTCGCCGCCACCAGCGGTCGATGCCGAGCGTCATGGCGCGATTCATGAAGTCGTAGGCAGGAGCGATGCTGTCAAACATCTCCTCCACCTGCTTGGCTTTCCCGCCCTCGCTGCTATATGGTTTTATCGACTCAACTTCCATAGCACTTGTACAGTTATTCTAGAATTTCTAGATTATCTAGATTCTCTAGTGTCATCAAGTTCATTGAGAGCGTTAAAATGCTCGTATGCTTCAACTATTCTTTGAACAAGTTGGTGACGCACGATGTCTTTCTTGCCAAACTCTATCTTGCCAATGCCTTTCACGCCGTCGAGCACACGCAGGGCTTGGATGAGGCCCGATGTGACGCTGCGCGGGAGATCAATCTGCGTGGTGTCGCCAGTGATCACCATCTTCGACCCCATGCCCAAGCGGGTGAGAAACATCTTAATTTGATGGGTGGTAGTGTTTTGCGCCTCGTCGAGCACCACTATAGCATCGTTCAACGTACGACCGCGCATGAAGGCAAGCGGCGCAATCTGGATAACGTTGGTATCCATATATTCCTTGAGCTTCGCACCGGGAATCATATCCTCGAGAGCGTCGTAGAGTGGCTGAAGATAGGGGTCAATCTTATCGCGCATATCGCCGGGCAGGAAGCCGAGCTTCTCACCGGCCTCTACCGCCGGACGCGACAGGATAATCTTGCGTGCCTCGCGATTCTTGAGCGCCCTTACCGCCAGCGCCACAGCGAGATAGGTCTTTCCTGTTCCGGCAGGCCCCAAAGCAAACGTCAAGTCGTTTTCGTTGAAAGTTTTGACCATGAGTTGCTGGTTGGGTGTGCGGCCCTTGATGGGCTTGCCGTTCACGCCGTAGATTATCACGTCGTCCATCTTCAACTCCTTGGGAGGCAGACCCTTTATTGTGTCGAGTATCACATCCTCAGGCAGGGTGTTGTAAGTGGCGCAGTACTCCTCAAGCTGCTTGATATCATGCTCAAACTTCTGAGTCTCAGCCTCGTCGCCAATGACGGTGATTACCGAACCGCGAGCCGCCATCCTCAGCTTAGGAAACAGGTTGCGAATCAACTGGATATTACTATTATTAACCCCGTAAAACACCACGGGATCCACGGTGTCGATTATTATGTGTCGTTCAATCATGTTTTAAGTTAACAAGTAAACAAGAATTAGCGCACACAAAATTACACATTATTTTCAACTAACCACACAATTTCCCAATTTTTTCTTAACCACAAGCACCAAGACCCCTAAATGTTCCACATTATACCGCAACCACGATACACTCCACGGTTCACTGAAAAATCTATCTCATTCGCAGCAAAAATCGCTGCATTCACATCTTTTTACCTTCAACTGAAAAAATACTTCTCTTTTTTTAATTTAGGTATAAAAAATATTTCTACCTTTGCACCAAAATTGTAAGGTAAAGATGCATTCATCATTTCACTAATAGAGAGTTCCTGTGTACAAAAACTTGTATGCAAGGACTTTTTTGGTTTTTGACAACATAACTCAAAAATAATTAACTCGTTTTACTAACTACTAAACTTTTCATGCGTATGAAAAAATTACTAACATTTTTAACACTGCTCATGCTGTTCTTCACAACAGGATGGGCAGCGGACGAGACAATCACGTTCTCTGATTTGTACTCCGCAAACACTGTACTTGATGAAGTAACAATCAGTGGAACTGATTTTTCTCTTGTATTCAATAAGAGAAGCGGTGGTACTGCTACCCAATACTACACTAATGGTTATGCCGTTCGTTGGTATGGAGGTGGCACATTGACCGTGTCTTCGTCCACAAAGACTATTACAAAGATTGAAATCACCTTTACTCAAACTGCCAATAGTATTAGTGCTAATGTTGGCTCCTATTCATTATCGAATTCTATTGGAACATGGCAAGGTAGTGCTTCAAGTATTGTGTTAACACAATCTGGCACAAGTGGTCATTGTAGGATTTCTTCTATTGCAGTAACTTATGCTGGCAGCACTCCACAACCCACCACTTATTCTATCACTGGCACAGGTTCTCAAACTGGTGGTTCTGTAACTGCTTCGGCAACTAGCAATATCGCTGAGGGCGCAAGCATCACAATTACAGCCACTCCTAGTACTGGATATGATTTGAGCAACCTTACTGTTGACGGCAATGATGTGACAAGTAGTGTTAACAGCAACTATGAATACACATTTAACATGCCATCGCATGATGTTGTTGTTTCTGCTACCTTTACCGAGCAGTCAGTAACACCAACAACCAACACCGTCTATGAGCGTGTAACAAGCCTAAGTGCAAGTGATGTGGGTAAAGAGTTCGTATTCGTTTGCGAAAGCAAAAACGCAGCAATGGGAGCTATTGGCACCTATGGAGAAAGCGTTAGTGTTTCCAACTTAACTAACGGCACATTAACTGTTAATTCAGAAGCTGTTGTGCCATTCACATTAGGTGGAAGCGCCGATCAATGGACGTTTGCTAATAATGGTTCATACATCAATTGGTCAAGTGGCAACTCTTTGGGCACTGCTACATCAGTAACTTCTAATTCACAATGGAAAATCAGTTTCAGTGGAAACAATGCCACTATTTTGAATGCATCTGATAACTCTAGAAAGTTACGTTATAATTCAAGCAGTCCACGTTTTGCATGCTACACTTCAGAGCAAACAGTCATCCAGCTTTACAGAAAGCAGGAAGCCTCTGCTTCTTCTTTGTATCTCATTGGTCAAGACATGAACAGCCAGAGTGGCTGGAACATCAGTACTGGTCCAGAGTTCACTTACAACTCATCTGCTGACACCTACGCTGTTGACGCATATTTCGATATGGCAAGCCGCGGCTACTTCCAGTTTGTTGAAGGTCTTTCTGACAGCAACAGCAACTGGGGTGGCCTTACTGGCAGGTATTATGCCTCTGGCAGCAGCGACGTTGCCGTTGACACATACGACATGGACGGCACCGTGCCTCTGTATTTCACCAACAGCACCGACTATAGTCCAGGTCAATATGCTTTCACTGTTCCTGCTGGTATCTACACAATCGTTGTTGACAAGACCAACTGGAAGGTTTATGTGACTCAGCACGATGTGACTATGGAAATCAGCCCCAATAGCGCCACATTCGAAACTACCAAGAATGTGACCCTGTCATCTAACTTGACAGCTCTTGGCGGTAAGATTTACTACACCACCGATGGTAGCACTCCAAGCGCTTCTAACGGCACTGAGTACACTGGCACTATCACCCTTAATGCCACCACAACCATCAAGGCTATCGCTATCCTGAACTACATTCAGAGCGAGGTAGTTGAGAAGACCTACACCAAGACTCCTGCTGCTCCAGTGATTTCACCTGCAAGCTGCACATTTAATGAGCCACTTACAGTGACAATCACTGCCGAGAGCGGAGCTACCATCTACTACACCACCGATGGCAGCACTCCGACTAACGAGTCAACTCAATACACTGGCCCATTCACCGTAAGCACTACCACAACCGTTAAGGCAAAAGCTTACGTTGGCGAGGCCTATAGCCAAACAGCCGAGGCCACTTACACCTACAGCAACGTTCAGCCCAGCACTGGCGACTTCGTGCTCGTGACCAGCGCCGACCAACTCGTTGCAGGCAATGAGTATATCATCATGTCTTATGACAATGATAATGACTACGCTATGGGTTCTATCAGCAACACAAGAGGTAATCCTGTTACTGACTTCACTTTGACTGGAACTATTGGCGTAAGCGGTAGTACAGTTTCTGCTGGTACCACAGTAAATGTTCTCACATTAGGTGGAACCACAGGTGCTTGGACCCTCAAGCAGGCTGATGAGAATTATATCATTCCGGCAGCAAGTGCTACTGGCATCTCAACTGGCTCAGCTACCAACCTCGTGATAACCATTGGCAATGACTATGCAGCCAATATCCAGAACAGAGCAACAACCGACACACGTCAAATCCGCTATTCTACATCTGGATATTTCCGCAATTATGGAACCTCTCAATCAGGCACAAACGAAGTTTACCTCTATACTCGTGCCAGCAACGCAGTTCAGAATCCAGTATTCTCACCTGTGCAAGGCATCTACAATGTAGATATCGATGTAACCATCTCTTGCGCTACCGATGGTGCAACCATTTACTACACTACCGATGGTACAGACCCAACAGCCACAACTGGCACACAGTACACTGGTGATATTGTAGTAAGCGAGAGCACCACCTTCAAGGCTATCGCCGTTAAGGACGGTAACACCAGCAGCGTGGTAACTGCAGCTTATACTATCCAGAAATCTACCGATATTGCAACCGTTACTTTGACCTACAGCGAGCCTTTCACCGCTGGTATTGGCGATTTCACTATCAACAACGTGAGCGGCTTCTCTCCAGTATGGTCACTCGACGGCAACTATGGTATTAAGGGTACTTCTTACAGCAACGGCACCAACTATGCAGCTGTCAGCCGCTTGGTTTCTCCAATTATCGATATGACTGGTTCTGTTCAGCCTGAGCTGAGCTTCAGCCACCAAATCAACAAGTACTTCACTGACCCAACCACCCAGTGCCAGGTATTCATTCGCGAGACCAGCAATGGCACAAGCGGCACTTGGGTACAGATTCCTATCACCTTCAGCGACCCAGTTGCTGCCGGCGGTTGGACCAATGACGTTGTTGACATCGACCTTACCGATATCAATGGCGTAAGCTATGCCGATAAGAAAGTTCAAATCTCGTTCCTCTACACCAACCCAACTGCTGGCACTGGTGCAGGTACTTGGGAGATTCAGAACTTCGTGGTTGCCGACAACAGTGAGTACCGCATGGTTAACAACATCGCTGAGTTCCTCGCTCTTGAGAATGGCACTAAGGCTAAGTTCAAGAATCCTGTTACCGTGCTCTACGACTATGCTCAGTACAGCAGCAGCCAGTATCACGAGTACATCTGGGTTAAGGACGAGAGCGGCTACATGCAGTTCTATATCATTCCAACACTCAACAGTGACGCGAACAGCGGCAAGGACGGCAAGGCTGCCTACTACGAGAACGGCGACATCATCCCTGCAGGATTTGTTGTTACCAAGAACTACTATGAAAATGGAAAGTTTGTTCAAGCTTATTCTACCGACGCTCTGAACGCAGGCTTCGAGCAAGCAACCCAAAAGGGTCTTGCCGATCCCGAGTTTATGGACTTCGATAACCTAAACATACTTGACGCTACCAATGATGAAGACGTTGCCACCTGGTGTAATCACTACATCACCCTTGAGAAGATTAAGTTGACAAGCTTAAGCAAGAACTTCAACTTCAAGGATGAAAATGGCACCCAAAACGCCTGTGTTGGTTACAATAAGTACAACGGCGACGGCTCATTGCTCAAAGACGGTGTGACAAGTGCCGATGTTGATATGTCAACACTTGACCTCACCAAGTTCTACAACGTTAAGGGTATCATCCAGTTGTGGCAAGGTGGCTGGGAGTTCATGCCTATCGAGTTCACTGAGTGGAAGGCCGAGGAGGTTACTCTGCGCAAGCTCTGTGTTGACGGTGAAGAAGAAGAAGTTTACACTATAAGCAACAACCTGATGGGTGTATATGCAAGTGAAGATGGCACTAAGCTGTGGGTTAAGGACGATGACGGACAGTCAATCTTTGAGAAAGATCCTGCTGACCCATTCACCGACAACTTCGCTATTGAGTACGATGGCAACACTCGCCTTGAACAGGCTCACTATGACCAGAGCAACTGGTGTATGCTTGTAATGGCCGATGAGAATGCCGGCGACTTCGTGGGCAAAATCATCAAGGGCGGTTCTATCGAGGGTCGCTTCACCGATAAGACTAACCCAACACTTGACGGCGTAAGTCTTACTTCGGAAGCTATCTACAGTGATGGTAGCTATGCTCCAAACTACTACATTCCTGCAAACTTCTACGGCGACCAGAGCTGTAACACCAGCCAGCATGGTCAACCAGGTCATGGCGACTACTTCTTCATGGCTCCCAAGCCACAAGAGTATGCTATGGTAGTATGGGCTGTTTGGGACAGCGAGAATGAGCAGTTCATCATGTCAACCGATCCTAACCGCAATACACACATGTTTGAGGGTGGATTCAGCATTGACTTCGAGTTGAACACTGGTGCTTCAAGCTACTCTCAGCTCCAAGACGGTTATAGCTATGACTTCCAAGCTATCATCCGCAAGCCATCAAGCACAACTGGTTCAAAGGCTGCTGGCGACTTTGTGGTTTATCCTCTCGATCTCGACGAGGGCAACAACCCAAGTACCAGCATCAATGACATCAACACTGGCAACGGTGTTGTCAAGAGCGTGAAGTACGTGAACGTAGCAGGTATCGTAAGTGACGTTCCATTCCAGGGCGTTAACATTGTAGTTACTGAGTACACTGACGGCACTCGCACTACAACCAAGATGCTCAAGCGCTAACACGCAGTGAACGAGGAGCGTGATTGAGAATCATGACTCCTCAATCACCCAATATTAAACAAGGTGCCCGCCATTTCTGGTGGGCACCTGTTGTTTAGTTGAAAGAGGGAAAATGCTTGCGATGCGATGTGGGAACTATGGTAAAGAGAAAAATCACCCATGAGCGTTACTGCGTAAGCATTCGTAGAAATACACGTAGTAGTTGTAATACCGTTATACCTTTCCCCTGCAATAGTACTCCAAACCACAACCGCAACAAGATTAAGTGAGAAAACACTGATAAGGAACAGAAAAACAGAAAAAGCAAAAAATCGCAAGCGGCTGTTAATAAGCTACTTGCGATTGATTGTTGTGGTACCTCCAGGATTCGAACCGGGGACACATGGATTTTCAGTCCATTGCTCTACCACCTGAGCTAAGGCACCATCATTTTTTGAATTGCGAGTGCAAAATTACTGCCTTTTTTTGAAACGACCAAACTTTTTGGTCAAAAAAATCAAATTATATGATAAAAACTTCAAAAACGCTGAAAAAAGGGCACTGAAACCGATGTGTTTATGAAAAAAATAGTACCTTAGCAGGCTGTTTCGGGAGTTATTTTGACATTTTTCATTCCCGTGCGGACGAGGAGTGCATCGTCTTTACACAATGAGGCGGTAATACTCCTGAGGCACATCCTCTATATTAGAGTAGGAGCAAAGAAATGTTATGGAGCAGTTGATGCAATACATATGGCAGCACCGATTGTGGCGCAGTGAGGACATGGTGACCAACGATGGTCGTCATGTTCGGGTGCTTGACACTGGACTGCTGAACACCGACGCCGGTCCCGACTTCTTCAACGCGAAGGTGGAGATTGATGGCCAGACGTGGGTGGGCAACGTGGAGATGCATGTTCGCGCGAGTGACTGGAAACGCCATGGCCACGACCAAGACAATGCCTACGACAGCGTGGTGCTGCACGTGGTCGACAAAGATGACGCGCCTGTGTACCGCACCAATGGAGAGCGCATCCCTCAACTGGTGCTGCAGGTGTCGCCACTGTTCAACATGAGTTACGAACAACTTGTGAATAGCCGCCAGGAGCTGCCCTGCGCCAGCATCATCAAGCAGGTGCCCAGCATCACTATCACCGAGTGGGTGGAGCGTCTGGCGTTTGAGCGCTTGCATGGTAAAGTGCAGCGTGTGCGCGACCTGCTCGAGATGTACAATGGCAGCTGGGAGGACGTGTGCTACGTCACACTGTCGCGCAACCTAGGTTTCGGCATCAACAACGAGGCGTTTGAGCGACTGGCGCGCCGCACCCCGCTGCGGTTGCTGCACAAACACAGTGACTCACTGCTACAAATCGAGGCTCTGCTCTTTGGCCAAGCAGGCATGCTCGACCCGATGGCGACGGGCACCGACGCCTATTACCGCCAACTGTGCTCGGAATATGCGTTCCTTGCCAACAAGTTCTCACTGCGCCCCATGGAGCGCGAGGCGTGGAAGATGTTCCGCATCAGGCCCCAAAATTTCCCATACCGTCGCATCGCGATGCTTGCACACTATATCGAGGGCAGTTTCAGGCTGATGAGCGACATCCTTGAAGCCAACGGCGAGAAGGAGCTGCGACAGCTGTTCCAAGTAGAGCTGAGCGGCTACTGGAGTAACCACTACAGCTTCGGCAAGCCCAGCGAGAAGCCATCGCCAGCACTGAGCAACAGCTCAATCGACATAGTGCTAATCAACACTGTGGCACCACTCTACTACGCCTATGGTGAAATTACTGGCAACTATGCCTTAACCGACAAGGCAATTGCCCTGCTCGAGAGTCTTAAGCCCGAGAAAAACTCAATAGTGAGCAACTTTGTGGCAGCGGGAATCGACTGCGACAGCGCACTCACCTCACAAGCTTTAATAGAGCTCAAGCGCAGCTACTGCGACGCGCGCAAGTGTATCTATTGCAAGATTGGGCACCGTCTCCTAAGCGAAGCAGCACGCAGAGAGAATTGAGAGGAAAGAGTTCAATCATGTTCATAAGAAAATCGCGTTCACGATTGCGATTAAACTATGAACTATTTTTTTAGTCAATGATAAATACACATTAAATATTTAAATAACTTATGAGAAAAACATTATTGTTAGTGGCCTTAGCATGCTTGGGCATATCGAGCGCCAAATCCGAGACAATAGAACTGATTGATTTTGGCGATTTTGAACAATGGGTGACCCGAAATGTCAAGGAATCATCAGTTATAGGTGGAAATGAGAAACAAGTGTATGAGATAGCACCCACTAAAACTCTTAATGGAGAAGCCCCTTATACAAACATGGGCGGCTCGCCATGGGCAACGAGCAATGTGCTTGCTAAGGTTGCTAGCGTGACGAAAACTAGCAATCAAGTATATCCAGACAAACATGGCAATGGCAAGTGCGCAAAGCTTATGACAAAATTTGAGCACGTAAAGGCCTTGAACGTGCTCACCATGGACGTGCTCGCATCGGGCACCATTTACCTGGGCGAAATGCTAGAACCTGTGAAGGGCACCAAGAATCCCTACAGAATGATGAATATTGGAATACCATTTACCAAGCGACCTGTGGCTTTGCAGTTTGAATACAAACTATCCATACCCAAGGGGCAGCGCATCTATTCGAGCGGTTTCGGAAGCAAGAAGGAACTTCCTGGACAAGACTATGCTGAGGTGTTTATCCTGCTGCAACGCCGATGGGAAGACCCCAGCGGTCGCATCCACGCAGCACGTGTGGGCACAGGCCGAGAGCGATATGGCAAATCGATATCGGAGTGGACAACTCACCGCATACCAGTGTGGTATGGCGACATCACTAGTCACGAGGGTTATGAAGAGTATATGGGCCTTCTTGACAGAGAAAACCCCTACTATGCTAAAAATAGCAAGGGCAAAATGGTTCCTGTCATTGAGGAGCTATGGGATGACCCCAATGCCACTCCTACACACATCATTGTGATGCTCTCGTCGGCTTGCGGCAAGCCTTATACCGGCACCCCCGACATGACATTCTGGGTCGACAACGTGTCGCTGGTTTATGAATAAACATCATCACAAGAAAAACCTGGCGGAGTTTATTGACTCTGCCTGTTTTTTTGTCTGATATCTTCAAAAAACCAACAACCAATAACTGAAAACTGAAAACTATTCACTATCTTTGTCGTCCTGAAAAAAACAAGAAAAAAACACTATGGCAAAAGAAGTGGGGCAAACCCCGATGATGAAACAGTTCTACGAGATGAAGGCGAAGCATCCTGATGCTTTGCTGCTTTATCGCGTGGGCGACTTTTATGAGACCTACGGCCCCGACGCCATCGAGGCAAGCGAGATACTGGGCATCACCCTCACTCGCCGCTCAAACGGTACCGGCGGCAAGAATTTGGAGATGGCTGGCTTCCCACACCATGCTCTCGACACCTATCTGCCCAAGCTCGTAAGAGCGGGCAAACGCGTAGCAATCTGTGACCAACTCGAGGACCCGAAACTCACCAAGAAACTAGTCAAGCGTGGCATTACCGAGCTGGTGACTCCTGGTGTGGTCATCGGCAACACATTGCTCGACCGCAAGGAGAACAACTTCCTCGCGGCGGTCCACTTTGGAAAGAAAGCCACTGGCGTGTCGTTCCTTGACATCAGCACAGGTGAGTTTCTTGCTGCCGAGGGCTCGGTCGACTACGTTGACAAGCTCCTTGGCAACTTTGCCCCAAAAGAGGTGCTCATAGAGCGCAGCAACCGCACCCGCTTCCAGCAGTCGACCACAGCAAAATACCTCACCTTTGAGATGGAGGACTGGATTTTCACCGAGGACTCGGCAATGGATCGCCTGCTCAAGCATTTTGAAACCAAGAACTTGAAAGGCTTTGGCGTGCAAAACATGCCGTGCGCCATTGTGGCTGCTGGTGCTATTCTACACTATCTCGACTTGACCCAGCACACCCAAATCAAGCATATCACGTCGCTCTCGCGCATCGAAGCCGAACGATATGTGCGCCTTGACAAGTTCACTGTGCGCAACCTTGAGCTGATAGCCCCGATGGCCGATGACGGCAAGAGTCTGTTGAGTGTCATCGACAAGACCCTCTCGCCCATGGGCGCCCGCCTACTGCATCGCTGGATAATGTTCCCTCTCAAGGACGTGAAAGCCATCAATCGCCGCCTCGACGTGGTGGAGCAGTTCTTTAAAGATCCGTCTGGTCGCGAGTTGCTTAAGGAACAGCTTGAAGTTATAGGCGACATTGAGCGATTGGTCTCGAAAGTAGCAGTGGGGCGCATCTCACCTCGTGAGATGGTACAGCTCAAATGTGCACTTCAAGCGATGGTTCCCATCAAGCGAATGTGTGAGCAAAGCGACAACGAGGTGCTATACAGCTATGGCGAGCAGTTGAACCCTTGTCCGCTAATTCGCGACCGCATTGAACGCGAACTCAACCCCGACGCACCCAGCATGGTGAACCGCGGCAACGTGATTCGCAATGGCGTGAACGACGAACTTGACGAGCTTCGCAACATCTCTTCGAGCAGCAAAGACTACCTTATGCGCTTGCAACAGCGTGAGAGTGAGCGCACTGGCATACCAAGCTTAAAGATTGGCTACAATAATGTGTTTGGCTACTATATCGAAGTTCGCAACACCCACAAGGACAAGGTGCCCGATGAATGGATAAGAAAACAGACTCTTGTCAGCGCCGAGCGTTATATCACCCAAGAACTAAAAGAACTGGAGGAGAAAATCTTAGGCGCTGAGGAGAAAATCCTCATTCTCGAGACCCGTATCTTCAACGAGCTGGTGACCGCCGTGAGCGACTATATCGCAGTTATTCAGAATGATTCGGCTTTGATTGCACAGCTCGACTGCCTGCTCTCATTCACGCGCGTGGCCCTTGAGAACCAGTATAACCGCCCCGTGGTGGACGACAGCCTCGACATCGAGATTTGCGACGGCCGTCACCCAGTTATTGAGAAACAACTGCCTGTGGGCGAGATGTATGTGCCCAATGACATCAGGCTCAGCAACGATGAGCAACAAGTGATGATTATCACTGGCCCCAACATGGCAGGTAAGTCAGCTCTGCTGCGCCAGACCGCCCTCATAGTAATTATGGCGCAGATAGGCAGTTTTGTGCCTGCCCAAAATGCCCGCATTGGTATCGTTGACAAGGTGTTTACCCGTGTGGGGGCCAGCGACAACATCTCGCTTGGCGAGTCAACCTTCATGGTCGAGATGACCGAGGCCTCGTCAATCCTCAACAATCTGAGCGAGCGCAGCCTTATCCTCTTTGACGAGTTAGGCCGCGGAACGAGCACCTACGATGGCATCTCAATCGCTTGGTCAATTGTGGAATATATCCACGAGATAGGCTCTCACCCCAAGACTCTTTTTGCAACTCACTACCACGAGCTCAACGAGATGGAGAAGACTTTCAAACGCGTGAAGAACTACAATGTGAGCGTGCGAGAGATGAACGGCAAAGTGGTGTTCCTGCGCAAACTCGTGCCTGGCGGCAGCGAGCACAGCTTCGGTATACACGTAGCGAAAATCGCTGGTATGCCCAAGACCATCGTTCACCGCGCCGACGAAGTGCTCAAACGCCTGGAGCAGAACAGCAACAACGACTCACTGAGCAAAGACCTTGACGATGTTGCCAACAACCGAAACGGCGTTCAGCTGTCCTTCTTCCAGCTCGATGACCCCGTGCTGAGCCAAGTGCGCGATGAGATTCTCAACACCGACATCAACAATCTCACACCCATGGAAGCCCTCAATAAGCTAAACGATATCAAATCAATTATCACTGGCAAGAAGTGAGAATCGGGAACCTAAGATTTTAAATTGTGTGAAAAAAGCAAAAAACTGACATTTTTTCAGTTTTTTGATGTATCTTTGTAGCCTGAAAGGAGTGGAACGTGGAACCAATACCATTATATCACTCTGATATACAATAGATTAATTACTATGAACAAAGATACAGAAAAAACCCAAGATCAACTGCCAATCAAACCCACGGTGCTCGATTATGACGACGTGTGCAAGGTTGCCCCATTTTTCAAGGGGAAGGAGAAACTCGTGAACCGTATTTTTCACTGGTGCGCTTTGGACAAGACCAACGACTACCACAGCCGCAACATGCACTTGCCGGGTCCAGATTTCTCGCACAAAATGTTTGAGGAACTCGAAGCCCCGATGAGAATTAGAAATGAAGAAGTGCTCGATAGCATCCCCGACGGACCGTTCATCACGGTTTCGAACCACCCCTACGGAGCCCTCGACGGCATGGCACTGATTGACATCGTTGGGCACCATCGTCCCGATTTTAAAGTGATGGTGAACATGATTCTTAACCACATTGGCGCACTGAGACCAAGTTTCATAGCCGTTGACGCTCTCGCAAGCGACGACCCCGCCAAGCGTGCCGTTTCGGTAAAAGGCATCAAAGAGGCCATGCGACACGTAAAGGAGGGACATCCACTGGGATTCTTCCCCGCTGGCGCTGTGTCGAAGCTCACCTGGGGCTTGCGCATTGAAGACCGCGAGTGGCAGTCCTCGGTAATCAGCATTATCCAAAAACTAAAGGTTCCAGTGATTCCCATCTACTTCCACGGCCACAACAGCTGGGTCTTTACCGCCCTGGGCATGATTGACTGGCGCCTGCGCACTCTGCGACTACCTGTTGAGGTGTTCAACAAAAAGAACTACGACTTCCGCGTGTCAATAGGTGATATAATCTCGCCCGAGACATTAACGCAATACAACACTCCCGAGGAATTGGGAACATTTTTAAAACAGCAAACTTATAAATTGAAGAAATGGCAACAATAACCGAAGCAAAGATAAAACAGACAATGCAACGCTACAGCATCATTGGCTCATCGCCAAAGTTGCTGACTGCAGTGAAGAGGGCATTGATAGTAGCTCCCATCGACATCTCAGTGCTAATCAACGGCGAGAATGGTACTGGTAAGGAATTCTTCCCAAAAATCATTCACGACAACAGTCCGCGCAAGCACAACAAGTATATAGCAGTAAACTGCGGAGCAATACCCTCGGGCACCATCACAAGCGAACTCTTCGGACACGAAAAAGGAGCTTTCACCAACGCCGAGAGCGAACATTCAGGATACTTTGAGGTAGCCGACAAGGGAACTATATTTCTCGACGAGGTTGCCGACCTCAGCCTCGACGCTCAAGCACGACTGCTGCGAGTGCTCGAGTCGGGAGAATATATGCGTGTGGGGTCTTCAAAGGTTCGCAAAACCGATGTACGCGTTGTTGCCGCCACCAACCGTGACTTGATGCAGATGGTAAAGGAGGGCACGTTCCGCGAAGACCTGTTCTACCGAATCGCTGCCATCCGCATCGAGGTGCCACCACTGCGTGAGCGTGGCGAGGACATCAAGCTGCTTGCAACAAAGTTCAGCTACGACTATGCCGAACAACACAAAAGGCCACCATTGATGTTTGACGAGAGTGCTTATCGTGAGCTCATGGCGTTCCGTTGGAGCGGCAATGTGCGTGAGCTCCAGAGCCTTATCCGCGAGATGTCGTCGTTCGAGACCGGAATGGTGACTGGCGAAGTGGTTAAACGCTATCTCAACCAGAAGAATCACAATGCCAGCCTGCCAGTAGTCTACGACAACGCTCAGCACGACTACACCCAGGAGCGCGAGCTCATCTTCAAACTCATCTTGCAGATGCAGCAAGAGATCAAAGAGCTGAAAGATGCTATGGAAGCAGGAATCCACAACGTCACAAATCAAGGCAACAAGATTCATCTGAGCTCTAACATTAACGACCTTAACCGCCAGAGTACAGCTATCACAGCATCGAGAGAGATGGCAGACGACATCGACGAGCCACAAGTGTGGCAAGAAGTGCCGCAAAACTATGACAATTCTTCGCAACATCGTCCCTCATCGCAGCAACGACAATCCATCACCAACATCAAAGCCACTGCAGTAGATGTTGAGGAAGACAAGGTAAAAACACTGCAGGACACTGAGCGCGAAGTGATTATCAATGCCATTGAACGCAACAAAGGCCGTCGCAAGCAAACGGCCCAAGAGCTTGGAATCAGTGAGCGCACCCTTTACCGCAAGATTAAAGAATATGGTTTAGAATACCGCAACAACCGTAAGTGAGTTATGAAATCTTCTTTGGCACGAATATTGTTTTATTCCATCGCTGTAATGGTCTTGGCACAAGGTTGCATCAGCTATAAGTTCAACGGTGCGGCTATCGACTACAACAAGTACAAAACTGTATCGTTTGCCAATTTCCCCATACGCGCTGCTCTGGTTTATCCACCTCTGCAACAGTTGTTTCAAAACAAGTTGCAAGACGTGGTGACACAGCA
This sequence comes from uncultured Muribaculaceae bacterium, assembly GCA_905233845.1. Taxonomy (GTDB): domain Bacteria; phylum Bacteroidota; class Bacteroidia; order Bacteroidales; family Muribaculaceae; genus Sodaliphilus. Next base: position 11,167 of record CAJOFH010000010.1, on the reverse strand, counting down.
AACCAGGCTCCACCAGATTGATAACCCTAACAGCGACCTTAGGTTTGAGGGCGAGATCACCAACTACAGTCTCTCACCACAAGCTGTTGGCGACAACGCTTATGCCACCCGCACACGTCTCACCATCGCGGTTAGAGTGAAATACATCGACAATGTGAACGACGCCTTGAGCAACGACATTAGCGTCTCGGCCTATCGTGACTTCGACAGCAACCAGCTGCTTATCGATGTCCAGGACCAGCTATGCGAGGAAATCAGCACCGAGTTAGTCGATCTTATTTTCAACCAGACCCTTGGCAATTGGTAATTGACTCAATGCACATTGTTTCTATAAAGTCTAAAGTATATAGAATATAGAAAATCATAACAAATTTGACAATTTCGCAGGACATAGAAAGGCTGCTGAACTCGGGAGAGACACCTGAGCAGCAATGGGTTGACGAGGCGAGGGAACGTTATCCCTACTTCTCGTTACCACTGTTGCTGCATGTGAAGCACAACGGGAATCAGGAAGCGCTGCATCGACTCTCTATTATGAGTCCTGACCGTCGAGACCTTGCTATCATGGTGGGCAACGCACCTACCGCCTTTGCCCACTTCTACCCCACTCCAGAAACAACCTCAACACCTGCCGATGTTGACAATATAATCGACAAGTTCTTGGAGACCTACGCACAAGGATCCAACCAAAAGGAGATTGACGCAATAAGCCAGGCAATCTTCAACCCGATGCCCGACTATGCCGACATACTCGCTGCACAAAGCGACGACACTGCCACTCATGATAAGGAGGATGAACTCATCGACAGCTTCATAGTTCACTCACGCGAGAAAGAACAGCAGGCGATGGCTCAACAGCCTCTCGTCAATCACCATCCTCAGCAAGAAGAAGTGGCCCAAGTTGCCAACGACAAAGTGGAAAATTCCACTCAAAATGATGACTCGATGCTCTCCGAAAGTCTGGCAAAAGTCTACATCGCACGAGGAAAATATTCCAAGGCTCTTGAAATTATTGAAAGCATAAATTTGAATTTTCCAGAAAAAAGTATTTACTTTGCAGACCAAATTCGCTTTTTGCGAAAATTAGTGCTAAACGAAACAATAAAAAAACAAACTATAACTATTTGATAAAATGGCAATTACACTATCAATTTTAATCCTCTTGGCATCAATTTTGCTTATTGGCGTGGTGCTTATACAAAAGTCTAAAGGTGGTGGTTTGGCAGCAAGTGCCAGCAACTACAACCAAATAATGGGAGTAAAGAAAACCACCGATTTTGTTGAAAAAGCAACTTGGGGACTCGCAATATTCATTTGCGTGCTCAGCATTGCTACTCCTTTCATTTCTCAACCCACTGTTGTCTCTTCCAACAAGAAGATAACACTTGAGGACATGAAGACTCAGAAGGAGCAGAAAGCACCTCAATTCCCCACTCAGCAAGCCGCTCCTGCCGCTCAGGCTCCCGCAGCCGACGCTCAGGCTCCTGCTGCACCAGCTGGCGACAAGAAGTAAAGCCCACTGTGGTACCAAGAAAATGTCATCAAGAGGAACACATTCTTTTTGATGGCTTTTTTCTTGACCTAACATCACTATGGATCTGGAGAAGACCAAGCAACGCTTCGAGGGATACCTGCGCATTGAGAAAGGGCTCTCGGCTAACACCGCGGCAAGCTACTGCCGCGATGTTGACCACCTTGTGCGTTATCTTGACAACGTGAAAAAGAGCATCACCGAGGTCAACAACCAAGACCTGGACCAGTTCTTAGGGACCCTGCACGACGTAGGTATCTCACCACGATCGCAGGCGCGCATCATCTCTGGCATCAAGAGCTTCTTCAAGTACATGGTAATGGAGGGACTTGTCGACAACGACCCCACACAGCTGTTGCCATCGCCGCGCATGGGACGGCACCTGCCCGAGGTGCTCACACTGAGCGAGATAGACCGCATGATAGCTTGTATCGACCTCTCGCATCCACAAGGGCAGCGCAATCGCGCCATCATCGAAGTGCTTTATGGCTGCGGGTTGCGCGTCTCGGAGTTGGTAGAGTTGCGACTTTCGCAAATCTTTGAGGAAGAGGAATATATCCTTGTGATAGGCAAGGGCAACAAGCAGCGCCTGATTCCCATTTCACAGGAAGCACTGACACAGATAAACCTCTATTTGGAGCAAACGAGAAACAACCAGGTGGCCAAGCAGGGCTGCGAGGACATACTCTTCCTGAACAGGCGAGGCAACCGCCTCACTCGAGTGATGATTTTCTACATCGTCAAGGAGTTATGTGAGCTTGCAGGAATAAGGAAAACGGTGAGCCCTCACACATTGCGACACTCCTTCGCCACTCATCTGCTCGAAGGGGGCGCAAACCTTCGCGCCATCCAGCAGATGCTTGGACACGAGAGCATCGAGACCACCGAGATTTACGTCCACATCGACCGTTCCACGCTGCGACATGAAATCCTCACACACCACCCACGTAATCAAAGGCACAATGCTTAATGCCATAATGCTCAATGCACAATGCATAATGCATAATTCAGAAAAGACTAAATAAAAAATATAGCGCGATTAACTTAATATGGAGAAGAGACAACCCCGACGGGGACCAGCCACCGACAATGTGGCAAAATTAACAATTCGTGAAGATGGCACACTGCTCGCAACAGCAGCGTTACTGCTGCCCGACCAAAAGCCCACCAAGCTCAAGTCGATGTTGCGGCACAACCAGCTGGCAGTCAATGGAGTGCCATCAAGGCAGTTTGACCTGCCAGTTCATGCTGGCGATGTGTTGTGGGTAAACTTTGATCGCTCATTCCAAGTCTTCAGCCACCCTCGTGTCAAGCTCGTGTATGAAGACAACGACATCATCGTCGTTGACAAGGGCTATGGCGTGCTCTCAACTGCAGCCGGCAAGCCCAGCGACGACACCGTCTACAACATCATCAAGAAATATGCTCGCGGCTTCAGCGACAAGGCCAATGTCTATGTCGTGCACCGCCTCGACCGTGACACATCGGGACTGATGCTGCTCACCCGGACCAAGCAGGCCCGAGACCAGCTCATCAGCAACTGGAACAACATGGTCGTTGAGCGCAAGTATATTGCTGTGGTAGAGGGACATGTGGAACAACCCGAAGGCACCGTCAAGAGCTTCCTCGCCGAGAACGAGGAGACATTTGAGATGTATTCCACAACCGACAAGAAACTGGGACGACTCGCCGTAACGCGCTATCGCGTTATCAAACAGGGAAAACGCTTTGCGATGGTAGAACTCGAGATAAAAACAGGCCGAAAAAACCAAATCAGAGTACACATGCACGACCTGGGCAACCCAGTCAGCGGCGACCGCAAGTATGGCGGCCATCACAGTCCCATCAACCGAGTCGCACTTCATGCCACCGTCATGAGCTTCATCCACCCCATTACTCGACAGCTCGTCACCTTCCAATCGCCCATCCCCGACAACTTCAACTACCTTGTAAAATAGGCGTGCAGAAGAAAAAAATCATAAAAAAAAATAATTTTTTCGTGTTTTTTTTCAAAAATGTTTGGTTGTTCAAAAAAGTTTTACTTATTTTGCATTGAATTCTATGCGAGGGTCTCATCAGTTGCCCTCAAATGGAAGATTTCATTGTTATTTTTTGACAAAACGTGACTAATAAATATTTAAAATTTTAACTATTTAAACCATTTTAAAATGAAGAAAATTTTTACTCTTTTTGCAGTTGCTTTGCTTGGCCTTTCTGCTTTTGCACAGGACGATGGACCATGCCCCTCAAAGCTGTTCTTTAATGCTGCCGAGGAAGAGCAGGATGCCAACAAGGTAACAATGTTGCTCCAGCTTCAAAACTCAAGCGAGAACCTCAATGGTTTCAACATGGAGGTTGCAAAGTGCTTAAACGAAGGTGCAGCCGACGACCAAGTAGGTGACTACTGCGATGCCATTGAATGGTTACTGGACGAGGACGATGAGGAGTATGTAGGCTTCAGTGGCTATGGCCCCACTATCCTTGCACGTTGGGAAGGACAAACCGACTCTCAGAGGGAGAAGAAACTTTTCCAAAAGTGCGACCTCAAGTGCAGTGTAAAGGAAGACACTCACAACCTCGTTATCATCGAGATCCTCTCGACTAACGACTGCCGCTTCTTCCCAGTAATCGAGGCTCCTAACATGGAGACTGTAGCTCGCTTTACTGTTGACATGAGCGCTTGCGCCGATGGCGACTACTATCTCGTTACTGCTTCTAAGCCCGAGATGCTGTCGTTCTCTTACACCGGTGGTGTAGAGGGCACTCGTGCTTGGACTGGCGACAAGATTGTTGCTCAACTCAACAAGACTGGTGACAAGGTTAGACAAGTCTACACTGGCATCAACACTATCGACGCCGATAAGAATGTTGACAACCGCATCTTCGACATCATGGGCCGTGAGCTCCAGACCGTTCCCGAGCATGGTATCTACATCCAGAACGGCAAGAAGTATGTTAAGTAATTAACTTAACTGCAATGCAAAACAAAAAACCACCCATCACGGGTGGTTTTTTTTATTTCATTGAACAATAATGACTGTTTGTGATAATTATCATCAAAAAAATTGACACATTATTATATATATTTGTTATTTTGACTTTGATTGCGTAAATTTGCGCTCACAAAACCAAATGAAACACAATTTTAACCAGACAAAATGAAAAAGACCATTGCAGTGGCACTGCTCTTGTTGGGAGCGGCCTTAGGACATAAAGCAAGCGCCATCACTGGCGACGTTAACGGTGACGGCATCGTCTCAAGTGTTGATGTCACAATACTTTACAACTATCTGCTCAACGGCGACACCAGCGATATTGTCAACGGTGACCAGGACGGTGACGGAATAATCACATCGGTTGATATCACTATTATCTACAACGTCCTTCTCGGCGTGGATGACGGTCCCGATATCGACGACTACACTGTCAACGTGGAGTACGACGGATCGAGTGCCACAGTTACCGTAGCCAAGAACATCAAGGGCCTGATGACCGTAGCGGTGAACGGCGCCCACGTCAATATCGTTGCCGCACCCGCACTTCAGGACTCAGTGTTCTATAACCTGAGCGGCTCAACAACCAATGGCTCGTTCTATATGGACGGAGAATACAAGTGCTTCGTCAACCTCAACAACGTGAGCATCCACAACCCCGACAGCGCAGCCATCAACATCGACAACGGCAAGCGCATCGACGTGACACTCAACGGCACTAACATCCTGAGCGATGCTACAGGAGGACCACAAAAGGCCTGCCTCTTCATCAATGGCCATGCCGTGATTGCAGGTAGCGGCACACTCACTCTCACCGGCAACAGCAAGCACGCTTACCGTAGCGATGAATACACACGCATCACCAGCGGCACAATCACTGTGACCAACTCGGTGAGCGACGGCATGCACATCAACCAATACTTCAGTATGGACGGTGGCACCGTGACTATCAACACCACTGGCGGTGACGGCATTGACGTGGGGTGCACTAAAGATGAAACCGACACCAACAACGGACAGTTCATCATGAACGACGGCACACTCAACGTCACCACCAGCGCCAACACCGTTAAGGCCATCAAGAGCGAGTCGATAATGACCATCGCTGGGGGCTCAATCACTGCCAGCACAAGCGGCGACGCTGTCTTCGACGCCACCGAGAACGACATCAGCAGCTGTGCCGCCATCAAGTGTGACAGCACCTTCAACATGACAGCAGGCACCGTCTACCTCACCAGCACTGGAGTGGGAGGCAAGGGTCTGAACACCGACGGCAGCATCAACATTAGCGGCGGCAATTTCACAGCCGTGACAACTGGCGATGTCTACGAATACAACTCCACCCACGACACCAAGGCGGGCGGTGTAAAGGCCGACGGAGCAATCACAATCACTGGTGGCACCGTGCGCGTGGCGGCAAGCAAATACGACGCTCGCGCATTTAACGGTAAGTGCGGATTCTTCACCAACGGTGGCTACATCCTGGGCATTGGTGGACGCTCATCGACTGTGACACCTGGCTACACCCAGAAGTACAAATACTTGCGAAACATCGTAATAACTGGTGGCACCACCTATACCTGCGAGGGAATCTCGTTCGAGATCCCATCGTTCTACAGCAACCCCACCGCCATGGTTACCGTATCAACTCCAAACTTGTAAACTATTTTTTTCATTATACAATTCTCACTATACCAGCGTTTTTAAGTAAAACTGAAAAAAACAGCAAAATATTTTCTTATTTTTTCTCAAAAAAGTTTGGATATTTTAAAAAAAATCATTTATTTTGCAATGATTTCCAATTGTGGACAACACCACCACTTTTAGAACATCACTTCAATAAGTGAAATGACGTGACTAATAAATAATTAATTATTTTTTAACACTTTAAAATCATTTTAAAATGAAGAAAGTATTTACACTTTTTGCAGCTGCATTGATTGGTCTTGCTGCTTATGCACAGTGCCCCTCAAGGCTTTACTTTGAACCAGCTCAGGCTGAACAAGACGCAAGCAATGCTATGTTTTATCTGAAGCTTGTCAACAGCACTGACTATCTCAACGGCTTCAACATGGAGATTCAAAAGCCCGCAGCCGCTAACTGGCTAATGGATGAGGAAGACGGAGAATGGGTAGGATTCACTGGCTATGGCCATACTATCCTTGCCATGTGGGACGTTGCCAACGTAAACTGGCGCGAGACCAAGCTCTTCCAGAAAGCTGACCTCAAGTGCAATGTCAAGGGTGAAAACCTCGTTATCATCGAGATTCTCTCAACTCTCGACTGCCGCTTCTTCCCTCAGTTGACCGAAGAGGACGACAACATTATCGCACGCTTCTCACTTGACTTCAGTGAGTGCGAGGATGGTGACCTCGTTCTCCATTCTGACGCTAGTGCATCGGGATGCTCGTTCTCTTACACTGGTGACCCAACTCTCACCTATGATGGCGCTATTACCATCGACGAGCCAATCAATCTTGAGCTCACCAAGGCTGACGGCAAGATTACCGCTAAGGCTCCTGCTGCAGAGGGCTACAACGAGTTCTATGTAGTTGGCACATTCAACGGATGGAACCAGACTGAGGAGGGTGGCCGCATCGCTCTTACCGAGGACGGTGATGGCAACTTCGCTGGTACTGTAGACTTACAGGCAGGTGATGAATTCAAGCTCATCACTCCTGACGCAAATGATGGTTGGATTTGGTTCGGTGGCGAGGATGCTAACAATGTTGGCTACTTCGAGCTTGTAAACGATCTCAATGGCGCTAACATCGCATTGTGTGACGGTGCTAACTTCAAGGTTGTTGAGACTGGTGCTTACAACATCGTTGTTAAGGAAGCTCGTGGTCTCACTGAGCCTCTCGTAATGGAGATCAACTGGCAGCCAACTGGCATTAGCACTATCAATGCTGACAATGCCGACGGCCGCATCTTCGACCTCCAGGGTCGTGAGCTCAGCCGTGTTCCTGAGAGTGGCATCTACATCCAGAACGGCAAGAAGTATGTTAAGTAATTAACTGCTGCAAAAACACTAAAAAGCCATCCTGCAAGGGTGGCTTTTTTTGTTTTATTTCTTTTTTCTTTTAAAAATTTGGTGATTAAAAATTATTTTAGTTACTTTGCAATGATTTTCATGAGAGAGGTTACCATTATGCCTCAATATGATTATATCATTAACAACCGAAATGACGTGACTAATAAATAATTAATTCTTAAACATTAAAATCATTTTAAAATGAAGAAAGTATTTACACTTTTTGCTGCCGCTTTGATTGGTCTTGCTGCTTATGCACAGTGCCCTTCAAGGCTTTACTTTGAGCTTGCTGAAGCTGAACAGCCTGCTGACAATGTTATGGTTTTCCTGAAACTTGTCAACAGCACTGATTACCTCAATGGTTTTAACATGGAGATTCAAAAGCCCGAAAACGCTGAGTGGGTAGAGGACGCAGAAGATGGCGAATGGGTAGGCTTCACTGGTTATGGCCACACTATCCTTGCTATGTGGAATCCCTCTAACCTCAACTGGCGTGAGACCAAGCTGTTCCAAAAAGCTGACCTCAAGTGCTCTATAAAGGAGGGCAAGCTCGTTATCATCGAGATTCTCTCGACTCTCGACTGCCGCTTCTTCCCACAGTTGACCGAAGAGGACGACAACATCGTTGCACGCTTCTCGCTTGACTTTAGCGGTTGCGAGGACACCAGAGGAGAAAGTCTTGAACTCAGATCTGACGCTACTCCTCAAGGATGCTCATTCTCTTACACTGGTGACCCAACTGGTGCAGTAAACGGCGCTATCACTATTGACGAGCCAATCGTTCTCGAGTTGGACAAGACTAACGATATTGTTAGAGCAAAGGTTAACACCGCTATCAGCGAGATCAACAACGACCAGGCTGTTGACAACCGCATCTTCGACCTCCAGGGTCGTGAGCTCAGCCGTGTTCCTGAGAGTGGTATCTACATCCAGAACGGCAAAAAGTATGTTAAGTAATTAACTGCTGCAAAACGTAAAAAAAGCCATCCCACAAGGGTGGCTTTTTTTGTTGACTCAATACAATAACAATCAAACAACTATAACAACAACACACAACTAAAATCAACAAATGTTGTTAAACCCAAATCAGTCATTAGGCCGACGACAGGTTGTTTTTTTAGTCTTCTATGTCATAACAGTTTTTTGTTCTATGTTTTATTGATAAAATAAGACAAATAGTTCTACAAGACAATTAGTTCATATTATTTTTCTCAAAGATATTTGGAGATTAAACAATTAATTATTTATTTTGCAATGATTTCAATATAAGTTGAAAGAAAAGCCTTTAATTGGACATTTACTAAACAACCGAAATGACGTGACTGATAAATAATTCTTAAACATTTAAATCATTTTAAAATGAAAAAGTTTTTTACACTTTTTGCAGTTGCATTGTTGGGCATCACTGCCTATGCACAGTGCCCCTCAAGACTTTACTTTGAACCAGCTGAGGCTGAACAAGACGCAAGCAATGCTATGTTTCATCTGAAGCTTGTCAATAGCGCTGACTATCTCAACGGCTTCAACATGGAGATTCAAAAGCCCGCAGCCGCTGAGTGGCTCGAGGACGAGGAAGACGGAGAATGGGTAGGATTCACTGGCTATGGCCACACTATCCTCGCTATGTGGGAGCCCACTAACCTCAACTGGCGTGAGACCAAGCTTTTCCAGAAAGCTGACCTCAAGTGCTCTATCAAGGAGGAAAAGCTCGTTATCATCGAGATTCTCTCGACTCTCGACTGCCGCTTCTTCCCACAGTTGACCGAAGAGGACGACAACATCGTTGCACGCTTCTCACTAAACTTTAGCGGTTGCGAGGATGGCGATTTCGTGCTCCGTTCTGAAGCTACTCCTCAAGGATGCTCGTTCTCTTACACTGGTGACCCCACTGGCACTTACAACGGTGCTATAACTATTGACGAGCCAATCGTTCTCGAGCTTACCAAGGTTGGTGATATCGTTAAGATTAAGGGCACTGAACCAGTTGTTGAGCCTGTAACTATTTCAGGTATTGTTAAGGATGCCGACGGCGCACCTCTTAAGGACGTTACCGTTACTCTGAACGAGGCTGATGCAAAAGAAGCTATCACTACTACTACCAATGACGAAGGTGCTTACAGCCTTCAGTACACTCCTGAAGAGGGCAAGACTTACAACGTAAGCTTCGAGAAGGAAGGCTATGTTTCTCAGAACTACGATGCTACAGAAGTTCCTGATGTAGTAACTCTTGAGGAGGATACAACACCACCAACTGGCATAAGCACTATCGGAGCCGACAGCAACAATGTCCGCATCTATGATATCCAAGGTCGTGAGCTCAAGAGCGTTCCCGAGCATGGTATCTACATCCAGAACGGCAAAAAGTATGTTAAGTAATTAACTGCTGCAAAACGTAGAAAAAGCCATCCCACAAGGGTGGCTTTTTTTGTTGACTCAATGCAATAACAATCAAACAACTATAACAACGACACACAACTAAAATCAACAAATTTTGTCAAAATACATACAGTTTTATTTGTTCTATGTTTTATTGAAAAAAGAAGATAAATAGTTCATATTTTTTTTCTCAAAAAAATTTGGAGATTAAAAAATTATTTATTTATTTTGCAATGATTTCCATATAAGACGAAAGAAAAGCCTTTAATTGGACATCTACTTGACAACCGAAATGACGTGACTAATAAATAATTAATTATTTTATTAACATTTAAATCATTTTAAAATGAAGAAAATTTTTACTCTTTTTGCAGCTGCTTTGATTGGCCTTGCTGCTTATGCACAATGCCCATCAGAACTGTATTTTGAGCTTGCCGAGGAATCACAAGACGCAAGCAATGTAATGGTTTATCTGAAACTCATCAACAGCACTGACTACCTCAATGGCTTCAACATGGAGGTTATTAAGCCCGAAGGCGCTGAGTGGCTCGAGGATGAGGAAGACGGAGAATGGGTAGGCTTCACTGGCTATGGACACGTTATCCTCGCTATGTGGAATCCTTCTAACGCAAACTGGCGTGAGACCAAGCTGTTCCAGAAAGCTGACCTCAAGTGCTCTGTTAAGGATGGCAACCTCGTTATCATCGAGATTCTCTCGACTAACGACTGCCGCTTCTTCCCACAGCTGACTGCTGAGGACGACAACATTATCGCACGTTTCTCGCTTGACATGAGCGGTTGCGAAGACAATGCAAAAGTTGATCTTCAACTTCGCACTCCTGCTGAGCCTGCAACTTACTCGTTCTCTTACACTGGTGACCCCACTGGCACTTACAACGGCGCTATCACTGGCAACCAAGACATCGTTCTCGATCTTGTAAAGGCTAATGGCCAGGTTTCTAAGAAACCAACCGCTATCAGCGAGATTAACAACGACAACGCAGTTGACAACCGCATCTTCGACCTCCAAGGTCGTGAACTCAGCCGTGTTCCTGAGAGTGGCATCTACATCCAGAACGGCAAGAAGTATGTTAAGTAATTAACTTAACTACTGCAAAAAACAAAAAGCCATCCCACTGAACTGCACCCCAAAAGTTAGACACAAAACTTTTGAGGTGCAGTTTTATGATACATTCGTATGAAGAACGTCTTGAAGTGGTCAAATTGATTCAT
>CAJOFH010000009.1 GCA_905233845.1 uncultured Muribaculaceae bacterium | reverse complement strand
TACGCTGCGCTCCACTACTAAGTTATTTCCGATTCTAACAGCACATCATCATTATTTTTTCAAGATAAAATTATGCATTTCTATCTTGAATGTTCATTGATGCTGACATCATGGACATCATGGACAATTTGGATCGCTGGGATAAATGCACCGCGCCTGCGGTGCAATACATTGACAACCCCCAGAATGGTGTGGGACACTTTTTGAAAAAAAACTTGTGCCTGCGGTGCAATACATTGACAGCTCCCAGAATGGTGTGGGACACTTTTTGAAAAAAAACTTGTGCACCGCGCCTGCGGTGCAATACATTGACAACTCCCAGAATGGTGTGGGACAGTTTTTGAAAAAAAAATATGAGCCGAAGGCAGTGCCTTGGCTAACGATGACAAAATGCTGTTTCTCCTCTTTGTGTTTCAATAATAAATTAATGATTGCGTGTGTGCGCAAAGATAGAACAACATGATGATGAAGACAGCGTTATTCTATCAGGGAAGAGTTGTGCATTGATTATCGCACGATGACTTTTTTGTTGCCTACGATGTAGATTCCTGGTGTGAGACCTTGTGTTGCTTGGTCGCGGGCTACGCCTTGTCTGAGCAGTTGTCCTTGTGTGTTGTAGACATTAATGAGACGGTCGCTCTCGTCAACGGTGATGTTGTCGACTGCGGAGATTCCCAACAGGTTGAGGTCCACGTCGTGACGCTTATACACATTTTCATTGTAGTCGACAAAGATGATGTCGTCGAGAGCTATCTTGTCATTGTTGGTTATCGTCTTTGTGCTGCTTATGTTGAGAGTCATGATTACTCCACTGTAACCCTCAATGTCGTCACCGGCTGGTGAGAAGCCCACAATCATGAATTTTCCTGCGCTCAAATTCTTGAGGTAGATTTCATGTCCAACGCATCGTCCCGATAGCGTCGCATTGTCGATTGTAATATAGTTGGGTGCAGTGATATTAAGTTGGAAAGCAGTATAATTGATGGTGTTGTCAAGCAAGATGTCGAGTTTCACGCTCTTGTTTGTCACCGCCTCTCCATTTCCCTCCAGAGTGTCGTCGAAGTATCCACGATGAGGTCTTTCGGCAGGGATGGTGCCATGGATAATGTTGTAGATTGAAACAATGTCGCCAACGTTTACTTGGCCGTCTCTGTTGACGTCGGTAAGTTCGGTGTTGATGCCCTGAGTGTTTCCGTCGACGATGAAAAGTCGCTCGGCAGTGGCGTCGGCAGTGTTGACAAATCCGTCGCCATTGATGTCGCCACGCAGCTGTGCCACTCCAATGAGGAAGTTCATCCATTGCTCGGCAGCGCTGTATTCGTCAATTGACTCGCTGTTGACATTGAGTTTCACTTGGCTCTGATTGATGCCTTTCCACACATCTTCGCCCAGTTCAGGCACTTGTAATGGCTCACTGGTGATTTCGTTGAGCCCCGTCATGCCCGCCATTGCTTGGGTGCCGATGTAGTAAACCTTGAACGGCACACTTATTTCCTCGTGCTGCGACTGGTTGTAGAGCGCATAATCACCAATGTTGCCCATGTTTTGAGTCATGAATGGCGCTCCCACGATTCTCTCGCATCCTGCGAGCATATAGTCAGGAAGATAGGTTAGCGTCTTAGGCAGTGCAACAGATGTCAGATATTTGTTGTAGAATAAAGTGCCCTCGTCCAACCTCTTGATATTGGCGGGAATGTTGACACTCTTGAGGTTTGTTCGCGCCAGCGCCCATGCTCCCAGATGCTTGAGCAGTGGAGTGCGTTCGAAGTCAATCGTTTCGAGCGCTGAGTTATAGAATGCTTTGTCGCCAAAGTCCTCAAGCTTTGACTCGTTCATGATGTCGATAGTCTTGAGAGCAGAGCACCCATTGAATGCGCCATCGCCAATTTTGGTAACATTAGGTCCGATTGTGACGCTTGAAAGGTTAGTGCAGTCGGCAAAGGCATCGTTGCCAATTACCAATGGTTGGCTTGTGTTGATTACGACAGAGGAGAGATTGGTGCAGTGTGCAAATGCGCTGTTGCCCAAGTAGTTTATTTTGCCACCAATAGTTATCTCGGTTAGTGATGAGCATGAGTTGAAAGCGTCATCGCCAATCTTCTCAAGAGTGGTGGGCAGCGTGATACTGGTAATGTTAGAACAGCCAGCAACCGCCCCATAGTCGATGGCGGTAAGATTCTTGGGCAGTTTCAGAGTTTGCAACGTGGTCATACCTGCGAAAGCGCAGTAGGGCAGCGTGTTGGCTTTATGCTGGTACTCTCCAACAATCATCTGGTCGTCGAGCGTGCTGTTATAGGCGAGAATAGTGACTCCCGTCAAGTTTAGACCTTTCAGCTTATATAACTCATCGGCAATGAACTTGAAATCTCGCGCATCGAGAGTTCCGTTCACGGTGAGTGATGTGATGTTACAGTCAGTCACCACCGCTGCCAGCTCTCCGGCAGTGGTGGTGACTGTCACAGCGTGCAAGTGCAACGTAGTGATCAGGACGAGAATAAAAGATGTTATTCTGCGAGTCATGAGCTACTTGTCGATTACCTTACAATCACTTTCTTGCCTCCCACGATGTAGATGCCCTGTGGCAGACCTTGGGTGGCTTCGTTGCGCTCCACGTTGTGTCGTAACAGTTGTCCGTTAGTGTTGTATACATCAACTGTTCCAGAGTTATTCAAGTCGGTATTGATATCCTTAACACCAGTGGCGTTGCCAACCTCGACAGTTAAATCGTTGATGTAGTGTGCAAGTTCGGTAGGCTCCGCTGCAATGATGTTGTCGATGATGATTATGTCGTTGCCACCGAAGCTGTCGTCGGCTTTCACGGTTACATTGAACAGTGTGCCGTTGTTTCCACTGAGAGCATTAGCGCTGTGGATGAGAATTCTCCACTTGCCAGGTTCAACTTCGTTGAATCCCATCGCCATACCCTTAGCGCGGTTGGTTGCCGTCACATCGGTGATGCTCAGTCCCTGTGGCATTGTGAGGTCGAGCTGCATAGCCGAGAATCCAGCTGTGTTGATGAGCTCAATGTCCATAGTGTGTGACTTGTTTGGCTCAATGATGAATCCTTGTGCCATAATAATGTCGTTGCTGTCGTGTACTTTCTTGTGGCGTCCAATAGGATTCTTGTTGCCCGTCAAGATGTTATAGATGACAGTAATGTCGGCAGCGGTGACATATCCGTCTCCGTCAACGTCGCTGGTTGCCAAGAAGGTTTCATCGCCATCAAGCAGATAGTTGTAGAGAGCAGTGATGTCGGCAGCAGTAACAGTTCCGTCTTGGTCAACGTCGCCAAAGACTCCGTCGGCATTTGTTACCCAGAAGTTCTTCCATTGTTCTGCACTGTTGTAAGCGTCATAGCTTCCGGAGGGGACCCTCAGAGGTATTACTTTTTGTCTCACACCAAGCCACACGTCATCGCCAAGTTGTGGCACATCAATGGCTTCGCTTACAAGTTCGGTCATATCAATCATGCCAGCCATAGCCTGAGTGCCGATGTACTCAAGTGTTGAAGGCAGTGTGAACGATGGTGCAGGGGTGTTGTAGAAAGCATATTTTCCAATATAATGAGTCTTGGTGCCTGGAGCGTTATCGTTGGCGACAACTGTACCAGCAAGAAGCATGTCGGCGATGCTGTCACATGTCTCGTTTGGGACGAACGAATTGAGGTTGGTAGCATAGTAGAACGCTCCCTTGCCCAAGCTGGTGACACTGGTAGGAATTGCAGCGCTCACTTGTTGTGACTGAGCAAACGCCCAATCTTTTATCTCGCTCAGTCCATTGTCTTGCGAGAAATTATAATTAGTTATACCCGAGCCGGCGAAAGCAGCTTTGCCAATGCTCTTGATGTTGTTTTGTCCAGTGAATGTGATAGTTTGAAGTCGTATGGTGCCTGCGAGAGCCCCATCGCCAATGACAACCACATTAGGTCCAACCGATAGCACATCGAGGAAGATGCAGTCGAGGAACGCATCTTGTGGAATTTCCATGGGGACGCTAGGAAGAATGTTTGCGCTGAGCAGCGTTTGGCATCGAGCGAACACGCCTCGTCCTAATGACTTGAGGGTGGAAGGTAGAGTGATACGTCCTAAAGCAGAGCTTGAGAAAGCATAGGATGCAATAGAGTCGAGACCCTCGGGCAGGTCAATGCTAGTGAGCTGTTTACATCCAGCGAAAGCGGCTTTTCCTATGGCTCGAGTGTTGGTTGGAAGTATTATTTGTGAGATTTTCTTGCCAAAGAATGCCATTGGCGGAATGCAATTGTCGTCGAAGCTAACCTCGTTGTTCAACAGAGGGTTACTGGTGTCGCTGTAGGCCACGATAGTGACTCCTGAAAGGTCGATAGTGGTCAGTGCATCGAGTTCATCGGCGATGAACTTGAAGTCACGAGCATCCATTTGTCCAGTGATGGTTAAAGAGGTTATAGAAGTGTTGGCAACATGGCTGGCAAGACCGCCAGGCGTGCATTGGACATTGAGTGCCCATCCCATTGTTGCACTTGCCATTAAGGCTAACGAAAGCAAGAATTTCTTCATGAGTATAATTGTGTTTTGTCGTTTTTATAATGTTCATAAAAGGGCATAGTATACCCTCCCTTAGAATTAATAACGTAATGTTCCCTCTATTTATTATATTATATTAATTATAATTTTGTTTTCGAGTTGTGGGGTGTGAACGCGATTGTGAATTGATATGATTTTTTATGATTCCATGAAAAAAAGTTTGGAACTTTAAGATTTTATTGCTAATTTTGCACTCTGAGGTGGCTTCTGGTAGCGTAACAAACCCATGTTAGGATACTTAGTTTGTCCCTTACTTTCTGTGAGATTTTACTGTTAATTTATTAATTTAAAACCAAAAACAAAATGAAGAAATTCTTATCGATTCTTTTGGCTGTGCTGGTGCTTGGAGCATGCGGCACTACAACATTGGAAGCTAAGAAAAGGCCTCCTCGTAAACCACATCCTGCTCGTGTAGGTAAGAGCATTAGCCACACCTTCTGCAAGGTTGTGGGTGAATGCACCGTGCGCACAGGACCTGCTGAGGGTTATCCATCAATCACTATTCTTCCTGAGGGACATGTAGTTTACGTAGTTCAACAAAAAGGTCCCTGGTGTTATATCAAGATGTATCCTGGACAGGAAGTAGAAGGTGTGACCGAAGGTTGGGCTCATCGCATGAGCCTGCGTTTCCATGCTCCTGGTCGCCGTGGTCCTGGACATGGTCCTGGTCCTGGTCCTCGCGGTCCTCGCGGTCCTCATGGTCCTGGACATGGTCCCGGTCACGATCTTAGTAGAGGTCCTATTGCCGATCCTGGTCATGTTGTCCCCTCCTCTGAGATTCAATAGTAAGATTAATCAAAGGTGTCTTTAACATTGAAGAGATTTTAAAGCCACAATTGTGTCAAAAAGATGCCGCTGCAGCCATTGTAGCGGCATCTCTTCACTTGACCACCTGTCAAAACATGTTTGTGCTGCGAGTTGGCACGGTTTTTGCCAGTTGAAATGTAGCTTTACGGGCTACTACTGTCTGTTGGTTTGAAATAAGAAAGTAGTTAACAGCAGTTGGGGTTAAGAATCACATTTCAGTGATTCAATTGTCTTTAATAAAAAAGAAACAAAGATTATTGTCCTTAATTGTCGGATAAGTTTACTTGTCAACTATGAATAATATGAGAAAGTCGAGGACAACCAAGAGCAACGCGATGGATAAGATTATTAAGATGATTTCGCGCGATGAACAGATGGAACGCAATGGTGGCGGTCAGTGGGTCGCTACGCACCGCGTGCACAAGTCTAAGAAGCAATACTCCCGCAAGCGTTTTAAGCGCGACACAAAACGAGCCATCAATGATGATTGATGACTCGTGATGATTGGGTAAAGGAATGTAACTCCTTTATTTTATGTGGATTCGTTTATTTTGTGGCTTTTCGTCTTGCGCAGAGCCAATTGGATGGTGAGTTGTATCCAATGTGGAAAGGCAGAGGTTTCACTTTGTCGCCATAGTCTTTGTAGGCTTGGTCAAGGTCGGGCTGAAGGCAAGCACTAGTGAAACAGGGCAGGGGGCGTTTGTATACGCCATAAAGCGTGATGTCAAACTTGTCGGTGAGGTATTTGTAAGGAACGCCCGAGTCGTCTTGAACAATATACTGAGAATTATCGACTATGCAGTTTTTGATTCTTGAAAAGTTGGACTGATGCATCAGGTAGGAGGCAGCCTTAAGATAGCTGGCCACAGTGTGTCCTTTAAGCGAAGTGTCGAAATACTTCATCACGTTGGGATCAACCCTCTTGTCTTCAACGTCGGCTGAGACATAGATGAGCGTCTGTTCGTGCTTGGAGCCGCGCTTGAAGAACTTGTATTGCATTACATTGCCCTTGCCTTCGCCAGGGATGAGCTTGCCGTTCTCGTCGATACTCATGTTCTCAATCGAAATAATGTCATATCCAGAGGTTGCCATTAGCATGGAGATGATGGGGCAAGTACCGTCAATTTCGTCGTTGTTGAGGTCATTCTTCATGTCTTTAGTAATGAAGTAGCTCAATCGCAGGAACGAAACAAGTGCTTTTCGATAAGACTGATAGTGAGTATAGTTGGTCTTGATGTCGGTGCTGATGGGTGTGCCTGGTTTCTCGAGTCCGCACAGTATGTAGGTGTCGGCATTTGGGAAGATAGTGATGGGGTAGGGGAAATCGGCCCCGCTGAAGGGGTAGAACACCAGGTCTATCTTATCGCGGAAGTCCTTGAAGTCGTTACGTGCGAGCGAGTCGACCATCACTGTTGTTTTCTTGCTGGTGTTGAGCAGTCGGTTGATCTCTTTGCTGTATTTATCCCACGCCTCTGCATCGTTTTGCGGCATTTCGATGCCTTCTTTAGAAATGCCTGCGTAGAAGCGAGTTGCACGGCTGATATTGTCGTCACCTTTTAAGTCGGGCAGCTTAGACGAGTCGACCTCTGCTGTGCTTGTCGAGGTGGAAGATTGTCCCGTAGACTTGCATGACGTGAAGATTGCCGTTGTTAATAGCACTGCCAGTAGTGCAGCTGTGATTTTTGAATTGTTCATTTTGTTGTGATGATATTATTGTTAGTTGTTTTTGTTCGCGTTGTTGCTTTTGCGGCGTGAGCACTGCCAGTTAGAAGGATTGTTGTAGCCAATGCGAAAAGGCAGCGGTTTCACATTGTCGGCCTGCTTGTGGTAAGCCCTGTCGAGGTCGTGCTGGATGGTGGCGCTGGAGAACACATTAAGAGGGCGCTTATAGACACCATAGAGCGTCACGTCGAAGTTGTCGATAAGGTACTTATAGGGCATACCTGAATCGTCGCCCACGATATATTGTGAGTTGTTCAAAACAATGTCGCGCATGTTGTCAAATCCTTTCCAGTGCAGCAAGTAAGAAGCTGCTTTCAAGTAGGTTGCCACCGTGTGGTTGGCAAGAGCTTTGTTGAAGAACTTCTTTACATTTTCATCAAATTTGTCGTTTGCCACATTGGCTGAGACGTAAATTAACGTCTGCTCGTGGTTAGAACCCTGCTTGAAGAACTTGTACTGCATTACGTTGCCGTTTCCGTCGCCATTGATTAGCTCACCGTTCTCGTTGATACTCTTGTTTTCAATAGAAATTATGTCATATCCAGCTGTTGCCATGAGCATGGTGATGACAGGGCAAACCCCGTCGAGCTCGTCGTTGTTAAGATCATGTCTCATGTCTTTGGTGATGAAGTAGCTAATGAGAAAGAACGAGTATAACGCCTTGCGGTAGGACCAATAGTGCGCATAGTTGGTCTTGATGTCGGTGCTGATGGGTGAACCTGGTTTCTCAAGTCCGCACAGTATGTAAGTGTCGGCATTGGGGAAGATAGTGATGGGGTAGGGGAAATCGGCTCCGCTGAATGGGTAGAATACCATGTCGACTTTGTCGCGGAAGTCCTTAAAGTCGGAACGTGCGAGCGAGTCGACCATCGAGCGTGTCTTGTTGCTGATACCAAGAAGTCGCTTGATTTCATTACTGTATTTGTCCCAATCTTGTGCGTCTTTCTCGCTCATGGTGATGCCATCTTTTGATATGCCGGCATAGAAGCGAGTTGCGCGATTGATATTATCATCGCCCTTTAGTTTGGGCAACGCTGCGCTATCGTTTTGGGCAATAGCTGTTGAGTCATTGCCGTTTCCGTTTTTTTCTCCTTGTTGAAAGCATGACGAGAAAAACGCTACCGTGATAATTATTGTAATCAGTGGTGCAATGAATTTTGTTGATTTCATGTTCATAAATGGTGCTATAGAATTAATTATCTTGTGATTGTGTTGGCGTGTTATTATATCCCGTTTTTTCATTTATGCGCTTTGCCACAAACCAGAGGAGCCATCCACCCAGCAGCGTTGCCAAGCTGGCTATAGTGGTCCATGGAGCCACTTGCGAGTGCTCTACAAAAGTCTTGTTAAAATCTTGATACATGAGATATATTATAGAGCACAGAATCAGCAAGCAGAAGATGAGTGGCGTGACAGGGTAACCAAACGTCTTATAGGGCCGCTCAGCATCAGGGAATTTCAGACGGTGCACATAAACTCCTGCCACTGTGAGCATAGAACAGAACGAGAGTACGATACCTGTGTACTCGGTCACTTCCTTGAACGAACCTGTTACAATCATGAGCGTACTTATGAGCCATTGCAGAGCCACTGCCATTGATGGGCAGTTGTGCTTGTTGTGCCAAGTAAGAAAATGGAACATCTTGTAGTCTTCGCCCATGGTAGCCCCAACACGTGGTCCCACATATACCATAGAGCTAATTGATGATGTTAGCATCAGCGCGATGAGCATTCCCATGATGGCTCCGCCCTCTTTTCCGAAAATGTGGTTGGCGCTGATGAGTCCCACTTCAACCTGTCCGCTTAGTTCGGCCACAGGAGCTGTACGTAGGAAAATCATGTTGAGTGCCAGATAAAGCACCACCACAAAGGCTGTGCTTATCAGTAGCGCCAGTGGCACGTTGCGCTGTGGATCCTTCATGTCGCCTACGATATAGGCCGCAGCGTTCCATCCTGAGTAAGCATAGTAAACCCAGATTAGCGAAACCGCAAATCCTACCGAGAAAATGTCGTCCACATCAAATCCGTTGCCTGGCCCAAAGTTTGCCGCGCCATCGGCTGGACATAGCAGTCCAGCAATGATGAAGACGATGATAATCAGGATTTTCGCAAAGGTGAGGATGTTCTGCATCTTTGCTCCCATATTGATGCTGTAGAGGTGCACCAGTGTGATGATAGTGAGAACTGCAATAGCTAATGTTGTGGGTGGTACAGCTGGAAAGATGCGGCACACGTAAGAACTCAGTGCCATACATGCCAGCGCTACCGGTGCGGCAAATCCCACTACCAGTGATACCCATCCCGCAAGGAATCCAAGAGAAGGGTGGTAGATGGCCGACAGGAAATTGTACTCACCTCCAGAGCGAGGTATTGCCGCTCCTAACTCGCTGTAGACGAAAGCTCCACACAGAGCTGCTATGCCTCCCACGAGCCAAATCAGAGCGATAGAAGTAGTGTTAGTGTTAGATAGCAGTTGAAATCCTAATGACGTGAAAACGCCAGTGCCAATCATGTTGGCAATGACAAAGGCAGATGCCGCTTTGGCATTAAGCTTGAAATGGTTTCTTTTAGTTCCCAAAGTGTAAAATTAGTTGTTTTATAGAAATTGAGAATAGGCTATAGTTGTTATGGAGCAGAAGAAGTAGTGTCGCTGTGGTCGTTGAGCCACTTGATGAGAGTGTTGTTGAACTTCTCGGGCTGCTCCAGGTTCACCATGTGTCCACACTCCTTGAACTGAATCAGCTTGCCATTAGTGAGATAGGGCAGCGAATGTCCCTTCGACCCTCGTTCGCTTGCGCCATAGATGATGAGCGATGGCACATCGCTTTTGTGAGCCTTTAGATGCGCCCACGCTTGCTCACCATAATATACCCTGCCTGGTATGTGTAGAGCTTGCCAAGCCCCCCAGTCCATGATTTCTCTTGTGAGCTCAGCGCGAATCTTGTTACGGTTACTTGGGTGACAAAAAGTCAAAAGGCTGCTTACACGCCGCTGCTTGTAGGCATTGACATTGGCTCTCACTCGACTAATGTTTTTCTTTCGGTCGGCGATGTCCTTAGCCGAGCGTGGCTTTCCAGGACCAGTAAAAGAGCAAGTCTCACCCGAGACCATTACACAAGAGAGCAGTCTGTCGGGGAACAGAGCCACCAAGTCTCCCGCAACGTAAGCTCCAAGGGAAAGCCCCACCACGTGAGCTTGATTGATGTCCAGCGAGTCCATAAGAGCGATGACGTCGTCGGCATGAGTGAATTGGAATCCCTCCTTTGGGTCGGATGTTTTTCCGTAACCACGCAAGTCGGGAACGACAACTCGGTATTGGTCTTTTAGTGCGGCCACTTGACCGTCCCACATGCGTCGGTCCAGAGTGTGTCCGTGCAAGAAGAGCACCACATCACCATCACCACCGGTATCCTCGTAGTACATTTCCCCGCCTCCTTTAAGGTTCACAGTAAATTGGGCTTGTGCTGGAGCGAGAGAGATGAAAAACAGGGCAATAACTATTGCCCGTTGAGCTGCAACAAAATTGAATGCTCGCTTAACATGGTGAAAAAAAGCAGTGAATATATTGTTCATAACAGATATGGTATAAAAGTCGATAATTGCTACAGGCCTTAAATTATTTAGCAAAAGTACATTTTTCTTAAATACAAAATGCTATTTATGAATATTTTAACATTATAGTTGTTTCAAATTGACGGTTTTGGTACAAAATGGAACAAAGTGGCATAAAATGGTCTAAAAAAATCAATCATCGACCACCCATGATAGTGACCGATGATTAGTGATAGTGTCTCGGTAGGGGGTAATGCCCCCAAATGAGATGATGTCTTAGTTTTCTTCGCTTTGCTGGGGTGCTGCCACTACGTTAACGTAGGTGTGGCCAGCACGGTGCTGGAACTCTACAGTTCCGTCAACGAGAGCATAGAGGGTGTGGTCCTTGCCCATGCCAACGTTGAGACCTGGACGGTGAACGGTACCGCGCTGACGGCGGATGATGTTACCGGCCTTTGCGAATTGCCCACCAAAAAGTTTCACTCCGAGTCGCTTGCTGTGCGACTCACGTCCGTTCTTCGAACTACCTACACCTTTTTTATGTGCCATAATGAAATCGGTTTTTAGGGGTTAAGCAATTACATCTTTAATCACGAGCTCGGTGAAGTACTGGCGGTGACCGTTCAAGCGGCGATAGCCTTTGCGGCGTTTCTTCTTGAAGACAATCACGTGCTCTCCCTTAACGAGAGGCTGCTTAACTTCACACACTACTTTAGCACCTTCAACGGTAGGTGCGCCAACTGTGATGGCACCGTCGGCGTCCACGAGGAGGACCTTGCTGAATTCTACTGCATCGCCCTCGTTCTTCTCGTCGCCGAGATAGTGAACAAACAATTTCTTGCCGGCTTCGGCTTTGAACTGCTGTCCCTGAATTTCTACAATTGCGTACATTTAAATAATTGTATTACAAGTTATACCGTACGGCGGCCCCTATGAAACAGAGGCACTTAGTCGAGCCTATCGGAAAATCGGTGCAAAGTTAGTACAAAGTTTTTGAATTGCCAAAGTTCTGTCAAAAAAAAGTGCATTTTTTGAAAAAACGCACTTTTATATCGAAATTATTGTACCTTTGGTTATTTTCTTCTTATTTCATCGGCGACGATGAGCGTTCCGGTGTTGGTTCCTCCATAGTAAGAGCCGTCCTTGTACTTGCCGTAGAACGTGTAGATGCCTGCAGGAAGCTTCTTGCCATTAGCATCAGTAAGGTTCCAGTCAAATGGGAAGTTTGAGGTGGTAGTCTGCCATTTGAGCTTACCCACGTGATCAAATATTTTGATGTTAACATTGGGTGTAATGGGTAGGTCGGTTGAAATGTTGAATGTGACCTCGCCAACCGCTGGCTCCTGCTCAACAGAGAGCAATACTTCTTGCTCGGCTCCGACTGCAAAGTTCAAAGACCGCGAAGCTGTGTTTCCTGCTGCGTCATAGACGGTGTATTGAAGAGTGTGATTGCCTGGATCTAGAGAAATGGGCACAGCCACGTTAAGGGTCTTGCCTTCGTTGGACATAGAGGCAAACGAATTAATATCGGTTACCGAAGTCTTTCCACCATCAATCTTGATGTCCATGCTGTTACCAATAGCTACTGCTTGAGTGTTGAACGAGAAGTCATCGGTTGCTCGAATGAAGAGCGTTGCTGTGGTCCCCACTTGATTGCACATGTCAAATTCCTCCTCATCGTTGAAGTAGATGGCTTCGATAGTGGGAGGGGTGTTGTCGTGAATCGTGTGAACATTATTCTCGTTATATGCGTTTAGTACTAGTTTGTCGAAAGAACCGTTAACCATTTCGTCGCTGTTGTCACGGTGTGCATAAACCGAAATCAAGCCAGTGTAGCCAGGGTTTAGAGTGTGACGCGGAATGACAGCTTTGCCAGTGAAAACGCCGTTCTCCACACGACCTGTCACCTGTGTGAGCATCTGTCGAGGGAAATAAATGTCTCGCCCGTTGTCGGTAAGTTCTTTCTTGAGGTAGTCGTATATTGTAAGAGTGGCGTCGCCGTTGAACGACACGTCAACATTGTCGCCCGAGGGGGTATAGACTTTTGCTTCTACAGTCACTTGCTGTAGCGCTCCCGAGCTAATGTTGGAAGTGCCTGCAGAATATCCATTCACCTTGGTAACCTTGAAGAAAGGTTTAGGATAGTTAAGTTTCATAGCTGGGTCACCAAACAGAGTGAACATCATCTTGTTGTAGCTGACAGTAGTTCCAAACGAATTCTTACTGAGCATATAGGCTTCGCCCAAAGTGGGCATATATCTCTTATTGTTGAAACAGAACATAGCGTTAACGAACGCTTGGTTTAAGGCGTCGTTTCCGCTGGAGTAGGCCGAGCGTGTGGCACCAACCATAGCGATGACTCCTCCGTCGGGTTTATGGAACATGATTTCCATTAGTCCTCTCTCACTGCCATCAAAACGTGCCACATCACAGCATGCCGTGGTGATGATGGGCAAGTGAGGATAGACGGCATGATTAGACTCATTGGTAGTCCATAGGTTCACCTCCTTGGTCAATGATGTGCTATTGGCATGTCCCACGTAGGTCATAAAGTATTGACCAGATTTGAGCTGCGATTTTAGGCTCTTGCGTCCTTCGAGTGAGAAACCAGTTACAGGGTCGAGAGGGAATTGCTTGACAAACACCTTGTTCTTCATCACTCCAATGTTCAGCGCATCGTTGATGGTGTTTCCAATACCCTCGGCCTGCAAAGCATGAAGGTTACCTTCTTGTTGATAGTAGTCGGCGACAAGCAAGATATTGTTGCGCCATGGTCCGTAGTCGGGATTATTGACGTAGTTGATGAGTTTGTCCACGTCACTTTCGGCTTCCTCGAGCGAAGTGCAAGGGATGCGTCCTACACCTATTTTGAGCAACTCCGAAGCTGGGTTTGTTCCAGAGTTGTCTTCGAGCATACCAAAGAAGTCGTCGCTCACATAGCTATTGTTCTCATCGTGGCTTATATTGGACTCGTAGGTTAAGGTAGCGCAATCGTTTTTAAAGAAAATCTGCCTGTTGTCGTAGCTGCCGTCTCCAAACATGAGAAGATTCTTGAACTTGTTGCTGTCGCGGTCATAGAACATCTTGCACATCAGTCTTATTGCCATTGCATCGGGAGTTCCACTCGAAAACTCATTGAAAACTTGCTGTTGGTCTAAAACATGCACAATCATGTTGTCATTATCACGGTGCATTTGAGCAATACGTTCGGCTTGAGGTATCAAATCCTTGCGAGTGACAATTACCATGTCGGGGGTTGCCATGCCGTGAATGTTCTGATTCTCGACGTGCTCAAATCCTGCAATATTTTTGAGAACCAAGTTTGGATTAAATGCTATAAACTGTGCCCAAGGAACGGTGTAAAGAGGCGTGAATCCCGTGATGCCGTCCTTGGTGGAGAGCGTGTAGTTTACAGGCTCGTTGGGATTATTGATATACCACATTTCGGTCATTTCCGTTGCATCGTTGATGGCAATAATGTCACTTGACCTCACATTGTGGAATCCCATGCGCATCTGGTGGTCAGTAATGTAAGCAAGGGTGTTATTGTGGAAAAAGGTGATGAGGTAGTAGTTTAGTCTTGCCCAATTGACGGGATTGTTTACCCCCATCGTTATCTCGCCGTTGGCAGGTATTCCTGATTCTTTACGGTAGATGCCCGAAGGAGTCGCGAAATTATAGAAAACATATTCAGAGCTACTGCTATAAATCTTGTTCAGACCTATGTTGAGATCTACATTCTCACCATTTACGCTTGCTACGATATTGCTCACTTTTTCGCTCTTGGCAGCAACGCATGGGTTGACGACGATTGCCGAGTCGGGGCAGAGCCTATAAAGTGAGTAAGGCAAAGTGATGCCGCCGTCGTTAATGATTTCACCTAACATCTCCTTGCCTGATTGTGATGGAGAAACCACTTCAAGTTCGTGATGTGAATAGTCGAGGCTTGTTGACCTCACATTAGAGCCTGTGATATAGTAGGTGGCGTTTGTGGGCTCTCGGCGTGGAGTATTAGGCTCGTTAGTGATAAAGTAGTATCCTGCTTGAGAATAGCTGTTCATTTCTCGGGTGTAATGAGGTGCGGCATCATTGGTGACAAGAGAGTACTTCACTGGTCCACAAGCATAGAAGTAAAGCTTGTGTCCATAAACCTTGGTAGGCGTTTGCACCAGGTCGTCGGTTGCAGTTCCGTCAAGAATCTCGCTGATTGCATGTCCTCCAGTGCCATAAACTCTCACGTTATTGATATTGTAAAACCCCATTGCGCCCAACTCGGCCGATGTGATTTGGTAGATGCCGTCTTCTGGTATGGCGATTTTCACCCATTTTCCTGTTGCTAACTTAGAAGTTGTGGCATATTTTGATGCCGAGAAAGCACTTGCTGTTAAAGAGCAAACAACCAGAGAAATAAAACAAATGACTTTGAATAAAAAATTATTATTCATAACAATATTGTAGCTATGTGTTTTCATTGAAAAAATCTATATTATAATATAACGAGAAGTCACTGTTTTTTATTGCCTTTTTTGCTAACGAAGGAAGTAAAAAGAAGCATTTCGCACTGTGGAAATAAGTGCGAAATGCTTTGTCAATTGCCTGTTAGATAGTCACATAAGAGGTATTATTCAATATTGCTCTTGTAAGGCTCGATAACGATGATGTGACCTATCTCGGTGCCACCATAGGTGTTGCCGCCCAAATAAGTACCATAGAACTTGTAGACACCAGCTGGCACTCGGTTGCCGTTGTTGTCATTGAGGTTCCATGTATAGGGGAAGTTAGAAGTAGTAGTGTTCCACACCAGATTGCCCACGTTGTCGAGCACCTTGATGGTGACATCGGGTGTGGTGGCAAGTGATGTAGTCACGTTGAAAGTGGCCTCGTTTACCGCAGGCTCCTCGTCGACCGAAAGACTGAGTTGTGATTCGTTGCCCACAAGGAATGAAATTGTTTCGGAGGCTTTGTTTCCAGCAGCATCATAGACGATGTATTGTAATGTGTGTCGTCCTTCCTGCAAATCCATGGGGAACTCTATGGCCAAATCCTTACCCTCATTACTTAAAACAGAGTAATTCATGATGTATGGGTAGGTTGTTTTTCCTCCATCGAGAGTGAGGCTCATGGTGTTGCCCACAGCAACAGCCTGATTGTTGAACGAGTAATCGTCGGTAGCTCTCACGTAAAGAGTGCTTCCCGCAGGAATAAGGGCGCCGTTAGTGAACGTTTGCTCATCGTTGAAGTATAGTGCCTCGATCACTGGTGGCAAGTTGTCGTGCACGGTATATTGATTATCTTCAGTGTAAGAATTAAGTTTTAGCAAGTTGAACGAGCCGTTAACCATCTCCTCACTGTCGTCTTGGTGGGCATAAACTTTCACTGAGCCATAGTTGCCAGTAGAGAGAATATATCGTGGAATCACTGCCTTGGCGGTGAACACACCATTCACTACTCGTCCGTTAACGCGAGTTAGCAAGTTTTGTGGGTAGTAGATGTCACGTGTCACGTCAACACGTTCCACACGTTGTGTGATAGATGTCTCTTTCTTTTTGTAATCATAGATAGAAAGAGTGGCGTCGCCATTGAAACTTGTGTTCACGCTTTCTCCGTCGGGGTTATAAACCTTGGCCTCAACAGTTACTTCCTGCATAGCTCCTGAAGCAATAGCCGAAGTGCCCACTGTTTGCCCATTGATGCTGGTAATCTTGAAGAAAGGTTTGGGATAGTTGATTTTCATAGCTGGGTCGCCTAAGAGCATGAACGACATCTTGTTATAGTTTTGCTTGCTGCCAAATGAATTCTTGCACAGCTTGTAGGCCTCGCCAATGGTGGGCATATATCCCTTGGTGTTGTAGCAGAACATAGCTCTTACAAGCGCTTGGTTAAGGGCATCATTGTCGGTAGCGTAAACCGAGCGTGCCGATGTCACCATAGCGATAGCGCCTCCATTTGGCTTGTGGAACATGATCTCAACAAGGCCGCGCTCATTGCTGTCGTAGCGTGCAACGTCACAGCAAGCAGTGGAGAGAATGGGGAAGTGAGGATATTCCACATTATTTGATTGACTGGCAGTCCATAGCTGTACCTCTTTGGTGAGGAAGTTTTTGTCACCGTGGCCCACATAGGTCATGAAGTACTGACCATCGGTGAGCTTGCCAATCAGTTCCTTTCTTGCCTCGAAAGCAAAGCCGGTTGCGTCGTTGGGGTATTGGCTAATGTAAACCTTGTTGTTCATCAGTCCAGTCGTTAGCTCATCAACGATGATGTTGTTGATGCCCTCGGTTTGGAAGGCGTGCAGTCCGTTGTCGTAGTCATCGGCAACAAGAATCACGTCGTTACGCCAAGAGCCGTAGTCGGGGTTGTTGACATATTCAAGTAGTTTGTCAACGTCGGACTCAGCCTCTTCTAATGAAACGCAAGGAATACGTCCTACAGCCATCCTGAGGTATTCGTTGGCGAGCGCCACACCAGAGTTATCATCAAGTATGCCAAAGAAGTCGTCGCACACATAGCTGTACTCCTCGTCGTTGCTGTTTTCGGCTTCATAAACAAGGATTGTACAGTCGCGCTTGGTGAGAACTTGTCGGTTGTCATAGTTTCCACCGCCAAACATTAGAATGTTCTTGAATTTATTCTTGTTGCGGTCGTAGAACATCTTGTTCATCAGGCGAATACCCATAGCGTCGGGTGTTCCACTCGAGAACTCGTTGAAGATTTTCTGTTGGTCGAGCACATGGACTATCATGTTGTCGTTGTCTCGGTGCATCTGCGCTATGCGCTCGGCTTGTGGTATCAACTCCTCGCAAGTGATGATTACCATGTCGGGGGTTGCCAAACCATGAATATTCTGGTTCTCTACTTGCTCAAATCCTGCTATTGACTTTAGCTCCTTGCTTGGGTCGAAGGCGATGTACTGCTGCCAGTTGTTGCTTGTTCCGGGAGCGAATCCCTTCACATCATTGATTGTGTTAATGGAACAGCTGGTGGGAGCGTTGGGATTGTTAACATTCCACAACTGCAAGTCTTGAGTGGCGTTGGCAAAGGTGATGCGGTCGTTGGTAGTGACTTTGTTGAATCCCATACGCAGCTGATTGTCGGGTGCGTTGGTAAGGTCGTTGTTGTGATAGTAGGTGATGATGATGTAGTTTAGCCAAGCACTTTTTACATCGCCAGTTGAGCAGTTGATGCTCACATCTACGTTACCGCTTTGTGGCACACCTTCATCAGGTTTAATCTTGTTGTAAGGTGAAGCATAGTTGTAATAGACAAAACTATTAGCTGGAGCATAGATTTTAGAAGAGCTCAGCGTATAGTTCATGTCCGTCCCATTGAGTTTTCCAACGACGTAGGAAGAAGCTGATACCTTGGCACCAGCGCAGCAGTTAACCACCGCTGCTGAGTCAGGAAGAATCAAAGGAATGTTGTAAGGCACTACTACTTGGGAGTTGCTCATCACCTCACCCAGCAGGTCTTTGCCTGACTGTCCTGGAGAGATGAGTTCCAGCTCATGGTGCCAATAGTCAAGGCTAGCGGATCTGTTGACCACATTGCTTGGTGTGGCGCTGTTAACGATTTCGGGTTCGAGGGCATCGGTGCCATCGTCTTGAGTCAAGAAATAGTAGCCTTTAGTGGCATAACTGTTGGCCTGGCGCGTGTAGTGAGGCGTTCCAGTGGGAGTTGAGAGCGTGTATTTGATAACACCACATCCGTAGAAGCAAATTTTGTTGTCAAATACTTTGAAAGGCACAGGTTGGAGGTCATCCATTTGTGAGCCGTCAAGGATTTCGTCAATGGCATATCCACCTGCTCCATAGATTCTCACAGTTTGTGGATTAGAGAATCCCATTAGTGTGAGTTCATCAAAGGTGATTTGGTAAATGCCATCTTCGGGGATGGCAACTTTTACCCATTTGCCAGAAGCCAACTTAGAGGTGCTGGCATAGTTGGCGGCCGAGAAAGCCTGTGCGCCGAACGTCGTTGCTGCAGCAATGGCGATTACGCTTAGAACGTTGAATAAAAACTTATTATGCATAGTAGTTTAATGATATGTTATCAAATATTGTGTGATATGATTCGTTATAAATAAATTATTTGTCGTCAATGATTAGCACCAGTCTCATACCAATGTCGCTCCCCTTGCTGGTGATGGGGTAGGCGTTGCGCCATGCCAAGTATCTGCCTGGTGCGTCCTTGATGCCATTGCCTCGAGCGATGTGAAAAGTGGAAAACTTTTGTGTGGTGCTTTTGCACACGGGGTTATTTCTTGGCGAGGTGCTGTAGAAGTTTGGGTTCCACAGGTCTTGGCACCATTCCCACACGTTGCCATTCATGTCATAGAGCCCCAGTTCGTTAGGCAGTTTACTTTTAACTTGATGCACTGTGCCGTCGCTGTTGCTGCTGTTCCACGCCACTGCGCTTTCATAGTTTGAACCTGCAAACCTATAACCTTGACTCTGTTGTCCCCCTCGTGCGGCATATTCCCATTGTGCCTCGGTTGGCAGGCTGAACCGCATACCTTTGTTGTCGGAGTTTGCCAATAGGGCGTTCAGCCTGTTGATAAATCTCTGGCTGTCGTCCCAGGTGATGTTGTTGACAGGATTATTCTTGTCGCTACCAAAAAAGCTGGGATTACTTCCCATAACGGCAATCCATGTCCCTTGAGTGACTTCAGTTTCTCCTATGTAAAACGAGGATAGCTCCACTTCGTGTGTTGGTTGCTCGATGGGGTTGGTGCTTCCTTGCTCGGCGGTAGCACCCATCGTAAACGTGCCTCCTTCTACCTTTTGCATCAGGAATGCTGTCTCTCCAATGCTAATAATGAGGATTTCGCCATCGGCTGCTTCGCCCACGCCCACTGTTGGTCCTTCGACAGCTGCAGGTGCGGGTGCTTGCTCAGGTTGCGCGTCAATAGTATTGCTGCTGTTGCGTGTTGCTACAGCTTGCTGACGTGTCTTTTTCACCTTTCCCTCGCTGTTGAAGGCTGTGAGGCTCATCAGCATGATTAGGGTAAGTATTGCAAGTTTCCTCATTATAAATATATCTTATTTTATATTAATCATTTAACTCTAATAGTAAGTTGAGGTGTGTCGTCTAAGTTTGCCACAAGAGTGTCGCCCATATTGAGCTGTAGGTCCACATTGTCAAGCTCTACCACTATAATGTCACCCATCTTCAGTGTGAAGTAGGTGCTTAGCTGTGATATCAGCTCTCGGTAGTCGAGACCTCGATTTTCGAGGTTGCCTCCAGCCATTGGCTTGCCATTGCTAAGAGCGCAAACATTAGTGCTGTTGATGTTGGACTCCTCGTTGATTGGCGAAAAATCTCCCATCAGTAGTGCTCCGTCAAAGCTGTGGGCCATTGCTGAGTGTTGCTCGCTCTCAAGCAGCCTGTCTATCTCGTGAGCTTCGACCGTAATAGCTGGTGCTATGGCACCACAATATCGGTGTGCAAATCGAGGCTCTATGTGCTTCCCCAACCGGTCGATGTGCAATGCTATTGCAGCACGGCCTGTGAAGCTTTTAGCAAAATGTGGCAAGAAAAATGGTTTATTGGTTCTTATCACCGCCGAATCGGCAATGATGTAAACCTGTTGTGGCAGCTCTCTGCCATCTCCATTTTTTACACCTATAATTTTCACTTGGCTATAGTCTTTGTTTTGTTTCCGCTTGATTCCATGCGGTTGTACATGATAGCCAGGTCGGAATAAATCGATGTGTTTTGTAACACGATGTTGCGAGGTACCTTGATGCGGTAAGGCGTGAAGTTCCAAATGGCCTTGATGTTACTCTCGACTAAAGTGTTGGCAACATCCTGTGCATTCTCAGAAGGTACGGCAATAATAGCTATCGAGACACCCGTGCTGCGTTGCCGTGCTGGCATTTCGGAGAAATCGTAAATGGGGATGTCGCCCACATTCTTGCCTACGATAGCTGGGTTGATGTCGAAAGCAGCAACAATATTGAGCCCATACTGCATCAGTCCCAAGTCTTGCATCAGAGCGCTGCCCAGCGAGCCGGCACCAATAAGGAAGGCATTGTGACGATGCTTGAAGCCCAAGAACTCGTTGAGAGCCTTAGTGAGAGGATGCACCTCATATCCAATGCGTGTTTTGCCCTTAATGTTGAGAAACGAGAGATCTTTGGCGATTTGCGAAGCGTCAACATTGAGTCGCTTGGCAATCTGTGTCGACGACACATGCTCCTCATGCTTGGAATCGAGCATCTTCACATAGGCCAGATACCACGGCAGCCTCCTGAGCGTAGGCTCGGGAAGCATGTCGCGTGTGATATTTCGTGTGTCGCTCATTTCTCAAAAAAGTGGTTCAAAAAAGTGGCAGGCACGATACAAACTGCAAATGTAATAAAAAATATTATTTTATATCAATATTTAAAAGAAAAAAGTTTATATAGCAGAACCTCAGATGTTCAAAATCGGATGCGCTTTTAAATCCTACATCGAGGTGATAGCAAGTTTCTTGGTTTTTGTGCTCTCTTGGTGTCCATCGGTCGAGAGAGTTGCCTTATAGAGGTAGATGCCACGTGGCAGACGGCTGCCGTTGTAGTCGCTCAGGTCCCAAGTGATGGGGAACGATGAGAACATAGAACTGCGTCCGCTCTGTGTGGTGCTCCATACGCGTTGCCCCATGAGGTTGAACACCTCAATCAAGACGGTGACAGTTGCCTCGGGGCGGTTGTGGGTGATAAGGAAAGTTGTGGTTGTTGCAGCGGGATTGGGGAAAGCCTTAATTTCCTCAATCTCGGGTTTTAGACCGCTCATCACGTTGAAGGTGATGGTTTTCTCGCTGGAGTTGCTGAACACATCCCACACCTTCAATCGCAGGGTGTGATGCCCATTGCTCAGGTTGCTAAGGGCATAGTTGATGTTCCCTGCTGACCCTTTATCGGTCTCGACAGCGGTGTAATAGCTGCTCACGTCACTGTAGGTGACATTGCCGTCGAGAGTGAGAGTCATGTTATGCCCAATTCCGGCATTGGAGAAATTGATGCCGCTCTCGTCACTCACGCTTGCGATGAGTAGAGGTGACTCGTTGACGTTATCACCATCCTTGAAATTGGTGCTGTTGAGTCCCATGTAGCTGATATCGGGACCAATGGTGTCGGCAACAACTGTCTCATCATATCCGTAGATATAGAAATCGTCACATGAGCCTGTGGCCTCAACTTTGTTCTCAGCATCGTAGGCATATAGGCTCACGAGCGATGGCCTGTAGTTGTCGTAGCTTACAGTAACCTCACTTGGGATGGTGATGTTAAACGAGAATTCGCCATTATTGACACGGTTGACATTAAGCGATAGTTTGTTCTGACGCTCTTCGTAGGTGAGCACACTATCAAGTTCTACAGGTTCACCAGTTATTGGGTCGCGACCTTGATAACTATAAGTGAATGATACTGACTTCTCGCAGTCATAAAGAGTGCTCTCTATCAGTCCGTTGAAGTCGCTCTGCTTTTGCCCCGCCAGATTCTCGATGTGGCCAGTGATAGCCATCGTTTGTCGGGCTTCAAAGACTGGGAGGTTGTTAGGGTCAATGCTTTTTCCGTTAATCTGGTCGATGACTGCTCGCATTTGAGGCATGGCTGGACGCATAGCAGGATCGCCATAGAGATGGTAACGCAACGAGTTGTCGCGGCCGTTGGTGGTGTTGTTCTTTGCATAGACGAGCAAGTCACCAATGCGCATAACCTGTCCCTTATTGTCGCGCTTAAACATCTTTTGCGCTGCAGTGATATTGAGGAAGCGGTTGTCGCTCATATACACCAATCGTGGAGGGCAAATCAGTGCCACACAGCCGCCATTGGGGTTGAAGAACACATTTTCGCCTCCCGAAGGACTCGTGCCATCGTGACGTGAGAACTCACAAGTGGCTGCAAAGAGGATGGGCTGGTGGCTATAGAACAATTTGTTCTCTATGTCGCTTGTCACGAGCAGGCCGTCGTTGGTCCATCCTGATGGTCCACCGTGTCCCGAGTAGTTCCACCATAGCGTGCCCTCAGTGAGAGTTTTGAACATCTTTTTACGGGCTTCGGGAAACTTAGAACCCGAGCCGTCGCTCTTTTCCTCGTAATTGTCAAGGAACACGCGGTTGAAGTTGGTGCTCTCTCCGCCATTGGCAGCTGCCGTTTGGATTACCATTTCTCCATGTCGCCAATGATTGCCAGAGTCTTCGTTGTCGGCAACGTTAAGCATATTATTCTTCCAGTTGCCATAGTCGGCTTGAGTGACATATTTGATAATTTTGTTTACGGCAATGGTTGCATCGGTGGTGCTGCGTGCAGGGATGCGCCCCACAGCAATCGACATAGAGCCAGTTGAACCCATCACTGACATGTCACCTAAAAAGCCAAAATAATCGTCGCTTGTATAAGACCTCATTTCGTCCTCACTGGACATACTCTCCCACACAAGCAGTTTGGGGTAGTTTTGTGCCCGTCCGGCGCTTGTGAGTTGGCGATTGTCGCAATAGCCATTTCCAAGTAAGAGCAGGTATCCCAGATGGTGCCCCTCGGCATCGGTGCCTCGGTCCCAGAAGTACTTGCACAGCAATCGGTAGGCGGCGGCGTCGGGTGTTCCGCTGGAGAACTCGTTAAACACCTTGTTTTGGTCGACTACGAGCACACGCATGCTGTCAACCTCTTCATGCAAGTCGGCCAACTGTTGTGCTTGTGGTATATATTCGCTTGGCGCGAGAATTATCATGTCGGGGATTGGACTGCCGTGAATGCTTTGATTGTCAACATTGGCGCTGAAGGTGGGAGTGGGGAAATTGCCGTTATCGTTAAAGGCAATGAGTTCGCGACGATTTTTGTCAGGGAGGCTGAATCGTGCTTTGTTGCCGTCAACGGTCAGATTCATCTCGACGGGGGCATTACTTTTAGAGATATCCCACACATGTGTGCTTGAGCTCGCCCCGCCAAGCTCAAATTGTGTTGCTCCATCGCTTTGGAGTGCAAACGGCAGGCTGCTCTTTCCTCCCAAATCGAGTACTCTATTATAGTTGACAGTGATATAGTCCAGCCTTGCAAGGTTCACGGTGCCACCAGGATTGTAGGTGACAGTGTAGTTCAGCTCTTTGGTGCCACTCATCTCAAAATTCTTAAGAGCAGTGGCGACATTGTAATGGTAGTGGTTGGGGTCGGAGCTGCTCACCTTGTCGATGCTGTGGGTTCCAGCAAGGTTGTTGCCGTTATATTTGAACGACACGCTGCTTGAGGCATTTAGCGTTTTGGCACCAAATCGCGTGAGTACTTTTACCGTTGAGCCGTCGACAAGTCCGTCGAGAGTGAACTTGAACGATTGGTTGTTGTTGCTCGTGAAATCCTCACCGATAAGGTTGCGTCCTGTCTCTCCTGGGTTGATTAATTCTTCCTCATGATAAAAGCGCTCGTTGAAACTGTTGACCACCGTTCCCGCCGCTGTGGTGCTGGACTGTGATGGCGCCAGGTCGGGAATAGAGCTGTCGTCGGTGATGAAGTAATAGCCTTGTGTGGTGTAGGGGTGCTGATTTTGAATGTATATCGTATATTGTTGCGACCATCTCCAGGTAATGGGCCCCTGTGCATAGAACAAAATGCGGTCGCCAGTGCGAACCACAGGAACTTGTGGAAGATCGTCATGCATGACAGTGCTTTTCAAGGTGTCGTTGATTTGGGCTCCACCATATCCAAAAACTCTCACTCGGCTAAGGTCTCCCAACCCCCACTTGCTGGCGTCATTTGCAGTGATTTGGTAGATGCCGCTCTCGCTCACTGCCACTTTTACCCATTTGCCAGTGGCAAGACGCGAAGTGTCACAATAATGTGACATGTCAAATGCCAGTGATGTTGACGCCCAGCTAATCATCACAATAGCGAGCAAGGCTCTATATGTAGTTGTCAAATAGTTATAATGCTTTCTTATCATTTCAAGAAGATATTATTTCGTTCACAAGAGGGCATAGTTTCCCCTCTCCCTTTTAGAAAATAACGTATCGCCCCCAAGATTATTGTATAATATATATTAAGCCTTTCACAAGACAGAGGAGAAAGGTGCAAAATTCCTATCCTTCTTATTCTTCTGGAAAATACCAAAATATTATCATAGAGAAATAAAAGTCGCCTTTTGTGTATTTTTTACATAATAAGTTTGGTGGTTAAATTTAATTATTGTAAATTTGCATGGAAAAATACCAAGAGATTATACTTTTTTTATTGAAACAGTAATGATGAATACAGTAACAAAAAACGACAAAACACATAATCGGAAAATTGATATAATTGACAGTGTGTCAAGTACATTGGAGCCGAAGAAGCGTGTGTTTGTGGACATGGATAATGTGCTGGTTGATTTTGGGTCAGGACTGTCACAAATCAGTGAGGAAGTGAAGAATGAGTATGAGGGACGTTTAGACGAGATACCAGGATTGTTTGGTTTAATGAAACCTGTGCCTGGAGCAATAGAATCAGTGCATAAGTTGCAGAAGCATTATGACCTCTTTATCCTCTCCACTGCTCCGTGGAAGAATCCCTCGGCATGGAGCGACAAGGTGAAGTGGGTGACGCAGTATCTCGATGACGTTTTCCACAAGCGAATGGTTCTCACCCATCGCAAGGACTTGTGCCAAGGTGACTATCTGATTGACGATCGTGGCAAGAACGGCACAAGTGAGTTTGATGGCGAGTGGATTGAGTTTGGCTCTGAGAAGTTCCCCGATTGGGACAGCGTGCTCGTTTATTTGGGAGTAAAGTAGAATTAATTGATATAAAAATAGTTGCAATGAATAACGCATTACAAGACAGAATCAGAGGTTCGCTAATTGGTGGGGCCATTGGCGACGCATTGGGCTATCCCGTGGAGTTTTTTGGCTCTAAGTATATACAAGCTAAATATGGTGAACGAGGCATAACTCGGCTCGAAACAGAGAAGTATTTTTGGAACGAGGAAAGGGAAGGTAAGGCTGTAGTGTCGGATGACACGCAGATGACACTTTTCACGGCAAATGGCCTGCTGAATGCTAAAAAACAGAATGTTGACATGGCTTACGGCATTTGCCGCGCCTACATCGAGTGGTATCTAACACAAGTGGGCGAGAAATCGAGTAAATTTAATGATTGCTGGATTAGTAGTATTCCTGAATTGAACGTGCGCCGTGCGCCTGGCAACACTTGTATGTCTTCACTGTGTGATATCTATAATGGTAAAAAACCTATAAACAACAGCAAGGGATGTGGCGGAGTGATGCGTGTAGCGCCAATTCCCCTGTATGCAGCTATTGACTCGAGGATGGATGTGGAAAAAGCTGCTCGACTTGCTGCTGATGCGGCCGAGATGACGCATCAACATCCTCTCGGTTATATTCCTGCGGCATTGATGGCTCACATTATTTATCGTTTGGCACAGGATGAGCAGCCTACCCAATCCAGCATGAAACAATATATCGTTGAGGGAATTAGAGTGCTGGAAAATCTGTTCTTCGAGAATCTTAACGATGTTCAAGAGATGCAGTCTCTTGCGGAAAAAGCGATAGACTGCTCGGAGAATGATAAGCCCGACTTAGAGAATATAATGTCGCTTGGAGAGGGATGGGTTGGCGATGAGGCTTTGGTCATTGCGCTCTATTGTTGCCTGCGGCACTTTGACTGTTTCGAGGACGCACTCATCGCTGCAGTGAATCATAGTGGTGATAGCGACAGCACAGGAGCCGTCACGGGTAATATCCTTGGCGCTGCCGTGGGCTATGATGCTATCCCTCAGTATTATAAAGACGACCTGGAAATGCATGACCTCATTCTCCACATGGCCGACGACTTGTATCGTGGCGAAGTGACTAAGATATATATTTAATTTTTTTTGGTAGTTAAGTTAAAAAAGTATATCTTTGTGGAGTTAAATTATAACCAATACAAAACGAAAATGAGGAAACTATTAGCAATTATCGTGCTTGCTTGCCTAACGATGGGCGCAAAAGCACAAATCGTGGATGCCGAACTGGCAACCAAACCTGCCGACAAGACAGTGTATTATCAAACACCCGGCGACATTGAGAAAAAGAACACATTTATTGTTATTTCTAAGAAAGAGCAGCGCCTTTATGTCTATGGCAAGACTGCAAGCGGTGAGACAGTGCTTATGGCAAAGTATCCCGTGTGCTTGAGCAAGAATAAAGGCCAGAAGCAGCGCAGAGGCGACATGAAGACTCCTTCCTCGCCAAAGGACAAGCCCTTCTACATTTCGATGATTCAAGATGCCTCAACTTGGAAGCACGACTTCAAGGATGGACGCGGTAACATAAAGGCCTACGGACATTGGTTCATGCGTCTGGTCACTCCAGGACACTCTGGAATTGGAATCCATGGCAGCACAAACAACGAGAACAGCGTGCCTGGGCGTCATAGCGAGGGATGTATACGTCTGCGCGACCCTGACATCATTGCCTTGAAGGAGAAATTTGCTTATGTGAAAATGAAAGTCCACATTAAGGGCGAAGAAGAAGGCCCATGGGACTGGGAGCTCGCAGCTCACAGGAAAGCCGTTCCCATGAGGGGAGCAGGCAAGTGCAATGGTCACAGGGAGAACTGCAAGGATGAATGTGGCGGAGGCGCTACAAGAGCTGGCTCTGTGGATTGATGGCAAGATTCTAATTTTTTTAATATAAACCTACTAAACGTCATTGAATTATGAAGAAAATGAAAATGATGCGTGCGATGTTTCTCGCACTGACTATGATGGCAGCACTGGGTGCTGCGGCACAGTATGTGGTTTCGACCGGTAACCATGTTAGACTGCGCACAGGACCATCCACAAACTACCCAATGCTTGTGTGGAACGCCACTGGCAAGCCCGTGTGGATCAATAAAGGTGAAAGACTTACTTATCTGGGATACAATGACACCTACGACTTCTACAATGTGAGCTTCGACGGCAAGAGTGTTTACATCTCTAAGCAGTTCTCAAGACTCGTTTATCCTGGTGGCGGCTATTCTGGCGGCTATTCCAGCAGTGGCACGGTGGTAGTGGTGAATGGTGTGCATGTGCGTCTGCGCTGGGGACCTTCGCTCAATGCCGCAATCTACAGCAACAGCTACGGACGTCCTATCTACCCTTCAAAGGGTTCACGTCTAACATATTTGGGACAGACGGGTAATTGGTTTAAAGTGCGTTACAACGGCAACGTGCTCTATATCAGCAAGGACTACAGCTACCTCAGGTAAAATACTTGACTGATAATGAAGAAGACATTAATATTTATTGCCTGCGCCTTTATTGCCTGCGCTGCCATGATGCTGAGCGTGTCGAGCTGTAAGGATAAGACCGGCACGAGCAACAGTGCAAGTAAAAGTGGAGAGGATGTTGCTAAGACTGCTACCGAGCAGGAGCAGTACAAGGATATCTACACTGGCGAGTACGACAACCAGCAGACTTTTATAGTTATCTCGAAGAAAGACCTCAAACTCACTGTCTATGCACCAGTTAATGGCGACACATTACCCGTGGCGCAGTTTCCTGTGTGCTTGAGCAAGAACAAGGGTCCCAAGGAGAGAGAAGGCGATATGCGCACACCCGAGAGTGAGCCTGGACCTCCGTTCACAATCCAGCAGATTCAGCCTGCTAGCGATTGGACACATGATTTTGGCGATGGTCGTGGTGCGATTTTGGCCTACGGCAACTGGTTCCTGCGACTGGTTACCCCTGGTCACTCGGGAATAGGCATTCACGGCAGTACCAACAACGAGGAGAGCGTTCCAGGGCGTGCCAGCGAGGGATGCATACGCTTGCACGATGCCGACATCGTTACCCTCAAGGAGAAATTTGCCCGCGTGGGTATGCCAGTTATCATCAAGCAAGAGGAGCAGGGGCTCAAGTCGTTTGAGATAAAACATTAAAAGCGTAAGATACTATTAGTATAAAAACGCCGTCATGGATTATCATCTTGGCGGCGTTTTTTTTACATTTCTTTATATATAAAATAAGGTGTAAGAAAATGGCGAGTGCAATAACTATATAAGTAACATCAGTCAAGAAAAACTCCATCAAAGAATGTAATACATTTATTGTCAGACTATTGTGGCGCAAGAGAGGTTGATATTTTCTTGTTAAAAATTATTTTTTTTGAAAAAAAACACAGGAAAGTTTTGCCAGTTCAAAAATAATGTCTAACTTTGCAACCGCTTTAGAAACCCCGAGTGGGTTTTTTGAGTCAAATAACGCCTCTTTAGCTCAGTTGGCCAGAGCACGTGATTTGTAATCTCGGGGTCGTTGGTTCGAATCCGACAAGAGGCTCAAAGTTAGTTCTTTGATACAGTTTTGGGAAGATCGCATAGTGGCAATTGCGGCGGACTGTAAATCCGCTCCTTCGGGTTCGGTGGTTCGAGTCCACCTCTTCCCACTCAATGTTGCGGAAGTAGCTCAGTCGATAGAGCATCAGCCTTCCAAGCTGAGGGCCGCGGGTTTGAGCCCCGTCTTCCGCTCTAAGATATCAAAGGACCGCCAATGTAGCTCAGGGGTAGAGCGCATCCTTGGTAAGGATGAGGTCGCGGGTTCAATTCCCGCCATCGGCTCAAGTAAATACACACAAGCTTCGCTTCTCTAGTCGCGGTGCGTTGAAAAAGTGCGCTCGTCAAGGGGGCGAAGTAAAATGTGTAATTATAAGATAGAGAAATAAGTTAATCATTTATAATTTTAGTAACAAGAAAAGTTATGGCAAAAGAGAAATTCGTAAGAACGAAACCGCATGTTAAC
Organism: uncultured Muribaculaceae bacterium; assembly: GCA_905233845.1. Classification (GTDB taxonomy): domain Bacteria; phylum Bacteroidota; class Bacteroidia; order Bacteroidales; family Muribaculaceae; genus Sodaliphilus. The sequence continues at coordinate 59,700 of CAJOFH010000009.1, read as the reverse complement.
ATCGGTACTATTGGTCACGTTGACCACGGTAAAACTACTTTGACCGCTGCTATCACTCTCGTGCTCTCGAAGCAGGGTTATTCTGAGCAAGAAGTTCGCTCATTTGACTCTATCGACAACGCACCCGAGGAGAAGGAGCGTGGTATCACAATCAACACTGCACACGTTGAGTATGAGACACAGAATCGTCACTATGCTCACGTTGACTGCCCTGGACACGCTGACTATGTGAAGAACATGGTAACTGGTGCTGCTCAGATGGACGGTGCTATCGTAGTTATCGCTGCTACCGACGGTGTTATGCCACAGACTCGCGAGCACATCCTTCTCGCCCGTCAGGTAAACGTTCCACGTCTGGTTATCTTCTTGAACAAGTGCGACTCTCCCGATGTTGACGAGGAGATGATCGAGCTCGTTGAGATGGACGTACGTGACCTCCTGAGTGAGTATGAGTATGATGGCGAGAACACTCCTGTTATCAAGGGTTCGGCTCTTGGTGCATTGAATGGTGAGCCCAAGTGGGAAGAGACAGTTCTTGAGCTTATGAAGGCTGTTGACGAGTGGATTCCACTGCCCCCACGTGACATCGACAAACCATTCTTGATGCCTATCGAGGACGTATTCTCTATCACTGGCCGTGGTACTGTAGCAACTGGTCGTATCGAGACTGGTATCATCAAGGTTGGTGACGCTGTTCAAATCATGGGTCTGGGTGCTGACCTCAAGTCGGTTGTTACCGGCGTTGAGATGTTCCGCAAGCTTCTCGATCAAGGTGAGGCTGGCGACAACGTAGGTCTGCTTCTCCGTGGTATCGACTACAAGGAAATCAAGCGTGGTATGGTAATCTGCCATCCAGGTCTTGTTAAACCTCACGACCACTTCACTGCTTCAGTTTACGTGCTGAAGAAAGAAGAGGGTGGACGTCACACTCCATTCCACAACAAGTATCGTCCTCAGTTCTACATCCGCACTCTTGATGTGACTGGTGAGATTAGTCTCCCCGAAGGTGTAGAGATGGTAATGCCTGGTGACCACGTTGAAATTAACGTGAAGCTCATCACTCCAGTAGCTTGCAGCGAGGGTCTCCGCTTCGCTATCCGCGAGGGTGGCCGCACCGTAGGTTCTGGTCAAATCACCAAGATTATCGACGATTAATCTTTTTCGCGCGTTAAGCGAGACATAACAATTTGCAGCCGGCCCTCTTGATGTGCCGAGAGCCGCAAGCGGGACGGCTGCTTTACACGGGAATAGTTCAGTTGGTAGAACGACGGTCTCCAAAACCGTAGGTCGTGAGTTCGAGTCTTACTTCCCGTGCTAATTATCTCAGAGAAAATAGAGAAATGAAGAAATACAAGTTACTTACGGACATTGAGGAATCTTATAACGAACTCGTTCATAAGGTTTCCTGGCCAACTAGGAGTGAACTCATCAACAGTACCATCGTGGTAATGGTTGCTTCCATCATTGCTGCGCTCATCATTTGGGTAGTTGACTGGGTTATCAACAATGTTATGCAGCTCATCTACGGCTTGGCTATCTAATGCCAGAGTGCGCATGATGACAACCTGTGCAGCATGTTCTCACAGAGAGTGTGAAATAAGAAATCAACGTAGCTAATTTTTTTAAGTAAGATCAATGGCTGAAAACAAAAAACTTCAGTGGTACGTTTTGCGTGCCATCTCGGGAAAAGAGGCAAAGGTCAAGGAGATGCTTGACGCTGCCTGTAAGAACACCGACTTGGGCAAGTATGTGGCTCAAGTGATGGTGCCCACCGAGAAGGTGTATACCACTCGAGCAGGAAAGAAGGTGCTCAAGGAGCGCAATCTCTTTTCGGGCTATGTCTTTGTCCAGTGCGTCTTGCGTGGCGACGTTGAGGACTACTTGCGCAACACCACCAACGTCATCGACTTCGTGCGTAGTCGTGACACCGACCGCAAGCCTGAGCCCATCAGAGAAAACGACATTGCGCGTATGCTCAATGCCGCCGAGGGTGAGCCTTCGGGCGACGAGACTTCGCCAAACGACTACATCGTGGGCGAGACCGTGAAAGTCAACGACGGACCTTTCAATGGTTTCACTGGTGAAATCGAGGAGGTGAACCGAGAGAAACGCAAGCTCAAGGTTATGGTGAAGGTGTTTGGGCGTAAGACACCTCTGGAGTTGGACAATTCGCAGGTAACGCGAGAGTGAGTCTCTTAATGTTACGTGAGAGAAGCACGTATCGCAACTTGTTTATCAATTATATAAACATTTTAGATTTTAAGAACAATGGCTAAAGAAATTGCTGGACAGATCAAATTACAGATTAAAGGTGGAGCGGCCAACCCTTCACCCCCGGTAGGACCTGCACTTGGTGCTAAGGGTATCAATATCATGGAGTTTTGCAAGCAATTCAATGCCCGCACACAAGCTAGCGCCGGCAAGGTGTTGCCAGTGGTAATCACCTACTATGCCGACAAGAGTTTTGACTTCATCGTTAAGACTTCGCCTGCTGCAGTACAGCTGCTCGAGGCCGCCAAGATTAAGGGTGGTTCGGGTGAGCCTAACCGCAAGAAGGTTGCTAGCGTTACTTGGGAGCAGATTCAAGCAATTGCTCAGGACAAAATGCCTGATTTGAACTGTTTTACTCTGGCTTCGGCTATGAGAATGGTGGCTGGTACAGCAAGAAGTATGGGTATCACTGTAAAGGGCGAATTCCCTGAAAACGTTTAAAACTTCAATTGAACTATGAGTAAACTTACAAAAAATCACAAGTTAGCAAAAGAGAAGATTGAAGCCGGGAAGAGTTACACCCTTTTGGAGGCAGCTACTTTGTTGAAGGAAATAACCTACACAAAGTTTGACGCCTCGGCCGATATCGATGTACGTCTTGGTGTTGACCCACGTAAGGCCGACCAGAATGTGCGTGGCGTTGTATCGCTGCCAAATGGCACCGGTAAGACCGTGCGTGTGCTTGTTATGTGTACTGCCGACGCTGAGGCTGCTGCCAAAGAGGCAGGTGCCGATTATGTTGGTCTCGACGAGTATGTCGACAAGATCAAGGGCGGATGGACCGACGTTGACGTGATTATCACTCAACCTCAGTGCATGGGCAAGCTAGGTCCCTTGGGAAGAATCCTCGGTCCTCGTGGACTGATGCCAAACCCCAAGAGTGGAACTGTAACCCCCGACGTGGCTAAGGCCGTTAAGGAGGTTAAGCAAGGTAAGATTGACTTCAAGGTTGACAAGAAGGGTATTGTGCACACTTCTATTGGTAGAATGTCGTTCACTCCCGAGCAGATTAAGGAGAATGCCCAGGCGTTCATCAACACCCTTATCAAGCTCAAACCCAACACCGCGAAGGGTACCTATCTGAAGAGCATTTATCTTTCAAGTACTATGAGTCCTGGTATCAAGATTGATGTTAAGTCGATTGATGCTTAATTTTAAAAAACGGAAAATAAGATGAGAAAGGAAGATAAAGCAAAACAGATTGAGGCAATAAAGAATATTCTTGCTGAGTATAGCTGTGTTTATTTGACCGAGACCACCGCTCTCAACGCTGAGAAGACTGTGGAACTGCGTCGTGCTGCATTCAAGAACGACATTAAAATGCTCGTTGTCAAGAACACACTGCTCAAGAAGGCTATGGAGCAGTCGGATGTTGACTACAGTGGCCTTTATGACTCTCTTGCAGGACCCACTACCTTGATGCTTAGCAACACTGGTAATGCACCTGCTAAACTTATCAAGAGTTTCCGCCAGAAGAAAGAGACATTACCTGCACTCAAGGCTGCTTATGTTGAGGAGACCGCCTATGTTGGCGCCGATCAACTCGAGGCATTGGCAACCATCAAGAGCAAGAACGAGCTCATCGCCGACGTTGTGGCATTGCTGCAATCGCCAGCTAAGAACGTTATCAGCGCTCTGCAGAGTGGTGGCAACAAGCTGCACGGAATTCTCGAAACATTATCAAATAAAGAAAATTAATAACACATTCAATTAAATCATACAAAAATGGCAGATTTAAAAGCTTTTGCAGAACAATTAGTTAATCTTTCAGTTAAGGAAGTAAACGAGCTCGCTCAGATCCTTAAGGATGAGTATGGTATTGAACCAGCTGCTGCTGCTGTTGCAGTTGCTGCAGGTCCTGCTGCTGGTGGTGCTGCTGCCGAGGAGGAGAAGTCTTCTTTCGACGTAGTGCTTAAGGCCGCTGGTGCCAACAAGCTCAAAGTTATCAAACTCGTTAAGGAGCTCACCGGTCTTGGCTTGAAGGACGCTAAGGCTCTCGTAGACAACGCTCCTGGCACTGTTAAGGAAGGTCTTGCTAAGGCCGACGCCGAGGGCTTGAAGCAACAACTCGAGGCTGAAGGAGCTGAAGTTGAACTGAAATAATACTACCTGTTAATCAGGTATTTAGGTTAAGAATCCCAAGTGATTGTCGATTCTTAACCTTTTTGTGTCTTTTTTTATTTTGAGTTCACTTTAATTCTAATTTCAATGTCAGTTTCCAAAACAAATCGAGTAAATTTCGCACGTGTCAAGAATCCATATCCCTATCCCGATTTTCTTGAAGTGCAATTACAATCTTTCAGAGATTTTCTGCAGTTAGATACTCCCACAGAGAAAAGAAAAAACGAGGGACTCTATAAGGTGTTTAGCGAGAATTTCCCCATCGTGGACACTCGCAACAACTTTGAGCTTGAATTCCTTGATTACTTCATTGATCCTCCTCGTTACGCAGTGGAGGAGTGCCTCGACAGGGGCTTGACCTACAGCGTGCCATTGAAGGCAAAACTTAAGCTGTCGTGTTCCGACCCTGACCATGAGGACTTTGCTACTGTAGTGCAGGATGTGTACCTGGGAGCTATCCCTTACATGACCGAGAAAGGCACTTTTGTCATCAATGGTGCCGAGCGTGTAATTGTCTCGCAATTGCATCGCTCTCCAGGCGTGTTCTTTGGACAAAGCGTTCACGCCAACGGAACGAAACTCTATTCGGCTCGTATTATTCCTTTCAGAGGCAGCTGGATTGAGTTCGCAACCGACATCAACAATGTGATGTATGCCTACATCGATCGCAAGAAGAAATTGCCCGTGACCACGCTGTTGCGTTCCATTGGCCTTGAGACCGATAACGACATCATCAAAATCTTTGGCCTGGCCGAAGAGATTAAAGTGAATAAAACTAACCTCAAGAATGCGGTTGGTCGCAAGCTGGCTGCACGTGTGCTCAAGTCATGGAACGAGGACTTCGTTGACGAGGACACTGGTGAGGTTGTTTCTATTGAGCGCAACGATGTTGTCATCGACCGTGACACCATCATCGAGGAGGATAACATAGAGGAAATCCTTGATTCGGGCGTTCAGACTATTCTCCTGCACAAGGAGGATATCAACACGGGTGAATATCAAATTATCTTTAACACCCTCAACAAAGACACTTGTAATAGCGAGAAAGAGGCCATAAACTATGTTTATCGCCAGTTGCGCAATGCCGAGCCACCCGATGACACAAGCGCTCGCGAGGTTATCAACAACCTCTTCTTCAGCGAGAAGCGTTATGACTTGGGTGACGTGGGTCGTTTCCGCATCAACAAGAAGTTGGGGCTCACTACCCCCGACGACGTGCGTGTGCTCACCAAGGAAGACATCATTGAGATTATTAAATATCTCATTGGTCTTATCAACAGCAAGACCGATGTCGATGATATCGACCACTTGAGCAACCGTCGCGTGCGTACCGTTGGAGAGCAGCTCTACAACCAGTTTGGAGTGGGACTCGCCCGTATGTCTAGAACAATTCGTGAGCGCATGAATGTGCGTGACAACGAGGTGTTCACACCAATAGACCTGATCAACGCCAAGACAATTTCGTCGGTTATCAACACATTCTTTGGTACCAACGCGTTGTCGCAGTTCATGGACCAGACCAACCCGCTTGCCGAGATTACTCACAAGCGTCGTATGAGTGCCCTGGGTCCTGGTGGATTGTCGCGTGAGCGTGCAGGTTTTGAGGTGCGCGACGTGCACTACACACACTATGGTCGTCTCTGTCCAATCGAGACGCCTGAGGGACCAAACATTGGTCTTATTTCATCGCTGTGTATCTATGCTAAGATTAACAAGCTGGGATTCATCGAGACTCCTTACCGTAAGGTAGAGAACTCGAAGGTGAATCTCAATAATGATGAGATTGTTTATCTCACCGCCGAGAGCGAGGAGAGCAACATCATCGCTCAGGGAAATGCACCTCTTAACGATGATGGTACTTTCCAGAAGTCAAGGGTGAAAGCTCGTCAGGACGCCGACTTCCCAGTAGTGTCGCCCGAAGAAATTTCGCTCATGGATGTGTCGCCACAACAGATTGCTTCGATTGCTGCCGCTATGATTCCTTTCTTGGAGCATGACGACGCCAACCGAGCTTTGATGGGTGCCAACATGATGCGTCAGGCCGTGCCTCTGCTGCGCAGTGAATCGCCTATCGTGGGCACAGGAATCGAGGAACGACTGGCTTTCGACAGCCGCACTCAAATTCAGGCCGAGGGTGCTGGTGTTATTGAGTATGTAGATGCCGACATCATCCGCATTCGTTACGACCAGACCGAGGATGAGGCTTTCGTTACTTTCGACGAGCCAGTTAAGGAATATCGTCTGCCCAAGTTCCGCAAGACCAACCAGAGCACTACTATCGACTTGCGTCCAGTGTGCGAGGTAGGACAACGCGTGGAGAAGGGCGACATCCTTACCGAGGGCTATTCAACTTGTGACGGTGAGCTCGCGCTTGGACGTAACCTCAAGGTGGCTTATATGCCTTGGAAGGGATATAACTATGAGGACGCCATCGTGCTCAACGAGCGCATGGTGCGTGAGGATATCCTCACTTCGGTTCACGTCGACGAGTACACTCTCGAAGTGCGTGAGACCAAGCGTGGTATGGAAGAGCTCACCAGCGACATTCCTAACGTGAGCGAGGACGCTACCAAGGACCTCGACGAGCGTGGTATTATTCGCATTGGTGCTCATGTGCAGCCTGGCGACATCCTTATTGGTAAAATCACTCCTAAGGGAGAGAGCGACCCAACGCCCGAGGAGAAGCTCCTGCGTGCCATCTTTGGTGACAAGGCTGGCGATGTGAAGGACGCTTCGCTCAAGGCTAATCCTTCGCTCAAGGGTGTTATCATCAACACTCGTCTCTTCACGCGTGCCGTGAAGAAGAGAAAAAGTAAAGGCGGTGACCCCGAGATCCAGAAACTCGATGAGGAGTATGGAGCACTTATTGCCGAGCTGAAGGACAAACTGGTCGAGAAGCTTTTGATTCTCACCGAGGGTAAGCCCTCACAGGGTGTTAAGGATTTCCTCGACACTGACGTTATTCCTAAGGGTGCTAAGTTTACCATGGAGGTGCTCAAGAACATTGATTATGATTCGGTGAACCTGAGCAAATGGACAACAAGCGACCACGTTAACAAGTTGGTGCGCCAGTGTGTCATGAACTACCTGCGCAAGAGCAAGGGTCTTGACGCTGAGCTCCGACGCCGCAAGTTTGATATCTCGATTGGCGATGAGCTGCCTTCGGGTATCATGCAGATGGCTAAGGTCTATGTCGCTAAGAAACGCAAGATTGGTGTGGGCGATAAGATGGCAGGTCGTCACGGTAACAAGGGTATCGTCTCTCGCGTTGTGCGTCAAGAGGATATGCCTTTCCTTGCCGATGGTACTCCTGTCGACATCGTTCTCAACCCTCTGGGTGTGCCTTCTCGTATGAACCTGGGACAGATTTTCGAAGCTGTGCTCGGTTGGGCAGGACGTGAGCTTGATGTGAAGTTTGCAACGCCTATTTTTGACGGAGCTTCGCTTGACGACCTCAATGAGTGGACCGACAAGGCCGGATTGCCACGTGTGGGCAAGACCTGGCTCTATGACGGTGGCACTGGTGAGCGCTTTGACCAGCAAGCTACAGTGGGTGTGACCTACATGCTCAAACTTGGCCACATGGTCGAGGACAAGATGCACGCACGTAGCATTGGCCCGTACTCACTCATCACTCAGCAACCTTTGGGTGGTAAAGCTCAGTTCGGTGGTCAGCGTTTTGGTGAGATGGAGGTTTGGGCTCTTGAGGCATTTGGCGCAAGCCATGTTCTGCAAGAGATCCTTACCATCAAGAGTGACGATACCATAGGACGTAGTCGTGCCTATGAGGCTATTGTTAAGGGCGATCCCATGCCAACTCCTGGCATTCCAGAATCTCTTAACGTGCTCTTGCATGAGCTTCGTGGATTGTGCTTGAGTGTAACTCTCGATTAATTAAACGTTATCTCCTCATTATTATAATATCATGGCTTTTAAAAAAGATAATAAGATAAGAAGCAGTTTCTCTAAGATTACCATCGGTTTGGCGTCACCCGACGACATTCTGGGTAATTCAAAGGGTGAAGTGCTGAAGCCCGAGACTATCAACTATCGTACCTACAAGCCCGAGCGCGACGGTTTGTTCTGCGAGCGCATTTTCGGTCCTGTAAAGGACTATGAGTGCCATTGCGGAAAATACAAGCGCATTCGCTATCGCAACATCGTGTGCGACAGGTGCGGTGTGGAGGTTACCGAGAAGAAGGTGCGCCGTGAGCGCAGCGGTCACATCCAGCTTGTGGTACCAGTGGCTCACATCTGGTATTTCCGCTCTCTGCCCAACAAGATTGGTTACTTGCTGGGACTTCCAACTAAGAAACTTGACTCGGTCATTTACTACGAGCGTTACATTGTCATCAACCCAGGTAATGTAGTAGTTGATGAACAGAGTGGAGCTTTCAACGTGGTGCCTGGCATTGCCGAGAGCAACAAAGACCGTGACCAAGCTAACCGCTTGCACAAGTATGACCTCTTAAGCGAGGAGGAATACCTTGCTATTCAGGAGAAACTTCCCGAGGGCAATCGTAATCTTGATGACAGCGATCCTAACAAGTTTGTCGCTAAGATGGGTGCCGAGGCAATCTATGACCTGCTCTCAGAGCTCAACCTCGATAAGCTGTCGAACGAGCTGCGTGACCGTGCTAGCAACGAAACCTCGCAGCAGCGTAAGACCGACGCCCTCAAGCGTCGTCAGGTGGTGGAGATGTTCCGTTCGAGCAAGAACATGAACCGTCCCGAGTGGATGATTCTCAAGGTCATCCCCGTTATACCACCCGATTTGCGCCCGCTCGTGCCACTGGATGGTGGACGTTTCGCAACTAGCGACCTCAACGACCTCTATCGTCGTGTGATTATCCGCAACAACCGTCTCAAGAGACTTATTGAGATTAAGGCTCCCGAGGTGATTCTGCGCAACGAGAAGCGTATGCTTCAGGAGGCAGTGGACTCGCTGCTCGACAACTCGCGCAAGTCGAGTGCTGTCAAGAGCGATGCAAACCGACCTCTCAAGTCGTTGAGCGATAGCCTCAAGGGCAAGCAGGGACGCTTCCGTCAGAACCTGCTCGGTAAGCGCGTCGACTATTCGGCACGTTCGGTAATCGTTGTAGGTCCTGAGCTCAAGATGGGTGAGTGCGGTATCCCCAAGGATATGGCGGCTGAGCTTTACAAGCCCTTCGTAATCCGCAAGCTCATTGAGCGTGGCATCGTCAAGACGGTGAAGAGCGCCAAGAAGATTGTGGATCGCAAGGAGCCTGTAGTTTGGGATATTCTTGAAAATGTGATGAAGGGACATCCCGTGCTGCTCAACCGTGCACCAACTCTGCACCGTCTGGGTATTCAGGCATTCCAGCCCAAGCTCATTGAGGGTAAGGCAATCCAGCTGCACCCACTGGCTTGTACGCCGTTTAATGCCGACTTCGACGGTGACCAGATGGCCGTTCACCTGCCACTTGGCAACGAGGCTATTGTAGAGGCACAGATGCTAATGCTCATGCCTCACAACATCCTCAATCCTGCCAATGGCGAGCCTATTACCGTTCCTTCACAGGATATGGTACTCGGACTTTATTACATCACCAAACTGCGCGAAGGCGCAAAAGGTGAGGGACTCACTTTCTACGGTCCTGAAGAGGCAACTATCGCATTCAACGAGGGTAAATTGGCGATGAATGCCATCATCTCGGTGATGGTCGACGACGTGGATGCCGACGGCAACCCCATTCGTCACATCGTCAAGGACACTTCGGTGGGTCGCATTATCTTTAATAACACAGTTCCTACCGAGCTGGGTTATGTCAACGAGGTGATTTCTAAGAAGTCACTCAAGAAGATTATCACTAAGGTTATTCGCAATTGTGGTGTGCCACGCAGTGCCAAGTTCCTTGATGACATCAAGAACCTGGGTTACTACATGGCGTTTAAGGGAGGTCTGTCGTTCAATCTTGACGACGTGCTAGTGCCACCCGAGAAGCAGAAGCTTATCGAGGAAGGCGACGCTCAAGTCGAAGAGGTAATGAACAACTACAACATGGGCTTCATCACCAATAACGAGCGTTATAACCAGATTATCGATATTTGGACTCACATCAACAGCCGATTGACCGACACGCTCATGAAGCAAATCTCGGCCGACAAGCAGGGATTTAACTCTGTGTTCATGATGCTCGACTCTGGAGCTCGTGGTTCACGTGACCAGATTCGTCAGCTCTCAGGTATGCGTGGTCTGATGGCTAAGCCACAAAAGAGTGGTGTTGAGGGTGGACACCAGATTATCGAGAACCCAATTCTTGCGAACTTCAAGGAAGGCCTCTCGGTGCTCGAGTACTTTATCTCTACTCACGGTGCACGTAAGGGTCTTGCCGACACGGCATTGAAGACTGCCGATGCAGGTTACCTCACTCGTCGTCTGGTAGACGTCGCTCACGACGTGATTATCACCGAGGATGACTGTGGAACCCTGCGCGGACTCGTTTGCCGTGAGGTGAAGAACAACGATGACGTTGTCGCCACTTTGGGCGAGCGCATCGTGGGACGTGTATCGGTTCACGACGTAATCGACCCAACCACTGGCGAGGTAATCGTTGAGTCGGGTGAGGAGATTAGTGACGCTGCCGCCGACCGCATCAACAACTCTCCAATCGAGAGCGTGGAGATTCGTTCGGTCCTTACTTGTGAGTCGAAGCATGGTGTTTGTGCCAAGTGCTATGGACGCAACCTGGCTAACCACCGTCTGGTTCAGAAGGGTGAAGCAGTGGGCGTGATTGCTGCTCAGTCTATCGGTGAGCCTGGTACTCAGCTTACTCTGCGTACCTTCCACGTAGGTGGTGTGGCAAGCAACATCGCTGCAGTCAGCAACATGACATCGAAGTATGATGGACGTCTGGAAATCGACGAGCTCCGTACCGTTGCCGATAAAGATGGACACGATATCGTTATTGGTCGTATGGCCGAGATGCGCATCGTTGATCCTAATACCAACATGATGCTCACTAGCGCCAACATCGTCTATGGCTCGAAGATGTTCTTCAAGCCTGGCGACATGCTCAAGAAGGGTGATGTGATTTGTGAGTGGGACCCATTCAACGCTGTAATCGTCAGCGAGGTTGGTGGTCGACTCCGCTTCAAGAACCTTATTGAGGGCGTGACCTATCGCAACGAGGTGGATGAGACATCTAACAAGAGTGAGATGATTGTCATCGAGTCTAAGGATCACACTCGTATTCCTGAGGCTCAGCTCGTGGCTGCCGAAGACTTCGACAATCCCGAAGTAGCGCCAATTAAGGTCTACTCGTTGCCAGTGGGTGCTCACCTGATGAAAGTTGAAGGTGAGGAAATTACTCCTGGTGAGGTGTTTGTGAAGATTCCACGCGCTTCGAGCGGTGGTGCCGGTGATATCACTGGTGGTCTGCCACGCGTTACTGAGCTCTTCGAAGCCCGCAACCCGTCTAACCCCGCCATCGTTAGCGAGATTGACGGTGTGGTTACTTTCGGAAAGATCAAGCGTGGTAACCGTGAGATTGTTGTCACCAGCAAGAATGGTGAGCAGAAGAAGTATCTCGTGCCAATGTCGAAGCAGATTCTCGTTCTTGAGAACGACTCGGTGCGTGCCGGCACACCACTTTCGGATGGTGCTGTCACTCCAGCCGACATCCTGCGAATCAAGGGCCCAACAGCTGTTCAGGACTATATCGTTAACGAGGTTCAGGACGTTTACCGCCTGCAGGGCGTGAAGATCAACGACAAGCATTTCGAGGTTATCGTGCGCCAGATGATGCGCAAGGTTAACATCATCGATCCAGGTGACACCAACTTCCTCGAGCAGCAAGTGGTTGACAAGCGCGACTTCATGGATGAGAACGACCGCATCTGGGGCAAGAAGATTGTCATCGACTGTGGCGACTCGCTCGACGTTGACAAGGGTCAGATGATTACTCCTCGCAAGCTGCGCGACATCAACTCGATGCTCAAGCGCAAGGCTCTGCGTGAGGTGAAAGTGCGCGATGCTGTGCCTGCTACCAGTGAGCAGATTCTGCAAGGTATCACACGTGCTGCACTGCAGACTAAGAGCTTCATCTCGGCAGCATCCTTCCAGGAGACTACCAAGGTGCTCAACGAGGCTGCTATCAGCGGCAAGGTCGATTATCTCGAGGGCATGAAGGAGAACGTGATTTGCGGTCACCTCATCCCAGCAGGTACCGGTCTGCGTGAATACCAAACTCTCGTGGTTGGTAGCAAGGACGATTTCGACCGCGCAGCAGTCATTAAGGACGCCGAGGTCGTAGACCATCTCTAAGAGAACAAACAGCATGATTCGCCCTTTCAGGGAGAATTGCTAAAAATCTTATTTTTTGACTCTGAAGTTGCCTTTCAAGGACAACTTCAGAGTTTTTTTTGCGCACTAAAGAAAAAAACTATATCTTTGTAGAGTTGAAATTTTTAATACCTCTATGATTATGGCACAAAAACGCATTACTGTAGCAATCGACGGACACTCGTCATGTGGCAAGAGCACAATGGCTAAAGCACTGGCTAAGCGCATTGGATATGCCTACATCGACACAGGCGCAATGTATCGCGCCGTAACTCTCTACTGCCTCGAGAAGGGTATGATTGACGGTGACAAAGTAAACAAGCCTCGTCTACGTCGTCACATGCCAAAGATTGAAATCTCCTTCAAGGTGAATGAAGAGGGCAAAAGCGACACTTGGCTCAACGGCAAGAACGTGGAGAAGGAGATTCGCGGCATGGAAGTGAGCAACAAGGTGAGTCTTGTTTCGGCTATTGGCTTCGTAAGGAAAGCGATGGTGGAGCAGCAGCAAGCCATGGGACGTAATAAGGGAATCGTGATGGATGGCCGTGACATAGGAACTGTTGTCTTCCCCGATGCTGAGCTCAAAATTTTTATCACCGCCACGCCTGAGGTGCGCGCCGAGCGCCGTTACAAGGAGCTACAGAGCAAGGGCGACACCACAACCACATTTGAGGAGGTGCTTGCCAATGTGCTTGAGCGTGACCGCATCGACACAACACGCAAGGAAAGCCCATTGCGTCAGGCCGATGACGCTCTCTTGCTCGATAACTCAAATCTCACTATTGAGCAACAAGATGAGTGGCTCTACAAAGAGTTCCTCATGAGAGTAAAGTCCTGATATCTATAAAATGACAACTGATGGTCATCGAGATTGACAATGGGTCGGGATTCTGCTTTGGAGTGACTACTGCCATCTCTAAAGCCGAGGAGGAGCTTGACAAGACTGGGCACCTCTACTGCTTGGGTGACATCGTCCACAACAGCAACGAGGTGGAGAGACTCAAGCAGAAGGGCCTCGAGACTATCACGCACGAGCAGTTGCAGGAGCTGCACAACGTGAAGGTGCTGCTGCGTGCTCACGGCGAGCCTCCCGAGACTTACGAGATTGCCAAGCGAAACAATATCGAGATTATCGACGCCACTTGTCCAGTAGTCTTGCAGTTGCAACGACGCATCAACAAGAGTTACAACAGTCCCCAAGATGATGGCATACAGCCGCAAGTCGTGATTTATGGTAAGCGTGGACATGCCGAGGTCAATGGACTGGTTGGTCAAACTCAAGGCAACGCTCTTGTTATCGAGAATCTTGACGAAATCGATAAGATAGATTTCAACAGGAACATTTATCTCTATTCTCAGACCACCAAGTCATTGCAGGGCTTTAAAGCCATTGTAGAGGCTATTAAAAACCGCATTGGCGATGATGTGGAGTTCAAGAGTTACGATACCATTTGCCGCTCGGTGGCGAACCGCATTCCGCAGATTCGTCAGTTTGCAGCTAAGCATGAGCTCATACTCTTTGTGTGCGGTAGCAAGTCGAGCAACGGAAAAATCCTTTTTGCCGAGTGCCTCGATGCAAACCCAAACTCTCACATGATTAGTAATGAGACAGAGATTAATCCAGAGTGGCTGCATGACAAGAAGAGCATAGGAATTTGTGGAGCTACCTCCACTCCGCGATGGCTTATGAACCAGGTGAAGACTTTTTTGGAGCAGAAGTTATCATCTTAATTATATACACTATTAATTTATGTCCTCATCATGTTGACGAAACGCAATTTGCTGATAATAATTGGATTGCTATTTCTGCTTGATTTGGCGGCTATTTTTGTCTACGTCATCAGCCATACCAATAGTGAAGGGAAAAGCCCTATCGACTTTGTTTTGAACGACTCTATCCTTAATGAGACCAAAGATTCCGAGCGAGATACTTTCCCTACAAAGCTTGACCCAGCGAAGCTCTTCCTCGACAAATTTGACACAATTGCTCGCTCTCAGAGTTTTGTGTCAAAAGATATGATTCCTGTTGCAGGAAAACTAAAACCCATGACTTGTTCGGTGAAGATGAAATTTGTGTGGCCTAAATCTATTAACGATGAGACAAGCCTCAACGATCTTTACAAGGAACTGATTAGTAGGATTTCGTCAGATGCACCCAGTGACATCAGTGATGCAGTGGAGTGGGTGCTCGAAAACCCTGAGTTTGTGCAGCCTTCCTCCAACTTCGTTACTGCGGCAGCCGTTAACTCATTAGATACCAACTGCTATACAGAGCAGATGTACAGGATTTTCCCTTACATCAGCTCCGATAATCTCCTTGAGATGGTCGTGATGGTCGAGAAGCTAAAAGGAAAATCGCTCTCGCGCAAAATGAATGTTGTTCACTATGACCGAGTGCATCACAATGTGATTGATTATGATGAGGTTTTCAATATTTCAAAGGCAAGCGACATCTTGGCTCTTATCAACAGAAATATTGAGATTGAAAAGAAAAAAGGTAATCATTCCAAATGGCATGCCACATCAACAATGCCTACCGACTTTTTACTTGGTGATAATAATGTGGTATTCCTTTTCACTAATGGTGAGATTGCCCCTTGGGATGCTGGACTGCATCAAATCGAGGTGGCAAATCAGGAGCTGATGCCTTATTTTACTAATTTTTTCATTGATTTGTTGAAAAAAGACAACAATCTAAAAGTTTATCCGTTCGTTACCTTCTAAATGCCTTTCCAACATGGCTCTCGACAAACAAGAACTTGAAGGCCTTAAGGAATTTCTCGACCGAGAGGCAGTGAGAATTAATAATCTGGACTTCATCGCCAGCGACCCTGTGCAATTTCCGCGTCGCTTTGAAACGTTGTCCGACATAGAGATTGTGGCTTTGTTGTCGGCGACAATCGCTTGGGGAAACCGAAAGATGATTTGCAACAACTGTGAGAAGATGCTGGCTATCATGGATAATCAGCCAGCGGCTTTTGTGCTCGATGGCGATTTTGAGTCACTGCCCGACGAGATGAACTTGCACCGCACATTCTTCGCTCGCAACTTCAAGTACATGTTGCGCGGACTCAAACGCATTTATGACAAGCACAATTCGCTCAACGATTTTGCGGCAGCTCATCATGTGGGCGACCACGAGGAGCCGGCGTGGAGACTCGTAGAGCTGATGCAGCAAGAAATGGCAATCGCTAATCAAGGTCGATACGACTCCCGTTGCTTGCCCACAAACCTCAAGAACACTGCTCTAAAGCGCATCAATATGGCGCTGCGGTGGCTGGTGCGTGATGATGGTATAGTCGACATGGGAGTGTGGAACGCCATCAAGCCTTCGCAGCTCTTTATCCCGCTCGATGTCCATGTGGGCAATACTGCAAGGGCTTTAGGAATGATAGAGCGCCGTGCCAACGATAAAAAAACTGTGCTGGAACTTACAGCCTTGCTCAGGCAGTTGCGTCCCAGCGACCCAGTCATCTACGACTACGCGCTTTTTGGCATAGGCGTAAACAATGAAATTGTTCAATAGATAGTAAAATAAACTCCTTGCCTTTATTTTAAGCAAGGAGTTTTTGTTATTTACCTTTTAGGTGCTTCAACCTCAATTAATTCTCTTTTTGGTACTTCACGCTCCATTAAGTGTGGGGGGTGTACCCTTGCAATCTTATATGAGCCTTCTATGCCAACCACTTCAAAGATGCATTTGTGGCCTCCACCTTCAACAATGAACTCTTTTGGACGGAGCTCCTTGATTCTGAAGTTGTGGCGATTAATTTTGCCGTTGCCAGTGATGATGTCCCACTTGAATGTGCCATCACCATTGTCGAGCATCTCCAGAGCATGCTTAGTAAATTTAAGCTTCAGATAGCGGAATTGGGCTTTGTCGTAGATGTTGCCATTGAAGACATAATCTTTGTAGAATCCAATCAGGTAAGCCATCTCAAGGTTGGCGACATCGCCATTTGCAAGGCGTTCAGCTCCCTCGACAGTCCACATACCATCTTCAATTACCATAGTGTTGTGATGGCTTTTCATCGTTTTGGGAGGGTAGATATTTTTGGTGGTTTGGGCTTTACGTTTGCCTTTACCTCTCTTCACTTTGGCACTGGTATCAACCGAGGTGCCAACAATCATAGCCACTAATGCGGCGATAAATAAAAACTTCTTCATAGTAGAAATTGTTAAATTAAGATTATTAAAATATAAATAACTAGTATATAATATTTTGACTCTTAAACAGTCTCTTAGTTTAATCTTCAAGTACAAACCACATGCTGGTGTCGTAGCGGGGTAGGGCATAGACTTGGACATCTTTATCGCGCTCTAAAGCATCAAAACTGCCGTCGCCAACGCTCAAACCTCTGGTCTTTAATGCGCTGGTCATAGCTTTTAGGGCAACCTCAGGAGTGTTGTTGTCGTTGCTCAGGTGACACAAGAATACCCATTTAAGTCCTTCGTGATAGTTGTCGGAGACAAATGCCGCCGACATTTCATTGTCGAGATGACCTTTCTCGCTGCGAACACGCGCTTTCAGGTACTCAGGATATTTACCTGTGTCGAGCATCTTGCGGTCATAGTTGCTCTCTATCATCAAGTAGTTGGCTTGGCGCATATAGTGCGCAGCACGATCGCCTATTATACCCATATCGGTAGCCACGACAAAACATTTGCCGTCGGCCTCAAAGCAGAATCCCATGTTGTCAATCGCGTCGTGCGACGTGTCGAAGGCAGTGATTTTCATGCCCGCAAGAAAGAACGGTATCTCCTTGAAGATGCTCACCTGATAGTCCTTGATGCGACGTGACACATTGTGGTGTCTAAACAATCCTCCCATCAGCCGTGGGGTGCAATAGATGCGCATGTGCTTATTCTCGCGCACCAGCTTGTAGGCATACCTAATGTGGTCGGCGTGGTCATGCGTGAGCAAGATGCCTTTTACCTTCGAAAGCCTGATGCCGTTGTTCTCGAGGTCACGATACACGTGTTCGGGTTCGATGCCAGCATCTATCAGTACTCCTCCGTTCTCATTACCCAGAAACGAGCAGTTGCCACTGCTTCCGCTTCCAAAACTCACGAAATTGAAACCTTTCCACGAATTATTGTCTTCAGGCAGTGAATCAGTCTCTTGTGAGTCGTCATCGTTAAAATCTATTTCACCAATGGCATACTTGTCTATCCATCGGCTGTCGCCAAGCCTCTGCTGGCGAAATCTATCATTATGTTTACTCATTTTCAGTTAGTTCCCATCTCCATCACTACTTATAGAGCAAGAAGATGGTGGGCACCTTATGCAGTTCAGGGAGTTTGCCCTGCCACTGCTTCACGCCACGTGTGACAATGCTCTCTTTCTCACCAGTAATGTCGGTGGCTATACAAAGCTTGATGTGCTGTGGCATTATTTTGCACAGCTCGGCAGCAAGAGCATTGTTTCGATAGGGAGTCTCAATGAAGATTTGAGTTTGATCCTCATGCATTATTCTGCGTTCCATCTCCTTGAATTTGCGAGCTCGCTCTGTCGAGTCGATAGGAAGGTAGCCCAAAAAAGCGAAACTCTGGCCATTGAAGCCCGAGCCCATCAGGCCCATCAAAATGCTCGATGGTCCCACCAGAGGCTTAACCTTCAGGCCTTTGCTCTGGGCTATTGCCACCACATCGGCACCAGGGTCGGCAACGGCAGGGCAACCAGCCTCGCTAATTACTCCCACTGGCTCGCCATTGATGAGAGGCGATAGCATTGATGGTATTTCGCTCTCTTTAGTGTGGCGATTAAGTTCGTAAAAAGTTAGTGAGTCGATATCAATATTTCGGTCACATTTCTTCAAGAATCGACGCGCCGAACGCACATTCTCGACGATGAAATGCTTAATATCCCTAACAATATGCGTGTTAATAGTTGGCAAAATGGTAGTTAGCTCAACATCGCTGAGCTGAACAGGAATCAGATATAGAGCTGCTTCTATCATTGTGCCATACTATTGTAAGTTAGTATAAAATACAAATAAACTACAAAGATAATGATTTTAGCCCATAACTCTACAAAAAGGGTCAATAAAAATTGTAAAAAAAATATATCTCTTCTAAGAGACGCCAGCAAAGACTGTCTAATACTGTCTAATATGCAATCCTTTGCATTTTTTTTAGTTGAAAAAGTGCTATCATCAAGAATATTAATTATTTATTAATTATTACTTTTGTCGTTGCAAATCACGCCCTTATCATTTGCCATAGGTGAAATGGGGCGCAGAGATATAAACCATTTAATTATTAACTTAAACTTTACATTGTTTCTATGAACAAAAAGTTACTGAAATCATTTTTTGCAGTAGTTCTTGTTTGCACAGGACTTTTCGCAATCTCTCACTATGCTAATGCAGCAGTGAAAGGTGATGTTGACGGTGACGGCACTGTGACAGCTGCCGACATTACAGCTCTTTACAGCTACTTGCTCGATGGCGATGATTCAGCCATTGTCGATGGTGATGTTGATGGTGATGGTACTATTACCGCTGGCGATATTACCTACATTTACAACATTTTGCTCGGTCATGCTCCACAAGAGCCTGAGCATGTTTACATCTTGGGTAATGCCGCTGAGTGGAACCCAACAGTAGGCCAGGAGATGACAACTGAAGATGGTGTGATTTATACTGCCACTTTAGAGGCCAATAACGTTTACGAAGGTTACAGCTGGTTTGGCTTTACTAAGGCTCTTGCCAGTGCCGATAGCGAGACTCCTTGGGACGACATCGCAGCTCAGCGCTTCGGTGCAGTTAGCGATGGCGACTTCCTCGTTACCGACGAGACTATTGGCGTTGCTATTCCTTTGACTGCCGAAGATTATCAGGCCTTCAAGATTCCTGCTGGCAAGTACGAGCTTTCACTCAATCTGAGCGAGATGACACTCGTTATCACCAAGGTTGAGGAACCACAGCCCGAGACTAATGTATGGATTCTCGGTGAGGTAAACGGAAATACTTGGAGCGCTACCAACGGTGTACAGATGACTGCCAATGGCAACGTCTTCACAGCTCACGTTACCACTGCTGGTGAGAACGACGGCTACAGCTACTTTAGCTTCACTAAGGCTCTCGCCGACACTATCAGCGAGACTCCATGGGACGACATCGCAGCTCAGCGCTTCGGTGCAGTTAGCGAGGGTGACTTCCTCGTTACAAGCACTATGGCAGGACAGGCCCTTCCTCTTACCGACGAGAACGGCCAGGCCTTCAAGATTCCTGCTGGCGAGTATGATTTCACAGTGAACCTCGACTCGATGACTCTCGTTATCGATGGCAACATTGTTGATCCTGTTGAGCCACAGCCCGAGAGCAAGGTTTACATCCTTGGTGAGGTTAACGGCAACAGCTGGAATCCCGCTGTTGGTGTTGAGATGACTAGCGAGGATGGCAACATCTTCACTGCTCAAATCACCACCAAAGAGAGTGGATTCAGCTACTTTGGATTCACTACCGCGCTTGCCGATTCAACTAGCGAGACTGGTTGGGACGACATCGCAAGCTATCGTTTTGGCGCTGCTGGCGACGGAAACTTCCTTGTAACCGAGGAACTCCTCAACACAGAGATTTCTCTTACCACCGAGAATTATCAGGCTATTCAGATGGCTCCTGGCACTTTCTCCTTGAGCCTCAACAAGGAGAGCATGAAGCTCACCATCACTGGTGAATTCACTCCTCAACAGCCTGCCGGTGAGGGTTGGTATCTCATTGGCACCAACAACAACTGGTCAACTAGCGACAAGAGCTATCCTTTTGTACAGGATGCTCAGAACGAGAATGTTTACACTATCCACGTTGACAACGTGAGCGGTGACTTCTGGTTCAAGATCGCAGCTGAGGGCAACTACGATCTCGCTGACTTCTGGAGTGGTGACTTCTTGAGCGCTGCTACCGACGGCGAGAGCGCACTCAGTGGAACTCTCGTTCAAGGCAACCAGGGCGCATTCTGCATCCCAGGTTCATACAACTGCACTTATCTCGACATCACCATCGATGTTGAGAACCTCACCTACACCATCGCTACTGATGGTCAGGAGCCAATCATTGATCCTACTGCCGAGTACGACTACGTTTATATCGCAGGTACTGCCGACGGTTGGAGCGGTAACGGTGGCAAGCTCGCTTCGGTTAAGGATGCCAACGACTACTATGGCTTCATCAACGCCACTGGTGAGTTCAAGATTCAGAAGCAGCAAGGCAGCTGGGCTACCAACTGGGGTGGCTCTAACGGCAATCTCGTAGCTGGTGGTGCCAACATCCAGGCTAACGGATTCGTTTATGTGAACGCCAACTTGAACAACATGACCTACAGCGTGACCAACATCACCAGCATGGGTGTGATTGGCGATGCTGTAAATCCCGACTGGTCAACTGAGGCACCTCTCACTTACAATGCTGAGACCAACACTTGGGAAGGCAATGTGACCCTCACTGATGGTTCTATCAAGTTCCGCGCAAACAATGACTGGAACATCAACTTTGGTGGTGCTCTCAACAACCTCGTAGCCAACGGCGACAACATTGCTGTTGAGGCTGGCACTTACAATGTTGCCCTCACCCTCGTTTGCCCAGGTGAGTACACTGCTACTCTCACTCCCGCAAACTAAAAAATCTTTTAAGAGGGGGCTGTTAAATCAAAATGGCTCCCTCTTTCTTCTCAATTAATGCTTTTAACAACTTACACAATTAATCTTATTTATTAATCACAGTTAAAAGATTAATTAGCTATTTATTAGTCATCACATAATGGCGAGAAAACCACAACGGTCTTCCCGCCATTAATCTTTCTGTCCTAATAAGTAAGTGACAATCGAGTCATCATGATAACCAATCTTGCAATGCCCCGAACATAGTTCGACACAAAGGTTGTTCACGCTGGTTTACAATTGTCTGATAAAAGCAGGCGCGACTCGTGTGAGGAGCCGCGCCTGGGGTTTAAGATAGATTGGTAATTATGATAGTCGTGCTTGCCTTGTTGCCTTATACTCCGAAGGCAAGAACGGTGTAGTAGACGTCGTCACCAGTCTGGAAACCGAGGTTCACATATCCGATTCCGTCGCCTCCGTACCAGGAGTACATCGAGTTGGCGTAGCTCACAGGAGTGCCATATACGCTGCACAGGTAGTTGTAGAGGCTGAAGAATCTTGAAGTGTCGTAGTCCGTAGTCCAGGAGGCGAACTCCACGTAGTCAAGGTTGTCGTTGCCGTCGAACTGGAGCATTACATCTTCCCAGTCATAGTCGAGAAGCTCCACGTCGGTGAGGTATACGATGCTATTCTCAAAGCCATCGATATAGTATTCATTGTAGTACAGGTAGTTGAGTGCGTCGTTGAACGAGGTTCCCCAAGTCAGGCCCAAAACTCCTGCAATGGTGGGATAGCTCGAGTAGCTGCTAATGTTCACTGTCACAATTGGACGATATACCCAGATTGTAGCGGGACGAGTGTGACGTACCGAGGGACGGATGGGTTTATTCCAACTCCAGCTGTTGTAACGGTAGCTGTCGAAGAAACGGTCACCATTGTGACGAGGACGGAAGTTGCTGTTGTAACGATAGCTCTTGTAGTCAATCTTGTGACCACCGCCACTCATTACAGTGCCACCAATTCTGGGGCGAGGCTTCTTGTCTTTGTCCTTGGGACGGCTGTTAGGAGCGGGAGTGTGACCTGTGTTGCCGCCGTTATCCCTGCCGCCAATGTTTGGACGAATGCCGCCGCTGTGTCCGCCATTGCCGTGACCGCCGTTGTTGCCGCCACCATTGCCAGGACGAACTGTGCCGCCATTGTTACCACCATTGTTCTTGCCGCTGTTGTCACTGTTACCAGTGTTGCTGGTGCGGCTGCCACCTATCTGTGGATGGTTGTTCGACGAGCTGCTGATGTTCTTGTCTGGTTTGTTAACTACGGTGCTCGTCGTGGATCGATTCACATTGCCTCCCATCGCTGGACGAGAAGACGAATTGTTGTTAGTTACTACGGCATTATTCTTTGGAGAGGCAGTGGCAACACTGCGGTTGCCTGCTGCTGCCGCGTTGGAATTTGATGCTGGGCGACGACCTTGGGCCATGGCACCAGTCGAGATGATGGTGAGCCCGCATGCGAGCATCAAACCGATCATAGTGTTGAGTACTGTCCTTTTCATAATGCTCAATTTTAAAAAGTGAATAAAATAATGTGTTGGTTTGTTTGCATCTTTGACGTTAAATAAATGTGGTGGTTTAAACCCTGTTTTGGGCCAAAGTGCCCATTTCGTGCCTATTTGGCAGTTTCTCTCGACAAATGGGCTCTAAAAATCTACCAAAAAACATGGTGACGCACCTTAAAACAAAGTGCATCACCATGAATTAGTTATTTATTAGTTCTATAAATACGTTTAAACTCCGAAGGTAAGAATTGTGTAGTAAACGCCTTCGCCTTCTTGTTGTCCGAGATTCACGAATCCAATTCCGTCACCTCCGTACCAAGAGTAGGTAGAGTTCTCTTCGAGTACTGGAGAGCCATAAGTATTGAACAGTAATTCGTGAATGCTGGAGAATTTTGAATTATCGTAGTCCGTAGCACTGCTGCTGGCAAACTCCACGTAGTCAAAATTGCCGTTGTCATCGAAATGTAGCATCACATCCTCCCAGATGTAATCGAGAAATACCACGTCGGTTAGGTAAACGATATTGTTCTCATATCCATCGATGTTGTACTCATTGAGGTACAGGTAGTTAAGTGCATCGTTGAAGGGTGTTCCCCAACTCAAGTCTAAAACTCCTGCAATGTTAGGATAATTTGTGCGTTGAACTACATTCACTTCAAGAGTAGGACGGTATACCCAAATTGTCGCGGGGCGATAGCGACGTACCGAAGGACGGATAGGATTTGACCAACTCCAGCTGTTGTGACGATAGTGATTGTAGAAGCGGTCGTCTCTGTAACGAGGACGAACTTCCTTTATTCTCTTTTTGTTTTTGTTGTAACGATATTGGCTGTAGTCCTTGTGGCCATCGCCATGCATTACTGTGCCACCAATTCTGGGACGAGATTGATGGCCCGGGGGAGGATTGAAGCCTTTATTTTCACGCTTCTGTACAGTACGTTTCCTCTCTGTCTTGACCTGCTTGGGACCTCTGTCCTTTTCTTCATTGAATAAGGGCCTTCGGTCTCTGTTCCTGTCCTCATTGAAATTATTTTTTCGGTCTCTGTTCCTGTCCTCATTGAAATTGATTTTTCGGTCTCTACCTTCATTAACTCTAGGATTTCGGTCTCTATCCTTGACCTCAACAACATTTGGCTTGGACTCTCGGTTCGTAACATTATTCTTTGGGGGCTTGTTCTTGCCATCATTGGTGTTAGGAGCCTTGTCGCGCTTGTTGTCCTTGTTAAAGATGCTTCTTTCCGAGGTTGGACGAGAAGACGAATTGTTGTTCCTAGGAGAAGGGGTGGAAACATTGTGTTTGCCTGTTGATGCTGGACTGGGTCTTAATGCTGAGCCACCGCGACGTTGTGCCATGGCATCAGTCGAGAAAATGGTGAGCCCTAATACGAGCATCAAACCGATCATTGCGTTTAATGCAGTCTTTTTCATAATGCTCATTAAGTTTTGAGTTAGTAATTCTATGGAGATAAATAATTAGTTTCCAAGCAGAATATTGTAGACAGTTGTCACATCGCCAGCGGTTATTGCGCCGTCACCATCTTGGTCACCGTTTACTATAGCGCTGATGTCGCCGTTGAGCAGGAAATTATAAAGAGCGGTGATGTCGCCTGCAGTCACAGTGCCGTCACCGTCAACGTCGCCAGGTACAACCACTACTGGACTAAGCGCGCCGTTGTGGTAAATAGTGAAGTCATCGAGATAACCTGCCAGGCTGGTCGAACCGGCAGTACATGCCACACGGTAGCGTGCAGGCACCTGTACATTGATGGGGTAGCAGATACTGCTCTTCATGTTAGGTGCGGCAACTACACTGGTATTTCCCACCGCATTAGGTTGAACCACCCACGTTTGACCTTGGTCTGTTGACATGTAAAGTTGCAAGTTGACATTGATGTTGGTGGGGTTGTAGAAGTCGAAAGATATCATATAGGTATCGTATGCCACGTCGCTGGTCATAGTTGCGGTGCTTGGCTTCTTCATGGCCACCGAAATATTGCCGTTGCCCGTATTGGCATTAGCAACTGAAGCTGGCCAAGCTTTAGCGAGAGTCCAAGTTGCGAGAGAGCCTTCATCGCTTAGAGATGAGTTATTTGATGTTTTTGGAGTCATCGGCTCGAAGTCCTCAACCACAGTGACAAATGTGCCGTTTAACTTAACGTTGAACTTCACCACATCACCTTCTTCATGGATGTTGTAAATGTTGAATTGATTAGGCTTATTGTTCCAAGCCATCAAGTTGGGCGTTGTTTCATTAGTGATCATAGTCACGCCACGAGTGCCAGGGAATGGGTCGGTTGGCGATTGTTGAGAAGTAGAGCCACCAGCGCGCAGCAGTTCGTAGTAGAGGCGGCTTGCGTTGGCGTTGGGACCATTATTGTTCCACACACTGGCATTGGTAGAGTCCATACGGGCAATTGTCATGCCATGACCGGGAGCGTAGGCATCCCACTTGGTAGATGTCTGGCGGTTGTCGATAAGGAAGACTTCTTTGTTGGTAGGAGTCTTGAGGATGTAACCTTCTCCAGTAGTGCTTGTGGGATTGAGGGTGTATTCGCCCTCGGCTTTGATAATTTGATAGTTGGCAAAACCAGTGGCATAGCGATCATAAAGGCTATAAGCTACTGGGGTGCGGGCGTTGTTCTGGTAGTTGCCGCCTGCCATCAAATCCCACTCACCGGGATGCTGCGCCTCGCCTCCAGTAGAAGAGTTGTTGTCCTCATCTGTGTCGTAGAGATCGGGCAGTCCCAGCACATGGCTGAACTCGTGGCAGATTGTGCCAATACCGTCGAATATGCCGCTGCTCTTGCCGTAGATATACTCGGCCGAGCAGGCATAGTCGCGGATGTACTTGCCGTCATATTTTGTGTAGGTGCTAAATCTTGAGCGGTGAGGCCAGATGTGACCTGGACTACTAGGGTCGCTGCTTGAGGGAGTGTCGGCATAGATGAAGTAAATCAAATCAACCGTGCCGTTGTTGTCTAGGTCATATTGGCTGAAATCCACAGTGGGATTAGCTTTCTGAACTGCGCTCAGAAATATACTGTAAGCATATTGATCGCCTTGATTAACATTGTAATTCACTTCAAAAGGACCTACTACGTCGAATTGGGGAGTGAAAATGCCGTTTGAGTTGTCATGGAAATAGTCACGCACGCTACCAGTGCAGTTGCCATAGGGGTTGGCTGAACCATCCTCGTTGGTGTAGCCAGAGTAGTTCTCTTGATTGATCATATTGGTATAGAAGTCAATCACATCGCTGCGGGTGAAATGCGAGTCCTTAAACTCAACGAGAATCACCAAGCCGTGGAAGTTGTTGTAATTGATGGCGTTGAGATGAGGTAGAGCATCGCGCTGGGCACGGGCACGGATACCGGCAGCGACAGCCCTTGGTGAGCGCAGATTCTTGCCAGTGGCTTGAAGCCATGCATTGTCGCTTGACGAGCGCAAGTTGGCGTCGCGAGCAATAATCTTGCTGGCAACCACTTCGTCGTTAAGAAGTGTGCCATAGGCATAGTAGCCCTGGTCGTTCTTGACGATAGTGTAGCCATCGGCGGTTGTCATGTAGTGATGGAATTCATCACCTTTGATTTTCACTGTAAGTTCCTCGCCGTTAGGCTGAGTGATCTTTTGTAGTGTGGGGATTGCAGGTACGGCGCTCGCAACCAAGCAAGCCACTGCAGTTAAAATAGTAAGAAATAATTTTTTCATGATGAATGGTATTATAAAATTTTATTTTTCAATTTTCAAACGTGCAAATATCGTCATTTTTTTCCAAACGAACAACACAGGAGCACACTTTTAGTCGAAATCAACACTTTTTCTTACTTATTTAGTTGTAGAACGAAAAAATATATATAACTTTGCATGTTTGAAACAAGTTTAAAACCCGAACGACCAATTTGGGTACTAATCAAGGAAAGAAAACTAATAAACGACAAGATATGCAAGAAATTATTCAAGAATCAGTTTCTAACGACAACAAGACTGATAAACGAAAGAAAAATTTCACTACTTCAATACCCATCAAGGCATTCTTCAGGGCTTGCCTGCACAATTGGTATTGGTTTGTGATATCTGCAATTATTTGCACATGCATCGCGTTGCTTAAAACCAAGTCCGAGCCAAAGCTCTACAACACGTCGGCACTCATCATGCTCACTACCGAGACAAGCAAGCAGGCTGGTAGCCAGGCGCAAGTCTTTGGCGATCTTGGTATGAAAGTGCTCACTACCGACTTGTCGAACGAGACTCACAAAATCAAGTCGACCAAGCTCATGGAGGATGTGGTGAATCACTTGGGACTGAACATTCAGTACTATGGTCGAGTGTATCTGCGTGAGATTGACACCTATAAGCACTCACCAGTAAAAATCACGCCTTTGAAAAAGGTTGATTCTAACTATTCTATCTCCATTCTCATCAAGGGAAATAACGACTTTGAATATGCTGTCGATGGTAACAAGAAGTGGAAAAAGGAGAAATTCGGTAACAAAGTTGTGACGCCTTACGGGCCAGTGGCGGTGACCAAGACAAAGTTGTTTACCGATCAATATGTGGACTACACTGTTATTGCTAAGGTGAGAACCACGACGGCTGCCGCTAAGCAGCTTCTAGGGAACCTCAAGGTGGAGCCTGCCGACAAGGTGAGCGACGTGCTGAAGCTCTCGCTTGTCACCGACAACCACGAGCTCGGTATCGATGTGCTGAACACACTTATCACATGCTACAACCGCGATGGTATCAGTGACAAGAACCGCGTGGCACGTAATACCGAGAACTTCATCGCCGACCGCATCGACGCTATCAGCAAAGACCTTGGAACTGTCGACAGCCAAATCGAGAAGCTCAAGACCGCCAGTGTCAACGATGCCGTTTATGCCGACCCGGCTGCCGGCGCTCGTTATCAGGATAATTCATCCGACGCCTCGTTGCAGCTCAGCCTCGCCACAAGCGTGCGCAATGCTCTGAACTCTGCAGGTGACCATGAGCTACTTCCAAGCAATACGGGTATTGCCAATGCTGGTATCGAGAGTCAAATCAAAGAATACAACGATGCGATGATCAATTATCAGCAGATTGCTGAGACCTCGACCGACGAAAACCCCGTGATGATTGAAATCAAGGCTACACTCGACACTAAGAGACAAAACATCCAGCGAGCTGTAGACAACTATATCTCGCAGCTCAGCACCAAGCAGACTCAAGCTCAACAGCAGGTTGCTCAAGCTCAGACAGGGCGTCAGCAGATGCCTGCTCATGAGAAGGCTATCACGCAGGTGGGACGTCAGCAGAACGTGAAGGAGCAGCTCTATCTCTACCTTCTCAACAAGCGTGAGGAAAATGCTCTTCAAATTGCCATCACCGAGCCTAATGCCAAAGTCATTGAGCCCGCATCGGGAAGCGCAACTCCATTTACTCCTGTCACTTCCAGAACAGTTGCCATTGGTTTGCTCATTGGCTTGCTAATACCTGCGGCAATTCTTTATCTTATTTACTGGATGCTGTCGCTCGACACCAAGATTCATGGTCGTCGCGATGTGGAGGAGAACTGCAACATCCCTATCCTCGGCGAGATTCCAAGCAAGCGCAGCAGCTTCAAGAACAAGGAGGTGGTGGTCTCGGAAGACTCGGTCGACCGAGTATCGGAGGCGATGCGCATCATTCGTACCAACCTTGACTTCGTCTCAGAGCATAAAGATGGCGTTGGAGTCGTGATGCAGTTTACTTCTACTCGTCCTGGTGAGGGTAAGAGCTTTGTGGCGCTGAACTTGGCATTGACCTATGCTCATGTCGACAAGAAGGTGGCTGTGGTCGACCTTGACTTGCGCAAGGGACGTTTCTCGGAGTATGTTAACGTGGATGCTGCCGTGGGTGTGAGTGCTTACCTTTCGGGTAAAGTGACTAATATCGACGACATAGTTGTCAAGGGAGTAGTTCATCAAAATCTTGATGTGATTCCTTTGGGAGCTATTCCTCCCAACCCAACTGGACTGCTCATGGGCGAGCATCTTAAAGAGCTGCTTGCTGAGCTAAGAAGCCGTTACGACTACATCATCCTCGATACTGTGCCATTTGGCATGATTGCCGATGCGTCGCTCATTAACCGATATGCCGACCTCACGATTTATGTCATTCGTGACGGTATGGTCGACAAGTTCTACCTGCAAGACCTTGAGAAGGCCAGTGAGGAGAAGAAACTCAAGAATCTCACAGTTCTTGTTAATGATATCAAGCTCGACAAGAAGAATTATGGCTATGGAGGTTATGGTTATGGCTATGGTAGCTATGGTTACGGATACGGCTATGGCGGTGAGCATTACGGCTATTACGAGAGTGAGGCCGAGAGGCGAGCTCGCCGCAAGCGCAAGAGAAAACAATCAAGACAAAAAAATAACGATGCATCCAATGCATGATAATCTTCCTCTACACTCCACACGGCTGCTTGCGGCCGTGTGGTAGTTTTATTCTATGAGGAGCATGACAGCGTTATAGCTTAATGGAGCATCTATCCCTTTTACTTTTACCTTTTACATTTCCCTTTCCCAGTTAAATGCAAACACTAAAAGGCAATAATATCCTCAACCGCAAGCAGTGCGACGTGTTGCGTGGCTTAGCGATAATAGGCATCTTCCTGCACAACTTCTGCCACTGGCTGCATGGCGGCCATCACGAAAATGAATACCTGTTCTACCAGGGTCATGGGCAGACGGCGTGGGACTACTGGACTGGTGGCATCGACGCGTTCGCCCCTATTCAGTTTTTTTCGTTCTTTGGGCATTATGGAGTGCCGCTGTTCCTGTTCCTCAGTGGCTTCGGGCTGGTGATGAAATATGAGCAGCAGGGCGCAAAGAGGGTAGGGACGTGGTCCTTCCTCAGCTATCAGTGGCTAAAGCTGTTCAGACTCATGGCATTGGGATTTGTGGTGACGGTGCTCGTCTACATCGCCTGTGGTAGCGAGCCTCATCCGTGGAACGAGATGTTGGCCCAGCTGGCGATGGTGGTGAACTTTGTCTTCCAAAGCCCTGGCTCGGCTCTTGTGCCGGGACCCTATTGGTTCTTCGGCTTGATGATCGAGGTATACGTGATTTACCGTCTGTTTGTCTATAGCACCAGAAATCAGTCGCTCTGGCGATGGCTCATGCCGGTGCTGCTCTCCATTGTAGCATGGCTGATGATGATGGTGGTGGTAGTGTGTGGCAACCACCTTAAGGCTTTAGAGTATCTGCGCTACAACGCTGCAGTGGCGATGCTGCCATTTGCCATGGGCGTGTTGGTGGCTCGTTATGGCATGCCGCAGTTGCCCAAGTGGGTGCTGGTGCTGGTGGCAGTGGCGTGTTTGCCCTTGCTGGCGGTTGTGAACCTTAACTTTCAGGCGTGGTTGTGGGGACCAGTGCTGGTGATTGCCGGAGCGGTTGCGTTTGTCAAACTCTTTGAGCATTACAGTAGTGAGGCTACAGGGTTGCTGATGCGCCCTCTGGCATGGGTGGGAACCCTGTCATCGTTTATCTTTGTCGTACATTCAGTGCCTCGTATGCCAATCTTCAAATTCGTGCTATGGCGACAGCAAGAAATCATGCCCACCGACTATCTGTGGATCGCACTCTACATAGTCCTGACGCTACTCCTCGCCTGGCTCTACAAGCAATACCTGAACCTCCTCCCGTCCCCTAAGCTCAAGTAGCCTCAGTTTGTTGAATTTATCCTATTGTTTGTAATAGAAAATCATAATTTATTTGTGTATTTCAACCTTTTGACTTATTTTTGCAGCTTTAATGAAAATTAATTAAAATAATTATTCATAAATTTTTAGAACTGAAATGAAAAAATTTCTTTTACTGACACTCGCTGTTGTTGTGGCATGTACCGCAGCAATGGCAGCACCTGTGGATGCTACCACAGCGAAGCAAAAAGCCGAGAAGTACATGATGGAGAAAGTGTATAACGGCAAAATCATGATTCCTGGAGGAACTGGTACTACCCTTATCAAAACTGAGATGGGCGACAAAGCAAAAATGCCTGTCTACTACATTTTCAACACAGCGACAAACTTCATCATCGTTTCGGGCGACGACCGTGCCGAGGAAATCCTCTTCATTGGCGATGCGCCACTTGACATCAACAACATTCCTAAGAACATGCAGATGTGGCTCGATGGATACAAGGAGCAAATCGACTGGCTTCTCGGAAATCCAGATGCAAAGGTTGAGAAAACCTCTGATTTAATGAAAAAGGAACTCAGGGCAACTTCAGTGCCAGCAATGCTGACCTGCAACTGGGACCAGAGTTCTCCTTACTACGACCAATGTAAGTTCACTTACAACGGAACTTCTTACCAATGTGTAACTGGTTGCCCTGCTACTTCAGCATCTATGGTGATGTACTATTGGAAATGGCCGAAAGCTCAAGTTGCAGCTGTAGCTTCCTACACTGGTACTCTTGACATTGGTTATTACAGCTCAAACGAAGTTACTTATACCTATTCTTCACTGCCAGCCACCACCTTTGACTGGGCAAACATGAAGGATAAATACACTTCTTCCGCAACCACTGCTCAGAAAACTGCCGTGGCAACGCTTATGCGCTATGTGGGACAGGCCGAAAAGATGGATTACGGTCGTAGCGCCAGTGGTATCCCCTCCACTGCGACCAACAATATTGCCAACATGTACAAGACCTTTGGCTACGACAGCGGATGCCGCGTAGTTCAAAAATCGAGTTACAGTGAGGCCAACTGGGCTACATTGCTGCAAGGAGAGATGACTGCTGGACGACCAGTGGTGTACTGCGCTATTGACGCAAACGGCAATGGTGGTCACGCCTTTAATGTTGACGGTTACAATGCCGGCGACAACACCTATCACATCAACTGGGGCTGGAGTGGCTCAGGTAATGGCTACTGCGCCATGAACGCCTTCTCCACTGGCACGAGCTCAACTGGTCAAAGTGGTGGCTCTTACACCTTTAACCAATATCAGCAGATGGTGATTGGCATTACACCTCCAGAGTCAGCTTTCGAGCCAGAGTTGTTTGTAAGCCCAGGCACATTGTCGTTCATGACAAGTCCTGGCGGCAACCAGACCCTGCCCATCACTTTGACAGCACATAACATCAGCAACAATGTTACTGTCACCGTGAGCGGCAGCAACTTCAAGTTGCTTGATGAGAACAACAATGAGGTGACTTCTAGGACAATTAATAAATCAAGTCTCAGCTCGGGCGGTAAAGTTACTGTGAAAGTGAAATTCAGCTGCACAACCGAAGGTACTTACACTGGTTCAGTAACATTCGCTTGCAGCGGCACCGAGACCAAGACCGTTAATCTCAACGCCACTGCCGACAACAGCGGCTCGGCAAGCGAT
This sequence comes from uncultured Muribaculaceae bacterium, assembly GCA_905233845.1. Taxonomy (GTDB): domain Bacteria; phylum Bacteroidota; class Bacteroidia; order Bacteroidales; family Muribaculaceae; genus Sodaliphilus. Next base: position 27,487 of record CAJOFH010000009.1, on the reverse strand, counting down.
AACTATCTCAACATCGCCAAGTATTCTACCATCGACCAGGCGGGATGGAATTCAAGTTATTTAAATCATTTATATGTATATGAAGAAGACAATGAGAATGGTGCAGGATGGCTCAAAATGTCGGTATTTGGTGCATGGACAGCAAGTACTGATGCTTCTTTCAACACTGGTGCCCATGGTCAAAAATGGATAAAGACAATTAACACATCTTACACACAAAGTACAGGTACAGGTAATAATACTGCTGATGGATGTTTCATAGGAGGTTCCAGTTATGCTTGGGCTGCTAACGATGTTCATTTAGCATATAGTTCATATTTCTCTACTCAAACTAGTACAAAGTGTTTCGGTTCATTACGTACATCGACTAATACGGCAAAGACTGTAACGTTCTATGTCACCAATTGTAATGCAGTTAAGTTGTATGGTAAAACTAATACTGGTACCAATTCCAATCACACATCTAAACCAGCTACTCTGAAAGTCTATAATAATGCAACAGGAGAATTGGTAGGAGAAGGTGCAACCGTTACGACAAGAAATACCGTATTTAACTATGAGGTGTCTGACCTTAGCCCAAGTACTGTTTACAAAGTGGAAGCAACATGTTACATGGCTTATTTCTACACGATAGCCTTCTCGACTCCACTTCCAGCTATTGTTACCGACAAGACAGGTCTTGGATATCTTGCTGGCCCTGGTGATGTGATGACCAAATCGGTCAATCTCACTGGCGTTCAACTTACCGAAGATGTTACAGCAACAATCACAGGCGACAATGCTGATTTGTTCTCTTTGGAGGAGAATACATTCGACTATAACGATGTGATGATTGATGGTGTGGATGTAAATGTGACATTAAATGCTCCACAGGAGGCCGGTGAATATGAGGCAACACTTACCCTCACCAGTGGCGACCTTACCAAAGAGGTGTCGCTCTACGCTCAAGTTGCCGTGAAGGGTTCGGCTCAATGGGAGTATCTTGACATCCAACAATATGCAACTCTTGATGTCAGTGGCTGGCAGAGCCAAGATGCATTATCAGATGTTGGTATTACTAAGGTGTATGAATTCACCCGCGATAATGCCAATCAAGAGGCATGGTTGACTATACCGCCATCAATGGTTGCATTAGGGTATATGTATGACAATCAGTATTGGGCAGGATTCCAGGCTGATGATGACAATATCAATTTCATAAGCCGCACTTGGAACGCTTCGTCTCCATTCAAGGGTCGCAGCAATTATTTCAGCAGCCAGACTTATGCAGGTATTGGCCATTCAAGTACAAGCAACGCTACGACTAACGCGAGCAACACAAACTTTGCTTATACATATTACTGTGTCAGCAACTGCACGAAGTTCAAAGCAAGGATTTACAACCTAAAGCCAACTGCGACTTCGACAGCTACTAACTACACTTACATAATGATAAAAGAGATGTACCTTGACGAGTACGGTAATGTAACCGAAATTGCTGATGATTATCTCTATGGTACATATAGTATAGACCAAAATCAGGAAATCACATTTGAATATGATGGGCTCAATCCCGATAAGGCTTATTTCATTGTTCTTGGTAGTCCACGCGCGATATTTGAGGAGTTGGCGTTCTGCACTCCACTGCCCGAGCTGCCTGGCAAGCCCACAAATGTAGAGGCCGACCCAGGTGTTACTACTGCCGACATATCTTGGACTCCTGGCAAGAACAGTGACTCTTGGAACCTGCGCTGGCGTCTACTGGTTGACCCAATCGAGACTGACCGCATTTGGGACTTCGAGGATGAGAGTCAGTTTGAAGAATTTACCACAGTAGATTCCGATGGTGACGGATATAATTGGGGTTATGGCCAGGGCACTTCGCATAGTGGCACTGGTGTGCTCACTTCAGCAAGTTACATCAGTTCAGGTGCGCTTACTCCTGACAATTGGTTAATTTCTCCAAAGGTTAAACTTGGTGGCACTGTTAAGTTCTGGTACTGCGGTCAAGATCCAAGCTATGCTTCCGAGAAATTCCGTGTTTATGTTTATCAGGGTGATGAGATTCCTGCCAATGTAAGCAGCTTCACTGCTTTATCTAGCGACATCACCGCTACTGGCGATATGCAAGAATATACCGCTAACTTGAGCTCTTACAGTGGCACTGGCTACATTGCTATCCGCCACTATAATGTCACCGACATGTTCCGCCTGAACATCGATGACTTTGAGGTGCTTGTTCCTAATCCAGTGGGATGGAATTATTGCAATAACGTGACCAGTCCTTACACCATCGAGGGATTGACACCTGAAACTAGCTATGAGACTCAAGTTCAGGGTGTAAATAGCCTTGGCACTAGCGATTGGGCACCTACGCCAGCACTACAATTCACTACACTGCCAGCTCCTTCTGAGGCAACTCTTGCAACAATTGAGAGCGAAGGCGTTAAGGGAGCTTCTTACGTTATCAGCGATGAGTTGGTGGCAGTTTATGCCGATGCTGAAAATGGCTTGCTGTGGTGTAAAGACCAAGGCAATGCATCGATTGTTTCGACATTCATTAAGGATGGTCAAATCGACTTTATGAACGACGCTAATCTAACTGGCACTACTGGCCAATGCGGCCGTGCTTGGGACCAGAGCAACTGGGTAGCTCTTAAGTTCCCTGCTGACAATAACAACACTCTGACGCTGCTCAGCGGAGCTGTAGGCAAGAAGATTAAAGCTGGTACTGTCACTGGTAAATATATCGACAACAACAACTACACCATTGAGGTGCTTCCAGTTGACGGCAACTACACTCTCACCTTCAATGGCTCTGCCGATTACACTCCAAATGTGTATTGTGCAGCCAACTTCATTGAGAGCAACCTCAACCTCACTGCCGAGAGCACTGGTGCAATAGACGGCAATGGTACTGTTTACTTCTTTATGAATCCTAAGGTTCAGGAGGTTTGCGAGATTACCTATGCTATGTGGAACGGTGAGATGTTTGTTACACCAGACAATACTGGCATCCAGGGTGCGTTCCATGTTGACTGGAGTTATAACTCAACAGATGGAATGCCCACATTGCAAGAAGGCCAGATGTATAGCTTCATGGCTATCGTTAGCCGTCCAGCCAAGTTGGCAGATATCCGTGGTGGCGGCACTCCAAGCGACAACTTCGTAATCTATCCAGCCAACCTGAGTGGTGACGATAATATTGTAACTGGCATTAATGGTGTCTTCACCGATGGCAACCGCCAGGTAGTTGGCGTAGAGTACGTGAACGCAGCTGGTGTGGTAAGCAGTAAGCCATTCCAAGGCGTTAACATCGTTGTGACACGCTACAGCGACGGCAGCAAGACCACATCGAAGAAAATCTTCAAGTAGTAGCCCTTCAGGCGGTGGTTCGTGAATCGACTGCCACAGGCACTACAACCTCAATAACAAATGGTCGCGCCCACATCGGGTGCGACCATTGTTTTGTCATTAATAGAGAGTAGTGGAGTTGCCAACATATTATAGTCTTAAACCTCGAAAAACGAGAAATGCACTTTTCCGTAGACGCGCATTTGCTTGAATTGTGGCAGGTGGCTGAAGTCGTTGGCTTTAGAGTGCTCGATGACCACTAGAGTGCCTGGCTGCACCATCTGGCTGTTGAGGATGAGTTCGGGTAGTTGTGGTAACTGAGGCAGGTCGTAGGGTGGGTCGGCAAAGATAAGGTCAAACTTGCGCGTGCAGGAACCAATAAACTTGAAAACGTCGCCCTTCACCTGAATTAGGTTCTCCTCCTTGAGCAGCTCTTTGACCTTGCGGATGAAGTTGTACTGCGTCGAGGCCTTTTCCACGCTGGTGACACTAGCGCAGCCACGCGACAGGAGTTCGAAGCTGATGGCTCCAGTCCCCGAGAAAAGGTCAAGTGCTGTGGTGGCCTCGTAGTCTATGAGGTTATTAAGAACGTTAAATAGGTTCTCGCGTGCCATGTCGGTAGTAGGACGCGCGGTGATGTTCCTGGGCACGTCAAAACGACGCCTACCATATTTCCCGCTAATTATTCTCATATTGAAAATAGTTCGTAGTTCATAATTCACAGTTCATGGAACTCTTCCCTCTCCACTAATAAAGTGCTAGCGTCAAAAGGTTGAAGGGTAGGGTGGTGGCGTTGCGACCAAGCTTAAGAGCCTGAGTTGGCACCACCTCGGTGCTCGGCAAGCTCGGTGCGCAGCTTGTTGTCGCCAGTGAGCAGCACCTTGTCGCGCTGACTGTCGAGGCCACAGGTCTTCCACATGTTGAGGGCATAGTATGCCACGTCTTCCAGGGCACGATATTGGAAAGTGTTTGCCATCTGCAACTTGCCGTTGGCGATTACCACAATGTGAGCCTCATGCTCGTTGAGATTGATGTGTAGGCAGGCAGTTTCCTCGGCGTAGGCTCGTGCGCAGTAGCTGCACAGCGGTGCCAAATGATGCAGCAGGGTCGCGCCAGTGAAAGTGCGACGCAAGAAACCCACAACGCCGCGTGGCGTGTCGCAGGCGATGGCGGCATCGGTGTCGTCGATATGACATGTGAGCAAGTCACCGTCAAGCGCCGTGAACGATGCAGAAAGCACTTTTTCGGCCATACCAGCATCGGCCAGCTCTTGAGGCATCAGTGCAAAATGCTGTGAATGCACGGCGATGGTGGTGCTGGCATAGTCGTTTAGCAAGAAGCCGTTGTCATAGATAGCATTCTCCAGTTCTTGACGGTAGTCGCCCGCACTGGTGTCGAGCCTTATCACGCCAGAATTCATCTTCTCGCCATTACCAAAAATAAGGTAACTGATGCTCTCGTTTGTGATATCGAGTACTAGCGATTGCTGTGATTTGTTAAGTGTAATATCCATATCTCGACTGCAAAAGTAACAAATTATCCCCAATCTCGCAAATCAGTAGAGAGGGGAGAGGGGAGAGGGAAGAGCTAGCTCCCTCTTCCTCCTTCCTCCTTCCTACTTTAATCATTCTACTCCCGGCGGAAGAGGGCGACGATGGGCGAGAACGTGAGCATGAGGGTCACGATGCCGGCAATGGCAAAGTAGAGGATGTCGCGCACTGTGATGACAGTGTTGTCGTTGAAGAACAGCACCCACATCCAGTAGCCAATGCACAACAGCGCGGCGGCGATATAGAAGAACCAAGCCATGTGCAGCGCAGTCTTGTCCTTCTTAGCTGGCAGCTTGTGCAGTACGCGATGCGTGAACCATTGGTTTGGTTCTGCATCATAGGACTCCTGCTTCAACAGCTTGCCCAACTCAATATCTTTCTTATCTCGTTTGCTCATAATATCTTAGTTTTTAGTTGATTTTTTTATTGTTTGAGGGTTAGGCTCTCAACTCTCCCCTCTGAACTAGCCAAGTGTCTTCGCCATTTTCTCTTTAGCACGATGCAGATGCGACCGCAAAGTGCTCTGGTTCAGCCCTGTGATAGTGGCAATTTGCTTCACTGGCAGGTCATCGATGTAGAATAGAGTCACCACTGTACGTTCTATCTCGCTAAGGCTCGCCATGGCAGTTTTCACGTCCATCGAGATTTCGCTCGAGTCGATAGGGCTCGAACTCTGCTCAGGAGCGCTCTCAAGGTCGCTGGTGGCGTGCTGGCTGCGTTTGTAGCTGTAGAACTCGTTGTAGCCAATGCGGAAGAGCCATGTGCCAAACCTTGACAGCCCTCTGAAGCTGCGAATCTCGATGTATGCCTTGACAAACGTCTCTTGAGCCAAGTCGTCGCTCAGGTATTCGTCACCAAGGGTGAGGTTCAAGAAGAACCGCCGCAGACGAGGCTGGTAGGCTTCGACAAGCGTCCCAAATGCGTGCCTGTCGTCGGCAAGCACGCATCGAGAAATCAGCTTAAGTTCTTCTACTTTAGTTAGCACGGGATGTTTGTTTATAGTTAACTAGATGTTCTAGACGTGTTAGATGATCTATCTAGATTATGCAGGGCGCATCATTGATTAAACTCTGTGGGGTTTCAGGCATTGGGGGGCACGTCGTTGGCTTGTTGTGGTGCCTGTGGAGCTTGCTGGGCCTGTTGTGTCCACTGCTGTTGTTGCCAGTAGTTCTTTAGGTTCTGTTGCTCCTGATAGGTTGTGAAGAGCTTGCCCAGTCCAATGAATATCACTATCAGCATAAGTGCTGCAATAGGTTCGGCTCCTAGAATCCAGAAGAAGAACAGAAGTCCTACTCCCCACGCTGTGGTCTTGATGCCGCTCTTAAATGGTGTCCAGTCGGTGATATTGTTCAGCGGGTTGCTGCTAGTGTAGCCGTAGCCAGTGGCTGGCTGAGCACCTTGAGGCGCGTTAGGATCGGCAGGAGGAGGCGTCACTTGGGTCACATACACGTTGGCGGGCTGCTGAGGTATTTGTGGAGTGTGCTTGCCGAAGAACTCATCGGGCAAGGGGTAACCAGCCTGAATAGCTCGGTCAACGGTTTTATATTTGCGGCGGCGATGCATGTAATAGAACAGTAGCGCGAAGAACACGATAAATACTGCTGCTATGCACAAAGCGATGGTTATCTCGCTTGCCAGACGCATACCGTCTTGTGCGAGGTTATACTCTGCGCTACCCACTTTTATGCCTTCATAGTTGTCGGCATCTACAGTGAGATCACTGGTGCTCAGCACTGTGTCATCAAGGTGCTTACTGATGATACGGTCCAAGTCATCCATTTTTACCTTCACAGTCTTGCCATCCTTCTTTACTACGATGCCATTCTTGCCAATGCTCACATTTTCGCCAATCTTGACGAGGGCTTTGGTGTCTTCAGAGTCCTGATCAGCGGAGTTGGTGTTCTCGTCTGAATTCTGCTCATTGACATCCGACTTCTGACTGTTGTCTTCGGTCACCTGCTCAGTGGCAGGCTTGTTAGGCTCGGCAAGTCTGTTGTGGCCTGCCTCGGCTGTGGCTACAAGTGTTAGTGCCACAAGCACTGTAATAAAAATCTTCTTCATATCTAATAATGTTTTTGTTTGCTCGATGTGGGGATTCATGAATTCCACGTCAAAATTAATCGTTTTTCATGCATTAGACGCAACAACTCAACCAAAATGTTGCACTCTATCTCCAAAAATACTGTTTTTTTCTGTTATTTGCATTGAGAAAAGGAAATAAGATATTAAAAATGAAAGAAGAATAGCTCGTATAAGATTATTACATTAGATTTATACGTGATGAATAATAATGTGGTTTTATAGATTTTCTCATCCATAGTTGAGTGCATAAATAAGCCCCGCACCAACTTGAGGTTACGGTGCAGGGCTAAATTTTGAATTGCTATCAAATAAATGCTTAACGTCCGTTGCTAACACCATGCATCTTTACACCCCAGCCACGAACCCAAACTTTTGTGTTAGTTGAGAAGAAGTTGTTGTGGTGTTCATACTCGAATTCAGGCTCAAGAATAACGTCTACATCACCATTCTTCTTTGCTTGGTAAAGTGCGCGACGCTCCATTTTGCCAAGACCACCATAGCGATTGCTATTGCGAAGTTCTTTGTTGCCAGTGTTACTAGTATGGAAAATTCCCAACACAACAGTCTCTTCGGCAAAACCTTCTACACGTTTAGCGGTTGAATAGTCAATGTTTGCCACAGCTGATGTCTCAATTGAGTTGTTGGTGATGCCCATAATTGGCGCTGTGCTACGGTAAGAACTACAGCTTGCAAGTGCGAGACAAAAGATGCCTGCCATTAGTAAAAATACTTTTTTCATAATAAAAACACTTTTTTGTTAAGCCCGCGACCACACTTCGTGGACAAAAATATAAATGACATCAAATTTGTGTGGCAGCAGCCCTAGACACACAGGTGTGACATAAGCCACTGAAATCTGACATAATTAATGAAAAACCAAATTTGCTCGGTCATTTAGCTCAACAATAATCATATGCCTTTATGTTGAAAATATCCTCAAATAGTTATAATTCTTGAATAAACGAGCGTAGATGTTTTAAATTGTTTTAAGCGAGAGAGATGGTTATGAAGAACTATAGTTTTGTGGTTATTTGAGATTATCGCTATGACAGAGGTTACAAAAATAATAAAAATTAACAATTACCCCATCAATAACCTGTTAAAATATGTTAATCAAATCCAATAGCCGCGTTTTTTTTCTTGCACTTACTTTTTTTTAATAGATTTGTTTGCACTCCACAAAAATAATGGTTAATTTTGCAAACAAGTTAAGAATAGTATTTTTTAGTTATTTAATTGCTAATAATCAACAATTGGTGCATTTTTTTAATTTTTGATTTTCCCATTAGGGGATAATATTTTCAAAACAAAAATGAAAAGAGTAAATTTATCAATCCTTTCTGTCATCTCTGTGATGGCTGTGTTTATTTTTGTGCTCGTCTCTTGTGGAGATGATGGACCAAGTTTTCCAGATCAAACGCTTTTTGTAGGTAAAACCTATGTTATACCTGGCGACTCTGAAGGCTGGACTTCTGACAACGAATTTATTGCTAGTGTGGAGAATGGTGTTGTCACTGCCGAGCGAGTGGGTGAAACAATTATCAGTAATGGTTATGACTCGTTTAAGGTGAGAGTTAAAGGCTATTACGACACCTATGTGGAGCCATGTGTGGATTGGGGGGCAAGTAAGTCTGCAGTGAAAAAAATCATGAGTGGTTATACCATTTTAGATGAAGATGAAGAGAGTCTTTTTTATGATTCTAAATATAAAGAATTCTGTACTTATTATATTTTTAAAAACAGGAAGTTATATTTGTCTTCAGTAGTGTTTGATACTTCCGATGTTGATGATGATGAGCTTCTGTCATTCTTAGATGAAAGATATGTTTATCTTGGATATGACGATGAAGGTTATTACTATATTTCTCCTGATTTAGAAACAGGGGTAGCGCTTAGTTCTGGAACAATAAACTCAATGTCAATTTACCTAGTTGTCTATGTTGATGCATCGAGTGCTACATCAAGTTCTGCACCATCATTGTTAAAGAAGGCTGCAACAATGGGTGGCGCTACTTTGACTCCAATGAACAAGAATGAGTTCTCCAAGCTACGCAAGCCCATGCCCGAGAAGATTACTGAAATAGGAAGTTTCTGGTTTAAGTAAAAAAAACTTCTTTTGCGAATTCATACGCATAAAAATCTCTCCATATCAATGAAAAAGAGAGAAATCAAACTGCATGATTTCTCTCTTTTTGATAAAAGCACAAAAAATAACAATTAATAAACAATAGTTTATTAATATTTTGAATGAATGGGTTGATAGTCGAGATGATGTGCTGATGTGAAGAGTTTTTTTAGGATTTAAAGATATTTAGTGCGTGCTTCGGGACTAAATTCTGACTTGAGTGCGTATAATAAAAACCAAATAGAATCCACAAACAACGCAATGAAAAAGTAGTTGTTTTTCTAATTATTTTTTGTTTTTAAACTAATGGTCAGTGCTCAGTGCAGTTCCACAAGATCTTCCATGATTTAAAGTGATGTGGTGTCTGTTGCAAAAAATGCACCAGAGCCGGAGTGGGGCAGTGGTGCTAAATTCGTCATTCACTATTGTCGGCGAATGCCTTGTTTTATATGGATTAAATGTTGTCTTAAATCATTTCAAGTAGAATGGCTTAGACGGTATCCAATGAAAAATGTTCTTAATTGTCAGTAACTGTCTGACAAAAAATGTGGTGCAAAAGTATTACCAAATGATGGTGCGGTCGTTCTCGTCGAGCCACATCTTGGCGCCTGGCTTGATGTCGAAAGCCTTGAAGAAGGTGTCGATGTTGCGCAGGGTGGCGTTCACGCGATACTCGCCCAGTGAGTGTGGGTCGCTCTTGGTCTGCATGTAGGCAGCCTCGGGGGTGATGTTCTCGGCCCAGATGCGGCCATAGCTCAGGTAGAAGCGCTGCTCGGGGGTGAAGCCGTCGATTTTCTCACCGGCTTGCGCCTGTGGAGTCTTCTTGAAGGCATCATATGCGATGCGAAGTCCGCCCTGGTCGGCGATGTTCTCGCCCAGAGTGAGGTGACCGTTGGCATGCTCGCCGTTGCCCAAGTCGATGGCGTCGAACTGCGCAGCGAGTTTCTCGGCAGCGGCGGTAAACTTTTCGGCATCCTCCGCGGTCCACCAGTCGGTCATGTTGCCCTGGTAGTCGAATGTGCGACCCTGATCGTCGAATCCGTGGGTCATCTCGTGGCCAATCACCACGCCAATAGCGCCATAGTTGGTAGCGTCGTCGGCCTTTGGATCAAAGAAAGGAGCCTGGAGGATGGCAGCGGGGAACACGATTTCGTTGTTCAGCGGGTTGTAGTAGGCATTCACAGTCTGTGGTGTCATGCCCCACTCTTCGCGGTCAACAGGCTTGCCATATTTCTCAAGATTGCGCTTAGTGGCCCAAAGCGATGCAGCTTTCATGTTGTCGTAAAGTGTCTTGCTAGGATCAACCTCAAGCTTGCTATAGTCTTTCCACTTGTCGGGATAGCCCACCTTCACAGTGAAGGAGTTGAGCTTAACGAGAGCGTTGACCTTGGTCTGGTCACTCATCCAGTCGAGACCAGCGATGCGTTCGGCGAGGGCTTTGCGCAGGTCGCCAATGAGCTTGACCATCTTTTCCTTGCTGTTGCCAGCGAAGTACTTGTCAACGTAGAGTTGGCCTACAGCCTCTCCCATCACGCCGTTAGGAATGCTCATGCAGCGTTTCCAGCGAGCCTGGCGCTCCTTCTGTCCGCTCAGGGTACGTCCGTAGAAGTCGAAGGTTGTCTCGCCAACCTCGTCGCTGAGGCAACTCGAGGCGCTAGAGATAATCATGCCAGCCACGTAGTCTTTGATTTCCTGGTCTTTAAGGTTAGTCATCAGGTTGTTGGCAACAGCCATTACCTTTGGTTGCTCCAGAATCACGGTGCCTATGTTCTTCACGCCCATAAGCTCGAAGTAGCGGGCCCAGTTGATGGCGGGGTAGTCGGCCTGAAGCTGCTCGATGGTGCGCAGGTTGTACAATTTGGCTATGTCGCGCTGCTCGGCACGGGTCATGCTAGCCTCGGCAAACTTGTACTCGATATCATAGATGGTCTTGGTCGCGCGCTCGGCATCTTTCTTCTTGTAGCCAGCGAGCATGAACATCTTGGTGAGATAGTGGCGATACTTCTGTTGAATCTTCTTGCTCTCGTCGTCGGTCTTGAGATAGTAGTCACGGTCGGGCAGACTCATTGAGCCAGCACTCAAGTACATAGTGTTCATGGCGCTGTTGGCGAGGTCGGCCTCAACGCCGATTCCGAAGAATGGGTTGCCAAGGTACATGTGCTGATAAGCAATGAACTCTGTGAGCTTCTTGCGGTCGAAGTTCTTCAAGTCGGCGAGGTCCTGCTGGATGGGTTTAGTGCCCTCGGCGTTACGGCGAACACTGTCCATGGCCAGGGCGTAGAGGTCGGTAACTTTCTGACCGTTGCTGCCCTTGGCGTGAGTCTCGTTGGCGAGGTTGTCGAAGAGCTCTTTCAACTGGTCGCGGTTCTTCTCGGCGAGCTCGTTAAACACTCCAAAACTCGAATACTCGGGTTTCAATGGATTGGCCTTCATCCAGCCGCCGCCGGCATACTGATAGAAGTCGTCACCAGGATTAACTGTTAGGTCCATGTCGGCACGGTTCAAGCCGTGTTTCTCGTCCTGTGCGTTCATGCTCAACATGGGGAGCACAGCCAATGACAGAACCAAGATTTTCTTTAAACTTGTCATAATAGTTGTTTTATAATTAAGTTAATAAAATGTTTCTAGCAAATCTTTGCAAAATTAGTGATAATTGACGAAAAAAGAGCCTTTTTTGCCATTTTTTGTCCGATACCACAGCTTTACCACAGCTTTTCATGTATTAGACGCAACAACTCACGAAAAATTTCAGAAAAACTACAATTTTTTTTCAAAAAAAAGAAAAATCAGTGGATTGTTTTGTACTTCAAAAAAAATCACTACCTTTGCACCCGCAAAAATAAATGAGCTACACACTCCACCACTGCGCCTGTGGCGAAATTGGTAGACGCGCTAGACTTAGGATCTAGTAACGCAAGTTGTGTAGGTTCGAGTCCTATCAGGCGCACGAAAGAAAACCCATCAAAGGTTTGATAATCAATAAATTATCGTTCTTTTGGTGGGTTTGTTGTATATGTTTTTGGTGACTTTTTGGTGATTTAGTGCAAAAAAAGGCTTTTTTGGTGACCATCTGGCATTAAATTTTGATGGCTCATGTTGAGGTGTTGAGGTCGGGGTTGTGGTTGAGGTGTTCAATGTTCATTCCCTGAATGTGTGAACGGCGTGAACATCGTGAACGGTTGAACGACTTGAACGCATTGAACAACATGAACACGGCGACACAAAAAAGCGTTGCCAAACATCTCGCCCGACAACGCTATATCACATTAGAAATATTGCCATACGGTCAATAATCCACTACAAAGGTAGTAATTATTATTGATATAGCAAAGACAAAATGCGGTCATGTTGCTGCCAATATTTTTCATAACGGCGCAACCTCTTACCGTATGGGGTTAATTTGCCCCGATAATACTCCTTTCCATATTTGCGTTCTTTTGGCTCGTTCAATAGTTGCCTCCAAAACCTCATCGCTTTGCTATCAACTTGTGTTTGATACATTGCGCCGCTCATCGCTTTGCGAGAAACAAAAACACCACGATGCAAATACAATTTGCGGCAAAGACTGTTTGTTTCAGGACAAATGAAATAACGCACAACGCCACGCCCAATGTTTGCGGTTCTGGTCACAATCTTAACATCATATTGCATCGACTTTGTGCCATCAACGACATAATCAAGTGACATCACCATTTTGATGTTGTCAACTTTAACACGAACTGAAGATTGCCCATTGTTCCAACTCAACACGCCAGAAACATAGGCATTAGACACGAAATAACCATACCGTTTGAGGTCGCCAACGGTGAATTTGAGGCAATCATCAATGATGGTTGGGAATGTCGGGAATTTCATTTCAAACCTAAATTATTTGAGAAAACATGTATTTTTTGGGAAAACGCTAAATTTTAATCATAAGTTGCCAAATCGCCAAATAAATCCATTGGCTCACCTGATTTTGCGCTTACCTTATCAACCTTTGGCAACACAAACGGCATCATCTTTAACACAATCCCAATTCGCTGCTCTGTTGGCAATTGCTCAATCAAATTTGGTAGATTGGCAATTTCACGGTTCATCATCTCTTTGAGGCTTTTGCGCATATCGCTAACCGTAACCTCATTTTGTTTGTCTGTCTTTTCGCTCATTTTGATATTATTTATAATGTTAGTAAATCATAATTCTTGTGTTTTTCAATGAACTCACGCCACATGGCACGGTTCTGGTCGGCTAATTCGCCCACATCTTTAATGTCTGTTCCATCTTCTACAAAATGAATTATAATATCATCTACATCATTCAAAAGTGGTGCGTTGGTGTCAATGTCAGGCTCTAACCCCAACCGATGGCGCAAATTCATGTACTCGATATAAGTCGGGTCATACTCTACACCAATATATGTGTGAGTTGACTGAAACCAATTGTTATCGCTTTCACCACTCGCATTTATCATGCTAATTAGTCGTTGTCGTTTATCCATGTTACATCGTTTTTGAGTTAAACATTACAACGCTCGTTTTGCTAACCCCATTTGCACCAACTTTCCATAATAATTGGGCAATGCCAATATTTCAAAATTGCGTACGTCACCCAATTGTTTCGCTTGCTCTGGGGTCAACAAATACACCTCTACTTGATGGGAGACAGAAAGTAAAGGGAAGATTCACATTGTATCCAACCCAAAACATTTATAACTTTATTCTTCTTGACCAAATAGATGGTAGAACATGGCAGGTTCAATGGTCAACAAAAGCTGAAGACGTTGGTATTTGGCAAATTTTATAATTTATATTACAATCCATCAAAATTCGTTTAATATCACTCTTACGATAGCGACGTTTTCCATAGATATTGATGGGAATTAAGTAACCTGCCTTTTGCCATCTCCATAAAGAAGATTCAGATAATGGATTAATTTAAATCTTACAGAAAAACGAAAAGCACTTCAGACATAGTTAATTCAAAACCCACTTTAGAGGCATAAAACTAAGGTGAGGTAGTTATGATATAATAATGATTAATATTTTAGAAGTCATTATATTTTTCTTTTTCTCTCTTTTGTTGTGTTGTTTTATCTGTGTAATTTAAATCCATATTTCTCCAATAATTAGCATACCAAGATATAACTAAGGCAATCTCATATTTATCATCTTCCCATATCGTTGATAAAGGATAATCATCACTTGAGAAATCATAATATGAAAGATTCGGATATTTTTCTATTATGATATTTTTAATAGTATTAAACTTCCAATTTTGAAGTTCTTCTGTCATTACCCCTGCAACATATGGACTATATTTATAATTTAAGAATCTAACTGATACACAGTAAACTAATCTTGTTTTTGGGGTCACCCTAAGGCACACACTTGCATAATCACCTGCAAAGTTCCCATAGAAAATGTAATTGTCTATATAAATTCCATTATTAGATTCTTCAGAACTATAGGTGAATCCTTTAGACAAGAGTTTTTGCTTAAATGCAGTAGAAGATATGCCTAAAGGTATACCTAAAAATTTTAATGTTTGTGCGTTACAAATAAGACCACAAAACAATAAAGCCATTAAACACAACCTCTTCATAATCATCAATTATTTAGTATAATTCCACAATATTTTGTCCCAGGAAGAGACATGAGTTTACAGTGAGTACCTTTCTTTGTGGTCGCGACACAACGATTAGAGTTAGATGTAGCCTTCTTTGGTCTGCCGTTTGCATCAGAAACTTTCCTTGCTTTTTTCTCATATTCAGGATCATTTTGTTTTTTCTTTTGAATTCTGTTGTGCTGAGTACAATACCCTGCAGCAACTGCTTTACGAGAACATTGAGAACCTTTCGCAGTTATAGCTTTACAACGTGCCGCGCTTGCTCCGAGACTGATGCACAAGAGCATCAGAAAAATTGATAATACTTTTTTCATAATCTATATATAATTAAAATTCATTACCTAGCAAAATATTATAAATGATTGTTAAATCCACAGCATTAATATATCCATCACCATCACAATCACTAGTCTCGATGAAAGAACAATCCCCATCTAGCAAATAATTATATATCGAAGTAACATCAACTGCACTAACAACACCATCGCCATTAACGTCAACTACTCGTAATTCAATCTTAGCTATATTTGAATGACCATCAGCTGTGGTTACGGTGATAGTAGCTGTTCCATATTGAATTCCAACTATCATTATTGCCATATTGCTAGCAAGGGCTGGAGATTTATTGTCACAACAAACAGTCAAATTCTCTACTTGAGAAAGAACATCTTGCTTTAAAGGTGATTCTTTAGATACACATAAAGGAGCATTTGTACGCTCAACCAATCGTACAGCAGCCACGCTTGGATCACTTGATGTGACAACTAATTCTATAGGCACATTTGGTGAACAGGTTGGTAAAATCGTCAACAAATGATTTACACCAATAATGGCATTTTCCTTGTTGAGAGTAATAATTGTATCAGGAGGAGTAACATTAACATGGCACGAAGAGTAAACTGCATAATTCGAATCAAGTGTAGCAAAGATATCACACTCGCCTACTCTTACTGCAGTAACTAAGCCTTCAGGACTCACAGTAGCAACCTGTGGATTACTAGTACTCCATAATATCGAACCTCCCTCAGGAGAAGTCATTGCATTCAACGATAATGAATGTTCTTGTTTAATAGTAGCATATGTTTCACTTATTATTACTTTATCTACAAGATCATTAATTAGATTATTGAAGTTTTGCCAATATGCAGCTGTAAAGTATGCTCCTGTTGATGCCGGTGGTACATGCAGAGCACCATTATAATTTGAAAATGTGCCAGATGAAATAATTGGCGGTATCTCTGCGTAACAATTTATAACAGTGGGTTTAAAACCAGAATCAGATAATGAGTTGATGCCACTACCAATATTTATTGTTTTTAATTGGGTAATAGGTATTCCTGTCTGTGTATTAACGTAATTCCATGCGCCATTACCTGTAAGTGTTAAAGTTTTTAAACTACCACAACCTGAGAAGGCATACATACCCAAATCTACAGTATTGGGAATAGTCAAAGATGATAAGCTACTGCAAGATGAAAAAGCACTATTGCCTATTGATGTCATCGAGTTTGGAATTATTATTGAAGTCAAACTATCACAATTATCGAATGCATTATCATCAATTAATGTAACAGAATTACTAATTAACACATTATTTAACTCTGTTTGATTATAACATAATTTTTTCGGAACAACTTTAACAGAGTCCCCAAAGTAGATATTCTTTAATTTGGTAGATCCTCCAAAAACTAAATAAGTAGTGCCATTATCAATATAATTCTCAATACACGTGGCTGCATTCCAATAAACATCTTTAAGACTATCACAATTTGAAAACGCATTTTTACCAATTGCAATACATCCAGATTCCTGATTCTTTCTAATTGGGTAAGGTATGGTCAAAGATGTTAAACTTCTGCAACTTGAGAAAGCACGTTCGCCAATATTTATCACAGAGTTGGGTATTTTAATGGATGTCAAATCTTCACATCCACAGAAAGCAAAATCTCCAATTGATGTCACAGAATTTGGAATAATAGTATTTTTACATCCTGATACAAGAGTATTTGTCGCAGTTTTTATTATTGCATTACAATTCTCACGTGAATCATAAACAGAATTACCACTTTCAACAACAATAGAAGTCAAATTATTGCATTTGAAGAAAATATAATTGCCAACATATGCTACAGAATTCGATATAGATACCGAACTTAAGTTAAAACATTCACGGAAAGCATAATCACTAATTGATGTAACTGAATTAGGAATTGTTATCGATGTTAAACCCTCACAATACATAAAAGTATTACTTTCAATAGATGTAACAGAATAAGTTTTGCCACTATATGTAACACTTGTCGGTATTATCAAGTTACCGCTTAAAGAACTGTAATTTGCAGGATTATTTGATTTCTCATAAGTAAGAGAAACTGATTTACCATCACTTTTCTTATTATAGCATAAACCATCAACCATAAAATCATAAGCACTTGCACCCAAATGGATGCTTATAAGCATAAGTA
This sequence comes from uncultured Muribaculaceae bacterium, assembly GCA_905233845.1. Classification (GTDB taxonomy): domain Bacteria; phylum Bacteroidota; class Bacteroidia; order Bacteroidales; family Muribaculaceae; genus Sodaliphilus. Next base: position 10,325 of record CAJOFH010000009.1, on the reverse strand, counting down.
GAATTGATAAGACCTTTTTCATGTTGTTTGTTTTTAATAGTTATGAATGCAAATTTAATGCTTTTGTTTCTTCTATGCAAATTTTGAGTATGTAGTGATATAAAAGGAATATTTATTATAGTTATAGTCCTTTCACAATACACTTTTTTATCCGACTTCTTGTTTCCTCTTCACCCAAGAATAATCCTGTCACAATAATTACCTGTGATTTTGTGGAAATAAGCATTTAATTATTTTTTTCTGCATAAATTATTTTTTCAAGTCACTATATACATCATTTTCCCAGCTTTAGTTATCTTTCTTTGGCGGTCTGCCTCGTCTAGCAAACAAGCAATCCGCAAGATAGTAGCAATTATCTTTAGTCGCACTAGGCAATAGTAACCTATTCCTGACTGCTACGGCAAATGCCCACCTCGACAACTGCATTCGCCATTTATCAGGATAGTCTATAAAAGCACAGATATAATACTCTAGCTGGCTACTACCCATAATTCCACGTTTTTTGTGATGTTGACATGGGGGAGCGCACGCTCCCCCCTTTTTTGAAGTTCATGACATTTTATGACACAATAAGATATTTTGATACACCCCAAGTGCTTGGAAATCAACAATGGTTATGTCTTATTGTTTTTTGTTGTGCAACTTCTCACTCCTATCAGGCGCACAACTAAAAGTAAATATCCCACTGATTTTCAGCGGGATATTTTTGTATTTGTTCGATTCCGGTGCTGCGGGCTGTCAGTTCAGAGGCGTTACCTCGATGACGGGCTTGGCGGTGTCACCATCTGAGCGTTTCCAGGTGATGGTGACGGTGCGGCGCTCGCCGGGGAGGAGGTTGAAGTAGTTGTCGCTGTATATAGCGGGGAGAATCTGCATGCCGTCGGCATTCTTCAGGTTTAGGCGCAGGAAGGGGGCGATGGTCTTGCCGGTGTTGCTGAGCGTGACCTCGGCATGGTAGCCGTCGGCTGTGGGAGTAACGACCGTGCGCTGGCTAAGCTGGGGCGGCGGCATGGCGGCGATGTCAGCAAGTGTGCCGTCGGAGTCCTCAAGGTAGTAGTCGTTCAGGGACACTAGGCCGCGTTTGTCGTTCAGCTCGAGGCGCAGCAGCCTTGCGGAGCTGCCACCGGACGCACGCTCCTCGATGCCCTCGTACCCACAGACCTTATTCAACGCGAGTACTCCGACGGTTGAATCGTCGCGGCTTTGTAGCTTTGCGGTCTTGGCCCACAGCTTCCGTGCCGAGGGTACGTCGTAGAGGGTTGCCGTAGCCGTCAGCCCCTGATGGTCGCCTGCAAAGAGGTTCACCACCTCGATGGAGTCGTTCAGGGCGTTCAGCTGTATGTGTAGCGAGGCTTTCTTCACGCCGAAGTAGGCAGCCGTAGGGTCGAAGTAGTAGTCGTAGGTTTGCCACACCATCGTGGGCCAGCAGGGGTGGCTCATCCAGATGAGCAGTCCGGAGCGTGTCTTGCTGCCCGACTCGAACATGGCACGGTAGCCGTTGTAGTTGATGAGCTGTGCCCAGCGGGTGAAGCTGTTTAATTGAGTTTTGAGTTGCGCATTGTCTGCCTTGCCCATGGCTTTAGCTACCAGACTGTTGAATTCCTGGGCTCGCTGTGCTCCGAGCATCGTGTAGTCGTGCTGTCCCCATTGAACGGACTGTGGCCAAAGTGCGTCGGGAGACAGTGTGCGCTGCATGCTTTCGATGTTCATCACGGCGGGCATGCCTCGCTCGGTATGAATCTTGCCGCTCTGCCGCTCGAAATAGGCCTTCGGGGGGTGGGCGCAGTAGGGCCCGTGGCCTGTCACACCGTCATTGTCCGAACTACTGATGTAACCGATACCAGGCGAGAGCTGGCTGACGAACTGGCGCAGTTTGCGGTCGATATTCGGTGGCGGGTAGCCCTCGTTACGTCCGCAGTAGAGGCCGATGGCGGCATGCTGGCGTATGCGGCGCACATAGTCCTCAGCATTGTTGAGGAACATGCGCTCGTTATAGGGATCGGGTCCGTCGGCGGGATTGGCGAGCCAGAAGTCCTGCCAGATCATGATGCCAAGGGAGTCGCAGACGTTGTAGAACTCGTGGTGGCCTGTCTGCCCCACCCAGTTACGGATCATGGTGCAGTTCATGTCTTTGTGGTAAGCGACGGCAGCCTCGTACTCCCGTTGTTGGTACTGGAGGTTGTGTTCTGAGAAGCCCCAGTTGCCGCCGAGCGGTACAAATCGTCGGCCGTTGATGTAGATAAGCAGGCTGTCATTGATATGTTCGTAGGTGAGCTGGCGAAGTCCTGCCTTATACGCCAGTTTTTCACTATTCGTTTTTTGTTCATCACTTTCAAGGCAGTATCCTGCTTGATACAGATAGGGTTGACCATAGCCGTTAGGCCACCACAGGCGGAAGTGGGGACTAGTTAGCTGTGGGAACTCCTGAGGCGAGAATGTCACCTCCTGCTCTGTGTTGGCTGGCAGGGTGATGTGTTTCTGGAATGTGACGTTGCCAATCCATCCCTTCAGCATACCGCTGAAGCTGTTGCTGCTGATGTTCTTGACGAACACTGACGGCCGGAGACTGACCTGGGTGCTATTTGTTTTTTCCCTTTTTCCTTCTTTATCCTTACTGATTAAACAAGTCTCGACATAGGGGTCGCTGAGCGCGATGCCGCCGGGTACGCGCCTAAGGTAGACATTGTTCCAGATGCCCACCTCCCGGCCTCGTACCGTTGTTATCCAATCCCATCCGATAGAGGCATGGAACGTGGGATTGTCGGCTCCGAGGATGCCTCCATTGAATTGTGTGGTGTTCTCGTTTTTCTCCTTTGGCGACCCGAAGTGCTCATTGCAGATGACTTCTACGGCCACGTAGTTCTCACCGTCGCGTAACAGTTTTGTTACGTCGAACTGCCCACGCTGGAATGCTCCCTCTATGCGGCCCAACTTCACGCCATTGAAGAAAACGTTTGCTTTCCAGTTGATGCCGTCGAAACAGAGGAGAACTGACCCGTCAGACTCACCCCCGGCACCTTCCTGTGAGGTAGGGGAGTATATAATTTTTTCCCTATACCAGAAGTTCGAACGGAAGAACGACTCCGATATCTGGTCTACCCAGTCGGCATAGTTCGGGTTGGGCACTGCGCCTATATTTATATAGGAGGTGAGCACCGTGCCTGGCACCGTTGCGGGAATCCAATCGTCGGTGGTGAAGTCGGCGGATGAAACCTCTTCGCCCGTGGCGTGTACCTCAGATGCGCGCTGAAGCTGCCAGGTGAATGGGGATGATGGTTCTTTTAGTCGTTCCTTTGTACAAGCGGTAAAGCCGAGCTGGGGGTTGAGGGTTGATGGTTGAGGATCAAGTGTTGAGTTTGCTGACGCTGTTCCCCACACCTCTAATTCGCACATGGCGTAACAGCCGCTCTCGTTCGGCTCCTCCATCACGATGCGCACCGTGCGGCCATCGTCCTCCACCTCGGTGTGCCAGCTGCGGGGCTCCTGATACCAGTGGGGCACTACGCTGTCGATGTGGCACGGCGTACCGAGGTCGACCTTCAGCCACTCCTTGCCGCCACCCTCGCTCATCCACATTGAGCAGAACTGCTGTGACGACTGCATCCACAGCTCCTGGCCAGCCTCGTCGTAGAAATGCATGTCGTGCAAGTCCCAATAGGTCGCCCCCTCCATCTCCAACAACAGCCGGAAAAATAAGAACTGAGAGGTGAAAGGTGGGAACTGAGAGGTTATTTCGCAGTCCAGCTCCCGCGCCGGTAGCATGCTCGAGTCCTCTTGCTTGTTGGGGTCATTGTGCAGCTTATAGCGCAGCGCTCTACCTGGCAGCCCGTCGCCGTGCACCTCGCCTACAGTTGTCCACGTCTTACCGTCGGCCGACACCTGCCAGGCCAGCCGGTAGCCCTTCGTGGCCTTTGTGTCGTCGTAGGCCACGCGTCCGTCAATCTTCACTTTCCTCGCACCCGCGAACCATAGCACCTCCGTAGTACCGTATGAATATTCAATCCATGTGCTGTCGCCCATCACCACGTTACTCGACCACTCGTTGCCGTCGAGTGTCCATTCCGCCTCGCGCCGAGGCAGATGTCCCTGTGGTGTGCGCACAGTAAGTGGCATAGGCTTCGTTGAGTCGCAGATGCCGTCGGTCACTAAGTGTGCCGTCATGTTGTAGTCTATGGTCGACGATGCCCATGCCTGACGATGCAGCGCCAGGTTTGTCACTTCGTTTGTCTGTGCCGCCAGCATCATCGGGCACATCAGGAGTAGGGTCAGCAGTCTCATTTTTACACGCAATTCATTAATCTGATTACTCTATCTCAAATGCCAACGACTGTTGGGCCACGTTCTTTGGCAGCCAGACGATGACCTTATCGCCTTCAACACGATACTCCACGCGCTTGCCATTGGCCACCAGACGGATGGACTTTCGGGGCAGATGGGTGGTCCAGCTAATTGTTTCTGGCAACTGTTCGCCCTCAGGAAGCCGGTAGATGGCATAATGGCGGGCATTGTCCTTTGACTGCGTAAACCAGATGTCCCCCTCATTGTAATAAGGTGTAGTCGTAGTGTCGTAGATTGCCTTGCCATTAAGCTTCAGCCATTGGCCTATCTCCTGCAGGCGGTTCACCACTTCAGGGTTTAACAGTCCGTCAGGCGTAGGGCCAACTCCCAGCACAAGGTTACCCCCTTTGGCCACAATCTCTATCAACGTGCTGATGACCTGCTCCGCACTCTTGTAGTGGGCATTGGGTGTCCAACCCCAATCATCGGTCAGAGGGATGCAGCTCTCCCAGGGATAGTCGAGCTGACGTTCGGGAACGGTGCGCTCAGGGGTCTGGTAATTCTCGTAAGGACCGTGACACGTGCGGTCGACAACGAGTATGCCAGGCTGGTTCTTGCGGGCAATGGCAGCGAGTTTGGGCATGTCGATGTCTTGTCCGCGATTGTCCTTATCCACCCATCCGCCATCAAGCCAGAGGATATCCACACGACCATAGCGCGAGGTAATCTCGTTGATTTGGTTATGTGTGAACTGTTTGAAACGCTCCCAACGCTGCGGATGCTGGTCGATGGGGTAGTTCACGTTGCGACCTTTCTTGCCATAGGTGTCCCACCAATAGTCCTGCGAGTGCCAGTCGGGTTTCGAGAAATAGGTGCCAATGACAAACTGCTGCTCGCGAAAGGCAACGAGCACATAGCGAAGCACGTCGCGGCGCGGGTCATCGCGGAAGGCATGACGGGCAATAGTAAAGTTAGTCTCGTGCGAATCGTACATGCAGAAACCGTCGTGATGCTTCGTGGTGAAAACCATATACTTCATCCCTCCTTCGCGACAGGCTTGCGCCCATTGTGAGGCATCGAAACGAGTGGGACAAAACTCCTCGGCGAGCCCCCAATACCAGTCAAGATATTGCTGATAACTGCGCGTGGTGTCGCGGGTAATCCAGTCTTCGTCGCATATAGACCACGACTCCACTATGCCCGCAGCCGAATACAGCCCCCAGTGGATGAGCACACCGAACTTCAGGTCCTGCCATTGTTTCAGCCGGCTTACAACCAATTCGTCGCTCGGCCACTCGTAGGTTGACGACTGCTCGTGAACGTTATTGTTCTGTGCCGCGACAGATGTTAACATCGCCCAAAGGACGAATAATGCCAGTATTCGTTTCATATCCTTCTGTTGTTTTGACAATCATGCTACCCTATAGTTAAGCGTTGCAAAGGTACAAAAAATTACTTACTCATTATTTATTTGTTTTTATTACCCACAATTTGGACTGATGCCTTTGTGAGCTGAAGGTCATTTGGCAATCGTAGCAAGCACCTGCTTGACGGCTTCGGTGGAAGTGATGCCTGTACCGGAAGAGAACGAACCGTGAATCTCTTTACAGCCCGTTTGGTCGACAATTAGACGGGCATTGTTTGTAGTCACACCGCCTCCCGGCATGATGATGATGCGGTCGCCTGCCTGTTCTATCAGTTCCCGAAGCAAGGGAATACCCTTCTCTGCCGAAGGCTCATGTCCAGACGTTAGTACGCGCGTACACCCCGCATCGATAAGCTGTTCTAGCGCCTTCTTCGGGTCACGACATCTGTCGAAGGCGCGGTGAAAGGTAACGGGCTTTCCGTTTGCTGCCGCCATCATTAGCCGTAGTACCTCGATGTCGATATCTCCTTCTTTCGTTAATGCCCCGCAAACGATACCGTTGACGTAGGGCAACGCTTTCCTGATGTCGATGAGCATAGTCTCGAGGTCGGCTTTGTCATAGATGAAGTTGCCGCCACGTGAACGAATCAGCGACTGCACTTTCAGCTCCGGAAAGGTGCTATGTGTCCACTGCATCATCCCTAACGATGGCGTTACGCCACCAACGTCTAAGGCGGCGCAAAGTTCTATACGCTCTGCCCCCGCTTTGGCTGCTGCGATGACACTCTCTATGTTGCCTGTACATACTTCCAATACTCGTTTCATAAGCCTTATTGCATGGTTAGAATTTTCCTTTCTTCAGTTCTTCGTGAGAGATGCGATAGCGCTTGAGTGGTTTGGGTGTGATGACGATATCGCCATCTGGATAGTAACGCGGGTCGAGATGTAGCGTCACTTTGTCGAATATGGGTGTGGTCAGAGCGTAATAGGGTGAGCCGGGACAGTCGGGATAGAGCCCCATCATCGAGAATACGAGCCACGCCGACAACGTTCCACAATCATCGTTACCGGGAAGACCACTTGGTGTATCGTTATAGTAACGGTCGATCAGTTCGCGAACTATCTTCTGCGTGCGCCATTCCTCGCCTTTGAAATAGGTAAAGAGGTAGGGATAGGCAATGTCGGGTTCGTTGGCGGGATCGTATAGATTGTCGTCAAAGACGCGTTGGAGTTTTTGGACAAAGGCTTTATTGCCTCCCATGAGCTTAGCGAGGCCCATGACGTCGTGAGGAACACAGAACGTGTAGTTCCAGGCGGAGCCCTCGTGGAATCCCGGCGCATTCGAGAAATTGGCACCGTCGTTAGGATTGAAGGGTGTCAGGAACGTGCTGTCCTGAAGGATAGGCCGCAGCGTACCGCTTTCCTTTGAGTAGTAATGTCGGTAGCCGAGACTCTGCTGGCGGAACCGTTTGGCATCGGCGGTCTTGCCCAAGGCTTCTGCGAGATTGGCCAAAGCAGCATCAGCTATGTAGTATTCAAGAGCATGTGAGACCGAATTGTCGCCCGACATATCGGCAGCATACTCGCCTATGGGCACGTAACCTTTTTCCAAATAGGTGTCGATGTCGGGCCTCATCTTGTTCTCCTTTGCAGGCAGGGTGGCTGAGCGACAGAACGCTTCATAGGCTGTTGCGACATCGAAGTCGCGCAGTCCCTTCAGCCAGGTGTCGGCAATGACGGGAATAGCGGGGTCACCCTCCATGGTCCAAGTTTCTCGCCCATAGAGTTCCCATCGCGGCATCCAGCCCCATTCCCTGTACATCGCAATCATCGATCGAACCATATCGAGTTGTTTGTCAGGATAGAGTAAAGTGTTGAGCGGATGGACGTTACGATAGGTATCCCACAACGAGAAGACCGTATAGCGGTTACCGCTTGTGGTGCCGATATCCGACGATTCCATCTTGGGGTACTGTCCGTTGATATCCTGAATGATGTTAGGGTGTATCTGCGTGTGATAGAGTGCGGTATAGAACATCCGCCGCTGAGCCTCCGTACCGCCTTCAACCGTAATCCGACTCAGTGTTGCCTCCCATTGTTCGCGGGCTTTCTGGTGAACGTCGTCGAAAACGAATAAGGGTTGTTCGGCGTTTAGGTTCTCGCGGGCATTGTCAATAGAGACAAACGACACCCCCATCTGCACCTCTACCTGCTCATCTTCCTCGCAATCATAGCTGAAGTAATAGCCCACATCGTCGCCCGCCAGTTCCTTTCCGTAGGCGGTGTAGAGCTTGTATTTCCCGTTGTCGGCATCCCAGTCTTTCTCCGGTCCCGACATCGGCGGCTGTTTCTTCCAGTAGCCCGAAGAGACTGGTCGCTTATTCACCCTCATCACGAAATAGATGGGGAAGACCGCCTGCGATTGATAACAGAAGTTGCCCAACAGCCGATAGCCCTCTATTTCCGTTTCGCTGACGCGGTGCACCATACCGCCCACCTCGTTTGTCAGTCCGGCACCGAGATTCAGCAGGATGTGTCCCTCGCCCTTCGGAAAAGTGTAGCGTTCGGCAGAACTACGCAACGTGGGGCTCACCTCGCAATGTACCCCATATTTCTTCAGACTTACAGCGTAATATCCTGGTGAGGCCTGTTCGTCGGCATATTCTGTTCCGTAGTGGTGATAATCCACATCGAGAGGGCCTGTCGTAGGCATCGTGAGCAATGTACCCATCTCCGGACAGCCTACGCCGCTGAGGGTCACATGGGCAAAACCTGTAAAATATTTGTTCGTGTTGTCGTAGGGTGCTGACCACCATCGCTCGTCTTTATCGTAGTAGTTCAGGTCACTGCCCATCACGTTGAACGGCACCACCGACATCATGCCGTTGGGAAGTACTGCTCCGGGATGACAGGCGCTGTAGTTCGTTGTGCCGATGAAAGGGTTGACGTATTTGAGGAGTGAGGAGTCAGAACTGAGGGGTAAGGGGTGAGGGGTGAGAGGGATGTTTTGTCGGAGCATTATGCGATCGGAGCTAGAGCCTATCATCAGTTCGATATTGCCGGGCTCTACGACGTGCTGCAACTGAGCATTTACAATGGAAAGGTCTTCTGCCGTCAGCGTGAAGCTCACCTCTCGGGTTTCACCTTTAGGGATGAAGATTCGCTCGAACTTCTTCAGTTGCATTAGGGGCTGAGCTGTGGAGGCATAGTCGTGGCGCAGATAAAGCTGAACAACCTCATGGCCGTCGCAGCAACCGCTGTTTGTGACGTTAAGTCGCACGTGGAATGTCGTAGGGTCCTGCTGTTCTATCTCAAGGTTGCTGTAGTCGAAGGTGGTGTAGGAAAGCCCGTAGCCGAAGGCATAGAGTGGTTTGGCACTCATCTCCACATAGTCGTGGGGCATGGGGGCGCGCTTGTTGTAGTAGACGGGTAACTGACCGACACTCACTGGAACTGACATGGGCAGGCGGCCAGAGGGGTTGTAGTCTCCGAAGAGCACGTCGGCAACAGCCTTTCCTCCTTCCTGACCGGGATAGTAAGCCGTGAGTAGGGCGTCAGCATGCTCCGCTGCCCAGCGCTTATCCATCGGGCGTCCCTCAACGTATACCACCACGAGCGGTTTGCCGGTTGCCTTGAGTGCTTTGAGCAACTGCATCTGATGACCTAAGGGGGTCAGGGTGGCGCGATCGAAACCCTCGCCGCAATCGATATCCTGAAGTGTTTGCTGTGTGGCATCAGCAGCTCCGGTTTCCTTGTAGCTGGTCTTGAAATCGCGTGCAGAAGAGCCTCCCACAACTGCTACAATAACATCGGCATCGCGGGCAGCAGAAACGGCTGCGGAAATGTCGGATGTAGTGGTGTCGCGAACGGCACAGCCGCGAACGTAGCTTACCTGCAGAGCATTCAACTTGGCGCGTATGCCGCTGAGAATGGTGGTCACATTGCCTTCATCCTGTGGCGCTGTGTAGTCGCCCAATAGGTTATAGACATTATCGGCATTCGGACCGCAGACCAGCACCTTGCTCGTTTTGTTAAGGGGTAGCACGCCGTTATCGTTCTTTAATAAGGTGATGGATGCGCGGGCCATATCAAGCGCAACCTGCCGATGGGCGTCAGAACGCACCTGCCGTCCGGCAGCATCCTCATCGACAAAAGGATGCTCGAAGAGCCCCATCTCGAACTTCATGCGAAGGATGCGGCTGACGGCTTTGTCGATGTCGTCAACCGACACCATTCCTTTCTGCACAGCATCGATCAGCTGTGCAAAAGCCTGTGCTCCCAAGTCGGCATCAACACCGGCATTGAGGGCCATCACGCCGGCATCCTGGCGGTTACGGGCCACATGATGGGTGTTCCAAATTACATCGATGCTATACAGATCGCTTACCACAAACCCGCGAAAGCCCCACCGATGGCGCAATACGTCTGTGAGCAGTGCTTTGTTGGACGTGGTTGGTGTGCCATCGATAGTGTTGTACGAGGTCATCACCGAGAGTGCTCCGGCATCGATAGCTTTCTTGAACGGTGGCAGTAAACACTCTTCGAGCTCATGCGGTCCGGCAACTGTAGGTGAACCATTCTGTCCAGCCTCCGTAGTGCCGTAACCAATGAAGTGCTTTATCGTCGCAAGCGTGGCGAAGGGATTCTGCAGATTACCGCCGCCCAGCTGGGCAAGGTCCGC
>CAJOFH010000008.1 GCA_905233845.1 uncultured Muribaculaceae bacterium | reverse complement strand
TCGCTATGGAAGTTATTTCCGACTTCCAACAGCACATTATCATATATGTTTTTAATTCAACAAAGAATTATTTATTGCACTTCGTTTGTGAATTTAGGGTTCAAATCCTCGTGTTTTCAGCAAAAAATGATGTTATTTTTGGGAGTTTCAGTCAATTTGCGTTATCTTTGCGTGAAGAACAAATGGTTAGTCAATAAAGATTCACAATGAAAAAAATCATAATAACTCTCCTGCTGTCAATTGCAGTGGCGACTATGGCCAATGCAGGTGAATGGATTCGAATAAATCAACTGGGATATCTGCCTCATGCCACCAAGGTGGCGGTATTCATGAGCAACGACCCGACAACGGTCGATTGTTTTGAATTGGTGGATGCTTTTACAGGAAAGGTGGCTTATCAGTCACGGCAAGTGCGTGCCACAGCGCCTTTGCAACACATGAAATACACCTGTAGGCTGAATTTCAGCGATTTTCAACGGCAAGGCTCCTATTTCATTCGTGTGGGAAATACTATATCGCCGACCTTTCCCATCAATGGGACAGTCTATAATGGCACTGCCGACTTTGTGCTCAACTACATGCGCCAGCAGCAGTGCGGTTATAATCCGTTCCAGCACGACAGCTGTCATACTAAAGATGCCTACGTGCGTTACCACCCCACCAAGGAAGGGCAGCGCATAGATGTACGCGGTGGATGGCATGATGCTGCTGATCTGCTACAATACACTACAACCAGCGCAAATGCCATCTATCAGATGATGTTTGCTTATCAGCAGAACCCCACGGCATTTGCCGACCATTTTGATGCAAATGGTGATAAAGGAGCCAACGGCGTGCCCGACATCGTGGACCAAATCAAGTGGGGACTTGACTGGCTCGACCGCATGAACCCTGAAAATGGTGAGCTTTATAACCAGATTGCTGATGACCGAGACCATATAGGCACAAAGATGCCGAAGGATGATCCTGCCGATTATGGTTGGGGAGCCAACAATGGTCGCCCAGTCTATTTCGTCAACGGCAAGCCACAGCAGCGTGGCAAGTTTCTCAACGCCACTATGGGCGGAGCCAGCACTGCAGGAAAATTTGCAAGCGACTTTGCCTTGGGAAGCCAGATATTGAAACCCTTCTATCCAGACTTTGCACAGAAAATAGAAGGCAAGGCTGCCGATGCGTTTCAAGTGGGAATCGATATGCCCGGAAATGCACAGACGGTGAGCGTCGTGTCTCCTTATATTTATGAGGAAGACAACTGGGTTGATGACATGGAGCTCGGTGCCATTGAGTTGTATCGACTCACTGGAGAAAAACAATATCTCACACAGGCAGTGGAGTATGGGCGACGTGAACCGGTGACTCCGTGGATGGGGGCCGATAGCGCACGGCACTATCAGTGGTATCCATTTATGAATATGGGACACTATCAAGTGGCAGCGATGGCGGGTGACAACTATAGGTTGCGCAATGAGTTTATACGCAACCTCAAGGCAGGAATCGAACGCGTGGAGCAGAGGGCACGAGCTCTTGACCATCCGTTTTATTGGGGAGTGCCAGGAATATGGTGCAGCAACAACATCACTACGGCATTGCTAACTCAGTGCATTCTATACCGTCAGCTGACAGGAGACCGCCAGTTTGAGGAAATGGAAGGCTCGCTACGCGACTGGCTTTTCGGGTGCAACCCATGGGGCACGAGTATGATTGTCGAACTTCCCGTGGGTGGAGTCTATCCTCATGCCACACACAGCAATTGGGTGTTTCAGAATGTGGGCTTTCCCACTGGAGGCTTGGTCGATGGACCAGTTTATGCCACGATTTTCAATAGTCTCAAGGGCGTGAATCTTAACGAGGATATGCCTCATGTCACGGCTAATGCCTATGTTGAGTTCCAGCCTGGGGATGTGGTCTATCACGACAATACTCATGACTATAGCACAAACGAACCCACCATGGATGGCACGGCTTCTCTCACATTCCCACTTTCCACCTACGAGATGGAAGGCCGTGGGGAGACGGCATCGGGAATTGACGAGAATATTTATAATGAGGGTGGAATAGTGCAAGGAAACCCACACGTGAAAAACATCTGCCTTGTATTTACTGCCGATAGTCTTGCAACTGGTGCTGAGACAATAATTTCAACACTGAAGGAGAACAATGTGAAAGGGGCTTTTTTCTTCACTGGCCACTTCTTCTCGACGTACCCCGACATTGCCAAACGCATTGTTGACGACGGACACTATGTGTCGTGTCATGGCTATAAGCATCAGGTGTTGTGTCCATGGGAAAACCGTGATTCCTCCCTTGTGACTCACGACGAGTTTATTGCCGACCTTAAACAGGCTTATGCCACGATGGCGCCTCTTGGTATCACTCCTCAGAACTCTCCATATTTTATTCCGCCATATGAGTGGTACAATGCTCGTCATGCGTCATGGGCAAGAGAGTTGGGCTTGCAAGTGATAAATTACACTACTGGTACACAAAGTAATAATGATTATACTTGGATAGGACACAAATACTACCGCGATAATAAATGGTTGTGGGACAATATCATGAATTGGGAAAAACAGCATTCGCTCAACGGGCATTTCCTAATGATTCATTTTGGAAAAGACGATCGTCGACCCAAGGGCTTTTATGATGAGTTGCCCAAACTCATCAAGACACTGAAAAAGCGTGGGTACACTTTCGTCACTCCTGAGCAGATGACCAGGCTTCACCTTGCACGCTGAAGTAATGCGCCAAATAATATCAAATAGTATTTCTATTCTCTTTCAGGTGAATTGTGATGTTTTTTTTGGTGTTTAGTGCAAATTGCGTTATCTTTGCGAATGCTTAACAAAAACATCTTAATCATGAAACATCCTTTTTATTATTTGATATTGGTACTGATTATGGTCTTGATTCCTAAAAGTACTATGGCTTACGACTTCAAAGAAGGTGGGCTGTGCTATAACTTTAATGAAGACGGCAAGAGTGTCACGATGACCTATGAACACCTGATTCTATTTGCTTATGATGCTCCAGCTCCCAAAGAAAAGGGCTACATTGGTAATGTCTCAATTCCTGAGACTGTGAAGCACAATGGCAAGACCTACAAGGTGACTGCCATTGACCGTGGAACGTTTATGGGAAACTCCGAACTGAAGAAGGTCGTTATTCCCAAATCGGTTAAAACCATAGGAAAAGAAGCTTTCATGAATTGTTATAGTCTCAAGGAAGTAATCCTTCCCCCCGACTTAACCGAGATGAGCGACTATATGTTCACCGACTGCGGATTTGAAACTATCGTTATTCCTGCCAAGGTGAAGAGTATTGGTGAATCGGTATTCGGCAACTCCTCTCTAAAGTCGATTGTTATTCCTAACTCAGTGAAAAAGATTGGCAAGTCGGCATTTAGCGGTTGCCGTTGGATGAAGACAGTGACAATGGGCAATTCGGTAGAGTCGATTGGTGAGGCGGCATTCAGCATCTGTTCTGATTTGAAAAACATCAAACTCCCTGCTTCGCTTAAAGAAATTGGACCGAAAGCATTCTACGAGTGTGGTTCTATCGAGGATGTTGTCATCCCCGCATCGGTAAATACAATAGGAGCAGGTGCTTTCAATAATTGCCACAAGCTAAAATCTCTCAAGGTCGAGAAAGGAAACAAGAAATATGACTCTCGCGACAACTGCAACGCCATTATCGAGACTGCGACTGGTACTCTCTTGGCAGGCTGCGACGGTTCGGCTATCCCGTCATCAGTGACAGCTATCGGTACTGAGGCGTTTGCTGGATGTTACGGATTGAAAGATGTCAACATCCCCTCGTCGGTAACTCAGATTGGCAATTTAGCATTTTTCTATTGCAAGAACCTAAAAGAGCTCAAGATTCCCAACTCGGTGGAGAGAATTGGTGAACGGGCTTTCTGTGGTTGCGATAGTCTTGAATATGTTGAAATATGCGATTCTGTGAAGTACATCGGCTATGGTGCTTTCCTACATGATGACCACATTAAGATTGTTCTGTTGGGTAGTGGTGTGAAGGCTATTGACAGTTGGGCTTTTAAGGGCCTCGATGCTTTGGAAGCTCTCGTCAGCAGAATTAAGGATGTAAGCAAGGTGAAAATGGGTAAGGAAGTGTTTGATGAGATTGACAAATCAAAGTGCGGCCTTACAATCCCCAACAGAACCTCCGACATTTATAGGTCCACTCCACAATGGAATGAGTTCAAAAGAATCATAATGCAAAAGGATATGATTAATAATCCTCCTTCTGGATGTATTAAAAAAAGATAATATAGATGCCCTATTTCTCGGTCATAATACCTGTCTACAACCGCCCTGCAGAGGTGGAGGACCTGCTGCGCAGCCTTGCCGAGCAGACGAGTAAGGACTTTGAGGTCTTCCTTGTGGAGGATGGTTCCACGGTGCCTTGCGACGCGGTGGCGTCGCGCTACAACGACTGCCTCGACCTCCATTATCACTACAAGGACAATGAAGGCCGAAGCATCGCACGCAACTACGGCATTGAGCGCGCCAATGGCGAGTATTTCATCTTCTTCGATAGCGACTGCGTCATTCCACCACAGTATTTCGAGATACTCAAGGGCGAGCTTGAGAAGGAATATGTCGACTGCTTTGGCGGGCCCGACGCCGCCAGCGACGACTTCAGCGATGTGCAGAAGGCGATTAACTTCTCCATGACCTCGTTTCTCACCACTGGTGGCATACGCGGTGGCAAGGTGCAGCTCGAGAAATTTGTGCCACGCTCGTTTAATATGGGCTACTCACGCAAGGTGTGGGAGAAGGTGGGTGGTTTCCGCGAGATGTTCAGCGAAGACATCGACATGAGCACACGGGTGCGTCAGGCCGGATTCACCACGCGTCTAATCCGCGATGCTTACGTATATCACAAGCGGCGTGTCGACTTGAAGAAGTTCGCACGGCAGACCTATGTCTTTGGGATGTCGCGCATTACGCTCAAACTTCTCTATCCCGACTCGCTCAAACTCGTTCACTGCTTGCCAGCAGTGTTTGTGTTGGGGTGTCTGGCGTTGATTCTGCTCGCCATCTTCTGGCGATGGTGGGCGATATTGCCATTAGTGTTCTATGTTGTGTTGTTGTGGGTGAGTGCCCTCATCAAGACTAAGAGTATAAAGATTGCCTGCATCGCAGTGGTGTCGAGCTTCATCCAACTCGGCGCTTATGGATTTGGATTCATCAAGGCGTTTGTGTGGAAGATATTGCTTGGCCATGGCCGCGACATCAATGAGGAAATAGCAATGCGGCAAGGAAAATAACATTTATATGGAACAGGAAAACGACAATAATCTCGATCTCAAGTCAAGAGCACTGAAACTTAACACAACGCTTGACGACCGTCCACGCGAGAAAGCGATGAAATATGGTTTCTCCGACTTGACTCCATCCGAGCTATTTGCAATTATCATTGGCAGTGGTAGCCCAGGCGAGAATGTCGTGGACCTTTGTCAGCGCTTGCTCAATGACCACGACAACAAAATCTACAAAATTGCAAGACTTGACTATAACGACCTTGCCCGCATGTATCGTGGTGTGGGAGAGGTGAAAGCGTTGCAGATTCTCGCTGCCATCGAGATAGCCAGGCGTTTCCAAGGCGAGGAGTTTGACGATGGTTTTCAGATAACTGATGCCAATGCCGCTTACCGTTACCTCAAGACTTTCATGCTCGACAAGAACCATGAGGAGATGTGGATGCTCGTGCTCGACCGAGCAAAGCATGTCAAAGCCAAAGTTATGGTCAGTTCGGGAGGCACAGCAGCTACAATCGGTGACGAGAAGATTATCCTGCGTCAGGCCATCGTGGGACTTGCCAGCAGTATAATCCTCGCACACAATCACCCAAGCAACAACCCGCGTCCAAGCTTACAGGACGACACTCTCACCCAGCGTGTGAAGCGAGCTTGTGATGCTGTGGGGATTCCTCTCGATGACCATATTATCGTCTGCCGAGGCGACTTCTACAGTTACCAAGCACAAGGAAAGCTATAAAGAAATAATAAATAACTCCAGATATGATAAAGTTGAGAAAGATATTACTATTGATTGCCGCCATGGCAGCAATTACCATGACCGCCGCTGTGCCAGTGGGTTATTATAACTCCATCGATGGCAAGCGTGGTCAGGACCTGAAAAACGCAGTACATCAGTTGCTAAAGAACCACACTGTGGTGACTTACAGCAGTCTGTGGTACCATTTTCCAAGCACCGATTGTCGTTTTGAAAATCCTAACCAGGTTTGGGATATGTATAGTAACAGAGTGAGATACTTCCGTGGCTCGAGTGCCGTTAGCGGCATGAACCGTGAGCATTCTTTCCCAAAGAGCTGGTGGGGAGGCACACAGGTTGATGCCTATACCGATCTCAACCACCTTTATCCCAGCGATGGCGACGCCAACCTCGCTAAGAACAACTACCCTCTGGGCGAGGTGTCGACAGCGAGCTTCGACAATGGATGCACCAAGGTGGGCACTCCAATGTCAGGGCAGGGTGGTGGTTGTGCCACAGTATTTGAGCCCGATGACGAGTATAAGGGCGACTTTGCGCGCACCTATTTCTATATGGCGACTTGCTATCAAGATTACACATGGAAGTACACCTATATGGTCTCTAATTCCTCGTGGTTGACACTGAACCAGTGGTCCATCAATCTATTGCTCAAATGGTCAAGAGAAGACCCTGTGAGCGACAAGGAGGTGGCACGCAACGAGGCAGTGTATAAGATACAGAACAACCGCAACCCGTTCATCGACAATCCAACCCTTGCCGAATACATTTGGGGAGACCATGCAGGCGAGGCGTTCATTGTGGGCGATGGTGGAGAGGAGCCGCAAGGCGACCCAATGCTCATCACTCCCAATACCGAGACGGTGATTGAAATGGGTGAAGTGGCTCTTGGGAAGTCGTTGACCATGACGGTATTTGTGAAGGGCAAATACCTGAAGGAGAACCTCTCGGTGCTGCTCTTCCGCGATGACTTCAAGATGTTCAGCATACCCGTGAGCACCATTCCGCGTAATATTGCTAACAGCGATGATGGTTACCCACTGCAAATCACCTACAAGCCCACGACGTTGGGTACACACAAGTGCCGATTGCTTATCTATGATGGAGGATTAACTGGCAGCTATGGTGCCGATATCTCGGCACAATGTGTGGAAGTGCCTTCGTTGAGCACTCTTACAGCGTTGCCCGCTGTCGATATCGATGGGCAGAACTACACCGCACAGTGGAACGCCGCCCCCGAAACCGTGGATTACTATATCGTGAGCCGCATAGTTTATGATGACCTCAACAACATCGTGTCGAGCGACCTGTTTTCGACCGATGACACGAGCTACCAGTTTGATGACCTGATGCCTGGGCAGACTCACACCTACAGTGTTCAGAGCTACCGATTGGGTTACACATCCCAACCATCTAACGTTATTACCGTGGCGGCAAGTCCCATCAGAGGCGTGGAGGTCGACAAGCCAATAGCGTTTATCCCAACCGAAGGCGGAGTGCTCGTCAAGTGTAGCGAGCCACATCAGAGCGTGGATATCTACAGCACCAGTGGACAGCTCGTCAAGCACCTCGATGTGGTAAACAATGACGACTTCATCTATCTGCCACAGGGAGTTTACATTATGCGTTCAGCTTCCGCAAGAAAACCAAGCAAACTGGTGATTAGGTAAGAGTCGAGAGGTAAGAGGGGAGAGGTGAGAATCCTCTGTATTTTACTTCATCCTTCCTACTTCATCCTTCCTACTTCATCTTCTCCCTTAGTGATGTGCATTCCCAAAAAATCCCCAGGCATCAATAGCGATGTCTGGGGAATCTTTATCATTAAGATGGGCGGCTTAGCGCACGCGGCCTACGTAAGAGCCGTCGCGAGTGTCGACCTCGATCTTCTCGCCAGTGTTGATAAACAAAGGCACCTTAACGGTAGCGCCAGTCTCAACGGTTGCAGGCTTGAGAGTGTTGGTGGCGGTGTCGCCTTTGAGACCAGGCTCGGTGTAAGTAATCTCGAGCACAGTCTTCACTGGCATCTCGGCAAAGAGCACTGTCTCGGTCGAAGCGTCGGTTACAACCTCTACCACATCACCCTCTTTCATGTAGTCGGCACCAGTGATGACCTCCTTGATGATAGGAATTTGCTCATAGGTCTCCTGGTTCATGAAGATAGCGTCGGTGCCATCCATATAAAGGTATTGATAGGGGCGGCGCTCAACACGCACGTCCTCGAGCTTCTCACCAATGTTGAAGCGGCGCTCAATCACGCGGCCGTCAACCACGTCTTTGAGCTTCGTGCGCATGAAAGTGTTGCCCTTACCGGGTTTTACATGAAGGAATTCGATGCAGAAGTAAAGTCTGCCGTCCATACGGATACAGGTTCCGTTTTTGATGTCTTGAGCGTTAATCATAATCTAAATTTTCGTTATAATATTTTTGAATTTTTTTGTCTAAATCATTTTCAGGTGCAAAATTAGTGCAAACCGAGAGAAATACAAAATGAAAAACAATAATTTTCATTTTTATTTGCGTTGCAGCCTAATTTCAAGGACGAAAGGTCTCAACATTAAGGCAAATTGAGAAAAAATGTAAAAACTTTAGACTAATTTTCTAACTTTCTTTGTTGTTTCCAAAAAAAGTACTAATTTTGCAGTCCGAAATCGGAAAATAAACAAATAATTAGATAAAATGAAACGTACATTCCAACCATCAAACCGTAAGAAAGCTAACAAGCATGGTTTCCGTCACCGCATGCGCACTGCCGATGGTCGCAAGGTTTTGGCACGTCGTCGCCAGAAAGGACGCTACAGCCTCACTGTTAGCGACACTGTTTACAAGTAAGAAGAACCCGAGAGGGAAGTAAACAGAATGGTGCAGCCGAGAGGTCGCACACACCGCAACCCATAGCCGTTGTAATCACATCAAGGATTACGACGGCATTTGTTGTACCGTTAAATAATCAAAGAGCTAACAAGTAAGCAGTAAAAAGCATTCTCCCTCTTCTCTCCATTCGTTTTGGTCCATAGTGGTAGTTGTGGATAAATTTTGAATAAATAGTTGTAGGAGTTTGCTTATTGATTGGTTTTTCATTACATTTGCAACATGAAAAAAGAAGCAATTGACATTAGCAAAGCAAGGAAACTTCTCCAGCAAAAGATAGAGGATGTGTATGGTCGTGAGATTTCTACTCCTCGCGACTTCCAGTGGTTGAGTGAGCAGCTCAAAGCGATGGGTGTAAAGTTGTCGTCCACCACGTTAAAGCGCTTTTGGGGATATATTCCTGAAAGCACGACACCACGCAAAGCTACCTTCGACGCTCTCTCGCAACTGCTTGGTTATTCCTGCTTTTCACGTTTCATGGCTTCGGCATCCGATGACCAGGAAGCTGCAAGCGCACCAGTTCTTGGTGCTTCAATTCATCCAAGAGCCGATATGGGCATCAATGAACGCATACTTGTCACATGGCAGCCTGGCCGTGAGTGTTTGATAAGGCATTTGGGAGGAGGTCAGTTTGTTGTTGAGAACTCCAAGAACACTCGCTTGGTGGCCGGCAACACTTTCAATTGTGAAATTATTATTGAGGGTGAGCCTCTCTATCTTGACAACCTCGTGCAGTCGGGCCGCAAGCCATCGGGCTATGTGTGCGGCAAGCGCAACGGCATTCACTACAGCATTCTTCAATAACCAGTTTTACCCCCCTATGGACACCTCGTCGGTATCAGGATATCTTGAAGACGGCTTTGAAGGCGTTAGTCTCGAGTTCTCGCAATTTGAGCAACTGCCCTCACACGGCTTCAACTTGCTCACCCGCGCCAAGCGATACGGACGGTGGTATCTTCTTAAATCACTCAACGATGAGAATAAAGACAAACTTGTGTATCAGGAGATGCTACACAAGGAGTTTGACATCTTGATGCGGCTCCAGCATCCCGGGGTGGTGCAGGCCATAGGGATGGAAGTGGTGGAACCCTTGGGGCAATGCATTGTCATGGAATGGATTGAAGGGGTGACACTCAAGAAGTGGCTCGAGGGAAGCACCACCCTCGACGAGAGGCTGCATGTGGCAAGGCAACTGCTCGACGCCACAGCCCACATTCATGCACATGGCATAGCACATCGTGACTTGAAGCCAAGCAACATCATGGTGACGACCAATGGCAAGAATGCTAAAATCATCGACTTTGGACTTGCCGACACCGATGTGCACGCCATCCTCAAGCAGCCAGCCGGCACCGAGCAATATATGGCGCCAGAGCAGGCTTCAACCAACCACCCCGACGTGCGCAACGACATCTACAGCCTTGGGGTTGTGTTGCGCCAAATGGACTTGGGCAGGTCTTTCAAGCCTGTGATAACACGTTGCCTTCTTCCCATCAACGAGCGTTATCAGAGTGTGGAAGAGTTGAAAGCCGACTTGCATCGACGTGAATCCAGGTGGCGCATCATAGGCCGAGGGGCTGTGGCAGTGGCAATAGCGGCTTTGCTTGTTGCCACTACAACTGTTGCCGCCAAGTTCAACCAAGATGAGAAAGCAACTCCAGCAACATTGGTGCTAGAGGATAACCAAGCGCGTGAGCAGGTCGACTCACTGCGCAACGCTTTAGACAGCACCTCAATCCAGATGGAGCAGAGCCAGCTCAAGCAGGACAGTCTGCGCAGCCACCTAACTGGGCTTAACGACACTATCTCATCACTCAATGCCTCCAACAACCAGCTGCGCAATGCCCAGATGCAGATTGAGGAACGTGAGCGCAAAGTTGATGCCGCCATCAGCCAAGGGCTTAAGATTATTGACACCGCCAATGCGGCTACTCACATCAAAGAGCACGTCGACACGCTGACCAATGCCGAGTACCTGTGGATGGATTGGCATTTCCAGACCAAATGCGGCGAGAACAAGATTCCCGAGTACATGAACTCCATTCGCAGCAGTTTCTCCAGCAAAGAACTTGCCGAGATAGAATACTCGCTGAAAGAACACTGCAACAACTACGAGAACCAAATGATTGCCAAGCTCCACAAAGTCAAAGGCTTCTATCTTGTAGTGGACTGAAATTTGGTGGAACGTGGAAGGATGAAAGAGTAAAGTGAGCTCTTTGTCCTTCATACTTATTGCTTCATACTTCCTACTTGATACTTTTCTTGGACTTCGCTTTTCGCAGGGCATCTATCTCTGCCTTGATGCGTTGTTCTTCTTGTTGAACTTTTTGGAGTTGGCTTTCAAGACTGTTGATTTGCATATCAATCTCATCAATCTTGAGCTCATTGCCGGTGGGCATGTGCGACATTATCACTTTAAACTCCTTCCAGCCAGTTGCGTTTCTGTAGATCTCCTCGCATCCCTTAGGCACCACAATGATGGTGGTGAGCGTGTGGTAAGGCTCTATCACCTCATCCCATTTGCCGCCATAGAACGGGTGCATGCTCTCAAGCAAAGGAGGCTCCTTGCTATTAATTTTAATAACACGCAAATTTGGGCAGCCGAGCAATGCGCCCTTAAGAAAACTGATTTTATTGTTGAGCTCTAGTGTTATGAGATTGTGGCAACCGCCGAAGGCTCCCGATCCTATCTCAGCAACCGGATATTCACGGCCATACCAAGTGACGACATCAGGCACCGTGACTTGCGTCACCGACTTGTCGAGGCACGAGTCGAGCGTGAGATAAGGAGCGTCCCAGTTACTGTAGAGGAATACGCCCTGCTTGATACGCTTCACGCGCCCCACAGCACTACTCTCAAAAGCCACCCCGGCAACAACCCCAAGCAACAACACCACAATCAATATTTTGCAATAACGTTTCATAAACCACTGCAAAGATAGAAGAAAAAAACTCATTTTTCAAACAATTACCCTCAATTACAAACAATTTCTGGTGAGCGTCTTTCAGACGAATTAATCAATAACAAAAGAATGCTGTACCAGATTTAAAACGTAGACATTGAAAATTGTAGTGGGGAAGAAGAAATCAACGAAAAAAAGCCACTTGTGAGAGTTTCCAAGTGGCTTTTAAAAGATTTATAGCTATGACTTTTTTTATAATAAATAGTTATAAGGATAACCGCTTCACTGTATTTGTGATTTAGTCGTAACTACAATTTTTATGTTTTGCTATTATATAACTCTTTACTATTTAGACAAGATTTTTTTCGTGATCTTTGTTCCATCATCATAGGTTATTACCATAATATTGATGCCTTGGAATGGTGTGTCACTCTCAATACCTTGCAGGTTGTAGTATTTAATTCCAGTTACATTCTTGTCAACACTAATATTGCTAATGGCTGATAAATCTTGAACAATGTTACCAGTTTTCTTTAGTTCAAGCACAATAGGATTATCGGTAGTAATTGCTATAGTACCTTCTACACCACCAGTGTAAGAGAATGTACATCCCGATGGGGTCGCATTTGACCAAAGTTCATAGATGCCATCTTGGCAAGCCGACATGTCAATTGAGTATCTCGCAATTCCAGCAGGCTCTTCCAAAACAGGGAAGAAACGACAATCGTTGGTTGATAGAATCTCGATGATAACGAGCTTGCCATCCTTGATGGAGCACTTGAGGTCGGCCTTCTTGAAGAGATCTCGCTCGCGTTTGTCGTCGGTAACGCCTTCCCATCGAGCAAGGATAGTAGGACCATATCCACTGAATCCGACCCATTCCTCATCCTCCTCGTCTTTCAGCCATTGAACCGATGATGGCTTGTTGACCTCCATGTTGAATCCGTTGAGGTTCTCGCTGTAGTTCACAAGCTGCAACTCAATAACAACTCTGTTTGCATTTTGTTCATCCTCCATCGGCTTAAAATAGAGAGCTGATGGACAAGTGTTCGAATCAGTTTTAGGCTTGACTGTGACATGACAAGAAGCACTAAGGTTTGTTCCGTCAGTTGTCGTAGCAGTTATTGTAGCAGTGCCAGCAGAATTGGCAGTAACGTTACCATAAGAATCAACAGCAGCGACCGAAATATTGTTAGATGACCATGTCACATTACTATTTGTAACATTGCTCGGTAACACAGTAGCAACGAGAGTCTCAGTTTTTCCTACTTCAAGGCTGATCTCGCTCTTGTTGAGTGTAATGCTAGTGGATAGTATTGTATCAGTGTAAGTTACTGTACAGGATGTGTTAGGCAGAATGTATTCCGTTTGGTTCACTTCATTAGCAATCACATTCTCCAATCTTATTGTCTTTGTCTCAAACAATGAGGCATCAGCAATAATGTTGAATGTTACCAGTGCCCCACCGTTGCCATTAAAGACATTCAACTCTTGTGATGTTATAAAGATGCGAATTGCTCCATTCGAAAGGGTTGTACTGACGATAGTGTGATCATTACTTCGGTTAGTCAATCGAAATTGATATACCTCATCTTCTTTCTCGACCGATAGTCCTTCAGGAAGATATATGTCGGCTTGCAAAGCAGTAAATACTGTTGTATTGTCAAGCATTATTTCCACCTGCTTGGAGGCTCCTGGATTTATGGCGAAATCGTTAATATATAACTTGTCGAATGCAGAGACAGTGAATGTCGACAGCATGCAAAGGAGTATTAATACTTTTTTTCTCATAAAAATTCTTAAATATAGTGAAGTGGTGAGCCACGACACAAATCTTTATCTAAAATATCATTTTCTTAACCGTGTTACCCATTTTGACAAAAATCATGCCTTTTGCTGGTGCTTGGTAAACGTTATGACCGACTGCAACTTTGACGGTTTGGCTCACGCCATTGGACAGAACGATTTGAGCCGTTCCGCTAGTTGTGGAATCAATGATGATATTGCCACCTTCGCTAAGAATAATGGTGCCTGTTTCCACATTATCAACTCTAGATGTACCAAGTTCAAGATTAATATTATCAACAGAATAACCTTGTGACAATGGGCTTGCAAGTTTAATGCCAGTAAGGCATCCGTTGCCGTTTGGCTCGCCAGTGAGGGTTAGGGTTAGGACTGTACCGTTTTTGCCGTTGATTGCCTTGCACGCTGGTGATGAGGCGAGCAGACGGTAATCGCCGTTGCTCAGCTTGTTGAAGGAAACTTGATGACTTGGCGATGCGCGCTCACTGAGCGATGCGCCAACAAGAGTCATTCCATGTGGTAGGTTGAGATCCATCTGAAATGCCGTGATAGCAATGTTGTTGCTTAAATTGAGTGTCACCTTATAAGAACCCTCTTGTTCATTGATATCGGCAGTCATAGCGATAAATGGAGTCTCGTTCATGCCAACGGCAGGTGCCAGCATTGGAGCACCCTCAAAGCTCAATGCAAGAGTTGCCACTCCCACAAGGTCGTCCACTGTGATTGTTCCATCCCCGTTGATGTCGGCAGAATCAAAGATAAATGGCTGAGGATCCATTTCAAGGATGTAGCTTGCGGTCTTGACGTAATCGGTAACATTTATAGTTCCGTCATCGTTAACGTCTCCGTTGTCAATTATCTGAATTATATTCAAGAATTGGGACCAAGGATAGTTGGTTTTGTATAGATTAATAGATTCTTTGGGGACTTTAAGAACACAATGTTCATAGGTAAGATTAAACACATTAGCTCCCAAGGTCACTGTTTTTGGATTTTCGATGCGACTTATGAGACGAGTCAAAATACCACAATCTTTGAAGGCCAGACTTCCAATAGATGTTACTGAGTTGGGAATTTCTATTGATTCAAAACCACAATTCAAGAAGGCTTTATCGCCAATATAGGTTATAGAGTTTGGTATTGTTAATGAATTTGCCAAGCTAGTGCCAGTGCCTTCAAAGGCAGAGTTGCCAATCTTTGTCACCGTGTTGGGTATATCAGAGTATTTACACCCTGAAACAAGAGTGTTTGTTCCTGTTTCTATTATCGCATCACAGCGATTTCGTGAGTCATAATATGGATTATTTGTATCTACAACTATTGTTCTCAAGCCAGAGCAACATGAAAAGGGATTATTACCAATGTAATTCACCGAGTAGGGAATGGTAATGGATTTCAAACCAGTACTTTGAAAGGCACGTTCGCCGATCGAAGTCACCGAGTTGGGGATGGTCACCGAGGTCAACCCACTGCATTCACCGAAGGCATAGTCACCAATCGAAGTCACCGAGTTGCCCATGGTCACCTTTGTCATACTGCTGCACCAGTGGAAAGCATCGTTGCCAATCGAAGTCACCGAGTTGGGGATGGTCACCGAGGTCAAACCACTGCAACTCCAGAAGGCACTTTTGCCAATCGAAGTCACCGAGTTGGGGATGGTCACCGAGGTCAACCCTCTGCACCAATAGAAAGCCCCATCGCCAATCGAAGTCACCGAGTTTCCAATGGTCACCTCGGTCAAGCCAGTGCAACCATCGAAGGCATAGTTGCCAATCGTAGTCACCGAGTTGGGGATAGTAACCTCTGTCAAGCCCTCACAATTATAGAAGGCCTGTCTGCCAATCTTTTTCACCGAGTTGCCAATGGTCACCTGTGTCATATTGCTGCACGAAAAGAAAGCTCCATCGCCAATCGAAGTCACCGAGTTGGGGATGGTCACCGAGGTCATGCTACTACAACCATAGAAGGCTGCATCACCAATCGAAGTCACCGAGTTAGGGAGGGTCACCGAGGTCATGCTACTGCAACCAGAGAAGGCATAATTTCCTATTGATTTAACGAAATCTCCAGTTATAGAATATTTCTTCACTTGTGAACCAAAAATCCCGCTAATATTGCTTGATGATGTATAATTTTTTGAAACAATATCATTGCTTTTTAGTGTCACCCAGGTTAATTTGGTACAAAAATCAAATGCTTGAGGTCCAATATATGATACCAAATTCCCAATGGTTACTGTGGTCAAGCGATTAAATCCATGACACAAAGCTTTTGGGATTCTTTCTACAAAGTCGCCAAATTTAAATTCATTGATGTTATTTGAATTGTAAAAAATAGAAGGATTATTATCTCCTGCTAATTTCACAATATGCCAAATTACCTTTTTTAAACCAGTGCAGTCACTGAAGGCAAACCATCCAATTGATGCCACCGATTTAGGAATAGTAATCGGCTTTAGAAAGTTGTGCCCATTAAGATCAAACCACACACTGTCGGGGATAGATATATTACCACTGTAATAACCACCACTAGTTACAGCGAGATAGGTAGGGTAATCATTAAAGGCAATTCCGTCTATTATATAGTCATAAGCGCTCGCTGGTTGCGGTAGAATTGCTGCGAGAGTTGTTAGTAAAAATAATTGTATTCTCCTAAAGTTTTTCATAATTGTTTTGATTATAATTATTGCAAAATCGTTATTATTTGGCATATATCATCAATCAGATAATTGACAATATCATAAATTTTTGCTTTTTGATTAATTTCATAGTATTGATATATGAAAAGTGAACATTTGCCATTTCCTTTCCCTTTGTAACTATTATAAGAATTAAGCGAGGGTTTTAATGTTCCTGTCAAAATCTGATCATTGAGAGATTGACCTAACCATTCTGAATAATTGTTGATAGTTGGTTCTTTTTTTGAAATAGCAGCAACTTTTTCAGTATAAGCTTTTGATCGTGCTATTGACTTTGCTAAAATATCGTATTGCTTTTGATCAATTTCAAATTCATAAGCATGCCTGTATTGGCTTCCTTGCAGTTGAATGTGCAAAGTGTTAATATTGTCTTTCTTGTCTTCTATTTTGTTTATATCTTTGTCTAAGAAGACGACGATATCGAGTAGTGCGCTTTTATTTGAATAGCCGATTCCAATTTTCATTTTGTGTTTTGTATTTTTCAAATTCCAAAACGATTCGCTCTTGATAGCGATGCCCACATTTGTTATCTTGTTTACTAATTCTAAGTAAAGTCGATTAATCTGAAGTTTTTGGGCAAGGTCCAAGATGCGCAACCCATTTAATCCTTTGACATTGTTTTCATCCAAAAGAAGAGTGTCAGAAAAGGTCCAGTTATCTTTAATAGAGATAAGAGTATTAACAAAATATCTATAGTCATCAATAATAAAATGTTGATATACATTGTTTTGACATCCTAAGTTCAATATGTTTAAGCTATCTGCCAATTCCTTATAGCTAACAATGATCCATTCCTTTTCAATCCTTTCTCGGTCAATAAAGTCATCTATTAATGTCAGTAGCACATAAGATATGTTACAATCTTTCCATGCTTTTTTTTCTATTACTTTTTTATGATACTTGTCTATTTGCTCAAAGTAGGGTAAGCTTTTCACTTTATTCTCAAGAATTAAAACAGGTTTATTATTCCTCTTTATGCATAAATCGAAATGCATAAATTCACGATTAATATCAAATTGGGTTGGATTCTTGATAAAATCTTCCAACCAAGATACATCAATCTTTTTCTTGCTTTTTGACAAAAAATCTTTGATAATTCCTACAAAAATAGTGCGTGTTGAATCATTTTCTCCCAGCCAAGCTAAAAAATTGCTATGAAACAATTCTTTTGAGCCAAGTGAGAAATTGAATAAAGGAGATTTCTTTAAATGTTCAAAATTATCCATGAGTATACAGTTATTGGCCATAATAAATGTGTCATTTTTCTCTATCTAAAAAAGCTGTTAAGGATTGGTGAGGAAAAATAGGGAACTTTTGTAGATGCGATGCTTTCTTGTTTCTTTATTTGTTTGTTTTTTAATCGTTCTTAGTCGTTTGATAACCATACATCAGTGTAAAGCGCAAAAATTTTTGTCTTTAATTGTTTTCAAGAAGGCGCACAAAGTGTGAGCCTTGATGACTTTCTCTTGTCAAAAAGGCTCTGGAAAACCTGTAGTAAGTGAAAATCGGCTCACACCTGTGGCTGTGGTGTCGCGTTGCCGTTGTGGTGCGCAACAGTCCGTATGCCATTAGGCAGGAAACCCTGGCTCAGCGTGTCGCCCCTTACTACTTATAATAAATTTTCCAGATTTATTTGACAGGGCGAGCTGCTGTGGCTCCTGATGATATTTTGCCGTCAGTGAGTGCCTTGGTACTCTATGAACATGCAAATATAGTCAAAATTTTGAGACTATCATCATTGCGAGCCGATTTTTTGCGGTATTTTTTGTTTTGCTTAATATCTGCAAAAATAAGGGTTTTGGTTGTGTGTTGCAATAGATTGTGGTTGGTATTTTTTATGGTTGCAGGGCAGTTTTAATACCATTTAATTCCTTTTGTTTTTCGTTTTAGTCCATTTAGGATTATTTGTCTTTTTCACCGCTTGTTTTTTAAGACAATTAAGGACAAGAGAATGTTGCGCAGTTTTATGAAGGACAAGATTATCGTTTTAATCGTATTTAATCGTTTGACAAAATCTCGCACCGTGCAGCTATGAGATAATTGATGGGGGTTGGATTTTCGCACACCACTCTTAACTTATCATTCTTCCCTCTTAACTCTTTTCTCCCTTGGAAAAAACAGCAAGCCCTGGCGGAGTGTTCCGTCAGGGCTTTGCCTTATAAGTTAATCAAGTAAGAAGAGCCACAGCGGGTGTGGCTGCGCTTTACTCGGCAGCTGGAGCTTCCTCGGCGGGAGCCTCGGCAGCGGGAGCCTCGTCGGCAGCCTTAGCGGCGTCCTCGGCAGCCTGTGCCTCGGCAGCTGCTTGAGCCTCAGCCTCAGCCTTTGCCTTGGCTATCTCGGCACGCTTCTGAGCTACGGCCTCGGCCTTAGCCTCATTCTTCTTCACCTCGTCCTCAAGACGTTGCTTGCCGGCGGCCTTCTTGTCTTCACGAACTTTGTTTCTTACGGCCTCGAGCTTAGCGTCCTTCTCGGCTTTCCAAGCGTCGAAACGTTTTTGAGCTTCTTCCTGGCTGAAAGCGCCCTTCTTCACGCCACCCTGGAGGTGCTTCATGAGCATAACGCCCTCGCGTGAGAGAATGTTGCGAACGGTGTCGGTGGGGATTGCGCCAACGTTGATCCAATAAAGAGCTCTCTCGAAATTCAAACTTATTGTAGCAGGATTAGTGTTTGGGTTATACGAACCAATCCTTTCAATAAATCTACCATCTCGTGGTGCCCTGCTATCGGCGATGACAATTGGATAGAACGGATAGTCTTTGCGACCATGACGTTGCAGTCTGATTTTTGTTGCCATGTTTAATAAGTTTTGTTTTGTGCGGCATGCCCTGCACTGAAGGCTACCGCGGTTAATAAATAACGGGATGTTCTTTAAATTCCAAAAATGTTTAATCTTTGTTTTGGTTATCTTGCCCTGCTTGTTGGCATTTATTGTCTAAATTGCTCAACATGTAGACCTCTACTATGTCTTACAATTTAGCCCATATCTACCTGACAATCAGAGACAATCTAACTCAAGCAATTTAAAGAACCTCCCTAAGTTCTCAAAAAGAAAGTGACCCTGTGTGGCCACTCTCATTGGTTGTCCTGGTAGGATTCGAACCCACGCAAACGGAACCAGAATCCGGTGTGCTACCGTTACACCACAGGACAATTCGCCATAAATGCGGGGCAAAATTACTACTTTTTTCTGAACCACCAAAACTTTTTCAAGATTTTTTTGAAAAAAGTGGTTTTTTGATGTGATTTTGAGATGATTATTTGGTGCTTATTTGGTGATTGTGAATGGTTGCACTTGTTGTCGAGCGATGTGGGTGTGTGGGGAAAAGTAATGTCCTCATAGGAGAACCGTCGTTGTGAAGGTTTCCTATGAGGACATTGACCACTTGTGTCGATGATGCTAATTGATAGCGTCTTTCAATGCCTTTTTTACGGCTTTTTTAGCTTCATTTGATGCTTTCTTCGCAGCTTTCTTTTCAATTTTCTTTTCAACGTTCTTTGCGTCTTTTTTTATTGCTTTCTTGTCTACTTTTTTTATGTTTTTCTTCACTGCTTTTTGTTCTTGTGATTTTTCCTTTTTTTGGTGTTCTTTGAAGCTTCCTACTTCGCCACCTTTTTTATAGTGCTTATTAAGCTTTTCAAGACGGGTCTCATATTTTTTACCCTGACTCTCTGCTACAAGTTGCTTAGCTTGGTCTTTTACAATTTCCTTTCCAAGCTTTTTGAAAATCCCTGCGTCAATTGTCATAGTAGGCACTGAAAGAACAAGTGCTACAACGATTAATAGTAATTTCTTCATTTTTTTTGTTTTTTTGTTAATAAATAGTTGACTTGATTTATAAAATATTATTTGCAAATGATTTTGAATATAGATTTGAGTTGCGTCAGCTCAAGAGGCGAGCGATAGCTTTAGCGTCACTGTGGCTGAAGCCGTTGGCGACAATTATCTGACCGCCATTGGTCTCGATGATGATGTCGGCAAATAGCAGATGCTTGTCGATTGACACGCTGCTGATTGCGCTGAAGCGAATCTTCTTCTCCTCATAACCTATCACCTTAGCCTTACGAAAGATAAAGAACTCGTCGGTTATTATTATCTTGTCGGGGAACACGGCGTTGCCGCCTGTCACTCTGCTTGCTGTGAATTCGTATGCTCTCATAATTAAATGGTTGTGCAAAAAAGTTTACATGAAAGATTTATAAGTCATGCCGTCTGAGATGAAAAAACATTCATTTCTCACATTGAATGAGCGTTGATTTATTGTGAACTTACAATCAGATAGAGCTACATCAGGTACATCGGGTGCATTTATGGATTTATATCCCTTATCAAAACAAGCTACTACAGAATAGCGAATCCCATTCTACCAATGGGTAAGGATTAATAGTTATACCAGTACTTGTAATGGTAATTTCCATAGCGGTCGTACCAATACTTGTAATAGTATCCTTTACGGTGTGACCTGCTGTGGCGTTTACTTTTGCCTCGTTTTCCTTTCTTGGCTTTCTTGTAAACGTGTGAAGTTCTTGCTTTTCTTGCCCTTGCGTCTGCATCAAATGCTGTAACGGAGCTTAATGCGATAACCAAAACGCACAATAATGCTAAGATTTTTTTCATGTTAGTCGTATTTAAGAATTATGAATTTGAAATGATTGCAAATATAAAACAAATATTGATAAAATGCAAGGATTATGTGGACAATAAGATTAGATGGAGTGTTTTCTTTGTATATTCTTTGTATATTTAACCCATTTAGTTAGTTGTTGGTGATGTTTAGCACGGCTTGGATGAAATCGTCATTGGGCATATCGTGGGGAAGCCAGTGGATGTGGGTGCCGCGGCGTTCCATGCCTCGGAACCAGGTCATCTGGCGCTTGGCGAACTGGTGGATGGCTGTCTCAAGCTGGGTGAACATCTCATCGTAGGTGAGTTGCCCAATGACGTGGAGGGTAATGAATTTGTATTCCAATCCGTAATAGATAAGGTCTTCGGGGGATACACCGCTGTCGATGAGTCGTCGCACCTCGTCGACCATGCCTGCGTCAAGGCGCGCTTTTAGTCGCTCGGTGATGCGCTGTCGTCGCGTGTCGCGGTCGATGTCAATGCCTATTACCACAGCGTCGGTGAGTGGATGAGGCTCGGTTTGCGCCTTTAGATGCGGATTGTCATGGTAGTACATGGCAATCTCGATGGCGCGGATGGCGCGTTTGCAGGTGTCGATGTCGCTATTGTTTCGCAGTGTCTTGTAACCCTTCAGAATTTCAGTGAGTTCATCGAGGCTCTTGGTGCTCAACTCCTCGCGCAGCTGGCGATTCTCTGGCACTGGTGGTAGCTGGATGCCCTTGACTACGCTCTCAACGTACATCCCAGTTCCACCGCAGAGCACAACAGGTTTGCCACGGCTTGTGATGTCGTCGTAGCACACTTGGTAGTCACGCAGGTACTCGTAGAGGTTATTTTTATAGCCTGCCTCACAGATGTCAATCATATGGTAAGGAACATCGCCGTACTCGTCAAGGTCCTTGCCAGTTCCCAGGTCCATGCCACGGTAAAGCTGGCGAGAGTCGGCGCTGATAATTTCGCCGCCAATCGCCTGGGCAAGAGCTACTGCCTTGCCGGTCTTTCCTGATGCAGTTGGGCCTGTGATGACTATCATAGTTGAGAGATTCTATAGAATTTCTAGATGTTCTAGTAAGTCTAGAAAATCTAGAAGTACTAGAAAAACTGAAAACTTATTACTTCTTGAGGTGCTGGTCGAAGAAGTTGAGCACTCGCTGGTAGAGGGGCAGGCGAACTCCGCAGCCGTTGATACTGTGGTTCATATTGGGATAGACCATCATGTCGAACTGCTGTGCCTCGCTATGTAGCTTGGCAAGGTACTGCATGGAGTTAACGATGCGAACATTGTCGTCGGCGCTGCCGAACATCAGCAAGAGCTTGCCCTTGAGTTTGTGAGTTAGGTCGAGAGGGGCGTAGTTGTATCCGTCAGGGTTCTCTTGCGGAGTGAGCATGAATCGCTCGGTGTAGATGCTGTCGTAGAACTTCCACGAGGTCACGGGAGCAATCGCCACTCCACAGGCGTATCGGCTGTCGTCCTGCGACATCGCCATCAGCGTCTCAAAGCCACCAAAGCTCCATCCCCAGATGCCGAGGCGGTCGGTGTCAATGTAAGGTTGCTCCGCCATGTAGCGTGCTGCAGCAAGCTGATCCTCGGTCTCGTGACGACCCAGGTTGAGGTAGATTGCCTTGAGGAATTCCTTGCCTTGGCCACCAGTGCCGCGTCCGTCAACGCATGCGATTACATAGCCCTGCATGGCGAAATATTCTTCCCATTCCATCTTCCACTTGTTGAGCACTTGTTGCGAGTTCGGCCCGCTGTACTGCGACATGATGCAAGGGTATTTCTTAGTGGGGTCGAAGTCCACGGGCTTGATGATGTAACCGTTCATATTGTCGCCGTTGTCATTGCGCATCGTGAAGAACTCACGGCGAGGAATCTCCTTGGAGGTGTATTTCTCGGCATATTTCTCGTTGAGCTGCAGGTCGCGCACACGCTTGCCATCAATGCTGTAAAGCACGAACTGGTCGGGCGTAGTGGCATCGCTGAAGCGGCGGATGTAATAGGTGAAGTCGCTGTTGAAGCTTGCGCTGTAGGTGCCGTTGCCGTCCACCAGCTCGCGAACCTCGCCAGTGACATCGTTGGCGCAGCGTATAGTGCGGTTGAGCGCGCCTTTATTGGTTTGGAAGTAGAACAACTTGTGCGCTTGATCGTAACCATAATAGGCAGTTACGTCGTAGTCGCCTTTTGTGATTTGTTTCAGGAGTTTGCCCGAGTAGTCATATTTATAGAGGTGTGTGCGTCCGTCGCGGTTGCTCTTGACTACGAAGAATCCGTCATAGTACTTCACGCCAGTCACCACGTCTTCGTCAATCCACATATCGCTCTGCTCGTCATAGACCTCCTTGTAATTGCCTGTGGCTGGGTCAACGGCATAGATGTTCATGTGAGTCTGGGCACGGTTCTCCTTCACAACCATAAGGGTGGGAGAGGGCTGCTTGCCAAACTGAATGTTGGGCACGTAGTCCTCCTCGCCGAGCGGCAGCTCTATCTTACTGAGCTGGCACAACCCGGTGTCGTAGCAGTAGACGCTCACCACCGAATTGTGCTCGCCGGCAGCGGGGTATTTGTAGTCGTAACGTCCTGGGTGGATAGCATAGTCGGGATTGGGTCGGCACTCGCCTTGATAAAGCTCCATAGAGCACATGGGCACTTGTGACTCATCGAAGCGGATGAAAGCCAGGTAACGTCCATCAGCGCTCCAAGTGAAGGTGTTGAGTACACCGAATTCTTCCTGATAGACCCAGTCGGGGACTGCGTTGATAATTTCATTCTTCTTTCCATCGGTGGTGACGGTGGCTTTCACGCCAGTGGCGAGGTTTTTAATGTAGACGTTGTTATCTTTGACATATGCTACTTGGCTACCGTCGGGAGAGAGTGTTGCGATTTCCTCGCCACCAGCTTCCGATAGCCGCTCAAGCTTGTTGCCCTTTATATTATAGATATAGTGATTGGCAGTGAACGAGTAGCGGTAGATGGGGTTACTGTTTGTCCACAACAAGATGCTCTTTTCGTCGCTCGACATTGTGTAGCCGTCCCATGACTTGATTTTGTTGTCAGGAATCTTGGAGTTGTCAAAGAAGGTGGTCATGTCATTCTCCTTCTTGTAGCTGTACTTCTTTATCATCGTGCCATCGCTATTGAACTGATAGTAGTAACGTCCATCGAGGGCAGGCTGACTGGATGGGATTCCCTTAACACGCGCTCCTGAGAGCACAAAGTCGCTTAACTCAAAGGCACTTGCATCTGAGCACCACAGCAAGGCAGCTATCACAGGTAAAAATAAATTCTTCATATCAATATTTGGTGTTAGTTTTTAGTTCTTAGTTTTTAACGCTACAAATTTAGGTGTTTTTTTTGAATGTCACGCAAAATATTTGAAATCTCTCGCAATATCACTCATAAAACTTTAAACCCAAATCGGTCATTAGGTCGACGTCATGTTTTTTTTAATGTCTATTTATGCAAGATGGAAAATTCCGTTGATTTTGCGACGTTATTAAGAAGAAAACGTAGCAAAGGGTAGAAAATAAAAATCGGGAGCCGCGTGGTACGGCTCTCGATTGTCATTATAGCTCTTTTCTCAGAATTACTCTTGGGTGTAGATTGCTGCCTCTTCGGGGGTGAAATCGGCAATGAATTTAGCGTTGGCGGCGAGTCGTGCTTCGGCGTAACGAACATAGACGTTTGCCGACTGCTTGAAGAGTTCTGGAGCTTTGCTTGCGTCGTAACAGAGCAGGTAGCTCATGATGGTCCAGGCTGCCATCTCCACCATGCGGCGTGCGTGGAAGGTGATGTAGTCGGAATTCTCATATCCCTTAACCTTCTCAACAGCTTCCTCATAGGCTGCCATCATCTTGTCGACACGCGCCTTGAGAGGTGTGATTTCATCGCTGTACTCGCCAGCGGCATACTCCTTCATCTGAGCCAGATAAGTGCCAGTGGTGACGTGGCGAATTGCAGCCACCACCTGCAACTGGGTTGTACCCTCATAAATGTTCATGATGCGGGCGTCACGGTAAAGGCGTTCACAAGTGTAGTCACGCATAAAGCCACTGCCACCATGAATCTGGATACAGTCGTAGGCGGCTTGGTTAGCGTACTCGCTCGATGAAGCCTTCGACAGAGGGGTGAAGGCATCGGCGAGGCGGTTGTAACGCTTCATCTCGGCGCGCTCCTCAGGAGTAAGCTGACGCTCACGGGAAATCTGCTCCCAAATCTTATAGACGTCGACAAAACGAGCTGTCTCATAAAGGATTGTGCGAGCTGCATCTAGTTTTGCCTTGATGTTGCTGAGCATTTCGGCAACAGCGGGGAAGTTGATAATAGCAACACCAAACTGCTCACGGCTGCGAGCGTAGTCTATTGCCTCGTTGTAGGCAGCTTGGCACAGACCCACGCTCTGCGCGGTAATACCCAGACGGGCACCGTTCATAAGTGACATTACATACTTGATGAGACCCAGTCGACGCGAGCCACACAACTCTGCCTTGGCGTTCTTGAACACCAATTCGCAAGTGGGACTGCCATGGATGCCCATCTTGTCCTCGATGCGGCGCACGTTGACGCCACCGTTGCGCTTGTCATAAATGAACATCGACAGGCCGCGTCCGTCCTTGCTACCCTCCTCGCTGCGCGCGAGAACCAGGTGGATGTCGCTGTCGCCATTGGTGATAAAGCGCTTAACACCGTTGAGTCGCCAAGTGCCGTCCTCGTCCTGAGTGGCCTTGAGCATAACGCTTTGCAGGTCGCTACCAGCATCGGGCTCGGTGAGATCCATCGACATGGTCTCGCCGTTGCACACGCGTGGGATGTAACGCTCAAACTGGTCCTCGTCGCCAGCCTCAAAGAGGGTGTCGATACAGCTCTGAAGGCTCCAGATGTTCTGGAAACCAGCATCAGCCTGAGCAATCATCTCGCTCATCATCGAGAAAGTGACGTTGGGCAGGTTCAAACCACCATATTTGCGTGGCATAGACACGCCATAGAGTCCAGCCTTGCGGGTGACGTCGAGGTTCTCCTGAGTCTTGCTGGCATAAGCCACACGGCCATTGGCGTGGTGTGGACCTTCTTTGTCGACGCTCTCAGCATTAGGGGCGATAGTCTCGGCAGTAATCTCACCTGTTATCTCGAGAATCTTGTCGTAAGAGTCGATAGCATCTTCGTAGTCTACTGGTGCATAGTCAAACTCTTGGCTCTGAGTGTAGTCACGCTCTTTCATGCCAACGATTTTCTCCATCAAGGGATGACGCAGGTGATACTGCAGAGCTTTATTGTCTTTATAGAAATTTGCCATTTTATTTAGAGTTTTTCTTGTAATACTTGATTAGTTTGGGAATAATCTCCTCGAGATTGCCTGTGATGACGTAGTCGGCAATAGCGTTGATGGGAGCTGCTGGGTCATTGTTGATAGAGATGATAATAGAGCTCTCGTTCATACCTGCCACGTGCTGAATCTGTCCCGAGATACCGCAAGCGATATAGAGCTTGGGGCGCACGGTAACACCAGTCTGGCCAATTTGACGCTCATGTTCGCAGAAACCAGCATCGACAGCTGCACGGCTTGCGCCCACCTCTCCACCAAGCACGTCGGCGAGTTGGAAGATAAGGTCAAAATTCTCCTTGCTGCCCACGCCGTAGCCACCAGCAACGATAATGGGCGAATTCTTTATGTTAATCTTCGATTTCTCCACCTCGCGGTCGATAATCTTCACGATAAAGCTCGCGGGGTCAACATATTTGTTGGCGTCGAGGTTGATGACCTCGCCCTTGTAGTTGGGGTCGAAAACTTCTTTCTTCATTACGCCCTCGCGCACGGTAGCCATCTGTGGACGGTGCTCGGGGTTGACGATGGTAGCCACAATGTTGCCGCCAAAGGCTGGACGAATCTGATAAAGTAAGTCCTTATATTCTGTCTTGCTAATTGGATCGGTGTGGTCGCCAATCTCCAGAGCAGTGCAATCGGCAGTCAAGCCGCTGGTCAGGCACGACGAAACGCGTGGACCCAGGTCACGACCAATCACTGTAGCGCCCATCAGGCAGATTTGAGGCTTGATTTCCTTGAATAGGTTAATCACTATCGATGAGTGAGGTAGCGAGGTGTAAGGATAGAGGCGCTCGTCATCAACCTTGTAAACCACGTCAACGCCGTAGGGGAACACCTGTTCCTCGATGCCATCGAGCTTGTCGCCGAGGATAAGAGCCTCGAGCTTCACGCCCAGACGAGTGGCGAGAGTGCGTCCTTTGGTCAACAACTCCAGACTGACGTCGGCCACCTTGCCGTCATCAAACTCGCAATAAACTACTAAATTATTAATATCGTTCATAGTCTTCAAAATTAGATTGTTAACC
This sequence comes from uncultured Muribaculaceae bacterium, assembly GCA_905233845.1. GTDB lineage: Bacteria > Bacteroidota > Bacteroidia > Bacteroidales > Muribaculaceae > Sodaliphilus. Next base: position 41,077 of record CAJOFH010000008.1, on the reverse strand, counting down.
AATGATGTGGTCGGCGATGAGTTCTTGCACGAGACCTTCGAGTTGGGCTTCGTCGCCGCCCTCGATTGTCTTGCTCTCCTTAGCTTGGAACACAACGTTTACTACAGTCTTAACCTTAGTGGGCGAGCCCTTCATACCAATCTGGTTAGGATCGGCCTCAATATCGGCAACACCCCACTCGCGTATGTTGAGGTAAGGACGACTTTCAACGAGCTTTTGACGTTCCTCGCTCAGTTGGGCCTTCTCGCTGGGAGTGACTGCATATTTGTACTTCTGAATCAACTTGGCGTTGCGAGGACGGCAAGCGTCGGCACTGCCGTTGACGGTAACCACTAGAGGCAGTGGGCAGGTAACGGTCTCGAATCCGTTCTCTATGCGACGCTTGATAGTGGCGATACCTTCTTCAACTTTGATATTCTCGGCATAGGTGACCTGTGGCAGACCGAGTTTCTCGGCAATCTGTGGTCCTACCTGTGCAGTGTCGCCATCGATAGCCTGGCGGCCACCAACTATAATGTCCACCTTGTCGAGGTGACGGATGGTCTGCGCCAGCGAATAGCTGGTGGCGAGGGTGTCGGCACCACCCAGTGGGCGGTCGGTTAACACCACGCCGTCATCGCCACCGCGATAGAGGCTCTCACGAACCATTTCGGCGCTGCGGGGAAGTCCCATTGTCACGAGTGTAATTTTCGAACCAGGATGAGCATCCTTGAGCTGAAGCGCTTGCTCAAGCGCGTTCAGGTCTTCGGGGTTAAAGATTGCGGGAAGCGCAGCACGGTTGATGGTGCCATCGGCCTTCATCGCATCTTTTCCCACGTTGCGGGTGTCTGGCACTTGCTTTGCCAGCACAACGATATTCAAACTCATAAAAAGTTATAATTATTTGATTATTAATTTACTCTTTCTATTTTGACGATACCGATTGCCAGCAGCGTCAAATCAAACGTGCAAAAGTACACAAATCCACCCACATAGCAAAAACTTTGTATCTTAATTATAGTTTTTTATTGATTGTGGGTGGATTTGTGAGTGTAATGATTAATACGTGCGGCTTGTCACTCTTAGAATGGAGGCTCTTCCTCGTTGTTGCCTCGTAAGAAGTCGACGTTACCAGTAGGGGGCATGTCATCAGGACTGGGTGGTGGTACGTCGGCGGGCAAAGAACTTGTGAGACTCTCGCTGTTCATGCGTGACTCGTAAACGTGCTCAGTTGGGGCGTTAGGCGACTCGATGGTGTCGTTCCAGTTCTCAAAACGAGCAAATCGTGAGACAAATTTGAGTTTGACAGTATCGGTAGCACCGCTACGGTGCTTGGCTATGATGAACTCAGCCAAGCCACGAATGTCGTTGCCTTCACTGTCCTCTCCTGAACGGGTATAGTATTCAGGTCGGTGGATGAAGCACACGATGTCGGCATCCTGCTCAATAGCTCCACTCTCGCGCAGGTCGCTCAGTTGAGGACGTTTGCCACGTTTGTCATCACCACGTTGCTCCACGCTGCGGTTGAGCTGTGATAGTGCTACAATAGGAATGTCGAGCTCCTTGGCGAGCTGCTTTAGCGAACGTGAGATGGTGCTTACCTCTTGTTCGCGGCTGCCAAACTTCATTCCTGTAGCATTCATGAGCTGCAAGTAGTCGATGATGATCATTTTCACTCCATGCTCACGCACGAGTCGCCTTGCCTTGGTTCTAAGCTCGAAAATTGACAACGATGGGGTGTCGTCTACGTAGATTGGAGCAGTGTAGAGCTGCTTCACCCTTGACATTAGGATGTCCCACTCCTGGTCGCTGAGCTGTCCGCTCTTGATTTGCTCTCCCTTTATTTCGCACACGTTGCTGATGAGACGATTCACAAGTTGTATGTTCGACATCTCGAGCGAGAAAACTGCAATGGGAGTGTTGTACTCTACTGCCATGTTTTTGGCCATCGAGAGCACGAGGGCAGTCTTACCCATTGCAGGGCGTGCGGCGATGATGATAAGGTCGCTGTTCTGCCATCCCGATGTGATTTTGTCGAGCTCATGGTAGCCCGTTTGCAGTCCGCTCAAACCACTTTTGCGATTGCTGGCGTCTTGAATCTTCTTGATAGCGTCGCTGATGATGGGGTCGATTTGTACCACATCGCGCTTGAGAGTGTTTTTCGATAACTCAAAGAGTTTGCCCTCTGCCTCTTGCATAAGGTCGTAGACGTCGATTGAGTCGTCGAAGGCGAGCGTTGAGATGTTGGAGCTGAAACTGATGAGTTCTCGTGCGAGATATTTCTGCGCAACGATTCTAGCGTGATACTCAACGTTGGCGGCACTCGACACGCGACCAGTGAGCTCTGAGATGCGGACTGGACCGCCTGCCTCTTCAAGATTGCCGTCAAGCCTGAGCTGCTCGGTTACGGTGAGCATGTCGATGGGGCGCTGCTTAACGCCAAGTGATACAATAGCCTCGTAAATGAGCTGGTTGGCATGGTCATAGAAACACTCTGGCTTGAGGATGTCGCTCACAATGGAGTATGCGCCAGTTTCAAGCATCAGTGCACCCAGCACTGCCTCCTCGATGGCGACATCTTGTGGCTGCATCTTGCCCAACTCGCTAAGTATCTCGCTTTCGTGTTGCGGTTTCTTGCGATTATAATTGCGGTTTTTCGATGATTTTCCTGTTTCAAATTCCATGATTGTGGTATGTTTCGTTTTATTTGCGATTGCAAAGATAAAACAAGCGTATTCAACAGCAAGTAAAATATAACTCAGTTTTATTAACAAGATGTTAACATTCTGCTCAATTCAAGAATTATTAAAATAATAGTTTGTTTTTTATGAGCTTGATATGAAGTGCTCAGCGACTACGATAATGACGCAAAACTTAATACTATGGCGCTTTGGATTACTGGGAAGCTTTGACTATTGCTCTAATGACCAATTCGGGTTAAACTTTTTTTAGAAATAGTAGTCAAAAAAGTGTGAAATATTAACCCGAAACACACGTTATAAATAAAAAAGCAATATTTTTTATAGAAATAATTTATAACTGTGTAAGAATTCATTAAACATAAAAATTATGCATAAATTTCTATCAAAATTCATTTTATTTTTATCGATTATGGGATTTTTCTCATTTAATTTGCATGCCAGTGATGATCCCGATTTCGACTTCCCGCAGAAGGTGAGCAAGGCTGCTCTTGCTCAGCTCAATAAAGCGAAGAAAAGCGGTGACGGCCAGATGATGGTTGACGCTTTGGTGCGATTCTCCATTGCCAAGGCAAAAACCTCGCAAGAGACGATGGACACCATCATCATGCAAATCGAGGATGTAAAGAAGAAAGAAAAGCGGGCCGACTACAAGGCTCTGCTCAACTATCTTGAAGCTGCTGTGTTTGCTTCTTATCGTGACGCATACTCTTCACGCGGTCGCAAGAATGCTGTTGATGAGGAGGTGTCGAATGATTATACCGAATGGGATAGGGCGCAATTTGATGCCAAGGTGTCGGAGCTTATCCATGCATCGCTATCGGATGAGGCGGCACTCAAGCAGTGTCCTATTGGCAACTACAGCAAGCTGTTTGTTGATGGAAACGAGATGGGTGCTACCTATGTTCCCACCTTGTTCCAAGCTTTGTGTCTCCACTGCAAGAAACTGACGACAGATGATGATTTAGATGAAGAATTAGATCAATGTTGGGTGAAATCTTGCGCCGAAGGTTCCCCCGAGTGGATGTATGCCGTTACTGAGACCTCCGAGATCAGTGGCGATGAAGATTCATTTAAGGAATATGAGAAATATAAGAACAATGAGCATAGTGCCTTGTTCCTACTCAAAACCGACATTAATAATCACTATACTGACTTCAAGGAATATGTGAAGCGTTTCCCTAAATCATATTATACTCCTGGAGTGCAAAACAAAATCTATCAAGCAGAGAATAAGAATTTTAACTTGCATTACAAGCAGCATTTGGCAAACACCGATTCCATAAAAATTGGGGGCTACGTTAATAATGTCAACGATGGTGTGGCAAGAATTTATCGTTTTTCTGACAAATTGCTCAGCGACATTGCCAATGGCACTATAAAAAAGTGTGAAATAAAGGATTTGGATCTTGTGAGAACTCATCAGATCCATAACCCTGGAGTGGTGCCATTCAGCAAATATTTTGACGAGACAGTGCCACCATTGCCTTTTGGAAAGTATGTCATTATTGGGTCTTTTATTAATGGTGACGGAGAAGAGAGCTTTGATAGAAACATCAACTTAAATAAGGCTCTCATAGTGCATAATATGACCATGTTCGGTGCTGGTGGTAGGGAATTCCCTGACAGGGTTTTTGTTGTCGATACTCGCAGTGGTGAGCCCTTGTCGGATGTTAAGTTAGACATTTCGGCTTATGAGCGAAAAGACTACAATAATCAATGGGTAACCTTGGATCCTCAGTTAACTTCCAGTGACGGTTGTTGTCTCTTGCCGTTGTCTAAAGAATACATTAGTTATAATATCTCAGCAATGAAAGGCGAAGACAAGTATGGTCCCTCTCTCTCGATTGATCCTTTCAAGCGACGTGAATCTGATAGATATAATACGGCCCGAGTGTTTACCGATCTCAACATCTATCGGCCTGGAGAAACTTTGAAATTTGCTGCCATCTTCCATTGTGCTACAAGCGAATGGATGCGTCCTAATGTGGGAGAGAAAGTGAGGGTGAAATTCTACGACACAAACTATAAGGTGATTGGCACTATTGATACTGTTACCGATGAGTATGGTCGAGTTCAAGGTGAGTTCAAGATACCTACCGACCGCATGAACGGCAGATTCAGTCTCCAATTGTATGTTGTTGATGAAAACGATAGGATTGAGAATCGTGTAACTCACTACGTGAATGTGAGCGAGTATAAAACTCCTACCTATACTTTGTCTTTCCCCGATGCACGCTATGTGTTCACTCGTAACCAACCAGTGAAAATAACTGGAAAAGCAGCTACCTACAGCGGTGTACCTGTTCCCAATGCTCAGGTGAAGCTGCGTCTTTATCGCAATGAGTGGAGTTGGTGGTGGCGGTGGAACACGTCACGTGGGGAGAACATTATCGACACAGTTTTGACCACCAACGAGAAGGGCGAATTCACCCTCGAGTTACCTGCGTCAAGCTTCAAGGAAAATGAAGCAAAGTGTTATTATTTCAATTATGTGCTTGACGCTCAGTGCACCAACGAGGCTGGCGAGTCGCAGGAGGCAAGTCACAACTTCATCATTGGCGGTCGCCGTGGTGTGACTCTAGGTGGAAGCAAGGATTTCAATAATGTTGAGCCACTCAAGTTGCCGCTCACCTTCAACAGCACCGATGAGAACGAGAAGAGTGTTGAGTGCCACTACAAGGTTGAAGATGAGAACAAGAACATTGTGTCATCGGGCTACATCCAAAGCGATAATCCTGTGGTGGACCTCACCAAGTTGCCTTCGGGCAAATATAAAGTTACTGTCAATATGCTTGACGATGAAGAGACTACCTCTTGTACTCTAACTCTCTACCGTAAAGGCGAGAAGACCAGTCCTGTTAAGGACAATCCGCTGTGGATGCCTGACGACGGACGCAAAGTGGATGACAACAACGTTGGACACATCACTATTGGTTGTGCGCAGGATTCTTACATCTACTATATTGCCACCTCGCGCGACAAGGTTGAGAAACAAGGATGGCTTAGGATGAATCAAGGGATCAACGATTTCAGCATTGATCTTCCTAACACTCCTGGTGGATATCTTGACATCAAGTTCTACAGCGTTTATGGCGGTGTGATATATCAAGAGAATGTTCACTTGAACAGCAATGTGAAGGCAAAGGCACTCAAGGTGAAGGTCAATACCTTCCGCGACAAGCTCATTTCGGGCGATCACGAGAGATGGTCGTTCACTCTCGTCGATGAGAACGACAAGCCCCAACCAGGTGCTATGTTGCTTGAGATGATGGACAAAGCTCTTAACGACATCAGCGACAATAGTTGGTCATTTGGTCCAAACCTGTTGAGAAAGAATGTGTTCAAGTTTGATGCCAATTCATTGTCGGGCACCCAATATAACTATGCATCGTGGCGTCACGACTATCTGACAGGCAAATCGGTATCGATTGCCGAATTCAATACCTATGACGAGTACTTCTTTGCTGGCTACTATGGAAATATGCTTGGTGCTGCCGGAGGTAGGTATGTGATGTATGATGCAGCAGCTGCTATGGATGATGGAGAGCCAAGACTAATGAAGGCTAATAGCGCTGTTAGGAGTCGTTCAATGGAAGAAGTTGTTGAACTTGAGGAGACAAAGAAGGAAGTTGAGCCTCAGGTCGACGAGGCTGCTCTCGAGAAGGTGCAGCTGCGTGAGAGTGACGTGAAGGTGGCTTTGTGGCAACCAATGCTCGTAAGCGATGATCAGGGCAATGTTAGTTTGGAGTTTGACGCACCTAATTTCAACACTACCTGGCTTGTTCAGGCAATTGCCTACAATTATGAGCTGAATAACGACAAGCTCAAACGAGAGGTTCTCACCAACAAACCTGTGATGGTTAAACCAAGCTTGCCACGCTTTTTGCGTCAAGGAGATAAGGCGCAGCTCTCAGCGAGTCTGCAAAACAGCACCGAAAACGCTATCGATTGTGACGCCATCATTGAGATTTTCAATCCTCGCACAAATGAGGTTATTACTCGCAAGGCGTTTAATGAGAATATAGCTGCAAATGGCACCAATACCCTCAAGATTGACTATGAGGTTCCAGACACGATACCGTTCATTGGTTTCCGTGTGAAGGCTGCTGTAGGCAACTTTGGTGATGGTGAGCAGGTGATGATTCCTGTGCTACCATCCATCTCTCCAGTGATTGAGACCAAGCCGTTCTACATCGATGCAGCTACGCCATCGTTCACCACTCAACTGCCACAATTCAAGAAGGATGCGCGCGTCACTCTTGAGTATTGCGACAATCCTGTATGGTATTGCGTCCAGGCACTGCCCACCATCTTCACCGACAACTACAAAATTGCTACATCGCTTGCTCACAGTCTCTTTGCTGTGACACTGGCGCAGGGCCTCGCCAAGTCGCAGCCAAACATCAGGGAGGCTGTTGATTACTGGAAGGCCAACGAGCAAGACTCCACACTGGTGTCGATGCTCGCACGCAACCGTGACCTCAAGATTGGCACACTGCTCGCTTCGCCATGGGTGAACGAGGCCGATAGGCAGACACTGCGCATGTCGCGTCTCAACGAACTCTTTGACGAGAAACTTATGGCTGCTGAGCACGACCGCATCGTGAGTGGACTGAAACTGCTGCAGATGTCAGATGGAGGTTTTACATGGTATCTCTATCCTAATTGCCAGTCGTCGCTTTACACCACCGAGACCGTTCTTGAGCTCATTGGCGAGTTGCGTCACTTGGGATACTTGAAGGATGATGATCAAATCAACATGATGATTAAGCCTGCGATAGCTTACTTTGATAAAGAGTACTTGCGTGTCTACAAGGAGCATCTTAAGTACAACAAGAACGACCACAGTGGCTTTAGCGACTATGTTTATGTCCGCACGCTCTATCCTGAGATTCCTGTCACTGGCGAGAATGAGAAGATGCTTAAGAATTGCCTCAAAGCGATGACCAAGGACTGGAAGGGCACAAGCTTGGGCAACAAGGCATTTTATGCTATCACGCTCAACCGCAACAACTACCAGAAGGTGGCTAAGGACATCGTTGAGTCGATTCGTCAGTTTGCGCTCACTAAGCTCGAGACCGGTATGTATTGGGACAATGTGCAGGCTGGCTGGCGCTACCTCGACAAGGTGGCTGTTACTTCGACTATCCTCGAGGCGATGAATGAGGTTGATCCACGCACCGCCGAGATTGACCAAGTGCGCAAGTGGATTCTGCTTATGAAGCAAACTAACGATTGGGGCTCGAGCAGCCTTGCTGCTGATGCCGTCTACAGCTTGCTCTCCACTGGCAGCAAGTGGCTGGAGCGCAACGGCGCGCCCACTATCACCATCGACGGCAAACCCATAGAGTTTGACAAGGTGGATACTTATCTGGGCTACTGCCGCAAGGAGATTCCTGCCACCTCCCTTGCCACTCTTAATATCGAGCGAAATGGTGCGAGTCCTGCGTGGGGTGCTATCTACAGCCAGTTCAAGGCTGAGATGAGCGACATCCAGGAGGTGAGCATCTACGACCTCTCGATTCACAAGGAGTTCTATGCCTACAACACCGACGGCTCGTTGCGCCGAGTGGATAACTTTAAAGTGGGCGACAAGATTCAGGTGCGCACTGTCATCAAGAATGCCAAGGATCTTGACTTTGTGACAGTGAAGGACGAGCGTGGCTCTTGCTTCGAGCCAGTGGATAAGCTCTCGGGGTATCGCTATGCCGATCGCACTTACTACTATCTCGAAATCAAGGACAGTGAGACCAACATCTTCTTCACAAGCCTTGAAAAGGGAACGCACGTGATAAGCTACGACGTCTATGTCACTGCACCGGGTAAGTATAACGTGGGCATCGCAACGGCACAATGCCAGTATGCGCCACAGATTACTGCTCACAGTGCAGGTTCAATAGCAACCGTCGAGCCATAAAAAATGTTTTGAGCAGATTGAAAAAGGAGCGCATCTTACGCTCCTTTTTCAACTATTCAGATTATATTTTCAACCCGAATCGGTCATAAATAGACATTTTAAAACAATATGCCGTCGGCCTAATGACCGATTTTGGTTAAATCATTTACTTAGTTTATTATGAGTTGTTTGAGAAGTACATTACTGTTGATTATTGCAGCGATTATGCCAATTGTGAACTATGCCTATGATTTCGAGGAAGGAGGCTTGTGCTACAATGTGAATATAGACGGAAAAACCGTCACTCTGACCTATGATGTATTAAAGGTACGTTATTTAGAGCATGGAGGGTCCATAAAGAAAGGACGAGATGGAAACCCAGTATATATTGGTGATATTGTCATTCCTCAAGTAGTCAAGCATGAAGGCAAGTCCTATACTGTGACTGCTGTTGACCGTAATGCTTTTTCTGAGAATTATCAGGTGACATCGGTGGAAATACCAAACTCGGTGACCAAGATAGGCGAATATGCTTTTTATAACTGCTATAATCTTAAATCGATAAATCTTCCACCAAATCTCACTGAGATAGAAGACTATGTGTTTGCCAAGTGTAAAATTGATTCCATTGTTATTCCTGGAAAGGTGAAAAGAATAGGCTACTATGCATTTAGTGACAGCTACTTAAAATCTATAAGCATCCCTAACTCGGTTAATAGAATAAGTAATGAGGCTGTCAGTTATTGCCGTAGGCTCGAGGTGGTGAAGTTGGGCAACAATGTGGCGTTTATAGGAGAGAAAGCTTTCAAAGAATGTCCCAAACTGACCACCGTCAATCTTCCTGCTTCGCTCAAAGAAATTGGCGTAGATGCGTTCAGTGGGTGCGTAGAATTAAAAGAGATGGTGATTCCTGCATCGGTGACCAGCATTGGAGATGGGCTTTTCGCCCATTGCAAAAGCTTAACTTCTCTTAAGGTCGAGAAGAAAAATAAGAAATATGACTCTCGCAATGACTGCAACGCTATCATCGAGACCGCAACCAATAAGCTTGTGGTGGGAACCAATGTCACCAAAATCCCTACTACAGTGAAATCGATTGGCGACGGAGCTTTTGCCGGATGTAGCGCCATGGAGTCAATTGACATCCCCACATCGGTGACAAAGATAGGCGATGGCGCGTTCGGTGCATGCACCGTCATGGAGTCAATAGACATACCCACGTCGGTGACAAAGATTGGCGACAGAGTTTTCTACAACTGCAGTAAACTCAAAGAGATTAATCTGCCTAACTCGGTTATCGAAATTGGAAATTATGCTTTTGTGGGGTGCCACAGCTTGGAATCAGTGGTGATTCCTAATAGTGTAAAGACCATTGGCGAACGTGCATTCCTGCATGACAAGTGTATCAAGTCGCTCACAATAGGAAGCGGAGTGACAACGATTGAGGATTGGGCTTTTAAGGGTTTAGTGAGTATAAGGTCCATCACCTGCAATATTCAAGATGTGGGTAGCGTGACTATGGGAGAAAAAGTCTTTGACGAGATTAACAAGGACGCTTGCACACTCTATGTCCCCAAAGGCACCGCAGCCAGCTATAAAGCCGCCCCACAATGGATGGATTTCAAGAATATTGTTGAAAGATAACCCTCATTAAGTGGGTCATCGGCATAGTTGTGCTATATTTCTTGATGATTGCAGTCGTGTCAGTAGTCATTAATCAAGTGTAGCCAAATGGCACAACCCAATGATGAGGTATTATACAATGAAAAAACTACCAGGTGCCGTATTCGGTGCGGACGGCATCGATGCGTAGGAGAATGAAGAGGAGAATGGTAAATCCCCAGAGCGAGGAGCCTCCGTAACTGAAGAAGGGTAGGGGTATACCTATCACAGGCACGACACCAATCACCATGCCTATGTTGATAGTCAGGTGGAAGATGAGAATAGACGCGACGCAGTAGGCGTAGACTCGCCCGAAGGTGGTGTGCTGTCGCTCGCCAATAGCGATGACTCGCAGTATCAATGTCAGGAACAGAAGCAGGACTGCCGAGGTGCCCATAAATCCTTGCTCTTCGCCAATGGTGCAGAAAATGAAGTCGGTGTGTTGCTCGGGCACATAGTTGAGTTTGGTTTGTGTTCCCTCAAGGAACCCCTTGCCAGTGAGCCCACCCGAACCGATGGCAATCTTCGACTGGTTAACGTTGTAACCTTTGCCCTTAATGTCTTCTTCGATACCTAATGCTATATTGATACGGTTCTGCTGGTAGGGTTTCAGCATATGGTTGAATGCGAGTGTCACCGAGAACATGTAGATAATCGACACTGTGGCAAATATCACCGTCATAAGCACCTTGTTAAGGTCGTCGCGAAACATTCCAATGAGCAAGTAGATGAGCGACAATGGGATAACGGTGAAAAAGAACACATATCCGTTGATGTTGACACCCAGGTAGCTCAGTCCCCACGCTATGAGGGCACACGCGATATAGCCCAGCGCCACGTTACGTCCCAAAATTAGCGAGCGGCAGTAGATTAGTAGCATTAGCACAATCACTACCATCACGCAAGTGAGCACAATGAAGGTGCCAAGCGGTATGCCCATAATAAGGCTTCCAGCAAACTTGAGTACCAGAACAAAGTAGCTTATGGCACATAGAAGAGCAAAAAGCACAAATCCATTCATGCCCTCGCGATAGAGCACAAAGATAAGCGAGAAATAGACCAGCGCTGAGCCTGTCTCACTCTCAAGAATGATACACAACACAGGAAGCAAAATGATACCCACAGGTACAATATAGGTGCGCCAGCCACGCAGTTGGAAACCATAGGTGCTGAACAGCTTGGCAAGTGCTAATGCGGTCGCTGTCTTGGCAAATTCCGCCGGCTGCAGACTCACAACGCCAAACTTTAGCCACGAGTGGGAACCCTTAATGTTTGGCGACAAGAAAGCAGTGGCTATCAGGATGATAATCATGATAGCATAGATAGGGTAAGCGTATGCTTCGTAAAGACGCCTATCAATGAGCAACAATGAGAAGCCGATGATAAAGGAGCATCCTATCCACACAAACTGCTTGCCCGAATTGGTACTAAAGTCAAACATGCTCACCTCACTATTGCTGATCGGAGAGGCAGCGTATATGCTCACAGCACCATAAACCACAAGCACTACATAGAGCAAGACAGTGAACCAATCGACCGAGGCAAGTAGACGGTTGCTCTCGTCTTTGTTATTATCCCTTATAGATGCCATTGCGTGATGGGTAATAGCCAGTAGGACGGGTTAATATCGCTTTTTCTTGCTCTCTATTTTGTGGCAAACCGCTTTCGGGTGTGCTCGGTGGTTGGTTATGGGCTGTAGACTCGGCAGATTTAGACTTAGCCTTGATTTGCTGTTGTGCCTCATCAAACACCTGGGGAGTTTCTTGCATCCATTTGGTGTCATGATACTGTGTGTCAACATTCTTGGAGCTTTCGTCGATCTTTAGGCTATCGTCACTCTCAACATTTTCACCATTTTTCTTCGTGAGGTAGTACTCAAGGACTCTGGAACCATAAGGCACCGCCGTTTGTGCTCCAAATCCACCATGTTCTACATAGACGCAAATCGCAATCTTTGGATTATCCTTAGGGGCAAATCCCATAAATACTGAGTGGTCGCGACCACTCGGGTTCTGCACGGTGCCAGTTTTGCCACAAACATCAAGACCTGGCAGGTTGGCGCGCTTACAGGTACCTATTCCGCTGGTCACGGCCATGCGCATGCCATTAACTACGTGGTCGTAGTAAGCTCTGTTTATGGGTGGCACATGCTTCTCGGTATATTTCTTCATAATGCCCACATCGCGAATATGCTTTACCACGTGAGGTGTGATGTAGTAACCACGGTTGGCAATAGTGGTGCACAGGTTGGCGATTTGCAATGGTGTCGCCATGATTTCTCCCTGTCCGATGGAGATGGATATGATGGTGTTTGGACCCCATTTGCCTTCACCAATCACCTCGTTGTAGAATTTGGCGTTAGGGATGAAGCCTCGGCTCTCACCCGGTAGGTCGATGTTCAGTTTGTAGCCATAGCCAAAAGAGACCATATAGTTCTTCCACACGGTGAATGCCGAGTCAAGGTTCTCATACTTTTGATTGTGGAGCATGTGATAGAGCCCCCAACAGAAGTAAGAGTTGCACGATGTGGCAAGTGCCGACTCAATAGCAATGGGCGAGCCATGACCGTGACAGCCAACCTTTAGACCTTTGTTTATGTAGCCTCTTGAACATGGGTAAGAGGTGTTGACGTTGGTGATGCCCTCTTGCAGGAATATTAGACCTTGGGATGGCTTAAAGGTGGAGCCGGGAGGATAGGCTGCCATGATCGAACGGTCAAAGAGAGGTTTGTTGCCGTCGCTCATCAGTTTAGAGTAGTTCTTGCCGCGGTCTTTTCCCACTAGAAGTGCTGGTTCGTAGCTTGGATTAGTGGCAAGAGCAAGCACCTCACCTGTCTCAGGTTCAATGGCAACGATGGCACCTTTCTCGCCTCGCTCTCTCAGGATTTTCTCGCATTTCTGCTGCAAGTCGATGTCAATACTTAACTGAATGTCTTTACCCGCTATTTCTTTCACATTGTCCTTGCCGTCGTTATAGTATATGGGGTTACCTTGTTTGTCCTTGCTGGTTTCACCACGAGCGTCCCTGACGAAAATTTTCTTGCCTTTCTCTCCACGCAGGTACTTCTCATAGCTTTTCTCAACACCCATATCACCAGTGTAATCACCAGGCATGTAATAGTTGTCGGAGTCGCGCTCAATGTCTTCGGCATTTACTTCACGAATGTTACCCAAGATATTGGCGGCTGACTTATAGTAGTATCGCCTGATGCTGCGACGTGAAATGCTAAATCCAGGAAAATGGGAAAGAGTTTCCTCAAAGTTGCCGCGGGTTTTATCATCAAGATTTTGAACCAGTGGTTGAGGTGTAGTGGCACTATAGTTCTTGTTCTTCTTAGGGTTACTCATATTATTCCACAGAGAATCGAGTGAATCAGTCGTGCAATGAAGAATCTCGCACATGAGAGTAGTGTCAAATTCCTGCACATCTCTGGGCACCACCATTAGGTCATAGGCAGGTTCGTTATAGACGATAGGCTTGCCATTACGGTCATAGATTTGACCTCGAGAAGGGTGTGTTATTATTGTAGAACGGACATTATTTACTGCAATCTCGCTGTACTTGTCATCGAGAATCTGCAAGTCAAAGAGTTTACACAGGTATATAGCGACAATGACGACAATAAAGCCGCCAATCACATATTTGCGTTTCTCTAAATTATAATCTTTTCTCACTTTCGGTGCTCACTAAACTGTCGATACCAAAAATCAATAAAATAGATAGTGCGCTGCTGGCCACGATGCGCAACAGTGTTAAAGGAAAATTGTGTAGTGTGAAAGCTTGTGTTAAAAACAGGACCAGACAGTAAACCGATACTAGCGTCGCCATGTATTTGAGGTAGTTGGTGATTCCCAATGAGTCCATCGAAGGGATGGGGTCATTGTCCTCATCGTCCTTGAGCATAAACATGTTGTAGACAGGTCGACGCAGCATGGTCATCACTGTGCATGCCAAGGCGTTCATGCCCTGAGTGTTGTTGAACATGTCGACAAAGAGTCCAAACAGGAATGCGATAGTCAGTGTCCAGTTAAGGGAGTAGTTCACTGGCAGTCGCAGTATTAGGTAGATATAGATAACTGGCATTGCTACGCCAAAAAGGATAATCTTGCTGCAAATCACTTGTGCCACAAGTAGCGCCACAAAGAGAATGAGAAAATGAACTAGTGTATTTTTCATTTTTTCCCCCCTCCTTCCTCTTTAAGTGATGTGGCATCTTCGCTCTCCAATTCTTTGAGTTCAGTCCTCATATTGTTCTTGATGACATGCACATTACTGAGCTTGGTAATTTTGCATGAGAGTTTCACAATGAGTGTCATGAAGCTGTCTTCCTTGGCTGTTGGTGAAATGCGTTCCACCACTCCCACCATGAATCCCTCGGGGAAGCTCAGCGAACTGCTGCTGGTCACGACGGTGTCGCCTACATGGTACTCGCCAACCTTTGGTAGGTCTTGAAGAATGGCGTGGTCGGTGCTCTTTTTGTCCCATACTAATAGTCCAAAGTTTCCGTTGCCCTTCAATGTGCAAGTGATTTTGGCGTCGGGATGCAGCATCGACATGACGCGTGCTGAGTGGGTGTTGACGGCGTCAACGATGCCCACCACTCCATTCATGTCCATAACGCCCATGTAGGGTTCTATGCCATCGGCGCTTCCTTTGTCAATTGTGATGTAGTTGCTGGGGTTGACCACGCTATTGCTTATTACATGAGCCGAGATGAAAGAGTAATTGCCTTTACCGCTGACCTCCTTGCCTGGTTTTTCACCATATTTAAGCTCAAGGTCATTGAGCTGTTGCTTGAGATTAAGAATCTCCTGCTTTTGATTGGCGTTCTCACGGTGCAGGTCCTCATTTATCTCCTTAAGGTGGAAATAGTTGGAGGCCCCGTTCACACCCTTTGAGATGGTGGCGACGGTGCCGTTGGCCGAGGTGAGATACACGCTCTGCTGGTAGGGGTTGGACTGGAACAGCAAGCCGAGGCTCAAAATCACGTAGAACGCGAAAATGAACCACGAACTGTTCTTTATGAAGAAGTTAATTAAATTGTTCATCTCGTCAAGCCTTCGTGTGGCTATACAACACAAAAAGGTGGGTTGTGTCACATAGACCCCACCTTGCTGTGTCGCTTGGGTTAGCAACCAGTGGGTTTAGCGTTTCAAGAACTTGAAGCGCTTGATGTTCTTAAGAGCTACGCCAGTGCCCTTTGCCACAGCGTGCAAGGGATCGTCGGGCACTTGGAAAGGAATACCAATCTTGTCGGTCAAGCGGCGGTCCAATCCACGAAGCAGCGCACCACCACCAGCAAGATATACACCGTTCTTGACGATGTCACTATAAAGCTCGGGAGGAGTCTGCTCTAATGCGCTGAGCACGGCGGCCTCAATCTTCGAGATAGATTTCTCTATGCAGTGGCTAATCTCTTGATAGGACACAGGTACCTCCATGGGGAGAGCGGTCATCTGGTTAGGTCCACGCACGATGTAGTCCTCGGGAGGATTGTCAAGCTCGGTGAGTGCTGAGCCCACATTGATCTTGATGCGCTCGGCAGTGCGTTCACCCACCTTAACGTTATGGGCGCGGCGCATGTGCTCGCGTATGTCCTCGGTGAGGTCGTCGCCAGCGATGCGGATGCTCTTGTTGCTCACGATACCACCTAACGAGATAACGGCAATCTCGGTGGTACCACCACCTATGTCGACAATCATGTTGCCCTCGGGGGCGAGAACGTCGATACCAATACCCAGGGCAGCTGCCATAGGCTCGTAAATCATGTAAACGTCGCGTCCACCGGCATGCTCGCTGGAGTCACGCACGGCACGAATCTCCACCTCGGTAGAGCCAGAGGGGATGCAGACCACCATGCGGAGTGAGGGCGAGAACCAGTGATTCTTTTGGCTCACCTTCTTAATCATACCGCGAATCATAAGCTCGGCAGCGTTGAAGTCAGCAATCACACCGTCGCGCAAGGGGCGCACGGTCTTGATGCCCTCGTGCACCTTACCGCGCATCTCGCGTGCGGTCTCACCCACAGCCATGAGCTTTTGGGTCTTGGTGTCGAGAGCCACAACCGATGGCTCGTCGATAACTATCTTATCGTTGTGGATAATGATAGTGTTGGCTGTTCCTAAGTCAACAGCGATTTCTTGAGTAAATGAGAATAATCCCATATCTTATATCTTTCTTTATTTAGGATGGAGCGCTACACTTACTTGACTGTAAATTACAGTTTTAAGGGCAGCACAACCATCTTGTTGGTTACACTACACTATATTCAGAGTGCAAAATTAGTCAAAATTACCCAACTAATACAAGGAAATATCAAATAAAAAAGCCCGAAAAATCTTTTTTAACAACTTTGAGTATAAAGTGGGGCAAAGTGTTAAGGGTAGACGCTATAGAATGAGTTTTAGTCGTCAGGTGCCTCTTGGTCGAGGTTGCCGTCCCAGAGGTAGTGTTTTGTCTCGCGGGCTATTACTCCCGAGAGGAGTAGTAGTGCCACGAGGTTTGGTAGTGCCATCATGGCGTTCATGATGTCGGCGATGTTCCATACTACTCCAAGGCTCATTACGCAGCCGATGAAACATACGATAAGCCATGCGATGCGGTAGTAACGTATGCTTTGTTTGCCTGCCAGATACTCCATTGCTCGTTCACCATAGTAGCTCCATCCCAAGATGGTCGAGAATGCGAAGGTAAGGATTCCGAAGGTGAGTATTGGCGTGCCAATGTAGGGTATCATACCGAAAGCTTTCTTTGTTAGCAGACCTCCGTCGTGGAAGTTAATCTCTGGATAGGCGATAATGCTGGTGGTGAGCACCAATCCTGTCATTGCGCAAACTACCACGGTGTCCCAGAATGTGCCTGTAGAGCTCACAAGTGCTTGGCGCACAGGATTCTTGGTGCGTGCTGCCGCAGCTACGATGGGTGCCGAACCCATACCCGACTCGTTACTGAACAATCCTCGTGCGATACCATAGCGTGCTCCCATCATTATGGCTGTGCCTGCAGCCCCGCCAATTCCCGCTTTCATCGAGAATGCCTCGCTGCAAATCATGCATACAGCTTGCCATACATACTGGTGATTAACGCACAGGATGTAGAGACATCCAAGCACATAAAGAATTGCCATGAAAGGCACAAGTGCTGAGCAGATTCTTCCTATACTCTTCACGCCTCCGATTATTACCACTCCTACAAGTGTCATAACGAGGATTCCCATGATGATGCTCAGGTAGAAACGTGGCTCGAAGCTTTGGCCCATGGCATTGTTAAGCCACGAAGTGGCACTTGCCACGGTGCCGTTATCATTGAGCAGCATGATGAAGTTCTCGCTGATAGCGTTGGCTTGAACGCCATTGCCAATGCCAAAGGCAGCGATGGCGGTGAAGATGCAGAAGAGCACTGCGAGCCATTTCTGTCCCAGGCCGCGCTCAAGGGCATACATGGGTCCACCCAGCATCTTGCCATCGCTGGTCTTGATGCGGTATTTGATGGCGAGGAGGCCCTCGCTATACTTAGTGGCTATGCCAAAGATGCCTGTTAACCAGCACCATAGCACTGCGCCTGGTCCTCCGAGCGACACGGCCGTTGCCACGCCGATGATGTTACCGGTGCCAATGGTCGCAGCCAGCGATGTTGCGAGAGCTGCGAATTGGCTCACGTCGCCTGTTGACTCTTTGTCTTTAGATACCGATAGTTTGATGGCGGTGAAGATTTTGCGTTGAGGAACGCGCAGCCTGAAAGTGAGGAAGATGTGTGTCCCTAACAAGAGAATTATCATGGGCCAACCCCACACGTAGTCGCTAATGGTCTGGGTTATTGTAGTAAAATCCATGTATGTGCTTTTAAGTGTTATGAATAAACTGCAAATTTACTATTAATTATTTAATCTAACAAATTATTGAAAGAAATGGGTGACAACCGTAAGTCATCACCCATTATGGAAAATAGTAAAAATGTAGCTTAGTCGAGCTTGTGGATAATCAATCCTGAGCGCAATTTAGGCTCAAACCAAGTGGCCTTAGGTGGCATGATGTTGCCACTGTCGGCGATATTGATGATTTGACGCATGGTAACTGGATAGAGCGCCAAAGCCATCTTCATCTCACCACTGTCGACACGTTTCTTGAGTTCGCCCAGACCACGGATTCCGCCCACGAAGTCGATGCGCTTGTCGGTGCGCAGGTCCATGATGCCCAAGATGTCGCGCAAGATGTAATCCGATGAAATCTTCACATCGAGCACGCCAATTGGGTCATTGTCGTCATAGGTGCCTTCCTTAGCTGTCAATGAGTACCACTTACCGTCGAGATAGAGCGAGAAGTTGTGGAGCTTGGCAGGACGATACTCTTCTTCGCCCTTGCACTCGATATCGAAATGCTCGCCAACCTTAGCAAGGAACTCCTCAGGAGTGTTGCCATTGAGGTCCATAACCACACGGTTGTAGTCCATCACCTTAAGGTGAGACTCGGGGAAGCAAACTGCCAGCAGGTAGTTGTATTCCTCCTTGCCAGTGTGATTGGGGTCGGCTTGTGCCTTCTCCTCGCCAATGTGAGCTGCAGCAGCGGTGCGGTGGTGACCGTCGGCGATGTAGAGGTAAGGAATCTTGTCAAATTCCTCGGTAATCTTGGCGATAGTAGCGTCGTCGGTGATGCACCACAGGGTGTGTCCGATACCGTCCTCACTGACGAAGTCATACTCAGGCTCAGTGGCTTTCACTTTGTCGATAATGGCCTCAAGAGGCTCGTTGGTTGGGAACGAGAGGAATACCGGCTCCACATTGGCGTTGTTGACGCGGATGTGTTTCATGCGGTCCTCTTCCTTCTCACGACGAGTGAGCTCATGCTTCTTGATGCGACCCTCAACATAGTCTTTGTAGTTGGCTGCAACCACAAAACCGTATTGAGTGCGTCCGTCCATAGTCTGAGCATAGATGTAGTACTCCTCTTTGGGGTCCTGCACCAGCCACCCGTTTGCCTGGAACTTCTTGAAATTCTCCACTGCCTTGTCATAGACTTGTGGGTCATGCTCGGTAGTGCCGTCGTTGAAGTCGATTTCGGGCTTGATGATGTGGTACAGCGACATCTCGTTGTCGCCAGCCTCAGCTCTTGCCTCTTCGCTTGAGAGCACGTCATAAGGCTTAGAAGCCACTTTTTCTACTAACTCTTTGGGGGGACGAAGCCCCTTAAAAGGTTTTACATTTGCCATGATGATTTTGTTAGTTAATTGTGTAAATTAAAGAAAGTTATTTAGTTGATTGTTTCTTTGCAATTTTTCTTTCGCGTTGTTCTCGTTTGAGTCGCCGTACGCAGTCGTTGCATGTGCCATAGACAGTGAGGTTGTAGTATCTTGTGGTGAAAGCGGCAAATTTGCGTGCGTTCATATAAGCCATGAAGTTGGGGTCTTTTACCAGCTTTACTTTTCCGCACTCCTCGCACTTGAGGTGTATGTGCTTTACCTGGTCAACACGTTCAAACGCCGTAGCGTTTCCACTTGTGTTGATGCATCGCAAGATATTGGCTTCCACGAGCAAGTCTACAGTATAATACAATGTGGATTGGCTCACTGGAAAAGTTTCGTCGTTCATGGCGAGCTTCAAATCCTCGATTGTGAACAACTTTGGAAACGACAGCACCTTGTCGAGAATGCGGAATCTCTCGGGGGTCTTTCGCTTTTTGTTCACCGAAAGGTACTCGTTGAACGCCTCAACAATGGCTTCATCGCCTTGTGGCTCTCTTGCCTTCTTGCTGCGCATGACTCAAGTTTAGAACATTTTGTCGGGATAGATACCCTGACGATGCAGTTCGGCAAACTTTTCGACCACTGCAGGGCGATCCTCGCTGTAGGTCACGCCAAACCACTTGGAGTCGGTTCGCAGCACCTCAACAGTCGACTGCCCGCTTTCAACGAGTTCGCTCACTGTCAATGGGATGAAGAACTCACTCTTGGGGACATTGATACTCTTGTTAAGGAAGTTTACAAATGATTTCTCGCTGTGAGTGAAATAATCGGGAGTGAATCCCCAGAAGTTCATTGACACAGGAGTATCAGGCTCAAGCTTTTCCACCAAGTCGCCTTCGGTGAAGACGATGTCGTGATTCTCGTCGTAACCAATCTTGGTACGCTCTACCACACTCTTGAGCAATCCATTCTCGGTATCGCACACGCCACGCGACACAGTACCGCTTTCGCTCATGGTGTTGCCTACGTTGAAGCCCACCATGAAATAGGTGTCGTGAGAATCTTCGGGAAGGTTGCTGAGTGCTTTGGCAAGCACTTCAAACGAGTTGCGTCCGTAAAAGTCATCGCTGTTGATTACTGCGAAAGGCTCGCGAATCACATCTTTACCCATGAGCACGGCGTGATTGGTGCCCCAGGGCTTGGTGCGGTCTTCGGGGCAAGTGAAACCCTCGGGAAGAGCGTCTACCGATTGGAACACTACCTCGGTTGGGATTTTGCTCTCATATTTCGAGAGAATCTTGTCGCGGAACTCCTGTTCGAAATCTTTGCGAATTACAAACACCACTTTGCCAAATCCGCTCTGGATGGCATCGTAGATTGAATAGTCCATGATGGTCTCGCCATGAGGTCCCAGGCCATCGAGCTGCTTGAGGCCGCCATAACGGCTTCCCATTCCTGCAGCAAGAACAAATAATGTAGGTTTCATGTTATTTTTTATATTTACAGGCGGCGGGCACCGTCGCTGATGATTACGTCATAGACTTTGGGTTCGTGGCCGTATTTGGCATTGAATTTCTCGCAAGCAGTGGCGATGAACTTATCGTAAAGTTCATCTTTCACCAGGTTGATGGTGCAGCCACCGAAGCCACCGCCCATGATGCGAGAACCTGTAACGCCGCACTCGCGGGCAATGTCGTTAAGGTAGTCGAGTTCCACACAGCTCACCTCGTAGTCTTTGCTCAGGCCGTTGTGAGTCTCATACATGCACTTGCCCACTGTTTCGAAGTCGCCACGTTCCAGAGCGTCGCACACGTCGAGCACGCGCTGTTTCTCACCAATAACATAAACGGCGCGCTTGTAGTCCTCATCGCTTATTTTGTCGCATTTTGCCTCAAGCATCTCCATAGTAGCATCGCGCAGTGTCTCTACTCCAAGAGTGGCAGCTACACGCTCGCACGACTCACGGCGCTTGTTGTAGGGTGAGTCTACTAGCTCATGTTTCACGCGGGAGTCGATAAGAACCAACTTGTAGCCCTTTGCGTCAAATGGATAGTAATGATGTTCCAGTGAGCGACAGTCGAGACGCATGAGATGGTTTTTCTTTCCAAAAACCGAGGCAAATTGGTCCATGATGCCACAGTTCACACCACAGTAATTGTGCTCGGTCGATTGACCTATCTTTGCAAGTTCAAACTTGTCGATTTTGTTGTCATTGAACATGTCGTTCAAGGCGAAAGCGAAGCACGATTCAAGGGCTGCCGATGACGACAGGCCTGCACCCAGAGGTACATTTCCAGCAAACACAGCGTCAAAGCCTTTAACTGTGCCGCCACGCTTGATTGTCTCGCGACAAACTCCAAAAACATAGCACGCCCACTGCTCATTGGGCTTGTCGGCCTCGTTGAGACCAAATTCGGTATAGGAGTCGAGGTCAGCACTATAGACACGCACCTTGTCGGTGCCATTTTCCTTGATACCTGCCATGATGCACTTGTCAATGGCTCCAGGGAATACAAAACCGCCGTTGTAGTCGGTGTGCTCTCCAATAAGGTTAATACGTCCTGCCGATGCATACATCACAGGCTCAGCGCCGAAGCGCTCCTTGAACAAAGAAATGATTTTTTCTTTCATTTTAATATAGTTTTTTAGGTGTTTTTACTCTATGTTTGCAAAGATTGCACGAAGTTACAACATTATTTGGAAACAACGGCAATGTTTTGTGAAATTTCAACAAAATTAAGGATTATCAAAGTAAAAGACTTGTTAATTCATTAATAATTTATATATTTGCAACATAGAAAAACTAATACATCAAAATTATATCATTATGAAGAAATTTTTACTTACATTTTTGTTGGTCGCCACATGGCTTGGCTGCTATGCCATGCGTGGTGACGTTGATGGTGACGGAACAGTTACCTCGGCCGATGTGACGACGCTCTATAACTATCTGCTCAATGGCGATACCAGTAGCCTTGTGAACGGAGACGTGGACGGTGACGGAAACATCACTAGTGCCGACATCACCTATGTCTATAATATTCTGCTCAATGGTCCAATACCTGAGACCACAGAATACACTGTCAATGGTGTGAAGTTCAAAATGGTGGATGTCGAAGGCGACACCTTCATGATGGGTGCTCCCAGCAGCGACAGCAATGCCGAGGCCGATGAGAAACCGCAGCATCAAGTCACGGTGTCATCGTTTGCCATAGGGCAGACCGAAGTCACTCAGGAGTTGTGGACGGCTGTCATGGGCAGCAATCCGAGTCTCTATGACGAGAACAACAAGTTTCCTGTTCATTCCATCACATGGAACGACTGCCAGAATTTTATCGCTGCTCTCAACAGCCAGCTTCAAATCAATGGCTATGAGTTCGCCATGCCCACTGAGGCGCAGTGGGAGTTTGCTGCACGTGGCGGAAACCAAAGCAAGGGCTACTACTATGTCGGTAGCAACAATATCGACGATGTGTCATGGTATCAATCCAACAGCGGCGATCTACTTCACGAAGTGGGCAAAAAAGCCGCTAACGAATTAGGCATCTACGACATGAGCGGAAACGTCTCGGAGTGGTGCCAGGACTGGAAAGCCAACTACACCAGCGAGGCACAGGTTGATCCTGTAGGTCCCGATGACGGCACTTACCGCGTGGGTCGTGGTGGCTACTACAGCCAAGCCGCAAATTACTGCCGCATCACCGATCGCGTTGGCTATCGCCCCAACGGCTATGGCGCAAATATCGGTTTGCGTCTGGTGCTCGTGCCCGCTGCAAAACAGACTTTTACCGTCAATGGCGTGTCGTTCAACATGATAAACGTGGCTGGCGGCACCTATATGATGGGAGCCCCTGACGACGACACCGAGGCTTTCTACTACGAGAAACCTCGCCACCGCGTTGACGTGGCATCGTTCGCCATTGGCGAAACCGAGGTGACACAGGCCCTGTGGAACACCCTCATGTCCACCAACCCGAGCCAGTTTAGTGGTGACAACAAGCCCGTAAACCATGTTTCTTGGGATGAAGGACAGGAATTCCTTAGCAAGCTCAACGCTGCCATAGCTCCCGAGGGCTATGAGTTCCGCCTGCCCACCGAGGAAGAATGGGAGTTTGCTGCTCGCGGTGGCAACAAGAGTCAGGGCTACAAATATGCTGGCAGTAACACCATTGATGATGTGGCATGGTATGACGATAACTCCTACACATCGACCCAAGATGTGGCCACAAAGGCTCCCAACGAGCTTGGCATCTACGACATGAGCGGTAATGTGATGGAGTGGTGCGGCAATTATCTGTACAATTATGAGGGTAATTGTTGGGCTGGATTCGATCATCCACAGCGTGGCGGTTGGTGGTCTTACGTCCCCAGAGCATGCCGAGTGACTTACCGAAGCATGCATGTCGAAGAAAATGTTATTGACTATATGGGTCTGCGTCTCGTCCTCGCTCCCAAGCCCGAGTCACTCGATGCAGAGCGAATACTTAACAGCATCAATATGATAGAGGTTGAGGGTGGCACATTCATGATGGGTGCCAACGAAGGCGACAATTCAGCAATCGAAGATGAGTTCCCGCGTCATCAGGTCACCGTTTCCACGTTCTCGATAGCACAGACCGAGGTGACACAAGAGCTGTGGGAGCTTGTGATGGGATACAATCGAAGCGCCTATACGCGTGCCGATAGGTATAACCATCCTGTAGAGAACGTAAGCTGGGAAGAGTGCCAAGAGTTCATCACAAAGCTCAATGCGATGACTGGACGCGAATTCCGCTTGCCCACCGAGGCTGAATGGGAGTTTGCTGCTCGTGGCGGAAACTTGAGCCAGGGCTATCTCTATCCAGGTAGCAACAATGTTGACGAGGTGGCTTGGAATTGGCAAATCATCCCGTCGCATGTGCTTGGCGAGCCAGGCTTTGGCACTCAGCCCGTTGCCACTAAGGCGCCAAATGAACTTGGTATCTACGACATGGCCGGCAACGTTGATGAGCTGTGTAGCGACTGGTATGCCGAGCAATATCCCGCCGAGGCACAAGTCAACCCCACTGGTCCCGCTACCGGCGATGCTCGCATTTCGCGAGGCGGCAACTGGTCATACTATTCTCCTGACTACTGCCGCATCTCGTTCCGTGGCAACCGCTTGGAATTTGAGCACACTCGTGCGACAGGTTTCCGCCTTGCCGAGGGGTCTTCGGCCATGAAGACAATATCAATTAATGGCGTACGATTCAACATGGTAAAGGTCGACGGCGGCACATTCACTATGGGTGCAGCCGATGATGATACTCAGGCCTACGACATCGAGCGACCAGCGCATCAGGTGACGCTCTCCGACTACTGGATTGGCGAAACCGAGGTTACCGAAGCATTGTGGAAAGCAGTAATGGAAGTTGATGCCGTGCCCTTCACGCTTGGTGACAACTATCCCATAAGAAGGATGAGTTGGAATCAATGCATGGAGTTTGCCGAGAGGTTAAGCCAACTCACTGGCTTGAACTTCACGCTGCCCACCGAGGCGCAGTGGGAGTTTGCTGCTCGTGGTGGAAACTTGAGTCATGGCTATCTCTATGCTGGCAGTGCCAACCTCGATGACGTAGCTTGGTGGGCAGGCAACAGCGACGACCTCTTGCACGAAGTGGCGACCAAGGCTCCAAATGAGCTAGGTATTTTCGACATGTGCGGCAATATCGCCGAGTGGTGTCTTGACGACACCTATGACTACACCGCTGAGCCTCAAGTTGACCCCACTCATCCCAATGTCACAACCAACAATATGTGTCGAAGCAGCGCCTGGGATGACAACGCCAAAGACAGCCGCTTGACGGCTCGCTGGAAGACTAATGGCTCAAGTGCTTGGATAGGCTTCCGTCTTGCAATCCAGAACTGATGATTTTTCAAACTTATTAAGCGTCTCAAGTTTTTTTGAGGCGCTTTTTTATTGTCAAATTGTGGGTTGTTTACAAAAAATATTTTACCTTTGAAAGATAATTTGAGTGGAGGCAATGAAATACTTAGAATTACCCGATAATAGTGTGCGGAGGTTGACGTTTTACCTTGCTATGGAGGAATATGCTGCTCAGTTGCTTAAGAGCGACGAGAGTATTGAAGAGTTGTTCTTTACTTGGCGGGTGAGGCCTACGGTTATATTTGGTCGAAATCAGCTGATTGACAGCGAGGTGGATATTGCTTATTGCAAGGCTCACGGAATTGAGTATTACCGTCGTAAGAGCGGTGGTGGTTGCGTATATGCCGATATGGACAACCTTATGTTCAGCTATATTACCCGCAGTGACGATGTTACCTTGACTTTTGCCCATTACACCCATGCCATTGTGGAGATGCTCAAGGGCTTGGGGCTTGACGCTAGCGACAACAGCCGCAACGACATTATGATTGAAGGTAAGAAGGTGAGTGGTAATGCCTTCTACCACTTGCCAGGCATAAGTATTGTGCATGGCACTATGCTCTACGACACCAACATGGAGAATATGCTTGGTGCTATTACGCCTTCTGTGGCTAAGCTTGACTCAAAAGGCGTAAAGAGCGTACAAAGCCACATAACCACGCTGAATCAATATCTCACAATGAGCATCAAGGAGTTTCAGCGGCATGCTCACGATACCTTGTGTTATGGTGAAATAACGCTGAACGACAACGATATAGAGGCAATCGAGAGTATAGAGGAAAGCTATCTGACCCAAGAGTTCATCTTGGGGAACAACCCCCGTTGTAACCTGGAGCGAAGCGGTAGAATTGCGGGGGTAGGAGAATTTATAATAAATCTCGAGTTAAACCGCAACGTGATTCGCAACATTAACATAGCCGGCGACTTCTTCCTCTTGGGCGACCTCGACAGCATCGTCACCCGTCTCAAAGGCTGCCAGTTTACTAAAGACACAATAGAAAAAGCCCTAAGCGACCTCAACCTCTCACAAGTGATAATGAATCTTACTTTACAACAGTTCATTAGTCTCCTTTTTGAGTAATAAATGTGATTACTATTTGTTAATAAATAATAGTAATATTTTTTTTAATTAAGTTGTATTATATCATTTTTATTATGTACTTTTGTGGGAAATTTGAGGTTTGCTCTATTAAGTGAGTTTTTTAACCTCGTTTTTTTGAAGTGCTATTGATGCATTTTATTAAGCCAATTAACTGAAAACTAATTTAATAACAAATACTTTTCATCTTAAAAAACAACTAATTATGAGTGAAAACAAATTCACCTGTCTTCACGACAAACATGTAGCTCAAGGTGCCTTGATGAGCCCCTTTGGCGGATTTGACATGCCCATTCAGTATGCAGGCATAGTAGAGGAACACAACGCAGTGCGCAACGCAGTTGGCGTCTTTGACGTGTCGCACATGGGCGAGGTGCACATCACCGGTCCTGAGGCTCAGAAGTTTGTGAACTACATCTTTACCAACGACATCACCAAGATGGAGGTGGGTGGCATCCAGTATGGCATGATGCTTTATCCCGATGGTGGTACTGTTGACGACCTGCTGGTTTACACCATGGGCGAGAATGACTACTTCCTCGTTATCAACGCCGCAAACATCGACAAGGATGTTGCTTGGATTAACGAGCAGGCTGTTAAGTTTGACGTGAAGGTCGACAACCAGAGCGAGAGCTACGGACAGATAGCAGTGCAAGGTCCCGAAGCCGAGAAGACTATGAAGGCTGTTCTCGACATTGACTGCACCGACTTGACATTCTATACCTTCAAACTGGTGAATTATCATGGTGATAACATCATCGTGAGCCGCACTGGCTATACTGGAGAAGACGGCTTTGAGGTATATGCAAGCCACGACACTATCCGCGATATGTGGGACATGCTCATGACAGCAGGCGTTCAGCCTTGCGGACTTGGTTGCCGCGACACCCTGCGCTTCGAGGTGGGTCTGCCTCTCTACGGCGACGAGTTGACTCCCGAGATTACTCCTATCATGGCAGGCTTTGGTTTCTTCGTTAAGCTCGACAAGGAAGACTTCATCGGTAAGGACGTTTGCGCAAAGCAGAAAGCTGAGGGCGCTCCCAAGAAGCTTGTGGGCCTCGAGCTCCACGACAAGGCTATCCCTCGTCACGGCTATGAGGTTTGCAACGAGAACGACGAGCCTGTGGGCTATGTTACCACTGGTTACCGTGGCATCTCGGTTGACAAGAGCATCGCTGTTGCGCTTGTTGATGCTGCCTATGGCAAGCTTGGTACTCCACTCAAGGTGCACATCCGCAAGAAATACTTCGACGCTACTGTTGTGAAGAAAAAATTCCACGACAAGAGCTACAAAAAGTAATGCTAAATGCTGTTAACTAAAAAAACAAAATAATCATTTAATATAAATTTCTATTATGAGTAAAATTATTGACGGACTCTATTACAGCGAGTCACACGAGTTTGTAAAAGTTGAAGGCGACTTTGGCTATGTAGGTATCACCGACTATGCACAGCACGAGCTTGGCAACGTGGTTTATGTTGACATGCCCGAGGTTGACGACGAGGTTGAGGCAGGTGAGGACTTTGGCGCAGTAGAGAGCGTAAAAGCCGCCAGCGACCTGGTAAGCCCCGTGAGCGGTACAGTTGTTGAGGTGAACGAGGCCCTTGAGGACGAGCCTGGCTTAATCAACAAGGACGCTTTCGAGAACTGGATCATCAAGGTTGAGCTCAGCGACAAGAGCGAGCTCGATGGTCTGATGGATGCAGCAGCCTACAAAGCTTTCATCAACGAGTAAAAGAACTAAAGAGGATGCGTCATAAGCTTCCCCTCTAAGATAGAGGGGGTGGGGGGGAGTATGATAGCGGCAATTCGTTTGCCATTTCCTCCTTTACAAAAAAGATATGACTCATCCTCTTAGTTTTTACCATTATTACAAAACCTACAATTATTATCAAGCAATGAACTATAAATTTTTTCCACACACCCAGGAAGATGTGAAGCAGATGCTGGGCAAGTGCGGACTCAAGTTGCTCGATGAGCTCTACAAGGACATCCCCGAGGACCTCCAGTTCAAACGCGACTATGACCTGCCACGCGCCATGAGCGAGATTGAGATTCGCAACTTCTTTGGTGACCTGGCAATGGACAACACCCCGCTCAAGTGCTTTATGGGTGCTGGCGTCTATGACCACTACACACCTGCTGTGGTTCAGGATATCGTGAATCGCAGTGAGTTCTTAACAAGCTACACTCCTTATCAGGCCGAGATTTCGCAAGGTACTCTGCAATATATCTTTGAGTATCAGAGCATGATGGCAGAGCTCACTGGCATGGAGGTTAGCAACGCGTCGATGTATGACGGTTGCACAGCTACCGCCGAGGCTATGATGATGGCAGTTTCCAACGCCAAGAAGCGCAACAAAGTGCTTATCAGTGAGACTGTGAATCCCTTCGTTTCTCGCGTGGTGCTGACTTATGCCAAGTTCCATGGCATTGATGTTGAGTTTATTGAGCAAGAGAATGGCGTTACCAGCCGTGCCGACTTTGAGGCCAAGGTTGGTGCCGACGACGTGGCTGGTGTTATCGTGGCTTCGCCTAACTTTTACGGAATCCTTGAGGACTACACAGGCTGGGCTGATTTCTGCCACGAGCATAAGACTCTGCTCATCATGAACTGCCCTGCAAGCGCACTGAGCGTTATCAAGACTCCAGCCGAGTGGGGTGCTGATATCGCAGTGGGCGACGGACAGAGTCTGGGCATTCCCATGAACTTTGGCGGTCCCTACGTTGGTTATCTTTGCACAAGCAAGAAGCTCATCCGCAAGATGCCAGGACGCATCGTTGGTGCTACCACCGATGCCGATGGCAAACGCGCCTTTGTTCTTACACTTCAAGCTCGCGAGCAACACATCCGCCGCGAGAAGGCCACCAGCAACATTTGCTCTAACCAGAGCCTGATGGCACTGTTTGTGACAGTCTACATGTCACTCATGGGCAAGCAGGGTCTGCGTGAGGTTAATGAGATTGGCTATAGCAATGCTCACTATCTCGCCGACCAGTTGATGAAGACTGGCAAGTTTGAGATGGAGTATCCCGACAAGCCATTCTTGAATGAGTTTGTGGTTAAGACCTCTCTCAATGTTGACGAACTGCTGAGCTGGCTCAACCAAGCCTATGCTGCAGGTGTTCCCATTGACGACGACAAGTTGCTCATGTGCGCTACCGAGACTGTGAGCAAGGAGGACATTGATGACCTGATAGATGCTATTAACCAATTTATCGAAGAAGGCGAGGAGGACAAGAACAATGAATAATACTTTCTATGGCAAATTGATATTCGAACTCTCGAAAGAGGGTCGCAAGGGCTACAGCCTGCCCGAGAACAAGCTCGCTGAGTATAAACTCGCCGACCTGCCCGATGCTCTCAAGCGTCAGGAGGCTCCATGCCTTCCCGAAGTTGATGAGATGACAGTAGTGCGCCACTACACCAACATGAGCAACAACAACTTTGGTGTCGACACTGGTTTCTACCCATTGGGCTCTTGCACAATGAAGTATAATCCAAAAATCAACGAGCAGATGTGCAACTTGCCCGAGTTCACTCAGCTACATCCATTACAGGATGAGGAGAACGTGCAAGGTGCTCTCGCAGTTTATTATAACTTGCAGCGTTCACTCTCTGAGCTTTCGGGCCTGAGCGAGTTCACTTTGAACCCCTACGCTGGCGCTCATGGTGAGCTTACTGGCTTGATGGTGATGCGCAGCTATCACTTGGCAAATGACAACCCCAACCGCGTGAAGGTTATCATCCCTGACAGTGCTCACGGCACCAATCCTGCTAGTGCTGCAGTGTGCGGACTTGAAGTGGTTGTTGTTAAGAGCCGTCCCGATGGCACTGTCGATGTAGAAGATTTGAAACCTTTGCTCGATGAGAATATCGCCGGTATGATGATGACAAACCCCAACACGCTGGGTATCTTTGAGCACAACATCGCCGAGATTGCCAAGCTCGTTCACGAGGCTGGTGGCCTGATGTATTACGATGGTGCTAACCTCAACCCAATGCTTGGCAAGTGTCGTCCTGGCGACCTTGGCTTTGACATCATGCACATCAACCTGCACAAGACATTCTCTACACCTCATGGTGGAGGCGGTCCTGGCAGTGGCCCTGTGGGCGTGCGTGAAGGTTTGGAGAAATTCCTTCCCAATCCACGTGTGACTCGTGAGGAGATTGCCGAAGACATTTACTGGTACCACATGGAAGATGGCGAGGATTCATTAGGCTCTATTAGTGGTTTCCTCGGCAACTTTGGTGTGATGATGCGTGCTTAC
This sequence comes from uncultured Muribaculaceae bacterium, assembly GCA_905233845.1. Taxonomy (GTDB): domain Bacteria; phylum Bacteroidota; class Bacteroidia; order Bacteroidales; family Muribaculaceae; genus Sodaliphilus. The sequence continues at coordinate 10,384 of CAJOFH010000008.1, read as the reverse complement.
ACCTATATTCTCACTCTTGGCAAGGACGAGATAAAGAATGTAGGTCCATTGGCAGTGCTCAACGCCAACTACGTTAAGGAGTCGCTCAAAGACTACTATGAGCTGCCTCTCGATGGTGTGTGCAAGCATGAGTTTGTGTTCGACGGCCTGAAGGATAAATCTACTGGTGTTACCACTCTCGACGTGGCCAAGCGTCTGCTCGACTATGGCTTCCATGCTCCCACAATCTACTTCCCATTGCTCTTCCACGAGGCTATGATGATTGAGCCACCTGAGAACGAGAGTAAGGAGACCCTTGATGAGTTCATCGAGGTGATGAAGAAGATTGCCATAGAAGCTAAGGAGAATCCCGAACTCGTGAAGACTGCTCCTCACAACACTCCAGTGCGCCGTCTCGACGACACTAAGGCTGCCTTGAAGCAGATTGTTACTTACCGCGAACTCCTGAGCGTTGACGAACTATGATTTCAACTGATATTATCATAATTGGTGCTGGTCCCGGCGGCTATGAGATGGCCGCCGAGGCTGCTCACCACGGCAAGAAAGTGGTGATTGTGGAGCGTGACCAGCTGGGAGGCACTTGCCTTAACCGTGGTTGCATCCCCACCAAGGCGCTATGCCGCAATGCCGAGGTAATCAACACCGTGCGCGAGACTGCGCAGTTTGGTGTGACGACTGGCGAGGTCGCTGTTGACTACAGTGTGGCCTTTGCCCGCAAGGAAGAAGTGGTTAAGCAGCTGCGCTATGGCATAGCAATGCTTATGGGTGGCGAGAACATCACCGTTGTCAATGGCGAGGCTTCGTTTGTAGATGCAAGGACTATTGCCGTCGGCGACGAGCAATATACTGCTCCTGCTATTGTGATTGCCACTGGTTCGATTCCTCGTGGACTTCCAATCGAGGGCGCTGACCTGGCGATGACCAGCGATGATATCCTTGCCATGCAGGAGCTTCCCAAGAGCCTGTGCATCGTGGGCGGAGGCGTGATTGGTATGGAGTTTGCCGGTGTGTTCAGCAGCTTTGGCGTTGAGGTGACTGTTGTCGAGTTTATGAAGGAGATTCTGCCTCCATTCGACAAGGACATCGCCAAGCGTCTAAAGACTGTTATGAGCAAGCGTGGCGTGAACATCCTCACCCAGGCTGCAGTCAACGGCATAAAGAAGACTGACGACGGACTCGAAATCACCTTCGACCACAAGGGCAAGGCCAAGAGCATAGTTGCCGAGAAGGTACTGATGTCGGTAGGTCGTCAAGCAGTTCTGCCCAAGGGTCTTGATACTGCAGGAGTTGAGACTAGCCGCCGCGGCATCGAGGTTGACAACAACATGATGACCAATGTTGAAGGAATCTATGCCATAGGTGATGTTAATGGCCGCTGCATGCTGGCTCATGCCGCAAGCGCACAAGGCAGTGTGGCTCTCGCTCACATTCTTGGTGAGAAGAGCAATGTGAATCTCGACATCGTGCCAAGTGCTGTGTTTACCACTCCTGAACTGGCTATGGTGGGCTTGACCGAGCAGCAGTGCGAAGACCAAGGCATCGAGGTTGTGACTGCCAAGTCTTTCTTCCGCAGCAACGGCAAGGCTGTGGCAATGGGCGAGACCGATGGCCTCGTGAAGCTCATCGTCAGCAGCGAGGATCTCACCATTGTGGGATGCCACATCTGCGGTCCACATGCTGCCGACCTAATCCAAGAAGCTGTGACAGCTATGAATGCTAACATGCCTGTGACCAAGATGGCAAGCGCCATACACGGCCATCCAACCCTAAGTGAGGTAGTAATGGCCGCCGCTAAGCAGTTCTAAATTAATACGCAATTCACAATCGAGGCTGCTCCTTGATTAAACAATAAATCCTGCTCAAAACGAGCAGGATTTATTATTTCAGAGGTTTAGAGTCTCATCACAGTTAAAACTATGGACTATAAACTAAATTAGTATCCGAATATCTCCTCTAGTGTTACGCGTTTCACTGGAGCAATCTTCTGGAGGCGGTCCATGTCGAGCTCATTCTCGTTGCCGAGGATGAGGTAGCGGTAGGGCTTGCCTGCCATGTTATCTTTCTCGAAGTTTACGATATCACTTAATTTGAGAGAGGGCAAAGCCTCATAAATCTTTGATGAGATGTCATAGTCGAGACCACGCTCTCTTGCCATGATGTAGCTATTAAGTACATTGAAGCGAGTGGTACGTCGGCTGGCGTATTTCTTAATCAGCGACTCCTTGGCGAGGTTGAAGGCACCTTCGCTTTGTGGAATGTTAGCGATGAGCTTGTTGAACTCGTCTACACAGTCCATCATCTTGTCGTTCTGGGTGATGATGTAGGTATAAGCGTCTTCCTTATGACCCTTGCGTGAAGGCTGGTTGTAGATGGCTGCTGCCGAGTAGGCGAGACCGCGGGCCTCACGCAGCTCTTGGAAGACGATACCGTTCATTCCAGTTCCGAAGTACTCGTTAAAGAGGCTGATTACTGGTGCATGCGAGGGGCTCCAGTCGCGCTCGTTGTTGTTGTACTGCACCATATAGATGTTCTTAGCATCGTAGGGAGCAAGTATAATCTCGGTCTGGGGAGTTGGCTGCTCCATGTAGTCTTTTCCAACGGGCACAGCAGCAAGATTCTTTGGAGTTTTGTGGAGTTTTGTGATGGTTTCCGAGAACTCTTTCTCGCTCATGGGACCAAAGTACATAATCTCATGCTTCATGTTGCTCATACCCTGAACAAGTTTTATGAGGTCGCTGGGATTGATGGCGCGCAGTTCCTTCTCGCTCAGGATATTGGTGTATTCGTTCTTGGGTCCAAACTGTCCGTATGCCATCAGTCGGCTGAAGCATTGTTCCTGGTTGGTCTTGGCATCATTTCGTCCCTTCATTATCAGGTCTACCAATTGGCTGTAAGCCTCGTTGTCGACTTTTGCATTCTTCATCAGGTCGTCAATCAGAGCCACAGCTTGTGGCATGTTCTCATTAAGGCCGCTGATAGTGAAGTAGATGTAGCTGTCAGTCGCCGATGCGTTGAAGTTGCAAGCGAGTTTGTAGAGACGCTGCTTGAACTGCTGTGGGGTGAGAGTCTTGGTGCCCAGATAGTCAAGGTAAGAAAGGGCAATGTCGTAACGCAGGTCGGAGGTGTTTCCAAAGTCGTATTTATAGACTAGTGTGAAGAGGTCGTCATCGGTGTTTTGCTTGTAGAGCAATGGCAGACCGGCTTTTGTTGTCGAAACATTCATGTCGGTCTTGTAGTCCACAAATCGAGGTTGGATAGGTTCAACAGTCTCGGCCATGAGGTTCTTGACGAAGTCGCTTTGCATATCACGGTTTGTGGGAATAGGAGTGATAGCAGGCTTTTCAATCTTCTTTATCGAAGTGTCCTCACCTAAACGCTTGTAGACGCACACATAGTTGTTGTCGAGCAGATGACGGCGGGCAAAGTCGATGATTTGCTGCTTGGTCATGCCGCTCATACGGTCGAGCTGTCCCACTTCCTGCTTCCACTCCTTGCCGTTGATGAAGGCATTGACGAGTGCGCTGGTGCGCGAGCGATTACTGTTCAAACCACGATAGTAGTTGAGCTTAAAGTTGTTGACAACGCTGGTGAGCAGGTCATCGTCAAAGTCGCCACTGTGAAGTTTGGCTATCTCACCGAGCATCAAGTCACGAACTTCCTCAAGGCTTTGTCCTTGGTTGGGATAACCGATTGCCATGAGCAGTGAATAGTCGGTCATCTCGTCGGCATAGGTGCCTGAGCCCATGATTTTGTGTGGCTGGTCAAGGTTTAGGTCCATAAGTCCAGCGGTCTCGTTCTTGAGCATGCTTGATATAATCTCAAGGGTGTCGCATTGGAGTGAGCTGCCGCCTTCAAGTCGCCATGCGAGAGTCACAAACTCTGCCTCTTGTCCCACAACGGTGGTGTCGACAGGAGCGGTGATGGGCTTTAGTGGAGCAAACTCTGGTCTTGAAAGATTCTTGTTGGGCTCCCAGTCGCCAAAATATTTGTCGAGGATGGCAATAACTTTGTCTGGATCCATCTCGCCTGCCATACAGATGGCGATATTGTTTGGGCAGTAGTAGTTTTTGTAATAATTCTTAATGTTGGTGATTGATGGGTTCTTGAGGTGCTCCTGCGTACCGATAGTGGTCTGAGTACCATAAGGATGTGTTGGGAAAGCTTTGGCATATAAAGCCTCTTCAAGTTTCCACATATCCTTTGCCATACCAATGTTCTTCTCCTCATAGACGGCCTCGAGCTCGGTGTGGAAACCACGAATCACCATGTTGCGGAAGCGGTCGCTCTGGATACGTGCCCAGCGTTCTACCTCGTTGGCAGGGATGTCCTCGGTGTAACAGGTGACGTCGGTGCTGGTATAGGCGTTGGTGCCTATGCCGCCAATTCCCGCCATCAGCTTGTCGTACTCGTTGGGAATGTTGTACTTTGCAGCAAGTTGCGACACACTGTCAATCTCATGATAGAGCTGCTTACGCAGTGCCGGGTCGGTGACTTTGCGGTACTGCTCGTAACGAGCTTCTATCTCGTCGAGATATGGAGCTTCTTTTTCGGGGTCGCTGGTTCCGAATTGCTTTGTGCCCTTGAACATAAGGTGCTCCAAGTAGTGTGCAAGACCAGTGGTCTCGGCAGGGTCATTGCGTGAGCCTGTGCGCACTGCTATGTGAGCAGTGATGCGTGGCGACTCGTTGTTGACACTCAGGAAAACTTTCATGCCGTTGCGCAGCGTGTAGCACTGGGTGTGCATGGCGTCTCCCTCATAGGTTACTGCCTTGGGCAGTTGTGCCTGTGCTGTAAAGCACATAGCGGCAACCGCAAGCAGTGTGAATAAGAATTTGAATTTGTTCATAGTGATAATAATAAAATTATGTGTGATTTTATTGATTTTTTATAGAAGGATTTAGTTGCCATTCCATCAATAACGGCATCAGGCACTTGTTGGATGGTTCGGCTGTGCGCACTTTTAGAGAGATTTGCTCGCCCATGCCGTCAAGGGTCTCAAACTGGAAGTCAGAATTGTTGTCGTAGTCGGCGGTTGGTTTTGGATTGCCTTCAAAGTGTGAGATAGCTTCGGATGTCATTGCCTCAAGTTTGAGAAGCCAGGGACGCACATCGTTGTAGAGCAATCGGTCGCTCTCGCTGTATGAGTTCTTCATCTCCTTGATGACTTGGCAAGCGTCGTTCACCTCGCGTAGCTCATTGAGCAACGATTTGTGGTTGGGATTTCCACGCTTTATCGACCGTTGGTAGTTGTCGACTCTGTAGCCTAAGGCGTCGTTGTCGTAATAGCGCAAGTATGGGGCAAGCTTCTTAAAGGCTTTTGCATATTTTTTACCCACAACAGCAGGAATTGCTGCTTCCCAACTCTCGAAGTTGTCAAAGGCAGCTGTGTTCCAAGAATAATCGGCAACGCTGAAAAGAGCAATCTTTGACAATTCACCTTGCTGCATGGGATTAATGATAAGAGTTTTGAGCCCAGTAAGGTGCTTCTCAATGTGCGACAGGTTGTCGATGTGGGTCTCGTCGCGGAAGTTGCTATAGGTGTCCATCACAAACAGCTTGGTGGGGTCCTGGTCGTTGCAGGGGTAGTTCCACCACCAACTCACTTCGCGCCCTAACCAGCCTTTTACCGTTTCCAAGTCCTCGTTGTTGGGCACCGACCACACCTCTCGGCCTGTGATATAAATGTTGATTTTGCTTGGAGTGTTGCTTAGCGACTCATAAAATTCCTTGGCACGCTCCAGGCTTACCCAACCATGAGCATATAGCTGTGGCACGTAATGCAGTGGTTTAACAGTGTCGGTGGCTGCTGCGCCCTTATTGTTCCATTTGTCATCAATGCGCTGTTGAAGAGCGGTTAGATTATCAGCACAGAGTTTCATGATTGTAGGGTCGCTAGGAACTCCCACATCGTCGACAAAGACACCGAACTGCCTGACGCCAAGCCAGTGCATATTCTCAAACTTAGCCATTATCTTGTCGAGAACCTGCGGGTCTTCGGCATTGGCGAAAGCTTTGCCTGGATGGATTGCCCAGATGAAGTTGACCTTGGTCTCGTTGGCAACCTTTGTGATGTCGCGCATCATGTCTTGGGTGAGGTAGCCAATGCGAAGCTGCTCATCGCTAATCGTTGTGGGGTAGGGGTCGCCCCAGTAACGGGAATGGTATGGGTCGCTCTTGGCACCATACATATAGGTGTTCATCTTGTAGCGTGCCATGAAACGGAACAGGTCTTTAGTGACCTCGGCACTGTAAGGTACGCCATAGTAGCCCTCGATGATGCCACGGTTTTTCACATCGGCATAGTCGTAGATTGTGACGCAAGGCAATTTGTAGGTTCCTTTGTCAAGGATTTGCTCCAATGATGCCAACCCGCAGAACACAGCATCGGTGTTCTCGCCCACAATCAGGATTTGTGCCAATCTGTCCTTGCCATTCAAGGATAGCACGTGGCGGTCATATTTTTTTGCCTTGAACACGTCTCGGCTCAGTTTGGCATCATCTAGCAACTTGTCGCCAAACCCATGACTGCCATTGATGCCTAGTATCAAGTTTGTGCGTTGTGTGTCAAACTTATTCGAAACACTTACATTAAGACCGTGATCGCTGAGCACCTGCTTGGCGCGGTTGATTGTCACTGCATCAATTCCACCTTCGGCAATGATGTTGACATTGTGGCTCAGCGAGACAGTGGCATCGCTCTCAATCTGCTGCTGAGGAATGGGGTAGATATTATAGAAATTAGCGGCATTTGCCATAAAAGCAGCAAGCATAAGGATCAAGGTCAATAGCTGTCTCATAGTGTGTCATATGTTAGGGGTGTTCTATAAATTGCTCGTGTAAGATTGTTTTAGATTTTTGAGTAGATTTTGGCTCAACTGCGCAGAGACAGTAGCGGGCTACAGGTCAGGCTGTTGAGGCAAAAGATGCCAAAAAGAAAAACAATATGACCGAAAAACATAAGTAACATATCTAGAATTTATAGAACGCCACGTTAATATTTTGTCACAAAGTTAGCCAATAAGGGGCATATGGCAAAAACTTTCGTGGAAAATATGAAGCATTTTGGACTCTAAACGCAGAAAAATAAATAAATGAGATTTTTTTTTGAAAAAAATCAGCAAAAGTTTTGGTGGTTAAGAAAAATGTAGTAACTTTGCACCGCAATTCCGAAAGGGTGGTATCGTCTAGTGGCCCAGGACGCTGGCCTCTCACGCCGGAAACCGGGGTTCGACTCCCCGTACCACTACTCACAAAGCGGCTCGCTGATTCAGCGGGCCGTTTCTGTTTCTTCTCTGATTCTCGTCGCTCTCTATAAGGTCCAACTCCTTCCCACTGTCAATATGGAACTCAGCCTAAGCTTTCAAGTTGGGTGCGGTCTTTGGTTAGGCTTGCAATCTGTTTCACACTATAATAAAGAATTACAATGCCCATTATTAATAAAGGAATAGATATGCCCAGTGGCAACGACATTTCATCCTTGTTAGTAGTGTCGCCAGAAACTAATCCTGAAATAAATGCAGGAACAATCGCCAACGAGTTATAAAGAGCATGTACCAGGATTCCAGGCCAAATACTGCGAGTGCGGTAGTACAGCCATCCAACAAAGATGCCAAAGCAAGATAAGAATAATGTGTAGAGTGAGCCATGCGGGATTGCAAACAAAACAGCTGATATGACAATTGCATACCAAGGATTCCAATTCTTTTCTAGCAAGCGACGTTCAATAGCTCCTCTAAAAATGGCTTCCTCAACGAGAGGTGCTAACAGACATCCAGAGATGACATCTAAAAAATTGATGTCAGAATCAGATCCCAGATTTCCAAATATCAAGATGTCCCACTCTTCCACAATGGGGAAAATCATGACCATCATCATGTCAAACAGCAAGCAACCCACACTTGCTATTGCTGCCCATAGATACAATTTCTTTTTCGAAAAGCTCTCACCAAAACGATAGCCGAAATTAAAACTATAGCTTGTGTATTTTCTTATCAGGAACACTAAGATGGGCAATAGTTGTATGGCAAACATGAACGAGAATGAGCTTAGCAATGAGTTGCCAAACAAATCAGTATATGAAAAACTAGAACCTGCTAATCTATAAATAGCTACAAGTATGAAAAAGCCAAAAATAATTAAAAGGATGTACAGAAAAAAATATTTTATTGCTGCTTTCATTTAAATTGTGTGTGTCAAAGATAGTTTCGTTATGGCAACAAAGGTACAAAACTTTGTCTTTTTCAAACAACAAACACATATTATTTTTGTCTTATAGAGAAGCCTTGCTTTGTTCAGTCGTTATAAAATTACTATTATTTCTTTTGTTGTAGTGTTAAGAATAATATGTAACTTTGCAACATATATGATTTTAAAACATACTATAGGATGAAAAAATCGCTTCTATTACTATTTGTACTGTCGTTTTCACTCTTTGTGTGTGCGCAGAATAGACTACGTGTTTCCATCTTGGGAGACTCTTATTCTACTTTTCAAGGGTATATACCTGACGGCAACCAGACGTGGTACTATACTCCAGTCGATACCTCAAGAACTGACGTGGAGAATGTCACTCAAACATGGTGGTGGCAAGTCATCAGTCAGGCCGGCTGCCTAATTGAGAGGAACGACTCTTACAGCGGCGCCACAATCAGTTATCACGGCTACAACGATGCCGACTTCAGCGACAGGGCTTTTGTCACCCGATTGCCACGACTTGGAAGTCCTGATGTAATCCTCATTTTCGGCGGCACAAATGACGACTGGTCAGGGGCAAAGTTGGGTGAGTATCAATATGACAATTTCTCGCGAGCCGACCTCTTCAACTATAGACCTGCACTAGCAAACCTGCTGCAGGAAGCAAAGCTGAGATATCCCAATGTTACAATCTTCTTCCTCATTAATGAAGGACTGCGAAAAGAAATTGTTGAATCAACAAAGGAAATCTGCCGTCATTACGACATCCCATATCTCGAACTCAAGGACGTGGATAAAAAATGTGACCACCCCACTGCAAAAGGAATGAAAGCCATTTCACAGCAAGTGTTGCCATTATTTGTGAGATAAAATCTTGTCTTTGACGTAATAAACTCGCATGGCCCTAAAATAGCGATGACAGCTCTATTGTCAACGGCGATCAAGACGATGACGGCGTAATCACTTCTGTCGACATCACCATCATCTACAACCTCCTCTTATGAAACAAAAAACAAAAAAGCCACGTCATTTCAAGCACCGCACAGTTCAACACCTGCGGTGCTTGAATTTTATTATTGTTGTTTCTTGTCACCTCATACTTTACCTTTGCATGTGCCCATGCGCAAGAGCTCATTGACTTCGAGGGAAAAGAACAAAGGAATAATAATAAAGTGATTCAAATTTTTTTTTCAAAAACTGTCCCACACACTCCTAGGAGTTGTCAGCGTATTACACCGCAGGCGCGGTGTAAAATTTTTTTTTTCAAAAAGTGTCCCACAATGCAATTACTTTCAATTAGCTATGCTGAGGGGCTCGTTGGTCTCCAATTCGAGTTAGAATAAGGTGTGTCAATATCTGGGCAAATAAAAAAGGACGACTTGAGTCGTCCTCGTTGCTGTGTGGGTGCTGACGGATTCGAACCGCCGACCCTCTGCTTGTAAGGCAGGACAACGACCCTGTACAAGTCTGATAGTTAATAAATTATGTTGATTGTAAAAAAGTGAGCAATCATTTGGGCAATCATTAGCAAGAAAGTGCGCTTATATTTTGCTGATTAGTTCCAACAATTTTTTGTTCTCTTTCTCCAGATTATCTATCCTCTGCTGGCTCTTCACAAGCAAATCCACCAGTTGGGAAATAGTGTTCTGCAGCGATTCCACGTTAGGCTCGCCCTTGATGATATTGTCAAAAGAGAGCGGTTCCAATTTAGGCAGATCTTGCAAAGGAACAGGGTCTGGAACAGTTTCAATGTAGTCATTGATGTTGTTGATACCAAGCTCTTTGACCACAACCTTTATCAGTTTGTCGGGGGCGGGACGCTTCCCGTGCTCAATCTGAGACAGGAACGCCTGTGGGTAACCGATACGGTTAGCCAGCTCTGACTGTGTTATTTCAGCGTCTTTCCTTAATCGCTTTAAATCAAGCCTTTCCATAATCTTATGAAAAAAAGTCCTCAAAAAGTGCTTAATTAATTTGGAGTTTAAGCAGAATAATGCTTATATTTGCAATCAAAATGCTAATAAATGCTATTAATGAGTATTCACTCTGCAAAGTTAAGCAATTATAATCATTATAACAAAATAATAACCACTTTTTTTAATATTAAACTTTCTTTTTTATCATGACATTTCAAGAGATTTATCAAGATGTTAAGAGTCAGGCGAATACATTTATTGAAGATATCGCCAAG
>CAJOFH010000007.1:15211-84525 GCA_905233845.1 uncultured Muribaculaceae bacterium | reverse complement strand
TCAACCACAAAGTTACAAAATGTCTCGCTATTTTCCAAATATTAGCCCCACTATTTTTGATAAAAACAACATATTTCCTTATCCCGAACTCGGGTAATTTATGGTTCAGCGGTAAAAATGTATCACACATCAATTATATTCTGGAAATCCTGAACGGCAATGCTCTTGAATAAATTTCACCTTGTGCATTGGTATATCCCTGCTCCGCCGATTTTTGGTGTAATTCTGCTGTCTTTCGGCAATTCTCTTAAATTGCCCTGCTCGGCAGCCTTGCAGAACTATTTTAAAAGAGACCGAATATCGCTGATGGAGAAAACGGATTAATTGTAGTTAAATTTTACAGACTTGCCCAAATTGTTCCATATGCCGTAGTACTCGCAGCCGAGTTTATGGCCTTCTAAAGTGCCGTCGAGCGTTCCAATGAATTCACCCTTACTGCTATAGGCTTTGAGTATAAGCCTTCCCGAGTAAGGATCGTAAGAATCTAGTTCGAGTGTCCAGTTCTTGTGACTAGAAAAGGTGAAAGTTCCATATCTACCATCAAGAGTGAGTTTAGAGTTGTAGTCTTTCCCTAAGGTTCCCGATAGAGAGAGGTGCAAATCTTGTCCTTCATTGTTGTGATTCTTTCTACTGGTCTTGTTGTCAGGATATGTCACGTTTTTATTATTCGATTCTACATTTTTATTATTCGATTCTATATTTAGTGTTGGATTCTTCTTTGCGTTTTGGTTCAACCCTGGGTGGGGAGACTTTGGGTTGGGTCTTTTGGGAGGGCTGCTGGCGTGGGATTCTTGGGAGGGGGCTAGGATGTATAACCTCTGGGGGTTCTTTAGAAGTTGCTGAAGGAGTATTTTCAGCAAGTTGAGTTTCCAGTTTCTTTTTAGCACCCTCGTGTCCCTGCTCCGCTGCTTTGCGGAACCAATCTTTAGCAGCTTCGGTGTTCTCAGAGACTCCATATTCTCTAGATTCATTACTTGATAAATAGATTTCACCTAGTTTATATTGTGCTTCGGCATATCCGTTTTCAGCCGCTTTGTGGTACCACCAAAATGCATACTTTGGCTCATGTTTAAGGCCGAATATGTTCTTTTCTTGATGTTGACGTATAAATCCTTCTTTTTCACTTTCATTATTTTCAAAACAGCAACCTAAACGGTATTGCGCTTCGGCATATCCTTGCTCAGCCGATTTGCGGTATAATTCTGCTGCCTTTTTACAGTTCTTTTTAACATCTAGTCCTTCTTCCAAACAATTGCCCAAATTGCACTGCCCCGCGGCATTGCCTTTCTTGGTGGCCTGTTTGTACCAATAAACAGCCTTCTCATGATTAAGATAGGCCCCATCTTGTCCATTAGCATAACAATTTCCCAGACTATTCATTGCTTCAGAGTCGCCTTTTTTAGCTTTCTCATACAAATCAAGAGCTTTTCCACTAAGACTAGAGTCTTTTCCATTGTTACATGCTGAGCATATAGTTAGTAATATAATTATAGTCAAGAACTTCTTCATGTTATTTGTTTTAATGAAAATGATAAAAAAAAGTTATTACTTTTGATAAATTCTAATTACCAGTCATAACCAAGTCTTTTGAGGGCTTTTTGTGCATCTTCATTATCTTGCGTTGCTGCCTTACGATATAGTTCAACTGCTTTGTTAATGTCACGCGAAACGCCGTGGCCTTTCTCGTAACATAATCCCAATCTGAATTGCGCTTCGTCATTTTCTTGCTCGGCAGCTTTGCGAAACCAATGCACCGCTTGGTTGTAGTCCTGAGAAACCCCATTTCCTTCATAATAGCACCAGCCTAGATTATTTTGCGCTTCGTCATCGTCTTGCTCGGCAGCTTTGCGAAACCAATGCACCGCTTGGTTGTAGTCCTGAGAAACCCCATTTCCTTCATTATAGCACCAGCCTAGATTATTTTGCGCATCGGCATCGTCTTGCTCTGCAGCTTTGCGGTACCAGTACACCGCCTGGCTGTAGTCCTGAGAAACCCCATTTCCTTCATAATAGCACTCGCCCAGATAGTATTGCGCATCGGCATCGTCTTGCTCTGCAGCTTTGCGGTACCAGTACACCGCCTGGCTGTAGTCCTGAGAAACCCCATCTCCTTCATGATAGCACTCGCCCAGATAGTATTGCGCATCAGCATGTCCCTGCTCAGCTGCTTTGCGGTACCAGTGCACCGCCTGGCTGTAGTCCTGTTTCACACCTTCGCCATCTCTATATGAACAACCCAGGTTATTTTGCGCATCGGCATGTCCCTGCTCAGCTGCTTTGCGGTACCAGTGCACCGCCTGGCCGTAGTCCTGTTTCACACCGTTACCTTCATCATAACAACAGCCCAGATTGTATTGCGCATCGGCATCTCCCTGCTCGGCAGCTTTGTGGAACCAGTGCACCGCCTGGCCGTCACAATTACCTAAATTATTGCGTGCTTGTACACACTCTTGGTCTGCAGCTAGTATATAAAATCTAATAGCTTCTTTGTGTTTTTTTTTCTTTAGGCACAAATTGCCTGCATTATTTTGAGCATCGGCATAACCCTGATTGGCAGCTTTCTTGTACCATTCAAACGCTTTACTATCATTCTTTTTAACGCCTGTGCCAGTTTCATAAAGATAACCCAAACAAAACTGAGCCTCCGCATTGCCACTTTCAGCAGCTTTACGGAATAATTCCACAGCAATTGGTAGATTCTGCTGGAAATTTCCCAATCCATATAGATAAAAGTGACCTAATGCAACTTGAGCTTCCGCATTATTCTTATTTATAGGATTATTGAACCAAATCTCTATTTCCTTAATATTTATTAAAGGATACCAATCCTTGTATGGAGTGGCTACTAAGTCTTTTTTGAGTGCTTTATTTTTTGCTGCTTTAATTATCAGCCATACCACAAGAAAGCAGAATCCCGTTAGCAATGTGGTGATAACAAGTGCGGTAGGGATGGATTCAAAAAAGGTCGAGTATTCGTGGTCTCGAACTAAAATTGTAGAAATATATAAGATAATTAAATAAAAAACCGCTATTATTATAAACCACTTTTCTCTTCTCTTTTTTTTCTTTGTTTTGTTAATTTTATCTGCTTCTGCTTTAGCTCTATCAGCCTCTTGATTAAACCATTGATGGAAACGAGAAGATTCTCTACTGAACTGTTTGTCGATTAGATGTTTATTTATTGATGAGCTCCATTCTTTAAGACCTCGTAACATCTTGTTAGGGGCATCTTTTGTCGAAATGTTTATAAAAGAAAAACGTTCACCATCAATTAACTTCTTGCCAGTTTCCACAGCAATGTCATTACCAAGAGCGGGAAATGCATTTATTTTGTTGTTAACCATCACCCATAACGGATAAGAGTCCTTGTTATTTCCACTTCTTATCAAGCAAGATTTTGCAAATAACCATTGACCTTCATTACAATGAGCCCAAGCCGCTATTTCATACCACTTTTTTTGATTAACAAGCATTGCGATAAGCATACAAGTCATAGCGACTGAATTATTGCCTTGGGCATAATCAATCAGCAACTGAGACAAGACCTCATTTTCGGGACATTTTCCTATAGAGCCAAGTTCGTTAATCAAGCTCAATCTATTATCAACAACATCTTTTAGTACAACTGTTAAATCATTAGAAATCTGTTTCACAACCTGATTAATTGCCTCACCACCATTTGCTTCGATTTTAGATGACAATAATTTGTTTAGTGAAAATCGTGAATAATGATTTAATGCTTTCTCAAAATCGTTGTTGCATTCAGCAATATAACCAAGCAACAGTATAGCCCTCTCATCATTTGCCAGATTTCTGCCAGAAAAGCAATGCTCCGCCATTTTAAGGTCATAGTCGGTACCTATGCCCATTAAATATATCAATCCAAGCTCAAGGCATTTAGATGCATCTCCACTGTCACATAATTGTTGGAGTCTCTATTTTGAGGTCACCAATTATATCTTCGGTGTGAAAACCATCGGGCAAGAAATTTACACTTGTAGATGCTGATTCATTTTTCTTGATACAGTTAAAAAGATTATTTGTGTCTTGCGCATTATAGTTAATTTGTATTAGAGGCGCATAGGCGTCTCTAATTCTATTCGCATCTTGCAGAATTTCATTCTTAATAATATCCACTTCTTTTTTTTGAATTGGGAAGCGCAGACAAGCAAACTGTAATCAGTTGGGACAGATCTATAATTGGTTTTATTGTCATCACTTGACGTTTTTAAATGTTTATCTATGAAAAATGCAAATTTAATGAAAAAATTAGCACAATCAATGCAATTTACATTTTTTTACATTTCTTGTGCCCTAAAAGAATGGACACAATGGGGGCAAATAACACACATTATTAAAATGTGCTTTTCATGGATTTGAGGCTTGTTTCAAGTGAGTTGACCGTCTTTGTTTTTGTGATGATGTTTAGTGTGTAGCACAAGTTGGAGGGTGTTACATGTCGAGTTCCTCGTTAAGTTTGATGATTTCATTCCACTCCTCGTCGGTGACTCTCTTTCCGTGGAAGAAATGTCCGTTCTTGTCACGTGGTCCATACTTGTCGATGACAAAGGAGTTATAGTCGACGTCATCCATTGGTAGCCCACAGTACCAGATGTGGGCCTTGTCGCGACTATATAGTCCTTTCCATTGTTCAACGTAGGTTGCTGGGTCGGCATCGGGCAAAATTTCTCCATAACGGTACACATGGTTCTTGTCGACGGCAGTGTTATAGCACTGAAGTTTGAATGTGGCGATGTCCACGCTATCGATGCGAAGCGAGTCGTAGTAGGCATACTTGCCGTCAACCGCCCAAATATCGTCCTCATTCTGATCTATAATTTCAAAATTCCTGACGTTAGTGACATTCAACCCTTTTCCCATATAGTAATAGTCGTTTTTGTCGTAACTGAGAGGATATTTCTTGGCTTTGATGGTAGCAGGGTCGGCACCGTCAATGAGTAGGTTTTTGAAATAGACGTGCTGTCGATCTTTTCCCAGCCAGTTCTCCACTTGCTGGAAAGTGGCGGGATTGACTTGTGGCAGTTCGTCATAGACCGTACCAAAGCTGAAAGTCCAGTGACTGTAGCAAATGGTGCCGTTGTAGTCAACATACTCTCCATTGGTGTTGCAAGCCGCCAATAGAGCTGTTATGAAAGGCAAAGCCAGTAAGTAATAATATTGTTTCATGATTATAGAATGTATTATGGTTGTTATCTTCGGCAGAAATCTACAAACTTGCAGTATCGACATGGGGTTGTGGCAGGCTTGATGTTGTGAGTTTGGTAAAATGGCGTATTAACGTCAAAGAAGCGGAGCATCAGTTCTTCCATGCGTTCTTTGAAAGCGTCATTCACCGTGAGATAGTCTTTTAATTCAACCTTTTCCTTATTTTCTTTGTATGTTATGCCTGCCTTGCTCATGTCGCTCAAGGTGTAGATTACTGGTTTGATGGGACCTGTGTAACCAATCTCATGTGCATAGGCGTTGCAGTAAAGCATCAGCTGCAGGATAGCCTTGCGACGATCATCTTCACGCAAAAAGAGGTCGTCCATAGTCTCAAAATCGGTCTTGTCGTGTCCTGTCTTATAGTCAACCATACGCAAGACGCCATTGCTTAGGCGGTCGATACGGTCGGCGGTATAGGTAAAGTTGAAGCTCACGTCACCAAAGCTCAGTACCACATTGCTGTGCTTGCGCTCACATTCCAGCACTGTGAAGAAGTCGTTGTCGCCAGCCAACAGCTCTAAATCATATTTAAGTGCCGATTTCACAAACAGCTTGATTGCTACGCTCACGATTGACGCTTCGCCACTGAGAGGCTCGTTGGGCTTTGACTTGCGGCCATACTCGCTATTGACCATGCGGCAAACCACATCATCAAGGTGTTTGTCTCTGAACTCAGTGATCATCGCTCCAGTGACCTTGTACTTCCCAGTGCGTGGTTCGTCATTCACATCGGGATAGTAGAGTTGCTGCAAGGTGTTATGGACGATTGTGCCAAAGGTGCTGCTATCCATGAAGTCAACATCGGCATTGTCGGCATTCAGACCCTCGATGTGGCGGAAATAGAACAATAGCGGGCAGTTGATATAGTCATTTATTGAACTTGCCGAAAGGCACTTGTTACCACCTTGTGGGAGATAGCTTTTCAGCACTTGCTCCACATGGCCTATTTTTGGCAAATCGATTTTTACCTCCTGGCTCACTGGTACAGGCATCGTGAGTTCCACTTCCTTGACGTCGCATCCATAGATCATCTTAAGTTGAGGTACAAAACGGGTAACCTCGCCTGTTCCCATGGATTGCGCGCTGGTGTCGTAGAGCATGTAGACGTTGTGGGCGCGGCTGATGAGCCGATAGAAGTAATAGGACCACATAGCCTCCTGGTCTTGTGAGGTCGACATTTTAAAGGTCCGCCGCATGAAGTCGGTGATAAACGAGCTAGAGCGGAACTTGCGTGGCAGCACGCGCTCGTTGGCCGACATGATAATCACATTGTCGAAGTCGAGACAACGAGTCTCGAGCATGCCCATCACCTGCAAGCCTTGCAGTGGCTCGCCCTCAAAGGGTATGGAGAAGACTCCAGTCAAGCGGTCGAGCAGAAAGAAAACAGTGTTCTCGCAGGGCGGCACTTGATAGCGCGATATGGCATCGATGATCCTATTAATCACCTCAACATATTGGTTGAGAAAAGCTTCTTGTAGTGTCATGGTGCCACGTGATTCTTGATTATCGCTGTCCTCGTAGTCCTCGCTTGAGTCGTTTCGGATGACATCTGCTGCAGGCAACATGTCGCCACGTACTTTCTCGCAAAATTTCACCAACTCATTCAAGAAATTGATGACACTTTGTGAGTCGTTGTTATCTTCGACTGTTTTGAACAGCATTCCAAATGGCGTGTCAATCACCATTGACTCTGGCATCAGAAACACATTGTCGGCATCCAGCTTTTGAATAATGTTGAGGGCTTGATCACCGTAACAACTCTTGATGATGGGATGCGACAGTAACACTTTCACATCGCTGCGATAGAAGTGCCATTCGCCATCTCCTTCGCGACGTGCTTGACGGTGCATCTTTGCCACCACGCGCATGAGTGATGCTATGTCGCTGTTGCGCAAAGGATAGCCCATGGTGACGTTGATGTTTGGCACTTGCGGACTCAGTGAGTTGAGTAACGGCACAAAGAGCGTCTCGTCGGGCAGCACAATTGCAGTGTTGATGGCATTCAGCGGGTTGGTTATTTTCTTCTCGGCAACGAGATCCTCTATTAAGCTGAACGCACATTTTGCCTGTCCTACGTTAGATGGTACTCCCCATACTTCCACCTTGGGGAACTCATCGATGGGTTCGGGGGTAAAGTCATTAGGTTCGGGAAATTGCTGCTTGAAGAACTTCACAAATCGTGAGCCATTATTTGGTGGGTATTTGTCGCTAAAAGCAGGTGATGCTGTGTCCCAGAAAAACAATGTCTTGCCGCGTTTCTCTAATTGCTTGAAAATTGCAATCTCGCTTGTTGACAACACATTGAAGCCCACAAACACATAGCATTTGTGTCCCAAGTCATGACCATCTTTCAGTGCGGCTACGGCATCGCGATACATCATTCCCATTGATCTCAGTCGGCGTTTCTCGAGTTCGGCTTGATAGCTCTTGTAAAGTTCAAGCATGCTCTGCCACAGCTTCAAGTAGCTTGCTCTCACCTCCTCTTTGTCGAGATTGTCGGGAGAATAGTTTATCCAGAAGTCTTCTTTGTGGGATGCCTGCCCCTCGGTACTGAGGTTAAAGAAGTGTGACACTATCTCCTGCAGTTCGTCATCGAGATAGGTCGACTTTATTTCATGAAGCTCTTTGACATTGGTGAAAATCTGCTTGGGGTCGACAAGATACATGTCCACATCGTTGAAGTCGTTGAGCAGGACATTGCCCCAGTAGACAAACTTGTCAAATTCATAGTCTTCATTGCCTGCAAGGCTTGTGTAGCACTTATAGAGCATAAAGAGTGAGTCGATAGTGTTGACCATCACGTCGCCCGAGAGCCGAGTCACGAAGTCGCTTATAGGCATCAAGTCGGGCATGAGAAACACGCCGCGAGCCGTCAAGTCGAGCTCACGCTCGAAGAACTTGCAACTGCGGTGATTGGGCATCACAAAACAGTACTCTTCAATGTTGCCTTTCTCATGAAAGTATCGTGCCACTTGGCGCAGGAATGGAAGCATAGCAAAATGCATTTAAGAGTTAAAAGTTCATAGTTGAGAGGTCGTTCCTTGCTTCTCGTTTTTCTTTCCTCACTTTTTGATGAGGATGGTGGTTTTAAGGGCGATGTCAAAGAGGACAATTTTTGCGTTGGCGTTGCCTCGGATGTCGCGGGCTGCGTCCACATAGAGTTTGAGCATTCTCTCCACGTTCTCCTCATTGATGAAGCGTGCGAAGTTTTTGCTGAACTGCGTCTCCTCCTGAGTCTCATAGTTGAGCTCAGGGTGCTGCAGGTTGTAGATGTAGTTCTCTCGCACCATGCGGCTGGCATAGTTCAGGAATCGTTGTGCTTTCTCGCGCTTGTAGTCGGCGATATCTTCGCTCCACTCCTTCAGTCCAGCGATGTTGCGCATATAGGCAAGACGCATGAGATTGACAAATTGTTGGTGGAATTCATGTGTTTCACTGCCATGGTCCATATTTCGCAGTGCTTGTAGCACATTGCCGTCGGCTGGTGCGGCGATAGCCAGTGCTTCGGTCATGTCGATGTCACCGTCGCGAGCGATGTAGTCGGCTATTTGCTGGGTCGAAGGTTTGCGCAACTCGATGCGCTGAGTGCGTGAGAAGATAGTGGGGAGTATGGCTTTTGCGTTATCGGTAGTGAGCAAGAATATGCAGTCGTCCGATGGCTCCTCGATGAGCTTTAGAAGCTTGTTTGAACACTCTTTGTTCATTTTGTCGGCCTGCCACATTATAAGCACTTTGTATTTTGCTGTGTAGGCGCTCAAGCTCATCTTACGCACAATGTTGTCGCTCTCGCTTGCATAGATGATGGGTTGAGCGTTGGTGTTGCCCAGTAATGAGAGCCAGTGCTCATAATCCTCGGCCACAACTTCTTCTTCAAGGAATCGCTTCCATTCGTTGCCAAAGTCCTCGCTCACTGGCTTTTCGCCCTTTTTGATGATAGGGTAGGAGAAGAACGTGTCGGCATGGTTCGTCGATTGGTGCTGCAGGCACGAGGGACACATGCCGCATGAGTCGCCATCGATGCGGTTGGTGCAGTGGATATATTGCGCAGTGGCAAGGGCGAGCGCCAACTTTGGAACACCAGGTTCGCCATGCAGCAGCAATGCGTGGGCGATGTTTCCACTGTCCACCATACGTCTAATCTGCTCTATAGCACGCTCGTTGCCTATTACGTCTCGGAATCTCATCTTGTTTCAAGTTTTAACAATGCAAATATAATGAAATTATCTGGATTTTCCTGTATAGTTGTCCTCTTAAGTCAATTCATGTCAGCGTAATTTAATTACGTTGAGGAGTGAACGGATGGCAAGGGCTGCGATGATGGGGATGAAGGCGGCGTTTGGTGCCTGGAGACCACTAAGCCAAACGACAGCCATTGTGGCGATGAGAGCAAGGTTCACAAAGTGGCACCACTTGAGCAATTGAGAAGCTTTCTTTATCCATGGAAGAATGGCGAGCAGGAGCAGCAATGGGTGCAGCCACAGGATGTTGTAGTTGGGCATCACCGCCTCATGGGTTGAGATAAACTCGATGAAGAAGATGAGGCATCCAGCTAGTCCTGCAATGGTGAAGAGGATGGTGTCGTACCAGCGGGAGATACCTTTGTTTATGCTCTTCACAACTTTGGTCCTCTCTCTATTAGAGGGGGAGCTTTTTCGCCAGTCGTGGAGAGTGATGACTATTGTGATGGTGAAGAGCAGTAGAGCAAAGAACATTGGGGTGAGGTACCAGGGTGTGGGTGAGGCTACAATGCCGTTGTCGTTGCCTGGAGTGATAACTGTGCTATTGCTCACTAAAGGTTCAGTCTTGCCATTGCTCACCACTGTGGCGCTGTCGAGAGCATGCATCAGGAACAATGGAACGAAGGTGTGGGTGCGTGCATCGATAATGGTGTCGCAGACGGCTCCCAACGCGAGGTCGATGCCAAACTGCTCCCATGGATAGTTGCGCGTGTAGTGGCTCATCACTTGTCGCAGAGTCTTGCCAACTATATAGTTGCATTGGTTATAGTCGAGCTCATGTCCCAGAGCAGTTTCTATCACGTCGCGGGGCCGTGTGGAACAGTTGTCACTGAAATGACGGTAACGGTAGACGCGATTGGCAGGTTGCACATTCCATACCAGTATGTCCCAAACTTTTTTTGCTTGCTCGGGAGTGAGATTAAGGTCTTGCTTCACCCTTTTGCGCCCCTCTTTGATGCCACCATCCATGTTAGGCGGCATAATAGCACACAAGTAGTCGGTTTCGCCCATGATATATCGTGTGACGAATCCTGGCGAGTTGAAGTCGAATACACCATAATTAATAAAGTAGTCGCCTGTGGAATCAGATAGCAATATTTCGCTGTGTCCAAACACCTCAAACACTTCGTTGCCAGGATAGAAAGTGATAAGGCTCACCTTCACGGGATGGACGGTGGCGGTGTCGCTTTGGGCAGCAGAAGTGACATTACTTAAAACAAGGATGATGCTTAAAGCTATAATATGCCAGAAATGTTGTTTCATTGTCTATCTATATCTAATAATGTGCAAAGATAGATAATTGTTTTTAGTTATTAGTTATTAGTTGTTAGTTTTTTCTATATAGTGCTTGGGGCAATAAAAAAAGCCCGGCTCTCACGAGTGGGACTTTAAATTTATGAATAGAATCTGTATAGAAAAGTGCAATATAATATTGCTGTCCTAATTATTATGCGATGCAAAATTACTATCGTTTTCATTCCCCCGAAAGGTTTAAAATTCACATAATATGGTTTATATTTCCAAAAGAAGAAGAATTCATTCTTTTGTGGTAATAAATGTACACTTTTTTGAATAAAAATGAAGACAAAATACTTTTATAATTAAAAAAAAGACTATATTTGTAAACGAAATATCATTTAATTGATTTAATTATGAAAACAAAACTATTAATTGCATTCATGCTGCTGGCACTCAGTGCCCAGGCAGCTCCAAAAATCAAGACACAACACTTTGTTGTTAAGGATTCTATCCGCTTTTTCGAGAAAGACGAGCCACAAGGTGTTGGTTACAAGTTCACCAAGACCGTTACTGCCGACTGGCCCGTTACAGTGAATGGCAAGAAGTCAAAAGCACTCAACGATTTCTTGATTGAAGAAGTGTTCTACGCAAGCCACAACCGTGAGAACTTTCCTAATGACATCAACGATGCTAAGACCCTCAAAAACTGTGTGAAATCTTGGGTCCACGATATTCTTCGCTCCAACACTATGGTTAAGGATTTTGATGTGAAGGAATATAAGAGTGGAATAAAAGACATTAACCATGAGGAAAATCCCATGAGTTGCTGGTATGAGACTCTCGATTTCAATTACAGTCACTCAGTGGGAAACCTTATGTTCTTTGTCGAAAACGGAGATTCTTACTATGGCGGTGCCCACAACATGTTTGCTTCCAATTTCCTAGCCTTCGATGCAGCGCTTGACAAGCCCATTCGTCTCGGTGACATTGTCACAAATCAAAGTAAGGTGCTGCGCTTGCTGCCCAGCTATGACAAGCGCGATGCCGACAACAAGTGGTGGAAGAATATCGATGTCCCCGATATCCAGAACTTCTATGTGAAGAATGGTAAACTGGTGTTTGTCTTTCCTCCTTATGCTGTGGGTCCCTTCTGCGACGGCATTATCGAAGTTGCCATCCCCCTCAAGACCCTAAAAGCCAAACGGCTCTTGACCACCTATGGCAAAAGACTGAAGTAGTTTTTTTGTGAAGATTTGTGGATAGGAAAGTTTATATATTCAATCCGCAGAATGACTTAGCGCTGGCGACGGGGGGCATCAATTATGTTGCCCCGCCGTTTGCTATGCAGATGGCCACAGACCTTGCCATTCTTCCTGCCTATATTGCAGAGCCAGGTTCGTTACTCATTACAGATAGTGATCATGATGCTCAATGGCTAGAACAACTTAATGCCACGATGGGTTTTGATGTTCATGCTGTCAAACGAAATGAACTGAGATATTTGAATGACTATTGCGTCATGCCGTGGGGATGGTGCTTGGACCTGCGACGGCGACTTCTCAAGTGGGGCGCCAGCAGTGACAGTATGCCCTCGAAAGATGAAATTTACTACCTTCGTGGGCTCTCACATCGTCGTATCTCGGTATTGATACATCTTCGTCTTCAGGAAATCCTTGGTCGTAAATTGTGTCCTGCGCCAGTGGAGTTAGCCACCCCTGAACTTGTGTTGGCTTTTGTCAAAAAACATAAGCAGTGCTTTGTCAAAACACCATGGTCAAGTAGTGGTCGTGGCATCTATCATACCACCGACGGTCCCACTCCAGAACTTGAGCAGTGGTGTCGTGGTGCCCTCAAGCGACAGGGTTCAGTTCTGTGCGAGGAAGCTCTCGACAAGATGATGGACTTGGGCGTCGAGTTTTATAGTGATAACGGCAAAGCTGAGGTGCGAGGATACTCGGTGTTTGAAACTGATAGTCACAGCCAGTACAGTTATGGTATAGTGGCTTCTAAAAAGGAGTTGAAGAGTAGAATCACAAAATTATATCCAAAGTTTGATGAGGTGGTGGCTGCTGTGACTCAGGTTCTTGACGAACTTGTCGCACCTCACTACAACGGTTGGTTAGGCGTTGATATGCTCCTATTTAATAATGTACAATCAAGTACAAAGTATAAAGTAGGAAGCAGGAAGAGCGTTTCGTCTTCCATTACCGCACAATCTCTTGAAAATGTTGGAATAGACCCATGTGTGGAGCTGAATCTGCGGCCAACGATGGGTGCGATTACTAGCGTGCTGGGCAACAAACTGCTCGCTCCTGATGCAGAGGCTAAATTCATTATTGAACAGCGCTCCAGCAATAGCGACCCATGGCCTCAAAGTCGTGAATCCGTGATAGAAAACGGACGACTTGTCGCAGGAACGCTGCAGCTCACAACACCCAGTCCAACCGCCCTCTATCGTGCTGTTCTAAAGGTGGAGAAATAAATCAGTGTTGAGAAATAAATCAATGCGCACGTGCAGAAAAAGCATCATTCCTTCTCGCTGAGCTCGAGCCAGCGCATTTCTTTTTCTTCAAGCAAATCCTGAAGCTCGCTGTAGCGGGCACTCTTAATGTCCATGTCGGTAATCACCGAACCGCTGGCAAAAAGTGTGTCAAGAGCCTTTTTCTCAGCAGTAAGCTCATCTATTTCGATAGTCAGCTGTTCGAGCTCACGGCGCTCCTTGAAAGTTAGTTTGCGTGAGTTGTCACGTACATTATATTGCACTTTTTCTTTGGGCTTGGCAGTGGCACGAGCCGCTTCGGCAGCCTCTCGGTCATGGTAGTTCTTCCATGCACGGTACTCGCTGTAGTTGCCAGGGAAGTCCTTCACCACGCCATCGCCCAAGAACACAAAAGTGTGGTCCACCGTGCGGTCCATAAAGAATCGGTCGTGGCTCACTATTATCACACAACCGTTGAACTTCGACAGATAGTCCTCAAGAATCTCGAGCGTGGAGATGTCGAGGTCGTTAGTTGGCTCGTCGAGGATAAGGAAATTGGGCTTGCTCATGAGCACCATCGCCAGGTAGAGCCTGCGCTTCTCGCCACCGCTCAGTGTAGATATATACTTCTGCTGCTCGCTGTTGTTAAAGAGGAACAGATTCAAGAATTGGGCTGCTGTGTAATGGGTCTTCTCGTCAAAGACGATATACTCGGCAATGTCGCGCACCGCCTCTATTACCGTTTTGCTTTCGTCGAGCTGCATACCCTCCTGGCTGTAGTAGCCAAAACGCACCGTCTTGCCCAGCTCAAACGACCCACTGTCGCAGGGCACCTCGCCAAGCAGCATTTTTATAAAGGTAGATTTTCCCACGCCATTATCACCCACAATGCCAAGTTTTTCATAGCGCGCGAAGGTATATTCGAAGTCCTTGAGTATTACCTTGTCACCATAGCTTTTGCTCACATGGTGTGCAGTGAAAATTTTCTTACCTATGTATGCCGAGTTCACCGTAAGGCGAACGTCGCCTCGTTCGCGATAGCCACGAGCGCGTTCCTTGAGTTCATAGAATGCGTCGATGCGGTATTGTGCCTTGTGCTGACGTGCCTGAGGCTGACGGCGCATCCACTCAAGCTCGGTTCGAAGCAGGTTTCGGGCCTTCTCAACCTGGGCGTTCTGAGCATCGATGCGCTCCGCCCGTTTCTCAAGATAGTAGTTATAGTTGCCCTCGTAGACAAAAATCTCTTGCTGATCCATCTCGAGGATGCGGTTGCACACGTTATCGAGGAAGTAGCGGTCGTGGGTGACCATCAAGATGGTCATAGTGCTGCGCTTGAGGTAATTTTCCAGCCATTCTATCATGTCTATGTCAAGGTGGTTGGTAGGCTCGTCGAGGATTAGGAACTCAGGGTCATCAATAAGAATTTTGGCAAGCGCCACACGTTTCACCTGGCCGCCGCTCAGCTCGTTCACTGGTTGATGGAAATCGTCAATCTTGAGTTTTGTGAGCACTTGTTTGAAGCGTTCTTCGTAGTCCCAAGCGTGACTATTGTCCATCGCTTGAATAGCTGCAGTAAGGGCATCACTGTCACCGCTCTGAGCAGCATGCTCATAGGCAAGCACGGCTCTGGCACGTGGGTCATCACCCTCAAGGCACGCTTCAATCACCGTCTTCGCATCCTCAAAGGTGGGAATTTGTGGCAGATAGCCCAGACGCACGTCGTTACGGTAGATAATAGTGCCACTGTCGGGGGAATCAATACCAGCAAGCAGATTAAGCAGTGTACTTTTTCCCGTGCCATTCTTAGCGATAAGCCCCACCTTGTCGCCCTCGTCGAGTCCGAAGGAGATATCGCCAAAGAGCAAGTCATATCCATATGACTTGGTCAATTCCTCAACTTGCAACAATACGCCCATAGCAGTTGTCAGTTATTAGACTTTTGTCCGACACTGCAAAGATAATGCTTTTTTAAACAAGAAACAAACTAGGGCGGCCCACGTGGGGGTCGCCCTAATTTGAAAATATAGTTTTACTATCTAAAAACTACTTGAGTAACTTGCGAGTAGTGCGGCTGCCATCGTCATAGGTGGTAACCTCAATGTTTACACCCTGGAATGGCACATCACTCTCAACACCAGCTGGGTTGTAGTACTTGATGCCGGTAACGACTTTGTAGCTATCAACGCCGAAGATGCTGGTGGGGATGTCGCTTGTGAGTGCATCATTAATGGTGTACTCAGCAATGTAGTAATCACCATCAGGATCAGCGGCCTTAGCACCACTTAGCGATTTGGTGAAGTAAACGCGAACAACAAAATCCATAGGAATTTTCTCGCTGCCACTCAGTTTCACAGCACCAAAGGTACCTTCAAAGATGTCGTTAGAACCTTCACTACCAAGTTCCTCACCTTCTGTACATGAAGCATGCTCGATGAACTTAAGCTCGCCATTAACGATATCGTTGATGCGCCACTCATAGCCCTTGCCTGTTTCCTCACCCAGGTACTCACTGTCAATCTTACGCCAAGCGCGAACCTTAACAATCTCATAATCCTGAGGTATGCTAAGTTTGGACACATCAAGGAATACGTTGTAGTAAGTGTAAGTCTTGCCGTTGGCTGTCCAGGTATATGTGCTTTGAGCAGGCTTCAGAACCTCAACATTAACCACGCCACCAGCGGTCATCTGCTGTGGACCACCATAGGTATTGTAGTCCTCACGGTCGACACCACTAGGAAGTTCTACTGCCTGTTGTGGAGCGAATAGCTCAACAACGGGAGCATAGGTGTAGGTATCGGCATTCGTAGCGTCTTTAACCATGTAGTTGTCCATGAATGTAGCAGTCACATCGGGATGGTTGCCGTTGGCATCCATAGCGAAGTTTTCGGTCTGGGCAGTGTAGTCGGTGTTCATGGCTACAGTGTAGTAAGTACCCTGGTTGCCTGCCTGACCTTGTGGAGAAGCATCGTCACCGTTAGCCTCATAGATAGAACGCTCATTTGCTGCAGTCTCCTTGTCGGCCCAACGATAGATATAGTAGCCGAGAATCTCACTCTTACTACTGTAGCGAGCATTGAGATCAAACTTAGTAGCCGCTGGAGTTTCGTGAGTGACATCATTCTCTACATCTGTTGCGCTGAGTGGATTCATTGCCATACCAGTTTTGTAAACAGGAACACTTACGGTGTTACTGCGAGCTTCATCGCTAGTCTCAGTGCCCTCATCGTTAAGATTGAATGGCACGGCAGTCTTAAGAGTCACATAGTAAACATATTGAGCTGGATGAGTGTTCTCCTCAACGCTTACGCTGAAGTTGTCATAAAGCTTCAAGCCGTCAAACTTAACCTCACCATTGACAATAGAGATAGTAGAAGTGGCTGTGTTCTGGTGATAGCCAATAGTAAATGTAGCTTGGTCATCACCTGCCTCATAAGTCAGAGTTCCACTTGTCTCATTGAGGGCGGTAACCTTGCAGTTAGCAAAGTTTACAGCGTTCTCAGTGTCAACAACTTGCTCGCCGTCAACAGTCTTGAGAGTAGCACGCCAGAACTTGAACATGCCCTTATCACTACCATCTTGCCAAACTGTCAAATACTCAGGTTTCACATTAGTTCCAACTGTGTTGTTGGCGATAAGCGAGTTAGAGTAGTTGTTCTTTTGGTTGGCTGCATCATAGCGGCTGTAGTAGTAGTCGTTGTTGAGAGCGATAATAATCTGCTCGCGGCGGTCGAGACCAGGAATCACAAAGCTTTCCTCGTTTGACAGCTGCATGCTCAAGAACTTCTCCTGATCCTGACCTTGCACAACGTAGGTCACAACTTGGCCAGTCTGCTGCATCTCAACATGGTCAACATAACTGAAGGTGTTGGGATCCAAGTTGTCAACGACCTTAGTATAAGTCTTAGTGCCGTCGGCATTGGTAACAACGCGATAGAGGTTGTAAACACCATAGCCTGTTGGCAAGAACTCAAGCAGGTTAGAAGTCCAACTCAGGTTCAGGTCATAAACGTTGGCATTCTCTTGTTGCTCGCCAGTGATTGGGAATTGCTTGATAACAAACAGACCCATCTTGGGAACACGCTGTTTGTTGTAGTTCACAAACATGTCGTTAGCATCTGTTTCATAGCTATATCCATCACGACTGTTGTTTCCGCTACCTTCGTACCACCACTGCATGCGGCGCTCGGGTATGGTAATCATGAGGTCACGAACATCCTGGCAGTCATCAGAGATACTTGCCTTGCCATACATATTGAACTCATGGCCAGTAACACCATCATAGCTGATAAATGCTATAGATTGGCAGTCATGCTCAATACCGTAAGACTCCATGTTCACGAGTTTTTGATAAACGTCGGTAACATCCGATACATTAGCCAAATCCACTGGGCTCAATTGCTCATACATCTGATAGAATGGGCCCATTTCCTCGAACTCGCGGTAGCTGTTGCCGGTGCTAGTAGCATCAATGTATGAGCCATGGTGACGGGTTACATCACCGCTGAACATACGCAGACGACCCTTAGCGAGCAAGAAGAAGCGATTCATCTTGTCGCAGTCAAGCTTGAAGAGTGTTCCGGCATCCTCGCCAGCACCCATGTTGCGCGACTGGGTTACAACACGCACGCTCTTGAAGACAGTGCCCACCATACTCTTTAGAGCATTATAGCCACTGGGAACAGAGTTGATACCATTCACGATTTCGGTGTAAGAATTACCATCTGCGCTAACAATATTGTCGTTCATCTCCACGAGAAGCAGAGTAACACCATTCTTGATGGGTTTATACTCGTCGGGGTTGAAGTAACGATATTGATTGTAGGTCGGGTTTGTCAAGATGTGGTCATTCACATTCTCACTGAAGCCAATGTTCCAGCCATAAGAGTCGCTGTAGGTGTAGTTCAGATTTTCATTATCGTAAACAATCTTACCAATGGCGGGATAAGCCACCTCATAGCTGGGCTCACCAGCCTTGGTGTAACCACGATACCAGTTGCCGGGCACGTTGCGGTTCATATAAACCTCACGCATCAGGGCAATCATCTGGGCTGGATCTGTAGCCACCTCAGCAAGATTGCTGGTTTGAGTGTCACCATTCTCGTCAACCCATGTATATTCAATCTCAGCGAAGTCCTCGGTGGTCATTGTTGGCTCATTCACATGGCTAGTACCATTGATGGTGATTACCATCTCTTGAGTACCAAATGTCAATGTCAATTGAACATTGTTGTAGTCGATGTTCTCGGTGTCATTGTTTGGTTTCATGTCAACAGAGAAGGTTGCTGTCTCGCCAGCAGCAATGCTCGCAGGAGCGTCAACCACGCTGTAAGGATAAGCCAAATCAGATGCACTAACAGTTACCTCAGTCGAGTTGTTGTTCTTGACAGTGATGGTCATAGTCTTGTGACCCTTAACGCTCACCTCACCAAAGTTGAGAATGCCATCCTCAGGAGAAACGAGTTCTACACCACGAGCCTTCTCGTAAGTGAAGGTAGCCTGGGGCAGGAACGAAGTGCTATAGCCATTACCAGTTTGTGCTGAATAGCTAGTTGCCAGTGTTGTGATATTACCTAAGCTCAAGTCGTAAGTACTCTTACCATAGAAACGACTACGACTCTCTGAACCCTCAGTGGTCACATGAGTTTGAATTACAAGGTTGCCACCATTATATAAATAAGGACGTGAGAACTCAAATGTGAGATAATATTCATTATCAAAAGCAGATCCAATAGGAGAAACTGTTGCCACAGCGGTCAAAGTGCTGGCACTTACCTCACCACCCGACAGGTTAGCATTCTCGGTCTCGCCAATGCTAACTTGAACGGCGCCGCCGCTGAATCCAGGAGCACCATAGTGACGGAATGTAACCTTGGTAATTTGCATGCCAACCATATCTGTCAACAAAGAAGCTGGATAAAGCATCTGCACAGTACCAGTAGAATTGTATCTACCACCATAGATTGGTGCAATGCTTGACATATACTTGTCACCGGTGGTAGTGCTCTCGGCAACTGTGAGCTCTCCACCCTCAGGTGCCTCGGTAGCGGTACCGTTCAGTGCAACCTGGGTGTCGGTGCCGTTGATGGTAACGGTGAGAGTTCCAGTGTGAGTGCCAGCAGCAGTGGGAGCATAAGTAACGGTGAACTGCTTGCTTGCGCCAGCGGCAATCTCGGTAGCAGCCTCGATGCTAAATGGGGCAGCTAGGTTAAATGCTGGGGTGAACGCTTGGTTACCTGTGTTCTCAACAGTGATTGTGCCAGTGGCAGTCTGCTCAGCATAGCAACTGAAGTTGAGAGTTGCAGGAGTTACAGTTCCGCTGATAACGGGAGTGGCAGCAGTACCTGTCAGAGCTACAGTAACTGCATCGGCATTAGTGCTGGTCAAAGAGATTGAGCCAGTGTGGTTGCCAGCGGCAGCAGGATTGTAAGTAACGGTTACAGTTGCACCATTAGCTGCATCGGCTGCAGTGATAGTAGCAGGAGCTACGCTGAAGCCCTCGCCACTTGCGGCAACGGTGATGTCGCCCTCAAGGTTAGAACCTGTAACAGTGAAGGTTGAGGTTGCTGGAGTTCCAACAATAGCATTCATTGTCAAAGCAGTAGGATTGGCAACAATCATTGGAACTGGAGGCAAGGTTGCTGTACCGTTCAGGTTCACAGTCTTGCTGGTAGCACCATCGCTGCTCAAAGTGATTGCACCAGTATGAGTTCCAGCAGCAGCAGGGTTGTAAGTAACAGTTACGGTAACGCCATTGGCTGCATCGGCAGCAGTGATTGTAGCAGGAGCTACGCTGAAGCCATCACCACTAGCAGCAACAGTGATGTCACCTGTCAAATTAGCACCAGTCACAGAGAAAGTGCCAGTCACAGGTGTACCAACCTCAGTAGTTAAGCTAACAGAAGCAGGATTAGCTGTGATAGTAGGGGTAGCTGGTGCATAACTATCCTCATAAGTGAATTTCACCTTGGGGAGGAATTTTTGACCTGTTTTTGCCGAGCTGCTTGTGCAAGAATAACCTACATAATCTTCGGTTGTTGTGCCATAGAAATTAGTGGTTCCCCAAGAGCCTTTAACTGTAGTTACATCTACAAATAAATCACCTCCTGTATAATCAAAACCATCACCATCAAACGATAAGGTCCATTCTGTGAGAGACGACTGGGCAGATGAAGGCATTGTGATTGTGCCAACTTGTGTCAAACCACTGGGTGATTGTGGTGTATTACCTGATGCCGTAAAAGTTATAGAACCAGAAGCAACATTTGCTAATGAGAATGATACAGAACCATTATAGAACTTAATTCCACCTGAGGGATAAAAAGTTATTGATTTAAGCCTTTTGCCCACAAGAGAAGTCAACATTGAGGCTGGATAAACAAACTGATTCTGTTGATTATAAGAATCATGATTATATCCATATACAGGCAAATATTCACTAGTTGATGCGTCACCTCCAATGGTTGCAGAATAAGAGCCGCTACCTGTAAGGGCAACTTCTTTTACTCCTGCATTTCCACAATCAATTGTCAATGTTCCATCAAAATTGCCTGTTGTGGTTGGGTTAAACTTAATAGGAATTTCAATAGAAGCCCCTGAAGCAAGTGATGTTGGGGAATAGGTGGTAGTATATGCTGAATTTGAGATATTCAAACTTGGAGTGAAGGCATTAGCACCTGTGTTTCTTAATGTAATAGTTTGTGTTATTTCTCCACCAACAGGAATCTCACCAAAAGCGAGAGTCGTAGGTGTTACAACAGCAGCATACTCTTCAACTGTACCAAGTTCGTATGTGATTTCCATCTTTGGAAGTTTAGAGTCACTATAAACGGATGTACCATTACATTCAGCAACACAACCTGAAGAATATCCGCTATTTACATACCAATACTGACTATAATATCCAGTGCTTGATGCTGATGTTACATAAGTATCAACAATTAGATTCTGGCCAGCTTGATATACAAAGTCTGTACTACAGGTAATCTCCATTTCGGTAGAACCTGTAGGCAAGTTTCCAGTGAAAACAAGAGTCATGTTCTCTCTGTTTGCTGCCATAGCCGAAGTGTTGTTGGCTATAGTTGTCGATTGAGTATTGCCCAATCTTATAGCCGTTGTACTATAGCCCAACTTTGAATTGACAGTAGAAGAACTAAAAAACTTGATTTTTTTAATAATAGCGCCATTAGACAAGTTACTCAATTCACTTGCAGGATAAATAAACTGACAACCAGCGCCATTAGTTTTCCAAGCAGACCCATATATAGGCATATATTGGTCTGTCCCAGTCCCATTGGCCACGGTCAAAGTCTCCGCTTGCGTATGCGGCACGGCGAGAGACGTGAGCAGCAAGCCCATTAGGAATTTTAGATAGAATTTTTTGATCATAAAAAATAAGTTTGGTTTAGTTAATAAAAAATATTGTTTGTCTCGATTTGTTTTTTAGTTAACTAGTAGACAAGGCAATGGCTATTGTTTGTCCATTTTTAGAGAGAGGAACATAAGAACAATTTGTTTCGCCTCTTGTCTTCTAATCTAGATTAGCGCTTGGAATTTGCCATTAGGGCATAGTTGTGCAAGAGTGTGAAGTGAGATTTGGGTTTAATATTGGCCTTGCAAGTTATAAATCCGTCGTAATGGTTGGTTAGAAGTGCTAATGTGTAAGTTTTTTGCTCCCTTCTCTAAGGGTAGAAGTCTGTAAGACAGTGAGTTTAAAATAAGTTTGGTTTATGAATACAAAATTTGTCTATTTGGGTGCGAATTTAGCTCAATTGTTGATAACCACAAAAAAAATGCATATTTTTTTGCGCATATTTTAGTAATATTCAGCGAAATACAACTTTATTCCCACGAAATGCATAATTATAGGTGGTCTATCAGTCCAAAATAAATGTGTGGTCGGTGGAGGAAGACTTTAGATGCTACAACGATTTCCTCACTACATGATAACTTTCCTATGTTTTGTCATCTTAAAAAAAATGACTATATTTGTGACCTAAAACAAGAAAAAAGTAAAAACGAATAAACATAAACTATTATCTATGAGCAAGATAACTAAAGTGGTGCTTACTGGTGGCCCTTGTGCCGGCAAGACTACAGCGCTCGCCAAGGTGGTAGAGCATTTCTCCAATCTGGGATATCAAGTGTATACCGTTCCCGAAGTTCCCACCATGTTTGCAGTGGGAGGAGTAGACTATCTCACTAAGAATCAGTCACAGTTCTACCAAGCCGAGAAAGCGACCTTGAAGCTGCAGCTCGACCTTGAAGATCACTTTGCTGCCATTGCTGCCGAGAGTGAGAAACCTGTGCTGCTGGTGTGCGATCGCGGCACTATGGATATTTCGGTTTACCTCACACCCGAGACCTGGCAGGCAATCACCGCCGAGATTGACATACCAATTGAGAAGCTTCGTGATAGTCGCTATGATGCTGTACTCCACTTGGTTACTGCTGCCGATGGTGCTGCTGAATTCTACACCACGAGCAACAACGAGGCGCGAACCGAAGGCGTGGATCTTGCTTGCACCCTTGATAAGAAACTTCGCAACGCATGGACTGGTCATCCTCACCTGCGTGTAATTAGCAACAGCGAGAATTTTGAGAATAAGATTCGCCGTGTGCTTCGCGAGATTTCTAATGTGCTGGGAATTCCTGCACCCATCGAGAACGAGCGCAAGTTTATGGTTGAACTCATTGGAGAGATTCCTAATGCTATCGAGACCGACATTGTTCAGACCTACCTCATGAGCGAGCCAGGAACCGTGGTTCGTCTGCGCAAGCGCATGATGCAGGGCAAGTATGTCTACTTGCAAACTACTACCAAGACTGTTGGCGAGAGCGAGCGCATCGTTACCGAGCGTAACATAAGCTACAACCAGTATATGAGTATGATGGCACTTGCTGACCCAACTCGCCAGTCTATCCACAAGATTCGCAAGAGCTTCATTTGGGAAGGACAATATTACGAACTCGACCAGTTCATCGACCCCGATCCAGGATTCAGCATTCTGGAGATGGACAGCGAGGCACAAGGCGAAGAAACCAAGTTCCCACCATTCATCAGGGTCATCAAGGATGTAACTGGTAAAGTCAAGTACTACAACATTAACCTCGCCGTTAAGACTCTCTATGACTAATATGAGTCATAATTCATAAATGGGGAATCCCAAAATAAAAAAATCGCCAGCCTCAGGAATGGGGCTGGCGATTTTTATAAATGTGCGTTCAGCGATTAGTCGTTGCATTTTGCGCTGATGTATTCGCGGTTGAGACGTGAGATGTTGCTCAGCTTGATGTTCTTTGGGCACACGGCGGCACAGGCACCAGTGTTGGTGCAGTTGCCGAATCCCAGTTCGTCCATCTTTGCCAACATAGCTTTCACGCGTTTCTTGGCCTCGGCCTTGCCTTGTGGCAACAGAGCGAATTGGCTTACCTTTGCTGAAACGAAGAGCATCGCCGAACCATTCTTACAAGCAGCTACGCAGGCGCCGCATCCAATGCAGCTTGCGCTGTCCATAGCCTCGTCGGCCGCCACCTTGCTGATGGGGATTGCGTTTGCATCTTGAGCGCCACCAGTGTTGAAGCTCACGTAGCCTCCAGCCTGCTGAATCTTGTCGAATGCGTTGCGGTCAACCATCAAGTCCTTGATAACAGGGAACGCTGCCGAGCGCCAAGGCTCTACCGTGATAGTTTCACCGTTTTTGAAACGTCGCATATAGAGTTGGCAAGTGGTAGCTCCATCACCAGGTCCGTGAGGACGACCGTTGATGTATAGCGAGCACATGCCGCAAATTCCCTCGCGGCAGTCATGGTCGAAAGCGACTGGCTCTTCTCCACGCTCAACGAGTTGTTCGTTGAGAATGTCGAGAGTCTCGAGGAACGAGGTGTCGGTAGGAATGTCCTGCAACTCATAGGTCACAAATTCACCTTGCGCCTGAGGATTAGCTTGGCGCCATATCTTAAGTTTAACGCTAATATTGCTTTCCATAATTATTTAGTTTTTGTAGTTGCGTGTTTGTACCTTAATAGCCTCGTAGTGCAAAGGTTCCTTGATTAAGCTTGGAGCCTTTTCGTCGTTGCCGTTGTATTTCCAGCAAGCCACGTAGAAGAAGTTCTCGTCGTCGCGCTTAGCTTCGCCTTCCTCGGTCTGGTGTTCCTCGCGGAAGTGACCACCACACGACTCCTCGCGGTTGAGAGCATCGTAGGCGATAAGTTCACCCATGGTGATGAAGTCACGCAGACGGAATGCTTTGTCAAGCTCGATGTTCATGCCCTCTTGAGAGCCAGGCACGAAGAGATTGGTCTCGAACTCCTTGCGCAGGGCTTTGATTTTGTCAATAGCAATCTCTAGACTTTCCTTAGTGCGTCCCATGCCCACGTAGTCCCACATGATATTACCTAGCTCTTTGTGGATAGAGTCAACTGAGCGGCTGCCACGAATGTTCATCATCTGGTCGAGGTCGGCTTGCACGCGCTCCTCAGCTTCCTCAAATTCAGGAAGGTCGGTCGAGAATCGAGGCACAGTGATTTGGTCGCTCAAATAGTTCTGGATAGTATAGGGGAGTACGAAGTAACCGTCGGCAAGACCTTGCATGAGCGCCGAAGCACCCAGACGGTTAGCGCCGTGGTCGCTGAAGTTACACTCACCAATAGCGAAGAGGCCCTTGATTGAGGTCTGCAACTCATAGTCTACCCAAATGCCACCCATAGTGTAGTGGATAGCGGGATAAATCATCATTGGGTTGTAGTAGTTCACGCCGTTGATCTCGTTGGCGAGCTCGCCAGGATTCACGTCGGTGATTTCCTCATACATATCGAAAAGATTGCCATAGCGCTGACGAACCACGTCGATGCCCAAGCGGTTGATAGCCTCACTGAAGTCGAGGAACACAGCTTGGCCGGTGTTGTTCACGCCGAAGCCCTTGTCGCAGCGCTCCTTAGCGGCGCGGCTTGCCACGTCGCGAGGCACGAGGTTACCGAAGGCTGGATAGCGGCGCTCGAGGTAATAATCACGCTCCTCCTCGGGGATGTCGCTACCTTTAATCTCGCCAGCTTGCAGGCGCTTGGCATCCTCAATGTTCTTGGGAACCCAGATGCGGCCGTCGTTACGCAACGACTCACTCATCAGCGTGAGCTTCGACTGCTTGTCGCCGTGGCGAGGGATGCAAGTTGGGTGAATCTGAACATAGGCGGGATTAGCAAAGTAAGCGCCCTTGCGGTAGCAAGCCATAGCAGCGCTCACGTTGCAAGCCATAGCGTTGGTCGAGAGGAAATAGGTGTTGCCATATCCACCAGTGGCGATAACCACAGCATGTGCGGCAAAACGCTCGAGCTGACCAGTAACCAGGTTCTTGGCGATGATGCCGCGTGCGCGACCGTCGATGATTACCACGTCGTGCATCTCGTAGCGGTTGTAGCTTGTCACGTTGCCCATCTCAATTTGGCGGTTGAGCGATGAGTAGGCACCGAGCAGCAACTGCTGGCCAGTCTGTCCCTTGGCATAGAATGTGCGGCTTACCTGAGCGCCACCGAATGAACGGTTGGCGAGCAGACCTCCGTATTCGCGAGCGAAGGGCACTCCCTGTGCCACGCACTGGTCGATGATATTGTTCGATACCTCGGCAAGACGGTAAACGTTGGCCTCACGGGCACGATAGTCACCACCCTTAACGGTGTCGTAGAAGAGGCGGTAAACCGAGTCACCGTCGTTCTGATAGTTCTTAGCGGCATTGATACCACCCTGCGCGGCAATAGAGTGCGCACGACGTGGTGAGTCTTGAATGCAGAAATTCATTACCTTGAAACCCATTTCGCCTAGAGTGGCGGCGGCGCTGGCACCTGCCAGACCGGTACCTACGACTATGATGTCGAGGCGGCGCTTGTTGGCGGGGTTCACAAGTTTTTGATGTGCCTTATAGTTGGTCCATTTCTCAGCAACAGGTCCCTCAGGAATCTTAGAGTCAATAACTGGCTGAGCAACGTTGTTCTTAATGTTTTCTTCCATTTTTCAAAAAGTTTTAAAGATTAATTACTCAGCTAAATTAAATCAAGTCACCAATGCAGGGACAACTGTCGGTCGCAAACTTGATAGTAAGAGCGATAGCGCAGATGGCAAAGAGTACCATGACGCAGGTAGCCCACCAGTAGCCAATGCATTTCCAACGTTCAATCCACTTGTCGTTGTTAACGCCGAGTGACTGGAATGCGCTCCAGAAACCATGGGTAATGTGGAACCAAACGGCAAGGAAGCCAATCAGATAAACAGGCAGTACCCAAGGCTGTTCGAATGTCGCCTTAAGAGCCATATAGCCGCTGTCGGGACCCTCGCCCATAATCTCAGGCATCTGCATCTTAGCCCAGAACTGAACAAGGTGCAGGACCAGGAAGCATGCAACGATGATACCCAGCACGAGCATGTTTTGTGAAGCCCACTCCACGCTCTTTGGGCGGCTTGTCACTGCATAGCGGTCGTTGCCACGAGCGCTGCGATTCTGCAATGTGAGCCAGAAAGCATAGATGATGTGAATCACAAAACCTGCGGCGAGCACCAGCGTGCCCAGCAGAGCATACCAATTAGCGCCAAGGAACTCGCAAACAGCCTCGTATTTATCGAGCGAGAAGACTGCTACCACGTTCATCAGCGCATGGAATGTTAAGAATAGGATAAGGAAAAGTCCAGTGACACTCATCACCACTTTCCTGCCTACCGAAGATTTAAATAACCACATAGTAGTTTTGAATTTAGTTATTAATTGATTTAGTTAATTATTATTCAATGCAATAGCCACCATGCGCAGGGCGCATAGCGAAATTAATGTGCAAATATACCATTTTCCACCGTTATTTGCAACCCGAAGACAAAAAAACTTTTTTCAGTGATAGGTTTTTGGTGGTTGTTATCAAAAATATTATCTTTGCCAAAAAGTTATTAAATTTGATAAATATGAAAAAATTATTATTCCTAATGATTGCATTGCTGGCGCTACCTGTGTTGGCTGTGCAGCGCTCAAGCGATGAAGCAAAAGCCGTCGCGGTGAACTATCTACAAACTAACGCTTCGCGACATCTACTCGGAGTGAATCCACAGCCTCCTCAGCTGTCGCTTGCGATGGCTGCCTTGAGCCCAGAGAAAAAGGTGGACTACTACGTGTTCAACAATAGCAACAATCACGGATATGTTATAGTGTCGGGCGAGGATAATGCCGCCCCAGTGCTGGGCTACAGCGACGAGGGCACCTTTGATGCCAACAATATTCCCGATGGGTTACAGTATTGGCTTGATTGTTATGCCAGTGAGATGAGCTACCTGCGTTCGCACCCACAGGCTGGCGGCATTGCTCCACGTTCAGAACTGACAACAAGCGTGAATCCATTACTCACCACCATGTGGAATCAGAGCTCCCCCTATAACGACTTGTGCCCCACCTATAGTAATGGACATGCTGTGACAGGATGCGTGGCAACAGCCACGGCACAAATCATGAACTATTATCAATGGCCTGTGCAGGGCACTGGAAGTCATAGTTACACTTGTAATGTGAACGGCGAAGGAGAGCAGACTCTGAGTGCCGACTTCAACACTACCTATGACTGGGATAACATGCTTGATGACTACAGCAGTGGCTACACTACTGCAGAGGGTAATGCCGTGGCAACTCTCATGTATCATCTGGGAGTGGCATCCGAGATGAACTATGGCCGCAGCAGCGGTACAGGCACCTACGACATGATGGAGGCCCTGCGCACCTACTTCGGCTACAACAAGGGCATGAAACTGCACAAGCGCGCCAACACCCCTATAGCACAGTGGGACAGCTTGCTGATGAACGAGCTTGACAATTCGCGTCCGGTGCTCTACTCAGGATTTACACCTGGCGGTGGCGGTCATGCGTTTGTGTTTGATGGATATAACGCCGATGGCTACTATCACATTAATTGGGGTTGGGGAGGCACCAGCAACGGTTATTTCCTTGTCACAGCTCTTAACCCTCGAGACCAGGGCATTGGCTCCTTTGAGGGTGGCTACAATGCTGGTCAAGAGTTTGTCTCGGGCTTCTATCCCGATGATGGATCGCCTGAACCCGAGCCATACGTTCAGTTCACCTGTGAAGGATTAACTGCTGGCGTGGATCAGGTGAATTTAGGTTCGGAAGCACCAATAAACCTTAGCTGGATTCAGGTGAATGGTTATGGCTATTACCCTGTTGTGACAGTATACTTGGCATTCTACCTGACCGATCTTAACGGAAATCAAGCCGATTTCAACAGCGAAAGCCAGTATGCTTATAATCTGTATTTTGGGGCAAACTACAATCTCACCGGTGACAGAGCACTGGGCTACACTCCGTCGACTTCGCTTGCCGATGGTCAATACCAACTGTGGCTGCTTTATTCAGTTCCTGAGGCAGGAATGAGCGGCTATGAGGTCTATAACCACGGCAACACCACTCAGGGCTATATCCCTGCTACAGTGCAGAATGGCGTGATGTATTTCGGAACTCCAGAGACAAATGACGGCGAGCTCTCGCTAGTGGCTCTCGATGCTCCCAGCAAGGTGGGTTCTTACTCTGATTTCGACTTAAGTGCCACCATTGCCAACAGTGGTGATGAGTACTATGACAACATATATTTTGCTCTCAAGCGCAATGGCAGTGTTGTTGTTGAGAGTAACGGCATGAAGATTGACGTGGCAACAGGCAACGATGTGACTATCAACTCCTCGCTCACAGCTCCTTCAAATACAGGTAATTATCAGCTTGTCGTCCTCGACAAGAACAAGCAGCAAATAGGTGACGCAGTCAACGTCCAGGTTGTGAACAGCAGCAATTATAATTTAAGCACTCCCACCAATGTGCAAGTGGCAAGCTACTATATGGATGCCAACAACGTGATGGCCTCGGCAACAGTCTACAACAACGGCTCAGGCGACTTTGTTGGAATGTTGCCATTCATGATACTTGACGAGAACGTCACAAGAGTTCTTGGTCAAGGCAAGTCGTCGGTAGTGACTATTCCTGCCCACCAGAGTGTGACAGTCAATTTTAAGACCTCATTCAGCGGCAGCGTGGGGACTGTATACTTGTTCTGCCTGCGAAATCCAAGTTATCCCGACAGTTACTATGTGTGGGGTGACAAGGTGCCATTTGAGATTGCTCAGCAGCTACCTTCCATCACGCTTGAGAAGTTGCTTGAGGATGGCGAGCCCGGGGAGACCTACAACTTGGGCGACAACCTCACTATCGTCGATGCTCATGCACCAAGCCTCTTTGTTACCAACGGTAAAGGTTCGTGGATTGAGGTGAAATGTGGCGACAACTTCGACCAGCTCAACGCAATGAATGCCTTTAAGGCAGGAACGGTCTATGGCACATATAATGTGATTAACGGTAATCCATCACTCACACTAACTCGCCTTCCAGAGGCTGGAGTAGTGCAGCATGTTGCAGTGGAGATGATTAACATGAGCGAGCCATTTGCTCCAGCGCCCGCTCAGGTAATTGAGTTTAACGGATATTACTTCCCCGAAAATGGTGTGCCCGTGATGCGAGCTTATGATGGTACTGACGGTCCAAAGGGACAGAGCGTGGAGCTCTCTCTTGATTGGCTGTCGAGCATGCCATCGCTTGTTGAGGGACATCGTTACACCATTCATGGTGTGGCACAACTCAAGCATGCATGGGATGCTGTTCCAAATCTTAAAGCTGAGGGTGACGACATGGCGTTCAAGAACTATATCGTATATCCTACCGAAGCTCCTGCCGTAGTGACCGCTATTGACCAAGTGGGTGGCGATGGAGTGAGAGTCGGTGTTGCTGGTGGCAACATCAATGTGGTTGGAGCACAGCGTGTGGCAGTCTATAATGCTGCTGGCGCTCTTGTAAGCACTAATGCCAATAGTATATTGCCAGCAGGCATCTACATTGTGGTTGCCGACGGCAAGCGTCACAAGGTGGTAGTAAGATAAATTTTACCATAATGCATCTCAAATGGATATTACTTGGTGTCATGCCCATGACTCTCATGGGGTGTGGCACCAAGTCACATAAGGTGGCGATGGGCGATGCTGTGAAAGTGAGCCATGTTGAGGCGGCAGGTCATTCACTCATGGTGATGAAGCCTGTAGGTGGTGCCCGTCTGCGCTTTGTCAGTCACAAACAGAAGGATTTCACTGGTGCTCCAGATATGGCCGACACCAGCATTGTGCTGAATGTGGCGGCGGCCTTTACTAAAGATTTGGTGACCATGGACGTGTGTGGTGACCATGTGGTGGCCGGAGAGCGCATAGAGGGCTATGACGATGTGACAACAACAGGTCATATTCTTATTCTCAATGACAAAGTTTCTATCAAGAGCAATGCAAGCCTTGAAGAGTCTTTGAAAGCAGCAGTGGATGGCAAAGGCTACCTTTTCCAGCAGTGTTACATTGTTGAAGATGGTAGGGGAGTTGTGGAGCGCGTGCCTAAGCCCATCCTTGACCGAAATCCACACATTTTATGGCGAGCGGCTTGCCTTATGGAAGATGGCGAGTTTGCCGTCATCCAAAGTGATGAGGAGATATATTGCAGTGAGTTTGTTGACGCACTTGTAGCTTATGGTGTACGTCAGGCACTATATCTCGATATGGGCACATGGTCATGGGGTTGGGTAAGAGAATGGGACATGCTTCCCCAAGAACTTACCGAGCACTATTTCAACACCCGCTTCCAGAGCAACTGGCTGCAGATAGTTGAATAAATGCACAATTCACAATGCATAATGCAAAATTATGCTGCTCCTACACTAGTAACCAGGGTTTTGGGCGTCGCCAGTGAGGGCGAGAAATTTACCTGGGATTGGGAAGACGGTGGTGTAGCCATTAGCCTCACCAGGGAGTTGCGGACGGTCGGTACGGCTATTGGTGAAGGTGCCAAATCGAATCATATCGTTGCGTCGCCATCCCTCCCATGAAAGCTCTAACATGCGTTCTTTCAAGATGTTGCTGAGAGTGGCAGTGCGATATTCGGCATTAGCTCGGTCACGCACCATGTTGAATGGCTCATCGCCGTTGCCTCCGTTGCGCACAAGAGCCTCGGCCTGCATGAGCAGCACGTCGGCATAACGGAAGAGTACGATATCGTTATCACTTTGGTTGCCGTCTTTGGTTGCGGTGGGGTCAATCTCATATTTCTTCATTCTCGCTCCAGCAGTCTTCTCCCAGGGTTTACCGCTAACGTCGAGAGACACTTTCCACGGCTCATAAATTAGCGGAGTGCCATCATCAAGCAGCACTGGATTGCCGTCGTTATCAAAGACTTCGCCAGCATAGTAGGTTGATGCAAATCGTGGGTCAACGTTATCGGTCTCATATCCAAAGGTGTTGAGGGCCTCTATTGTGGCACTCGAACCATTCTCGCCATTGAGCCCTAATGCAGCGGCATGATTGTAGTGACGGGAACGGAACAGGTAAATGAACAAGTTGGTATAAAGGTGCTTGTCCATGGGAATTATGAAGATGTTCTCAGCCGAGTTTTCATTGTTGACAGCAAAGGGTTGTGAGAAGTAGTCGTCAAGTGTGTAGCCATGACGGGTAATTTCATTACAGAAATGTACAGCCGCTTCCCAAGTGTTCATTTTACTGCCATAGATGGTCCACTCAATGTTTTTGCCGTTGGGACGTGAGGCAGCGTCGGTCCAGTTGTCTTGGCAATAGACCTCGGCATTGAGCGCCAGCTTGGCAAGAAGAAAGTCGGCAACAGGATATGTGAACCGTCCATAGTATTCTCCGTGCTTATTACTACGGTTGTGGCTGAGCAGAGGCAAGATGTCGAGCAGTTCGTTGCGAATGAAGTTGAAAGTGGTGCTTCTGGGCTGTAGTTTCATGTCGCTCACATCGGGAGTAGACATAGTGAACACTGGCACACGTCCATAGAGATCCATGGCATAGAAATAGAACATCGCGCGCAAGCCACGCACCTCGGCACGCCACATCGCCGCGTTGTCGTTGCTTGTGTGCTGCTCAAGGAATGCGTTGATGTGCTCGAGCGACTCGTTGCACTTCATGATAGCTTGGAACAAGTAGTCCCAAGTGCCATCGATGGCGCCGTTGCTGGTTCCCCACTGATGGGTGAAGAGGTCTTGCCAAAAACCGCCGTCATACCAGTCGGCACCGCGAGTGGGCATAATTGCTTCGTCGGTGGTAAAGGTGTTCAGGTCATAAATTCCGCGTCCTGTTCCTTGCAGGCCCTGACTGTTGGCGTTTCCTCCCACCATCAAGTAGAGTGTCGCCACAGCGTTGCGGTAGAGTTCGCCCTCGGTGCTGTAAGCCTCGTCGCTGGGAATGCGGTCGGTGGGATCTTCTTCCAGGAATTTGTCACATGCAGTGCAAGCAATTAGTGCAGTTGCTGCTAATATAGTGAGAATGCGTTTCATGTTGCAGTTGTTTAGAAGTTGATGTTTATACCAAGGGTGTAATTGCGGGCAAGAGGATAGTTGCGTTTATCGTCGACTCCAAGGGTGCTGTCAACATTGTTGCTGTTGATGATAGGTGTCAAGCCACTGTAGCTGGTGAAGGTCGCGAGGTTGTTTATGGTCACTGACAATCGCAAACGGCTTATTATCTTGCTCTTTACGGGCACGTTCCAACCCAGGGTCAAGTAGTCGATGTTGAGATAGTCGCCTCGCTCGAGCCAGTAGTCGGTAGCTGTCTGGTCACAGATGTTCTCTTGTGGCGCATTTTCCAGCACGTTATATCCTGGCAAGCTGTTCATGTTCATGTAGGTGAGCGACGTGCCGTTATAGATTTTGTGTCCAAAGGCTCCATTCATCTGTAAAGTGATGTCGAAGTTCTTGTATCGGAAGCTCAGGTTTGTGCCAAGAAGTGCTTTTGGTGTCGCTTGACCGCATATTTGACGGTCCTTGCCGTTTTCCAGGTCGATGATGCCGTCACCGTCAAGGTCGGCAATCTCGTAGGAGTAGGAGTCATCATCATTGCCCTTGAGACCAGTGCAGTGTGGAAGATAGAAGGTGCCAAGAGGCTGTCCCACGATTTGATAAACGATATTGTTGTCTCCGCCGTGAAATCCCGCTCCATTGAGGCTTGAAATCACTACATAGTCATTGGCATTGATGTGATAGCCTTGGTATTCGCCACTGAGCGACAATAGTTTGTTGCGTTGAAGTGCCAGATTGATATTCACATTCAGCTCCATATCTCTGGTCTTGAAAGGTGTGGTGCCGAGCGAGATTTCAAGACCGCTATTACGCATCTGGCCGATATTAGCAAGCAGGTTATTATAGGTGAATGGTGGCACTGGAACACCGTAGTTGTAGAGCATGTCGCT
Source organism: uncultured Muribaculaceae bacterium (assembly GCA_905233845.1). Taxonomy (GTDB): domain Bacteria; phylum Bacteroidota; class Bacteroidia; order Bacteroidales; family Muribaculaceae; genus Sodaliphilus. The sequence continues at coordinate 51,028 of CAJOFH010000007.1, read as the reverse complement.
AATCTTGCTTGTGTAGAAGCCGATGCTGGTAAATAGGCGACCAGCGAGGAACACAGCATCAAGGCCAGCGTCAAAGGTGCTCTTAACCTCCCATTTAAGGTCGGGATTCACATTGCGTAGAGTTGTGAAGGTCACCAAGGCCTCGTTCCCAACGGGAGCGATGCCGCCAGGCTGCACATAGGCTGCACTGGAATAAGAATCGATGCCACCCTGATTGCCGGCAAGACCGTAGCCCACTCGCAGTTTTAGGTTGTCGAGCCAAGCTGCATCGCGCAGAAATTGCTCTTGGCTTAAAGTCCATGCTGCCGATGCCGAGGGGAAGAATCCCCATTTATGGTTTTTGCCAAACTTCGATGAGCCATCGGTGCGAGCCGTGACGGTGAGCGTGTAGCGATTGTCGTAGTCATAGCTCACGCGCCCCATAAAAGCCACCAGAGAGGGTGTTGAGCGATAGCTGCCAGTTCCCTCCCACAGTGTCAGAGCGCCAGCCTGAATGTTGTCAAGCCCGACTGAGTTTTCTTTGAAATTGGTAGTGGTTGTGAAGAATCCGTTATAATTATTTCGCTCAGCCTCGGCAAGCACCAGTGCATTAATGTGGTGCTTGTCTATGGTCTTATCGTAGCTAAGCATTATGTTGCCAAGCAGTTGCTCATTTTTTGCGGTACTGCGATAAGCTTGTCCGTGAGCCCAAATGGTGGTGGGCAGGTATTGCTGTCTATCAATCTCGGTGTGACTGTAGGCGCCAAAGAGAGCCAGTTCAAGGCCTTCGGCCAAGTTGAAAGTCAGTTTAGCGTGTGTGCTGATATGGGTGGTGTTATCTTGAGTGCGGCTGTCCATCAGTGCCAAGGGGTGGTTAATCTGGTTGCTGTAGGAGAAACCGTCGTAGCCACCATTGGCGTTTTGAGCTGCTTCAAAGGTTGGGTTGAGTGTGGCAGCTGAATAGAATGTTTTTTGCACGTCGTAGATGGCTGTGCGATTCTTCTGTAGGCTTCCAAACATTCCCAGGTCAATCTTCAGCAGTCCGTCCCACATGTTTTGGTACATTCGCATGTTGCTGGTGAAATTGCGCGACTTCTCGTGAAGAATCACGCCAGCATGGTCTACATATCCCAGCGACACACGGTAGCCATTGTCCTTGCCGCCTCCGCCAAAGGCAATGTGGTGGTCTTGCAGGAAAGCAGTCTGCTCGATGGCCTTCTGCCAGTTGGTGTTGAATCCGTGGTCAATGAGCATGAGCCCACGTGCCTTCACTTGGTTCACGTAGCTGGTGGCATCAAGCATGTCAAGGTTCTTGAACACTTTTCGGAATCCTATACTACCATTATAGCTGATTGTGGTCTTTCCCGATTTGCCTTTCTTGGTGACCACCTCGATGACACCCGACGCTCCGCGTGAGCCATATTGCGCTGTTTCGCTGGCATCTTTAAGGATATTGAAACTCTCGATGTCGGCAGGATAAATCGACGATAATGTGGTGAGGTCACCCATCACACCGTCGATGATGATGAGTGGGTCGTTACCACCGGTGAGCGACGTGGTGCCACGAACTCTCACGGCATTCATCGCCGCTACGCCATTGTCGCTGCGTGTGATGGTCAGGCCAGCCACGCGTCCGTTGATGGCATCGAGGGCTGTCGATACTTGGTCATGGTTCATTTCGTTCTCGGTGACGGTCTCCACCGAGCCGGTGCTAATGCCACTCTTGGCGTAGCCCACAGTAGTCGTGGAATCATTGGTTGTCGGCACTGTCGACGCCATTGCAATCGACACCCCCGTGACGCTCAGCATGATGAAATAAAGAAATCGGCGATAATTCATTGTTATTATGTTTGTGTTGTGTTGTGTGAATCGTGAACGTGAAGAGTTGAGAGTTTTCACTTCCTCCTTTCACTTTCCTCAGTGCTTGTGTATCGTGACTTGTGTGGCTCCGAAGCCATATTCTTGGAAGCTGGCGTCTTGCACGGTGCAGGCAGGCCATTTGCGTTTGAGCTCGGCAAGGATTGCCTTGCGCAGCACTCCTTCTCCCTTGCCGTGGATGAAGACAATCTTTTGGCCAAGCTTGTCCTCATTGGCCTTCATCACTTCGCAGAATTTGGCAAGCTGGTAGTTGATGATGTCGGCATTGGAGAAGCCTGCCAGGTTGTCAACAAGCTCAGCGATGTGAAGGTCCTGCACGATGGTCTCCATCTTCTTTTTCTTGTGCACGGGCTTGGGGTGGCGACGTGGACGCTCGTCGGCGCGACGCTTGTCACGCATGGCATTCTCAAGGGCGCTGCTATCGATGCGCAGCGGTTTCACCGGCAGGTCGTTGCGGGTGATGTCGAGCTGAAGCACTGGATTGTCGAAATACTCGCTCGCGTGGAAGCAGTGGAGCTTGTAGAACTTTGTCACGTCGAGCTTTAGCTGCACCAGTGCAGGGTTCTTGAGCGCGAAGCCCTTGCCTTGCTTGAAAGCGATGTACTGTACGGCAACGTGGGTCATGGCATTGAGGTCGTTGTGCCCAAACTCGTCGAGGGGCACTTGGGTGTTGGGCTCAACGATGTCGTGGTAGCGGGTGGTCCACTCATGGCTCTCGTCGCCTCGAGTCATATAGGCGAAATAGAGATAATAATTGCTGTCATTGATGAGCATCGAGTAGAACGTGGTGGTGTTCAGGTGCTTGATTTCGCGTGGCTCATAGGCGAGCACGATGTTGAGCACTTCTCCCTCCTCGGTCTCAAACACGGGTTCCATAGGCTCTGGCTTGGGCTTTGGTGCTGGTTCGTCAGGCTCTACAAGATTGCTCTTTATTTCTAGAGGCTTCTCATAGGTCATGTGATGCGGCTTGGCAGTGTCGATTACAACCACTTCTCGTGCCAAAGCAGGACGTTCAAAACCGTCCTCGTCCTCTACATAGACCATTTTTCCTTCAATCCGTGTTACTTTGCCACCTCCCACATCGTTGAGAAAGCGCACTATATCATTGACTTTTACCATAATATTGTTCGTTTTATTGTTTTTTATTAGTGCAAAGATAATCATTTTCTTGATAAGATTATTGCTATTTTTGATAAAATGATATATCTTTGCAATTTGAGAAAAAAGATTCATTAACCTCATAAACCAATATTATTCATGAAGAAAATTTTACTAACACTTATAGCTTTAGTTGCTTTCAATGTGGCTTTGGATGCCGCTGTCAAAGGTGATGTGAATGGTGATGGACTTGTTTCCAGTGTGGATATCACTGCGCTTTATAATTGGCTGCTTAACAGCGATGCTAGCGCTATCTTCAATGGCGACGTAGATGGTGACGGCGTTATCTCTTCGGTTGATATTACCATCATCTACAACATCTTGCTTGGAAACGATACACCCACAGAGACAGAATATACTGTCAACGGTGTGAAGTTCAAGATGGTGGATGTCGAGGGAGGAACGTTCACGATGGGAGTTAGCGGCAATAGTTATATGCCTGCCCATCAAGTTACTTTGAGCAGTTTTGCCATTAGTCAGACCGAGGTAACACAGGCACTGTGGAAGGCCGTGATGGGGTCTAATCCAAGCTATTATATTGGCAATCTCAATCTGCCAGTAGAAAATGTAAGCTGGAACGACTGTATAGCGTTTATTGTCAAGCTCAACCAGATGTTGCCAATTTACGGCTATGAGTTCGCCATGCCCACCGAGGCACAGTGGGAGTTCGCAGCTCGTGGCGGAAACAAGAGCCATGACTACAGGTATTCTGGCAGTGATGCCATTAACGACGTGGCTTGGTATAAGAACAATAGTGGCGGCAGTACTCATGTTGTCATGGGCAAGGCTCCCAATGAGTTGGGGCTTTATGACATGAGCGGCAATGTTGCGGAGTGGTGTGCCGACAGGGAAGCTGCCTATCCTACCGAGCCACAAACCAACCCTACAGGCCCAACGACTGGAACTAACCGTATTTTGCGAGGTGGAACTTACAATACAGTAGCAAACAGTTGCCAAGTTACGAGTCGCGATTATTGGAATCTTGGCAATAAAGACAAGGATCTTGGTTTGCGTATCGTCCTTGTGCCAAATCTTGAACAGCAACTGATTGGTGAATGGACAGCTACTGAACATGGAGTACAATACAATTACATATACAACTCTGACCATACTCTAATTATGAAGACTTATAAAAACGGTGTTCTAAATGAGGAGTTAAATGGTACATGGTCATTAGATGGCAATATTTTGACTATGACAGTTAGTGTAAATGGCCAATCAGACACGTTAATAGTTGAAATTTCCATTGAGGGTGATGTTTTACACATTATGTCTGATGGAGAAGTTTTTGATTTACATCGAGTGATACCATATGATTTTGAGCAGCAACTGATTGGTGAATGGGTTTTCATTAATTCAGGATCTGGACTAGAGGTACATTTTCTTTTCAATGCAGATCATACTGGAAAATATACGAAGTTACTTGCTGAGAACATCCAGAATGAAACATTATTTACCTGGTCTTTGAACGGCAATATTTTATCAATGACTACTAGTGAAGGCATACAAACTGCAGAAATATTTATTGAAGGTAATATATTGTACATGACGATTGAAGGAGAAACTGCTGCTCTCCATCGAGTGAAATGATAACACCTACGTCTTTTGAAAACATAAGTGATTGGTTTACATTTGCATTGTAAATCAATCGCTTTTTTATGATACCATTTCGCTTGCACACTCTTTGCTGAAATAAATCATGGTAAAATAGCCCTAATTTGTGTTATATCTAAAAAAATACTATCTTTGCAGTACTGAAAACAATAATCACAAAATAACCCTTTTTCTTATGGCTAACAATCCTGTGTTTAAGTATGCCCCCATGTTTCAGCTTGGGGAAGACAAGACCGAGTACTACCTTCTCACCAAAGACCACGTGAGCGTGGGAGAGTTTGAAGGCAAACCAATCCTTAAAGTGGAGCCCGAGGCGCTGACTTTGCTCGCCAACACTTGTTTCCGTGACGTGTCGTTTATGCTGCGCCGTGCCCACAACGAGCAGGTAGCGAAAATCCTCAGTGACCCCGAGGCCAGTGAGAACGACAAATATGTTGCCCTCACCTTCCTTCGCAATGCCGAGACATCGGTAAAGGGCCAACTCCCCCTGTGTCAGGACACCGGTACCGCCATCATCCACGGCGAGAAGGGTCAGCAGGTGTGGACCGGATTCTGCGACGAGGAAGCCCTCTCGCTTGGAGTATATAAGACCTATACCGAGGAGAACCTGCGCTACTCGCAAAACGCTCCGCTCACCATGTTTGATGAAATCAACACTCGTTGCAACCTTCCGGCACAAATTGACCTCGAGGCTACCGAAGGCATGGAATACAAGTTCCTGTGCGTGACTAAGGGTGGCGGCAGCGCCAACAAGACCTATCTGTATCAGGAGACCAAGGCACGCATCCAGAACCCTGGCACTCTCATTCCCTTCCTGGTGGAGAAAATGAAATCGCTGGGAACCGCCGCATGCCCGCCTTACCACATCGCTATTGTGATAGGCGGCACTAGCGCTGAGAAAAACCTGCTCACCGTGAAATTGGCATCAACCCACTACTATGACGAACTGCCAACCACCGGTGACGAGACAGGCCGCGCCTTCCGCGACATCGAACTCGAGAAACAGTTGCTCGAAGAAGCCCAAAACATTGGGCTTGGAGCGCAATTTGGCGGCAAATATCTGGCTCATGACGTGCGTGTAGTTCGTCTGCCACGCCACGGAGCCAGCTGCCCCATCGGACTAGGCGTTAGCTGCAGTGCCGACCGCAACATAAAGGCTAAGATTAACAAAGACGGCATCTGGATTGAGAAACTTGACGACAATCCCGGTGAGCTGATTCCCGCCGAACTGCGCGAAGCCGGTGAGGGCGACGCCGTGAAGATTGACCTCAATCAACCCATGAGCGAGGTTTGCAAGATTTTGAGTCAGTATCCTGTAAGCACCCGTCTGAGCCTTAACGGCACCATCATCGTGGGCCGCGACATAGCTCACGCTAAGATTAAAGCACGCCTCGATGCTGGCGAAGGTATGCCACAATACCTCAAGGATCACCCAATCTATTATGCAGGACCTGCCAAGACTCCTGCAGGCATGGCATGCGGCTCGATGGGACCCACCACAGCAGGACGCATGGACCCCTACGTTGATGAGTTCCAAGACCACGGAGGCAGCCTCATCATGCTCGCCAAGGGCAACCGCTCTCAGGCTGTGACCGATGCCTGCAAGAAACACGGTGGCTTCTACTTGGGCAGCATTGGTGGCCCAGCAGCAATCCTGGCGCAGAACAACATCAAGAGCATTGAGTGCGTTGAGTATCCCGAACTGGGAATGGAGGCAATATGGAAAATCGAAGTTGAAGACTTCCCCGCTTTTATCCTCGTTGACGACAAGGGCAACGACTTCTTCAAGCAAATCAAGCCCCGCTGCGCTTTTAAATAATGCATAATGCACAATGCATAATTGGGCTTTACCTTGATTAATGCACGATATAAAAAGCGAGACTGGCAGTCTCGCTTTTTACATCACCGCTCTTCCCTCTCAACTCCACGCTTATAATCAAGGAGTGTTAAAACATCACTATTTTTTGTAAATATGTGGTGTAATTAAAATTTATTATTAATTTTGCAGTTTGAATTGGTGGGTAAATACATCAATCACTTACATAAATTAGCAAAATAATAAATCATATAAGCAATGGCAAAGAAAAATAAAGAAGCCCGTAACCGCAAGATTATTAAATGGATGTGGCGATGCTTGGCATTGTTCTTCATTGCGGTGGCAGGAGTGTTTTTCCTTATTTATAACGGTTTTATTGGCTATATGCCGCCTATTGCCGAGTTGCGCAATCCTACCGACAACTTTGCTTCGACGATGTATACCGCCGATGGTGTTGAGATGGGAAAGATTTTCCAGGACAAAGGCAACCGTTACTATGTGGAATTTGACCAAATTTCGCCTTATTTGCGCAATGCGTTGATAGCAGTAGAGGACGAGCGTTACTATGACCATTCTGGAATAGACGCTTATGCGATAGGTCGCTCTATCATTAAACGCATCATCATGGGTCGCGAGGCTGCAGGTGGTGGTAGTACCATTACACAACAGCTTGCCAAGCAGCTTTATTCTCCCTCGTCGAGCAACCTCTTTGAGCGTGCTCTGCAAAAACCCATTGAGTGGGTTATTGCAATGAAGCTGGAGCGCTATTTCACCAAGGATGAGATAATGCAGATGTATTTCAACCAGTTTGACTTCTTGAATAACGCTGTGGGTATCAAGAGTGCTGCTTATGTATACTTTGGCAAGGACTCTCCCAGTGAGCTGAATCTTCAAGAGGCTGCTCTGCTGGTGGGTATGTGTAAGAATCCATCCTACTACAATCCACGTCGTTATCCCGACCGTGCCAAGAGTCGTCGCAATCTTGTGCTTGAGAAAATGGTGGAGAACGGTTTCTTGTCACAGGCCGACTGCGATAAGGCAAAGCAGACAAACGTGGAAGTGAAGTCTGCCGTCGATGAGAAGAAAAAAGAGACAAATCCCGCTCCATATCTGCGTGAGGAGGTGAAGCGCATGATGATGGCAAAGCGTCCTCAATATAAGGATTATCCCACCTGGAATAAGAACGCTTTCTATGCCGACTCGGCGCAGTGGGTTGACAATCCTCTCTATGGTTGGTGTAACAAGAACCATAAGGCCGACGGTCGTCCTTACAATATCTACACCGATGGTCTGAAAATCTACACCACCATCGACAGTAAGATGCAGGCCTATGCCGAGGAAGCAATGCGTGAGCACATGATTAAGCTTCAGCACACCTTCTGGCATGAGCATGGTATCAGCACTGGTGAGGATGGCAACAAAGATCCTTATTCCAAACATCGTAACGAGCTTCCCGAGGCGCTTAAGGAGAGGTTGATAAAGAACGCCATTTACAGCTCGGCGCGGTATCGTGCCTTGAAGGCTCAGGGTAAGAGTGGCGACGAGATTATGGCCAACTTCAAGACCAAGCAGCGCTTGAAAGTGTTTGACCTTGAGAATGGTGAGCGCGAACTCAATATCACACCTCTCGACTCATTGCTTTTCACCAAGAGTATCTTGCGATGCGGTATGATGTCGATGGACCCAAAGACTGGCTATGTGAAGGCTTATGTTGGCGGTCCCGATTTCGATCACTTCAACTACGATATGGTTTCTGTTGGACGTCGTCAGATTGGTTCTACTATGAAGCCTTATCTCTACTCTCTTGCCATGGAATGTGGCTACAACCCCTGTGACAAGATTTCAAATTCTAAGATTAAGATTAACGGCTGGAGTCCACGAGGTGGAGGTGGCGGAGGAATGAAAACCCTTAAGGGCGCTCTTACTGAATCTAACAACACTTGTTCGGCGCGACTTATCGACCTGCTCAAGCCCACCAATCTTGTTAATATGCTACACAACTATGGCTTGACCAACGATTTCGACACCGTGGCTCCCCTTTGCTTGGGACCATGCGAAATCTCGGTGAAGCAGCAAGTGAGTGCTTATTCGGTGTTTGCCAACCATGGCATGCGTGCCGATCCAATTTTCGTGTCTCGCATTTGTGACAGTCACGGTAATGTGCTTGCTGAGTTCACTCCACGTCAAAAGGAAGTACTAAGTGAGGAATCATACTTGAAGATGCTCACAATGCTTGAGAGCGTTATCAACGCTGGTACTGGACGTCGTGTGCGCGGTTATGTGCATGGCATTCAAATGGGAGGTAAAACAGGAACCACTAACCGCAATGCCGACGGTTGGTTCATGGGCTTCACTCCACAGTTGGTGACCGGCGTGTGGGTAGGTGGTGAGGAACGCTACATCCGCTTCTACAGTGGTGGAATTGGTCAAGGTGCTGGACAGGCACTTCCCATCTGGGGTAGATACATGGAAAAAGTTCTTGCCGATGGTGACAATGTCTACACAAGTAGCGCATCGTTTGATGTGCCACAAGGCTATGACTTCTGTTATCGTGAGAAAGGTCTCGAAACTGAAGAGGAGGTGGTATATGTAGGCGGAGGAAATCGCAATGTATCAAACAAGCCTCGTGCAACGAATAATGCACAACGCAAGCCGCAGTCTTCACAGCCCAAGGCTTCGACAGGCGGTAATGATGCTAATGCTGGTGCTGCTTCTACTGGTGGCGCTGCCGAGTCGTCGACACCACACAAGGAAGAGACTCATCAAGCCGAATCTATGCAAGGAGTGTTTGACTAATAGCACTCACTTGGGCTCTGAAATCCTTTGGATTTGAGTGGCCTAAAAGGATAAAATAACTGCTTTTGTTATATAATTGGGCAAGAGCAGTTATTTGTATTTTGTTAAATTATGTTTAAAAAATGATGATATTTTTGGTGAATCGGGAAAATGTAGTAATTTTGCAGTCGCAAATCGCGGGGTGGAGCAGTGGTAGCTCGTTGGGCTCATAACCCAGAGGTCGTTGGTTCGAATCCGGCCCCCGCCACTAAAGTAAAGAGTTTCAGTCAATTGTGGCCGAGGCTCTTTAGGTTTAAATAAAGGGTAAATGAATGAAAAAAGAAACATCGGAGGCTTCCGATGTTTCTTTTTTTGGTATAATGGGCGTGATATATTCTATAGGAATACTTAGTTCTCAACTCTCACCCCGATGAGGGTGGCACTGGTTGCTTTCTCTACAGTACAGGTCACGAAATCGCCAACTTTGGTGTCTCCAGCAGGGAAGACGATGACTTTGTTTTGCTGAGTGCGGCCAAACATGTCGTTGCGTGAACGCTTGCTGTAGCCTTCAACAAGCACTTCAAAGGATTTGCCCACGTCGGCGCGGTTGCTGCATAGTGACAATTCATTTTGCAAGGCAATCATACGGTTGAGACGGTCAATCTTCACTTCCTCGGGTACATTATCGGGAAGTCGCTTGGCGGCGAACGTGCCAGGTCGCTCGCTGTATTTGAACATGAACGATGAGTCAAATCCCACCTCTCGCATCAGGCTCAGCGTCTCCTGGAAATCCTCTTCGGTCTCGTTGTGGAAGCCGGTGAACATGTCGGTCGAGATTCCACAGTCGGGAATTGCCTTACGAATTCGAGCTATGCGGTTGAGATACCACTCGCGAGTGTACTTGCGGTTCATGAGTTTGAGCACCTTGTTGCTGCCGCTCTGCACAGGCAAGTGAATGTGGTTGCAAATGTTGGCATGACTCGCCATAGTGTCGATAATGGCATAGGTCAAGTCCTCGGGATTGCTGGTGGTGAAACGCACACGCATTTCGGGAGCCGCCTCAGCTACCAGAGCAAGAAGCGCGGCGAAGTCAACATCATTGGAGGTTGTCATATTCCCCCCGCCCCCCTCTGAGTGGGAGTTTTTGTAGAGGTAGGAGTTCACATTCTGTCCCAGCAGTGTAACTTCTTTGAATCCTTTGGCCTGCAGGTCGTGGAGCTCGTTGAGGATGCTCTGGGGCTCACGGCTGCGTTCGCGCCCACGAGTGTAGGGCACAATGCAATAGGTGCAAAAGTTGTTACACCCTCGCATGATTGAGATAAAGCCACTGGTTCGGCTACTGCCCAGACGCGTGGGGATAATGTCACGATAAGTCTCAGTAGTCGAGAGTTCCACGTTGATGGCTTTCTCGCCAGCCTCGGCGGTAGCAATCAGGCTTGGTAGCTCAAGGTAACTGTCGGGGCCAGCCACGAGATCCACACCGTGATTGTTGATGAGTTCGTCCTTCATGCGCTCAGCCATGCAGCCAATGATGCCGATTATAAGGCGACGTTGACGCTTGCGACGCAGTGCGTTGAGAGTGTTTAGGCGCGCGAATATACGCTGTTCGGCATTGTCGCGCACACTGCACGTGTTGATAAAGATAGCATCGGCGCTGTCTAGGTCATCGGTAGTGCCATATCCAGCCATCTGCATCACACTTGCCACCACCTCACTATCGGCGACATTCATCTGGCATCCGTAGGTCTCAAGGAAGAGCTTCTTTGAGAATTCCCCGCTTCCATCATATTTCAAATTGAGTTTGTTCATGTCGTAAATATATGTGTATGGGCTGCAAAGTTACTTATTTTTAGAATAAAGAACAAACGTGACGAGAATGGTGCGATATTTTTATTAAGTTGGTGCGAGTTTTTAGAAGATTATTTGAGTTCCCACCTATTATTGCAATAAGACTGCTAAAAATCCCAATTATTGGGTATTGTCGTGACTTTCATGACTCTTTACTTTTGCAGCAGATTATTAACAAAAAAAAGCATTAAAATGGGACTTTTGAAATCATTATTTACAAATTGCGCCAATCCGCAAGGACGGATGGGACGCGCGATGTTGCGATTCATGAACTGCTGCCATGCTCCATTAACGAATTGGGGGCTGGATCATATCTGCTTTCAGGATAGTTGGACGATGCTTGACATTGGCTGTGGTGGCGGAGCCACAATTAAAAGACTTTTAAAGAGGAGCAAGGACGCACAGGTCTATGGTATAGACATTTCGGAGGAAAGCGTAGCAAAGGCACGCAAGCTGAATGCCGACCTGCTCGACAAGCAAGTGTTCGTCTGTCAAGGGTCTGCCGAGAAATTGCCTTATGAAGACGGCAAGTTCGACCTCGTGACAGCCGTTGAGACAGTATATTTTTGGCCTAATCTGCCTTCCTGTCTACAAGAGGTGTATCGTGTGTTGAAGCCAGGTGCAAAGTTCGCTATCATGGTTGAGAGCGTTGAGAACGATTCTATATGGACCAACGTAGTAGAGGGCATGACCGTCTACACGCCCGAACAATTGAAAAAAATGCTTGACGATGCCGGCTTTGTCAACACTGAAATCTACCAAAAGAAGCCATCATATGCGACTTTCATGGGTGTAAAGCCATCTTAGATTAAGCCGAGGCTTTAGAGCCGTATTCCTTCTTGCGCTTGGGGTTCATCGGGAACCAACCTTTCTCCACTCGCTTTTTCTGTGTGAATAGTTCGCCGATACCCCAAAGCGCTGAAGCGCCGAACACGCCAAGGAATGACGAGAGGTAGATGTTCTCGATGAAAAGGGCAGCAACGCAACAACTGATGCCTATGAGCAGATAAAGTATCCAGGGTCGTGTACCCCAGTAATACTCTGTCTTGATGACTATGGGATGCCAAATGCCTGTAGTGAGAAAGGTCACGATGGCGATGATAATTCCTGTGAAATACATATTATCTTTTTATATATTGATGCAAAGTTAGCAATAGTTTTTGATTTGCAACCAGGTTGCGCCCAGCAAACTATAATTTTGTACCCATAAATACAAACCGAAAAGAAGATTATGGCAGACAAAATCAGAAAATCATACAAGTTCAGCAAGCGATTCTACGACGACGCACTCACCCAAAGTAAGTGGTGGAGCCGCTTGTATTTCAAGCTGCTGTGGGGCGGTGTTGATGACAACCAGATTGCCAGCAAAGTGCTCGGTTATATCCCCGACAACTTCTCGGGACGGCTGCTTGACGTTCCCGTTGGCACTGCTGTGTTTACCGCAGAGAAATACACTCGCCTAAAACAAGCAGATATTACTTGCCTTGACTACAGCCACGACATGCTTGAGCAAGCCGAGAAACGGTTTAGTGAGGCAGGCATCTCCAATATCAAGACAATGCAGGGCGATGTGGGCGCTCTGCCCTTTGATGATGGCACATTCGACATCGTGCTCTGCATGAACGGACTTCATGTGTTTCCCGACAAGTCCAAGGCCTACGCCGAAATTCTACGCACCTTGAAAAATGGCGGCGAACTGCTGGCGTGCTTCTATATTGCCGGAGAGAAAAAGACTGCTGATTGGCTCGCCAAGACGGTCATGACCCGAATGGGATGGTTCACCCCACCATTCGACACAGCCAGTGACGTGCGTCGTAGATTAAAGGATAACTATGTTATTCTCGACTTCCATGTGGAAGGAGCCAGGCTCTATTTCAGGGCAAGGAAGAAATCATAATACACTGCACGATGACGACACTTATTATAGGACTGCTAATCCCATTGTTCGGTACTATGCTTGGCTCAGCATTTGTCTTTTTGATGAAAGGCGATATGTCAATAAGGTTGCAGAAGGCTTTGCTCGGCTTTGCATCGGGAGTAATGGTGGCAGCATCGGTTTGGTCACTATTGATTCCAGCAATGGAGATGGAAGCGACAAAAGGCGCTTGGTCGGTTTTCCCTGCTGCCGCTGGTTTCTTGTTAGGAATTGGCTTCCTGTTGATGATTGACGAACTGACCCCTCACCTGCACATCGGCACCGACAAGCCCGAAGGACTTCGCACCCATCTGTCACGGACTGCGATGCTGGCTTTGGCTGTCACCATTCACAACCTACCCGAGGGCATGGCTGTAGGTGTGGTGTTTGCTGGAGCCGACAGCAGTGTTACAAACATATCGCTTGCTAGTGCCATTGCAGTATCTTTGGGTATCGCCATTCAGAATGTTCCCGAAGGGGCAATTATCTCCATGCCGATGCGAGCCGCCGGCAACAGCCGTTGGCGCTCTTTCCTCATTGGCTCGCTGAGCGGTGCTGTCGAACCAATAGGTGCTCTTGTGGTATTACTATTGGCATCATCTGTCTTGCCGGTGCTTCCTTATATGCTTGCTTTTGCTGCGGGAGCAATGTTTTACGTGGTAGTTGAGGAACTGATACCCGAAGCATCAAACGGCCAACACACCAACGTCAGCACCATTGGCTTCGCCATCGGTTTCGTCCTGATGATGGTGCTTGACGTGGTGATGGGATAACTTTGATAATGCGCGGTTACAGCATTTTTACCAATTCCTGGATTTTCTGCTTGGTCTTTTCGGTCTTCTGCTCGTTAATATTAGCTGTGACAGTGCCGATGTTCTCTATGTTCCAGTAGTTGCAGATGTCTCTGAACTCGGCTGTGGCTCCGTCATATACGCCAGGAGAGTAAGAAGAAGTGAGTAGCGCCATCTTCTTCACCTTGGCAGGATTGTTCACGCAGTACATTCGCTGGATTGGTGCTTGAATCTGTGCGCAAAGCGTAAAGTAGTAGATTGGCGCGGCCAGCACCAGCACTTCGGCTTCAGCCATCAGGGGATAGAGTTCCTGCATATCATCCTTCTGGATGCATGCGCCATTACCTTTGGTGTGACAATACTCGCAAGCCAGGCAGCCCGCAATCTTCTTACGTGCCACGTTCACCAGCGTTACTTCATGACCTGCTGCCTCGGCGGCCTTCTTAAACTCTTCAGCCATCCAGGCTGTGTTTCCATTGGCTCGTGGAGAGCCTTGCAAAATCAAAATATTCATAATTGTATTTGTTTTTAAAAGGTTACATGCTCTCTTTCAGAATCTTGGTGATATCCTCTTTCGTCAGGTTAAGGTATCCCGCAGGATAGACAACTGTGGTTTCAGTGATGTTGGGAATCATGTCGTCGGTGGCACCGAGTTCGCTAATCGTAAGCGGCAGACCTATCTCTAGCATCCAGTCCTTCAGAGCCTGCAATCCTCGCTCGGCTACCTGCTCGTCGGTCAAACCGTCGGCATTGATGTTCCATACGTTTTTGGCGAAGCGCACAAACTTAGGTAAACCGTTTTCCATCGCACGGCGATAATAGGCCATTGAGACTGAAGCCAGTGCATAGCCGTGAGGGGCGTGTGTCCAAGCACCTACGCTGTGGCCAATCATGTGCACCATCCAGTCCTCCTTCTTTCCTAGTCCGATTAGGGTATTCAGTGCCCATGTGGCAGTCCACATTATGTTCGAGCGAGCCTCATAGTCCTGCGGATTCTTCACGGCGACGCGGCTGCTGTTCACTACAGAGCGCATCAGACCCTCAGAGATATAGTCACTAGTGTTGTCGTCGAAATCCGAGAAGTACTGCTCCATGATGTGGTTCATGATGTCGTAGATGCCCGCCTTCATCTGGTTCTCGGGCACGGTCATCGTGAACTTCGGGTTCAGGATAGAGAACTTCGGCATCAGACGGCTGTCGAACACATGACCTACCTTGAACGTATGTTCTGCGTCGGTAATCACCGTGCCGGCATTCATCTCCGATCCCGTTCCTGCCATCGTTAGTACGCAGCCCACGGGCAGCAGCTTCTGGTCAGCATCGGGTTGCTCCTGCCTGAGCCAAAACTTATCCCAGTAGTCGCCATCGTAGAACACTGATGCAGCCACGGCCTTTGAGTAATCGCACACGCTGCCGCCGCCCAAGGCAAGAATCAAGTCAACATTGTTTTCGCGGGCAATTTTTACTCCTTCGTGCAGTTTCTCCAGAGTGGGATTGGTCATCACGCCTGGGTTCTCCACGATGGTCTTGCCGGCCTCTTTCAGGATGGCCATCACCTGGTCGTAGATGCCATTTCGTTTCACACTGCCACTACCGTAATTCAGCAATACTACGGGGCCATAGTTTTTCAATTCGTCTTTGAGGAAGTTCAAAGACTCATCACCAAAATACAACTTGGTGGGATTGTAATAAGAAAAGTTTCCTAACATGGTTTGTTCTTTATTATGTTTATATTGTTATCTCTATTTGAATGCCCTCTGGCCCGAGGATACAACTCTCGTAATAGCCGTCGCCTGTGGTACGTGGATCACTTACCACTTGATAGCCATTTAATGAAGTTTTTAGGTTACAAATATACAACTTTTTTTCGAGTGTGTCGCTAAAAAAGCGGTTATCGTACCACAAAAGTACGGTAACCGTCTCAATGTGTAAATTATAAAAAAATATGTTACAACGGCAACACTGCAATTAGTGCCATCCACCAGGAGGGTTGCCACCTCCCATGCCGCTCGAAGTATTGCTGTAGTTGACGATAGAACTCAAAGTGCCCGAGGCCACACTACTCCCTCCACTAGCAGAACCGCCTGTGGTGAGTCCATGGAATGTCGTTCCACCACTAACGCTTACTCCTGACGAAATGCTCCAAGAGCTGCCTTTTGTAAGTTTTGGCGACGAGATTATCATCTGGTTAAAAGTTCGCGGCACTTTGTAGGTCAACACGTTGTTGCTTCCACATGTGACTGCCATCACAGTTCCCGCACTAACTTGGTTGCCCGACACGAGTGTGGTCTGAGTGCTGGAAGTAGATACCGAGCTGTTCTCGCCTCCCAAAGCAATCACCACTCCGCCATTAATGAGCATAGCTGTGTTGTCGCTGTCAAGTCCTCCCTCAGGCTGACTTGCCCCTGCAGCGATTACAATACCACCAGATATTGTTATGTTTCCGTTACTGTCAATTGCATCGTTGTTGCTTGAATAAGCATATACACTGCCACCAGTGATGTTGAGATTGTATGTCTTGTTGCTCACATTCAGCGCATCGTCATAACTTGACACCTCTACTGTGCCTCCATTTATGGTGATGTTGCTCTTGCTCTCAATGCCTTCACTGCCCTCACCGCCGCTGGCTCGTACTTTGATAGAGCCATCGTTGATTACGATGTCACCATCACCCTTGATGCCTTTCGCACTGGAGTGGAGACTGCCGTAGCTGTACCGTGAGCCAGTTGTCAGCACCTTCACAGTACCACCGTTGAAAGTGACAGTCTGGTCGCAGTTGACGCCCTTTCCTCCAGACCCCTTGCTCTTGATGTAGAGTTCACCGCTGTTCATGGTGAATGTGCTGTCGGCCTTGATTCCCGCACAAGCGTTGGTATCCTTCTCATCGCTGTCATACTCTCCGTTGCCTGTCGTGATGATGGTTGTTCGTCCACCGTCTATCTCAACGAGAGCGTCGCTCGAGATTCCCTTCGCGGCTGTGCCTGTGACGCTCACGTTAAGCACACCGCCGTTGATATACACACCGTCGTTTGTCTTGATGCCGTTGCTTTTTGACGCACTAACATTAATGACGTTGCCAGGTCTGAAACGCACATAGTCGTCGCTGCACAATGCATTCTTGAAGTTGCCGTTAACATTGAGCGTTCCACTGCCACTGAAAATCAGTTGCCCCTCGCTGAAGAAGCACGCCTTGCAGTCTTCGTCTTCAGGAATGTCTGTGTAGGACTCACCATCTGTTAAATTATTAGTGGTGCCGTTTACTATCTCAACAAAAGTTCGCTTGTGGCTCTGATTGTTGATGGCGGGACCGCTAGGATTAGTGATGCTCACACCGTCAAGAGTGATTTTGAACTTATAGTCACTGTAGCTCTTGAACGAGCCATTGGCGGTGGTGCCAGTAAGGATGAATTCCATATTCTTGTTGCCGTTGACAATGGTTACATTAGCACCGTCAACTGTCACGTCAACGCCATCAGTATTCCCAGTCACATTTGCCGAGTTGCCATCAAATGCGATTGTCACCTGACGGGAGAAAGTGCTGTTCTCCACATAGTCATTATAGGAGTCATCGCTGTCGTCAGAGGGAATCACCTCGGTCTCGCTTAATGAGGACGTGTCGAATGTAATGTCAAACGATTCCAGGTCATCACCAGTGGCATTGTTGCCACCTTGTCCTCCTGGTGGGAAACCGCCATTGAAAGGGTCAATATTACTATATGGATCCTCTGAGCACCCGGCAAATATTATTGCCGTTGCTGCCAAAATAGAGAGAAATCTAAGTTTTTTCATTTTAACCTCCTCTTTTTTATTTAAAGCGGATTTGACAATTCTTGTGGGATATTGTCAAACCCGCTCATAATTATTACCCAATGAATCACCTAATGATGCTTCTAATAAATTTACGCAAAAACCTTAACAATATTGCAGTTTTGTTATAGATATTCAGCGAAATGGTATAACTATTAAGCGAACTGAAATAGAGGTACGCTTATTAAATCAACACCAATCCCCATGTGCTCTCTTTTTGAGATGTAAATAGTTTATAAGTTTCAGAGTTCTTGAACTCTTGAAACTGCTCTTCGTGTTTTCTCTACATTTCTACCACCGAACGAAGATCAAAGACCTTTATCAGGGATTGCAGACGAGAACTGGAGTTGCGGAATACTAGTTGATAGTGTAATTGCCATATTATAGTTGTCAGTTTTCAGAAAAAGCAAAGAACCGAGCGGAGCGAGGTTTCTATGCGGCAAACTAAAGATTATGGGTTGAAAAAGACAAAAAATGAAGACAAAAATTGATAAATACAATTTGTTAATTGTATTTTTGCCGTGTTATACTTAATACTTAAAAAATGAATAATAATCTTTGCCCTTATTGCAATGGTGTAATTAATGACCCAGATGCAGAAAAATGTCCAACATGTGGAAATAGATTGGAACCACATCATTACACTTTTAGTAAAGAAGATATAGAAAATAGATTAAAAACAGAATCACCAGATATTATAATAGAATTAGATAAATGTCCAATGTGTGGAACACTTAGGGAAAATAATGAAAAGGAATGCCATAACTGTGGATTCACTTACGTTCCTGTTGGATTTCGTTATAAGAGCTATTATTTTGATGATAGAGGAGAAGATTATATTAATTCTCTGTTTAACAAACAAATTGGTGAATTATATGAAAATGACAGAACTTGGCTCACTTTCGTCGCACCAATCGCAACAGTGATTATTTTAACAATCATTCTTTGTAATTTATCATTAAGTTTTTCAACGGCATTTGCTATTGCTTTAATACCAAGTTTAATATTACTTATATATTTATATAAACGATTAAATGAACCTTTTAATAAAGCAATGAATGAGATAAGATCAAGAGAACAAGAATACAATTTGCTACAGAAAAAATGGCTGAATTTAAATAAAAATAAAGAGGAATCGTTCTATGGAGCACCAGACAAATCTGTTCGTGTCGGAAGATTCCAAAATGTTGGGAAACAAATATTCTTTTATGTAGAAAAAGGATTGCTAAAGTATGATTCAGAATTCATAAATATTAAAGATGTTTTGGAGTGCTCATTGGATGATGAAGGCGGCGGTTCAATTAGAACAATAGGAACAATAAAGAATAATACTTGGAATGTCGTTGGCAGGAGTGTGGTTGGTGCCGCTGTAGGTGGCGCAACAGGGGCAATTATTGGTGGATTAACCTCCCAAAAACATACAGAACAAATTGAAACAATAAAACATGAATATTTTGTTAATATCTCTATTAATAACCCTCAAAGGCCTTTGCTGCGACTAGAATTTGGAGAAAATGTCGAAAATGCAAGAGAAGTATATTCTATGCTTCAAGTAATGCTTAATAGATAAAATTATGTTTCTATAATGATAAAGCGAGCGAACCTCAACGGGTTCGCTCGGTAGTGATATGGTTAATTAAGCTGATTGGCGGCTGTGTTTGCGGTATTCGGTCGGTGTCATGCCTGTGCAACGCTTGAAATAGCGGTTGAAATGCTGGCTGCTCTGGAAGCCAAGTCGGTATGCCACTTCCGCAATGGTGTCATCGGTGGAGTACAAATCTTCCTTGGCGATGTCGATAATCTTCTGCTGGATGAACTCCATCGGCGTTTTCCCTGTCTCTTTCTTCACGAGGTCGCCGAAGTAGTTAGGCGACAGACAGCACTTGTCGGCAAAAATCTTGACCGAAGGCAGTCCGCTCATGAAAATTGACTCTTTGTTGTGGAAATAGTCGTTAAGAGCCTGCTCGAATGTCGCCATCACGCTGCTGTTTTCCAACTCGCGTGTGATGAACTGGCGGTCATAAAAACGCAGACAGTAATCGAGCAACAACTCAATGTTGCGGCAGATGAGCTTGCGGCTGAACTTGTCAATCGGGCGGTTGATTTCCTCCTTGATTTTCTCGATGCAGTCTAGATAAATGCCGCGCTCACGCTCCGACATATGCAGTGCCTCATTCGACGAGTACTGGAAGAAGCGATAATCAGCCATACCTTTGGCGAGCGAGGTGCCGCGAATCAGGTCGGGGTGAAACAGTAACGCCACCACATCGTGATCCATGCCCGGAATTGGTGTGGAGGTCACCATCTGCATCGGGGCGAAACTCGTTACCGTTCCGTCGCTGTAGTCATATTCCTTGTGGCCATATGACAGCAGACAACTGCGCGTATTCTTCAAGTAAAGGGCATACACGCCATACTGCCACGTGATCTCATTGTCAATAAACTCACGGTTAGGCACATCCTTCAGGTTGCACACCGTCACCAGCGGATGCATGGTTTCAATGCCCAAGGCGTGGTTGAATTGGTCGATATTATCTACTTTTATCATCATCGTATATACTAAACGTGAAACGATGGCAATTTATTTCCTATGCGTCAAATGCTTTTCCCCAATTCGTAAGCCTCTTGCAGTTTGGGCTTACCTTCTATCGCGCGAGCGTCATTGACTCCGCCGCAGAACAGGTGTGCTTTCAGTGACGATTTCTCGTAACAGTCTATCCAGCCCTGTAAACCGCTCTCGGCACGCTTCGGAGTGAAATCTTCATCTTCGGCAGCCGAAGTCAGCAGATAGATGTCACGAAAGCGGTAATCCTTGGGGTACATGGCGTTCATGCGGTCGATGAGCGTTTTCATCTGTCCACTCATCTCGTAGTAATAGATGGGTGTCGCCCAGCAAATGACATCGGCATTTAGCACGCTGTCCATGATTGCGGGCACATCGTCTTTGAAAACACATGAGCCGGTTTCTTGACACGATAGGCAGCCGACACAGAACTTGATTTCTTTCCCCCGAAGTGAGATGAGTTCTACTTCATGACCTGTGGCTTTCGCGCCTTCGGCGAACTGCACTGCCATAGCCTGGCTGTTCGAACCAGGGCGCAAACTGGTGGATATTACAACAACTTTTTTCATCGTTATCATTTTACTTAGTTTATACTTCAATCTTTTTAATGACTTTTGCAGGGACACCGCCAACGATGGTGTTAGGCTCCACATCTTTCGTCACCACGGCACCCGAAGCCACCACGGCACCATCGCCGATGGTCACGCCAGCCAGTACCGTTGCATTGGCTCCTATCCATACGTTCTTTCCGATGCGGATGGGCGCGTAGGTCATGCCAGCGCGCTTTTCAGGATCGAGCAGGTGATTGAGGGTTGCCAACACCACATTGTGACCGATGAGCGCACCCTCGTCGATTGTGATGCCACCCTGGTCCTGGAACTTACAATCCATATTGATGAACACGTGTTCGCCCACCACTGTATTCTTGCCACAGTCGGTATGGAACGGCGGGAACATGCCAACGGACTTAGGCACCTCACGCCCCCATAATTTTTCCAATAACCCATGCAACTCTTCGGGTTTATGGTATTTACCATTGATTTCAGCCGTAATCTTCAGCGCCTCCTGCGACAGCTTGTGAAACATCATGTGAAGCTCCGAGTCGCCCTCAATGGGCTTGCCCGCAGCCATATGGTCTCTGAACTCTTGTATCGTCATAGAATTACTTCAGTTCGTCATATACTTCATCCGTCACAGGCTCCAGCCATTCGTTTGAGGCACCTTCTTGCACATCTTTGTGGTAGGTGAGGTGCTGGAACCAAGAGTCCTTGGCGGCACCGTGCCAGTGCTTGACCTCGGCGGGAACGGCAATGATGGTTCCGGGAGTCATCTCAATGGCTTCCTTGCCCCATTCCTGATACCAGCCACGACCGGCAACGCAAATGAGTACCTGCACCTGTTTGTGGTGAACGTGCCAGTTGTTGCGGCAGCGGGGCTCAAAGGTTACATTGAACAACCCACTTTCTACCTCGGCAAGATAGCTTTTGCCCGTAAAGAATTGTCCGTAAGGGTTGAGTTCGCCTTTGGGCCAACTGCTGCGCAGTGTGTAGCCCTCGTTGTTGAGCCAGGCGCAAAGTTCATCCACAAGTTCTTGCGAGTTACCCATGTTCACGGCTCCTTGCTTGTGGGCGGCCAGTTGGGGCGCAACACCTTCAAGACCACTCAGCGCCGCCACGGTCACTATTTCGCGGTCGGCATGTGAAAGCTGGTCGCCAGCGAAGATGTCACCAAAGAGGTGCGACTTCAAATAGTAGTCATCCTGCGGGCAGAAGTCGTAGTTAAACGGGCGTCCCGAGAGTTGTGTCTGGTTTTTCACACCCAGTTCGTAGGCTTTCTTGGCATTGTCCCATTCAGCAGGGCGGGTCCATGGTTTGCCCTCTTGCCAGTTGGCCTGTTTGTTCTCCAGCACCTTGTTCAACACTCCCAGCGCATTCAACGAACGGGGGAATCCCGTGTAGGCATAGAGTTGCGAGAAAGCTTCCTTGAGTTCGTTGATGGTTACACCGCAGTCGAGAGCCTGCCGCACTGCGGGCTCTAAGCGTACCAAATCACCTTGTGCCATCAGGCAGGCACATGCCGCCAATCCTTTTTGACGCTCGGTGAGCGTCTGACTGTTTACTGTTGTCATAGTCAATACAGCTATTAATATTGTTATGATTCTTTTCATTTGATTTATTTTACTTGTTTCTACTTGTTCTTGCTTGCTTTCACCCACACGGGGTCCTCGTTCATCACGGGTTTGTTCACTGCCATCACGCCCGAAAGATTGTGAGGCACATACGGTTCCTCAAGATAACGGATGTCGTCGGCCGTCAATTGAACATCAAGCGACTTCACCGCTCCCTCGATGTGGTGCAGCTTGGTGGCTCCCACAATGGGCGACTCTACCTTGGTGAGTAGCCAGGCCAGCGAAATCTGGGTCATCTCCACGCCATAGCGGTCGGCAAGTTCAACGACGCGCTCCACAACGCGATTATCCTGCTCGGCAGTGCTGTCGTACTTGAAATGCATGAACGCGTCCTTCTCTTGGCGCAGAGAGGTCTCTCCTGGACGCTTGGCAAGTTTGCCCGATGCCAGCGCGCTATAGGGGGTCATGGCGATATTCTCCTCATGGCAGTAGGGGAACATCTCGCGTTCCTCCTCGCGCATAATCAGGTTGTAATGGTTTTGTACCGAGATGAACTTTGCCCATCCCTTCTTTTCGGCCAGCGCATTCATTTTAGCCACTTGATAGGCATAAGCATTGGCAATGCCTATGTAGCGCACTTTGCCCGAGGTCACCGCTTCGTTCATGCCCTCAAGAATCTCCTCGGCGGGAGTCTTGTAGTCCCAGATATGGTAGATGTAAAGGTCTACATAATCTATGCCCAGGTGCTGCAGGCTTAGGTCGATGTTGTTCAGCACATGCTGCCGCCCATCTATGCCCTTCTGGATTTCCTCGTCGGTGCGAGGCAGGAACTTCGTGGCAACAACCACATCGTCACGCTTTGCCATGTCACGCAATGCGTGTCCTACAAACTGTTCAGAAGTGCCCAACTGATAGGCAATGGCCGTATCAAAGAAGTTCACACCCAAATCGAGCGAACGCCTGATAATCTCACGCGTGGGTTCCTCGCCAATCGTCCACGAGTGCTGACCGATGGTAGGGTTACCAAACCCCATGCACCCAAGGCAGATGCGCGACACGCGCAAGTCGGAGTTTCCAAGTTTTATGTATTCCATGTTATCGTTGCTTTTTGAATATCATTTTCATCATCTCAGGGTCAAGCGGGTTCATGGCAGGCAGTTTCAAATCCTTCACCATGTGGAGTGTGCCCTGCTTGTACTTCTGGAAGTGGTCGGTCTTCAGGTGACTCTGATAGGCCTTCTCGGATGCATAGATTTCGAGGATGCGAATGAGTGATGGATTCTCGGCGCTCTGCATCGGGAAAAGACATATTACGCCAGGCTCACGCTCAACACTGAGGCGGTCAACCTCATTGGCAAAAACCAAGTAGTCCGTGAGATACTGAGGATAGACCTCAATCTCGGCGATGCGCACAAGCATCTTTGTCATATCAGTCTTCTCCGCCGTCGGTTTTTCGCTCGATTGACCAAGCAACCATTTCGCATTCTTCCACAAAATCATTTCTTTAAAGGGAGCGAGGTCGGGCTCGGTGGTCAAGTACTGATTCATCCTCGCGAGGCTTTGAGAGAGAACCTGTGGAGCAACGTAGGGATAGTCGGAACCATAGAGCAAATGGTCGGGAGTTGTGATGGTTAGCATCATTCGGATAACCTCGGGCGAGTGTGCACCAGCGAGGTCATAATATAGAGCCGCGAGATTGGCATCCCAGTCTATGTCTCCCACGAGCTTATTGGCCTGCATCACTGGCACAAGCGACTTCATGCGAGGCACAGCCAGGGGCAGATAAGCGCCACAATGAGGCACCACAACCTTAACGCCCGGATAACGCGCCAGCACATTGCGGCTTATCATGTTGGTCACGGCACGGGTCGTTTCGGACAGATATTCCTGCATGGCAAGGGGTGTCTGGGCCATCACCTCACGATTCACGGGCTCGGGGCGATGCGGATGCAGAATGACTACCGCCTGACGCTCGTTGAGCACCGAGAAAAGGGTGTCCAGTTCTGGAGCTCCAAGATACTGTCCCTGCACATTCGTAGCCAGTTTGATGCCGTCGGCCCCTAATGTGTCGAGCGCATATTTCACCTCGCGGATGGCAGCGTCAACATCGGGCAGTGGCAGTGCGGCACAAAACAAGTATCGACCAGGATACTCTCGCTTGATGCGAGCTGCCTCCCCGTTGGTCTTTCTCACCACAAGGGCCGAAGTGGGCTGTGGGGCTGCCAGCGTCAACACCGATGTCTGAACACCGGCTTCATCCATCCATTTCAAATGACTTTCAACATCATATTTTGGCAGCGGGAAGCCCTCATCCATCAGCCGCCCTTCCTGTTCCAGTGCCGACACGAACTCGGGTGTGATCATGTGGCTGTGCACATCAATCACGCCTTGAGCATAACCTTTAGTTGCTATGAAGGTCGTCATCAAAAAAAAGATGGCGACTTTCATGCTAAAATGAGTATTTTTTAAATCTACTTTCATTGCTATGAACTAATAAGTTGAGGCCTGGCTACTAGTGAAAAACCATTGGCCATCACGCTTGACCAGTTGAAATGTGAGTTGCAATTGCCATGTGTGTTTGCCACCGCCAAAGACTGCTGCTGTTACACGGCTGCGCCCTGTGAGGGTGGCTCTATTTCCATTGATGGCTACGTCCATTTGCTCATGCTCGGCACTATAATAGTTGAGTGTTCCATCGGCAATAGCATTGATATATTCGTACTTAGTCTGTCGCATGCCTGTCATGTGAATCAGCACAAACTCGTTGGCATGAATACGGTTGAGAGTGGCAGTGTCCTTCTCTACCATTGCCTGATACATGTGATTATAAAGTTCTATTATCTGTTGCCTATCGTTCATTGTCCTGTCGCTTATTTTTTGTTGTGAACATAATGAGAGAGCCAGAACTGCCGACAAAATAATTAACGTCAATCGCATTAGTGAGTCTGTTTCAAGTATTGCAAATCACCATACCAGTAGCTGGCTGTGCAACCGCCGTCAATGAGAAAATCGGCACCACTGATGAAACGACCACGGCTTGACATCAAGAATTCTGCTAGGTCGCCAACTTCGTCGGGAGTTCCCGCACGTCGGGCCGGCATACCCTCAATCATGCGTAGGTATCCGTCCTTGCGAGGTCCATGTAGCTCATCGTTGGCCAACGGAGTAATGATTATACCCGGTGAAATGCTATTGATTGTAGCATTACGACGCCCCCATCGAGTTGCCTCATACATGACACGAAGCACATTGCAGCGCTTTGAGTACTGGTAGGCCTTGAGGGTGTCGTCAATACTCTTAAGGAATGGAAGTTCAAGCAATTGGTCAACAGGAGTTGTTGCCAATGCCTCATTTTGCTCCTGTGACAATGCAGGCAGACGATGACCACTCTGAGATGAGATAATAACACAACTACCACCCTCGGCAATAACCTTACCAAACTCCTCTAGCAGCACGCTAGTTCCGTAGAGGTCAACTCGCAGGATTTCCTCTACAGGAGCTTGTGATGGCGATACGCCAGCTGCATTTACCAGATTGGAAACCTCTCCCCTACTGGTGGCAAAATCCACTAAGCGCAGAATGTCGTCCTTAGAACCGAGGTCACACTTTACTGTCGAGCACTCGAAGCCTGCATTCTCGAGTGTCGCAGCTGCTCGCTGTGCATTCTCGAGCGAATAGTCGGCCAAAACAATGTGCTTACCTGCCGACACTCGTCGAATGATTGCCTGTCCGATGCTACCAGCGCCCACCAATACTGAAATCTGTTTCATTGCCAAAATTCTTTATCCGTAATTCTCAATTAAGTACTTCACGAACTGTGGATCGCCAAAGTTGATAGTGCCTGTGTCGTGCTGGTTGAGATTGGCAATGAGAGCCATGTCGTCGGTGCTCAACGTGAAGTCGAAAACGTCGAGGTTCTGCTCCATGCGCTCGCGATGAGTGCTCTTGGGGATGGCCACAATGCCGCGCTGAGTGAGCCAGCGAAGGGCCACCTGGGCTGCGCTCTTGCCGTACTTTGCACCTATATCGGAAAGCACCTTGCTCTTGACGATGCCGTCAACGCCCTGACCGCCCAGAGGTCCCCATGCCATCATCTTGGTATCGAATTCGGCATGAATGGACTCAATGCCCGTTTGCTGGATGAGAGTGTTGCACTGCAACTGATTAACCATGGGGTTCACATCAACATAATGAGCAAAGTCAAAGAAACGACCTGCCTGGAAATTGCTAACGCCAATGGCGCGCACCTTTCCGTCGCGATAAGCCTTCTCCATAGCACGCCATGAGCCGAACACGTCGCCATAGGCTTGGTGGATGAGCAATAGGTCGATGTAATCGGTCTGCAGTTTGCGCAGACTCTCGTCGATGCTTTGTGCCGCCTTTTCCTCACCGGCGTTGGCAATCCATACCTTAGTCACTAGAAAAAGGTCCTCGCGCTTGAGTCCACTCTTGCGCCAGGCATTGCCCACGCCTTCCTCATTTTGATAGGCCTGCGCAGTGTCGACAAGACGATATCCCACATTCAAGGCATCGCTCACGCAATGTTCGCATTCATCAGGACTCACCAGAAACACGCCGTAGCCCAACAATGGCATTTCAACACCGTTGGATAATTTTAGATATTCCATAATTGCAGATTGTTTATCGTTAGAAACCTAGGCCTTTGAGCCATTTCTCAACCTTGTTCTTTCCAGAACGGACATCGTGGCCATAGATGCTGAAGCCCTTAGTCACATTAGCACCAGGAAAAGCCTCTTTCACGTCCTCAACACAATTGGCAAGTCCGCTACCCTCATGGGTTGTGAATGGGATAACAGTCTTACCTTTCAAGTCATTTTCATGATTCTTGAAGAAGGTGAACATCACCTGGGGATAGGTGCCCCACCACACTGGTCCACCAATGAACACGGTGTCGTACTGCGACAAGTCGGGATCGGTGCCCTCGTATGGAGGTAGCTCGCCTTTGCGTGCCTCATCCTGAGCAAGGTTGATTAGTGGCGTGTAGGCCATACCGTCATACTTGTGAGTTACAATCTCAAACTGGTCGGCACCAGCGATTTCGCTTATGTAGTCGGCAACGATTTTAGTGTTGCCCACCTCGATGTTACCTACTGCGTAGTTGTCGCCCGCATGCGAGAAAAACACAACTAATGCTTTACCTTTATTTTCCATAGATTTATTATTGTTTTGCGTTGTATTATCACTTATACTGTTGCCATTGCAGGCCGTCGAAATCAGTAAACAAAATACTGATGCGAGAATATACTTAAATGACTTAAACATGGTCAAACTCTTTATCCTAAACTTTGATTTGTTGACCACTCGAAGTGCTGTTCACGCTCGCTAATCCACCAGCGGCCGTCAATTTTCACATACTTGTCATAGTAACGCACTGCATGGGTAGTGAGCACGTCTTTACCTTCCTGCTCAGTCACCAATGTGGCCAAAGCATAACAAGTGCCTGTGGCGTGAGTCTCGTCAACGAACTCAACGTTCTGCTGTCCATTCATGTGGAACGACACTTTGGCTGCGCCAAATGCTTTGTACTGCTTAATCATGTCCTGCACGTCGCGAGCCTGCATTCCCAGAGTTTCACCAAAGTAAACATCAAGCTTGATGTCAGGGCGGAAAATCTCAACGTAGCAGTCCTGATTGTTCTTATCACTCTCGGTTGCATAGAAATCTACTAAAGCCTTCAACTCCATGCGGTCTTGCATTCTGAAATCCATTGTTATTCTCTTTTAAAAGTTTGACACTGCAAAATTACTACTGTTTTTTGACTTAAAAGTTTCACAAAAAGCACCATAATTTTCACTTTTTACACAAAAAACATAAAAACAAGTGTGTCCAATAGAAATGTAGCCAAATTGTAACCAGCATTCTATCGTCCATATGATATTGTTGTTTGTATCTTTGCAGCGCAATAAAAACATAAAGAGATGAATATAATATTGTTTTTTAGATTGCTTGGCTCGCTGGCATTGCTTATCTATGGCATGAAGACCATGAGCGATGCCTTGCAGAAGATGGCAGGACCAAGTTTGAGAAACATATTGGCCCGAATGACAGGTAACCGCTTCATGGGCATGCTAACTGGTACGATTGTGACATGTGCGGTGCAGTCATCGTCGGCCACCACAGTGATGACTGTCTCGTTTGTATCAGCTGGGTTGCTCACGCTGGCTCAAGCCATATCGGTTATTATGGGTGCCAACATTGGCACCACACTCACAGCATGGATTATGTCGCTAGGCTACAATCTCGACTTGACGGTTGTGGTGTTTCCAGCCTTTCTCATAGGTATGGTGCTCATCTACAAAAAGCGTCATCGCGTGGCAGGCGATCTGCTGTTCGGACTGGGCTTCCTGTTCTGGTCGCTAGTCATGTTGAGCAGTGTGGGGCGCGATATGGATCTGGCTCATAATGCTAATGTTGTCAACTTCTTTGCCTCATTTGACACAGACAGCTATCTCACAATCCTGATTTTCCTGGCAGCAGGTACAATTATCACCTGTATCGTGCAGTCATCAGCAGCGGTGATGGCCATCACCATCCTGCTTTGCTCCACAGGCGTGCTGCCCATCTATATGGGCATCGCTTTGGTCATGGGCGAGAATATAGGTACTACGACCACAGCCAATCTAGCAGCGCTGGGGGCAGGCATCGAGGCACGACGCGCTGCATTGGCCCACCTGCTTTTCAACGTGTTTGGCGTCATCTGGATGCTCGCTGTGTTCTATCCCTTTGTTGATATGGTGTGCAGCATTGTGGGCTTTCTTCCATCGCAGACAGGTCAGGTAGTGCGCATCCCCGTAGTGCTAGCCATGTTCCACACGTGTTTCAATGTACTCAACACCGCATTGCTCATAGGGCTGATACCGCAGATGGAGTGGCTCGTATGCAAACTTCTGCCCGACAATAAATCTGTAGTCAAACTGCCCACTACGGTGCATTACATCAGCAGAGGTGTGATACAAACTCCCGAGATAGCCGTGCTGCAAGCGCAGAAGGAGATTGTGCATTTTGCCGAGCGCATGCACCGTATGTTTGGTATGGTCTGTGCACTTATCGACGAGCGAGATAAGAAAGAGTTTGAGAGCCAGTACGCCCGTATCGAGCGCTATGAGACCATTGCCGACAATATGGAGATTGAGATAGCCAACTATCTAGAGCTAGTGGGCAATGAGCACCTATCGGACGAAACAAAGGATAAGACCCGTGTAATGCTGCGTCAGATATGCGAGTTGGAGTCTATAGGCGACTCCTGTTACAAGACAGGTCGCACAGTGAGTCATCTGCGGGAGCACAAAGAGGATTTCACAGCCGAGCAATATGTGCGACTGCACGACATGCTGCGACTGGTGAATGAGGCAATTGCCGAGATGATTGTGGTGGTGAGCGGGCGCAACAAAGACATCTCGATAACTGACTCTCGCGCCATTGAAAGCGATATTAATGAGCTACGTAGTCAACTCAGGGCCGACACCATAATAGCAGTCAATTCTAACAAGTTCTCCTATGCCCTTGGAACTTTCTACAATGACATAGTGGCCGAATGCGAGAAGATTAGCGACTATGTGATGAATATTGTTGAGGCCCGTCTTGGTAAACGTCTGATCAGCTATAACGGACTAAATATGAACCTCGACAAGAAGACAATTACAGTTGATGGAAATCCTGTAAGCCTTACCCCAACAGAGTTTGCACTGCTCCATCTGCTTCTTGCAAACCGTAGTAAAGTACTCTCGCGCAAGCAACTAATGGACAGCGTATGGTCCGGAGTTGTAGTATCTGATCGCACTGTCAACGTTAACATAACCCGCTTACGCAAGAAACTGGGGCCATACGCACAAAACATCGTCAGCCGAACAGGTTTTGGCTATGTGTTTGAATCTAATTGATCGTGTAAATATGCTAATTTAAGCTTTTTTGTCAAATCGTTCGTTTAAATATAAAATAAATGAGTATTTTTGCAACAAACGATAAACGATATGAAGGTGGATTTTCTTTTCTCGGAAGATTTTTATGGCATGAATGCTCCCGAGCTCAAGCACACTTGCATGCACATGCTGTGCCTAGAGGGCGAAGGAAGTTTTGTATTTAACGAGCACTGCTACCACATCGTGAAGAATGATCTGGTAGTGATGCCATTTCCTCACCGTGCTCGTAACTTGGCTGCTCATCCCGACATGAAAGTGGAGTGGTTTGCCGCCGACTACAAGTTCCTTCAAAACCAGTTGCCATCAAATAACTATAGCATTGGTGGCAGCATTAGCCTTAACCACAATCCAGTGATACCGCTCAGTGAAGAGCACGCAGTGCGCATCCTTGACGATTTCCACCGGCTGAGAGAGCGCATGGAAAACCGGCAGGCCATGTTTTACCGTGAAATGATGGGGAGCCTGTGCCTGACCATGATGTATGACATCTTTGAATCGCATTCGCAACGCGACACCACAAGCGAGCACAGCGACCGCACGGGCTATATCGTTAAATCGCTCATGGAACTGCTATCGACTGGAGTGAGCAGCACCGAGCGCAGCGTGAACTATTATGCTGAAAGCCTGAACGTGTCGCCCAAGTACCTCTCGGCCACCATAAAGCGACTGACAGGGCACAGCGTCACATCGTATATAGACCGTGCCACTGTGCCCATACTGAAAGATTTGTTGAGCGACGAACGCCTCTCGCTCACGCAGATAGCCGAGCGCATGAATTTTGCCTCGCTTTCCTACTTCAGCCGCTACTGCACCAAGCACCTCGGCCAGTCGCCAAGCGCCTTCCGCCAGAGTCTGCAGCCAAGGTCATCGTAGGTGTTCGCGAAAGAAGGTCTCAATCTTATCGTATGGTATCTTGCTGTTCTTGTCGTCGTAGAGGTCGGTGTGGACAGCACCAGGAATAATCAAAATTTCCTTGTTGCCAACAGTCTTGCTCTCGCCCTCGACGTGAACACCGGTCATCTTCTCAAAGGCGTACTCGCTGAAGTAGCGCGAGTGGGCTTTCTCGCCGTGGATAAGCAGCACGGGAGTTTCTATTTCGTGGGCCCAAGCCAGCAGCGGCTGGTTGAGGAACGACTGGCAGCCAACGACGTTCCAGCCGTCATTGCTGTTCCCGCTGCGCTCGTGATAACCGCGTTTGGTCTTGTAATAGTCATAGTAGTCTTTTACAAAGAAAGGCGCGTCATCGGGCAGCGGGTCGATGACACCACCGGCACGTTTGTAAGTGCCACTCTTGAAGTCCTCGGTGCGCTGGGACGCAAGCGCCTTGCGTTTATCGATGCGCTGCTCCTTGGTGTCCTCACTCTTGAAGTAGCCCTCCACATTCACCTTACTCATGTCGTACATCGTCGAAGCGACCGTTGCCTTGATGCGTGGATCGAGAGCGGCCGCATTCACAGCCATGCCGCCGAAACCGCAGATGCCGATGATGCCGATGCGCTCAGGATTGACGTTCTCCTGCACGCTGAGGAAATCGACGGCTGCGAGGAAGTCCTCCGTATTGATGTCGGGCGAAGCCATGCGGCGCGGCTCGCCACCGCTCTCACCCGTGAACGACGGGTCAAAGGCGATGGTCAGGAAGCCGCGCTCTGCCATCGTCTGTGCATAGAGTCCGCTCGACTGTTCCTTCACAGCACCGAAGGGACCACTCACGGCGATAGCTGCCAACTTGCCCTCGGCATTCTTCGGCGTGTACATGTCGGCAGCGAGTTCGATGCCGTAACGGTTCTTGAACGTGACCTTCTTGTGGTCCACTTTGTCACTCTTGGGGAACGTCTTGTCCCACTCCTGAGTTAATTGCAGTGTTGTCATACTCTCGTCATTTTGTTGGTTCTGGTTGCAGGAAACGAGCATGAAGCCCAGTACCAGCATTAATATTATTTTCTTCATATTTTATAGTATTACTTTTTTGCCGTTTTTGATGTAAATGCCATGAGAAGGATTGATAACTCGCTGACCATTCAGATTGTAGATTTCGCCTGAGTTTTTCTGGTCGCTTGAGATAATCCTGACAATGGTGCTGATATCTTCATAGTGTATGTCCTCAAGCCAGTTTTCAATGAGTGTTGCGCGGTTGGCATGATTGTTGTGGTTAATCCACAGCGACTCACCCATCCATTGCACATCGGGAACAAGGCGGTTGGCATTGGCAACCACAGTGCTGATGCCGCTGCTCCAACTAGACACTATCATCCCGAATTTCTTCCCGGCAAGTTTCTCGCGGTTTATGAACAGGTAGGTCTGTGCAGGAGCCGCCATCTGCGAGTGCCAAAGCGGTGTCACAAAGATTATGTTTTCGTAGTTTTCCGCATCCCTGAGGACAGGTTTGATGGGAGGATAGCTGTCGACACATTCAGGATTAGCGTTGATGGCATCAAGCAGGTCTTGCCCCAGCTGATAGCCGTTGGCATTATAGTCCTGATTCTCGGCTACGGTCTGGATCTCAACAACATCAGCTTGAATCTGCGAGGTCAACGTTTGTACAATCTCGCGGCAGTTTCCAGTATAGCTGTAATACACCACAAGTGTGTTGTTGTTTGAAGGAATGCTAGAAGGGGTTAGAGACAACGTGACGCTGATATTGCTCTGACCAGCCTTGAGGAATGTCTCAAGTTCGCTCGCACTCAATCCGTCAATCTTGCCTAGACGAGTGTAACTCCATGAGTTGGTGCCATACATTAGGCAGATGTTGCTGCCGTTGTAGAGAATCACATCGCCAGGTTGTGCGGTGATCTGCTCGTTGCTCGTAGGCAGCGAGAAGCCCAATGGGCCCCAAATCTCGAAACCGCCACTCGAGTTAAGGGTAACGGTGACTGCACCGTCTTGCAACTTGGCGACAAGTGCCTGTGTTGCAGCATTGTCGTAGAGGGTTACCGATTGCGACACACCGTCAATCGTGATGTACATCTTTTGTGTCATAGTGTTCTGAGCCATTGCGTCGTTGTTGTCGTCTGAGCAGCCACTTAAAAGCATTGCGACTACAATCAAAAATGTTTTGGTGAAGTTTTTCATTTTCTTATTTATTAGTTGATTTCACGGGATGCTTTATCGACTGCAAAATTATAGACAATCCCTTCTCAACAATGTGACCATTTTACGGAAATTTGTGCTCAATTTACGGAAACAGCGTTTTTTTGAATAAAACTGCGAGCAAAGCGAGCCGCACTGGTACCCCTGCATGCTTATGAGCTTGTGTGTAAACTCATAGACCAATGGTGCGAGCCGAAACCCACCAGAAAAGCGGTTATCGTACCTCAAAAGTACGGTAACCGCTCTATAGTGCAAAAGACAAAGATTTATTTACTTCCCAGCAGGATATTGTAGACGAAGGTGACGTCGCTTGAGGTGATAAAGCCGTCGCCATCTTGGTCACCGTTGACGATAAGGCTGTCATCGCTATTGAGAATCCAGTTGTAGAGTGCTGTGACATCGCCAGCGGTGACGTTTCCGTCACCATCCACGTCGCCGGGGACTGTAACCGAAGTTGCTATTGCCGAAATTACCACATCCTCGGCAGGCATGATAAACCAGTAGGGATTACTACGCCCAGTGAGTGTGCCGGCGCTTGCTGTGAAGCCCTCCAGCACTCCATTGCCGGTGTAAGTCAGTGTCAGGAGCACCTCGTCTTCTTCACCAGCATAGAACACGCTGTCGCGCATAAAGCCGTCACCATAGGCAGTGATGCCGCTCACGTCATATTCAGTGCCATCGGATTCTATTCCTGTTACGGTCACATCCTCGCCACCAGTGATGCTGAAGGCTTGCTTGCCTTGTGCTTCACCCATCGCTTCGATGTAGTAGCCGTCAATGGTGGGAGCATGGTCGGTGTCGCTAGTGTTCCAACGGACGAATGTTGCACCATCAGTGATGGCGGTCTCTCCCTCGGCGAGAGCCGCAGGGGCATATAGACAGCTACTGATAGTGTTGGCGCAAGCATTATACCAGCCTATGAAACCGCCACAGCTGGTGGTGCCGTTGGTTGTCAGCAGTTTGCCGTTGAACACGCAGCCGTCGATGGTGTTGACTGAAGCGCCTCTCGACCTGCCGATGAAGCCCGCATGCGTGCCGTCACCGTTCACACTGCTGATAATGACCACGCTGCTCTCGCAATTGATGATGGAGGTGCTGTCGTTGCTATAGCTCACGAAACCAGCAGCGAATTTGTTTGACGTGTGGATGGTAACATGCGAACGGCAATTGTAAATCATGAGGTTTGCGAAGGCGCGGCCTACAAATCCCGATGAATTGTCGTTGCTGGTGTAAATGGTGCCATCTACAGTGAGATCATTGATCACAGCATCTACCGAAGTGTGGCTGAACGGTGCCGAGATGCCCGACTCGGGATTGTCGGCAGTGCCGAGGTTGAACGTGATAGTCTTGTGGTTGCCTTCGAAGGTGCCACAGAAGTCATGGTTGGGGCTGCCTGCCACCCTCGAAACGGTAATGTCGTTGCCTAACTTAATTGGCGTGTGGATGAAGCGGTTCCAAGTGTCGTTGTCCTGCAACGCATCGCAGAAGTAGTCCCAGTCGGTAGCGTTGTTGATGAGGTATGTGTAATCATCGTCGACAGAGAATGCTGGGGCAGCGTAGTAGAGTCCGTCATAGAGCATTCCGCCTTCATACACGGTCATGAAGTTTATTTCTTCTTCCTGGTTGCCAAGATTGATGGGAATGTTGGCGTTGCCTGTGGTCTTCTTGCCGTCGGCGGCGATATAGGCCGCGTCGGTCTGTGTGGGTAGCACGGTGTAGAAGGTGTTGGTCACGGTGGCGGTGGTGGCATTGTTCTTGTTGCGTACTGCCACGGGGTGGAACACGCCTCCGCCAGAGTAGCTGCCAGCGAAGAGGCAGTTATTGAGGGTGATCGTGTTGCCGTCGCACCAACCCTGGAAACCTCCCACGTGGTTGCCGCTATTGGTGATTGCACCGCAATACACGGTGTTGCTGATGTTGAGATTGGATTTGATGGCATGGCCCACCACACCACCGCAATGGTAGTTGCCATTCTGGTCAGCAGTGGTGACAGTGACATTGGCACCCACCTTGCATCGTTCAATGGTGTTGGTCACACTGGCATCGCCTCGCGCAAAGCCCACGAGACCCGAGGCATGAGCTGTGCCATTCACATTGCCCGTAGTGATCACGTTCTTGATGGTGGCTCCCTTGATTTCACGGAAGGGAGCGGTACCCTGAGTAGTGGTCTCGGTGATGTTGACAGTGAGCGTGTGGTAGTCGCCATCGAAGGTGCCCATAAATTCATGGCCAGCGTTGCCAGCTGCGCGTTCAATGCTGATATCGGCGCCCAGCTTCACCGTCTTGCCGCTGAAACCATTCCAAGTGGCGTTATCCTCCAAGCAGTCACAGAACACTCCCCAACCTGCATCGGTCTTTATGAGATACGGGTCGTTTTCGGTGCCTGTGCCCGAGAAATGCTCTGGGTCGATGGCATATGTTACCCGAGTTCGGGATAAGGAAATATGTTGTTTTTATCAAAAATAGTGGGGCTAATATTTGGAAAATAGCGAGACATTTTGTAACTTTGTGGTTGACA
>CAJOFH010000007.1:0-15189 GCA_905233845.1 uncultured Muribaculaceae bacterium | reverse complement strand
GAGGACAAAATTATAGAAATTTTCTTTATTATCGATGAATTCTGCAAAGAATTTGAGAAAGAACTGTCAAAAAAAACCAATTTGACAAGTGATGGCGTGGGTAGTTTATAGACTTGACAACAAACGTAGGTAGCGTTATAATTGTCGTTTGAGCCAATTCCGCTGATGCTTCCATTGTAGTAATAGAAACAATCTGTAACAGTACCATAATAAGTATTATATCCTACTATCGCTCCCATACTTGTTGTATTGCTCGTACTGACTGCGTTTCCATAGTAGAAGCAGTTCCTTATAGTTCCATAACCGTTATTTCCGGCAATGCCACCATAATATTGACATCCCATGTCGTCATCAGTAACTGTGGCGGCACTGGTGCAGTTCTTA
Source organism: uncultured Muribaculaceae bacterium (assembly GCA_905233845.1). Taxonomy (GTDB): domain Bacteria; phylum Bacteroidota; class Bacteroidia; order Bacteroidales; family Muribaculaceae; genus Sodaliphilus. The sequence continues at coordinate 14,805 of CAJOFH010000007.1, read as the reverse complement.
ACGGTTCCATTATTTTGTCCAACAATACCACCATGGCGTTTGGCAGGGCTTACCTCGGTTAATACTGAAACACTGGACAGAACATGACAGTTGGAAATAGTACCTCCACTATCTAGAACGCCTGCAATTCCTCCTATATCATAACTGTCGGAAATAGAAGAGCTGGCAAGTGTGAGATTAGTCACTTTACCCAACCCTCCGACATAGCCGAACAACCCTTGACAGCCATTGATGGTAGTTTTGTGAAGGATGATTCCGCTGATTGTGTGACCATCGCCGTTGAAAGTGCCGTTGAAAGCTCCACCATCCATTCCAATAGGATAGTCCCAATTGTGGCGCTCATGTCGAGGTCGGCAGTCAGGGTTATAGTGTAGCCTGAATAGTCGTAGCCATTTCTTGAGTTGTAACCAAGTAGTGCGAGCTCCGCCTCGTTGGTGATGCTGATGGTCTTGGCATTCTCATCGATGACAGAGAAACTGGAGGCCTTGTAGCGGCTCCAGTTGCCGCTCTGCGCCCATGCAGTGAGGCTAGCGACCATTGCCAAAATTAAGAGTAATGTTTTTCTCATTTTCTTGATGATTTTAGTTTTATTTCAGTTTATTGCACGACCAGCCGCCACACTGCGCACCGCATGGCATCATCTGTCTTGTTTTCGATGCAAATATAACCATTATTTCTCAATCGGGCTTATAAAAAACTAAAAAACTCACGGATTCAAATTTGGGGCTCCATGAGGTGGACGTGGAATAGACAATGAGTGACTTGCTTGAATGAGCAATGCCAAAATGCGAAACCTTTTTTAGCGAGGATTATAAAGCACCCTCAGTGTACTCAAACCACTAACTGCGAAATTAATTTGAAACAATGCACTAAGAAAAGACAAAGTTTTTGTACTTTTGCAACGAAAAAGTCACAACACTTGAGAAGAACATGAACATCAAAGAGCAATACCGAAGATTCAAGCAGTGGCAACTCACCCCATTCCATTATGAGAACAACAATCCCACGACGGTGCGTTGCGCCAACTGCGGCACTGAATTCGCCGACAACTATTGCCCTCGATGCGGTCAGAAAGCAGGATTAGGGCGCGTGTGTTGGAAATCAGTTCGGCAAAGTGTGGCTCTGCTATGGGGTTTGGACTCACGCTCGCTCGGTTACTCGCTGGTGCAACTGCTGCTGCGTCCGGGATACATGATAAGCGACTACATCGGTGGCCGCCGTCAAGTGTCATTTCCGCCAGTAAAGATGCTTTTCATTATTGCAGTAGCTTATGGACTTTTAAGCGGATGGTTTGGTCATCCCATGCCATTTGCCACTCCTTTAGGCTTCGCAAGGCAGTTTGGTGAGTGGCTTGACAAATATCCAGGCTGGGGCTTGTTGTGTATTGCCTTTTTCAATATTTTCCCCACATTGTTTTTTTTCTACCGTGCGCCTCGCAATGGTCATCACTCATTGCCCGAAGGCTTTTTTATTCAAGTGTTCATGGCAACGATAATCATGCTGATTTCATGCTTTTGGGTGTTCTTGAGCTGGATTAATGTATTGATTCCCATATACTTTTTTGTTGCTTATAAACAATTGTTTGGCTATGGGTGGTGGGGAACATTGTGGCGCGCTGCAGCTAGTCTCTTAGTGGGTTTTGTCCTTTTTGGCCTTTTTATCGGCATTGTTGACCTATTCGTAATGGGACATTTTGCAGAACCAAAAATCTTTGTTGAAGTCTTACTTCTTTCTGTCGCAATGATGATAATCGCCCATTTTGTCAACAAGACATCTGAGAAGAAACGGAACTCGAAGGGTGAATAGATATAGCCAATAAAATAATGTGGTGGCATTTTTCGTTATTAATGTGATGAGATTAAGAAGTATAATATTTTTGCTTGCGTGCTGTGCGCTGGTGGGTTGTGAGAAGATAGATAATGACTCGCTACCCAATTACCCTGTGCGCATCGACTTGGGTGAGTATGGCAAGTGGAATACCTACGGCGTGCATAGCTTGGGTGAATATCGCATCTTCAATCGTGAGAAGGGGATTCCTTCAAATTTTCCATATAATGTAAACACCTATACTGGCTTTGGTGGCGTGTTGCTCTTTATGGGTCAGGACCTTAATGGCAGTGCTGAGCCGTTGGCTTTTGACCTTGCGTGCCCAGTGGACCACAATGCCGATGTGACGGTGACTATTGATAGCGAGAACCTTGATGCCTACTGTCCCAAATGCAAGTCACGATATGACGTGATCACTGGCATGGGTGGTCCTAAGAGTGGTATGGCAATAGACCGTAAAGTGGGGTTAAATATTTATAAAGTTCGACCCACAAACTATGGCGGCTACATCATAAGCAATTATTAGTTGACCGATTTGGGTTAAAAATGTCAACGATATATAAATCTTTTGCATTATTGAGTGTAATGTGAAAGATTTTCTGTATTTTTGCAGTAATAATCTAAATCAAACGAATTATGTATCAGTTTAAGGTTCCCGATAAGATATACATGGGCGACAACATTGTTGCCTCAATTGAGAACGTGTTTAACCTCTATGGCAAGCATGCGTTGATAGTGACTGGCCCCAACATCGCACGCTCGACGATGGTGGCGAGCCTTGAGCGGACTCTTGATAACGACCGCGTGAAGTATACCGTGCTGACCAACATCGAGGGCGAACCCACCGTCAGCATGATTGAGCATGGTGTGGAAGTGTATCGCGAGAGCGGATGCGACTTCATTATTGGTTTGGGAGGAGGAAGTCCTCTCGATGCCGCTAAGGGCATTGCGGCTATGACAGTTCTCGAAGGCACGATAGCCGACTATAAGGGTGTGCGCATCGATGATGCCGTGTTGCCTCCTGTGGTGTGCATCCCCACAACCGCTGGCTCGGGCTCGGAAGTGACGAAATATACTATTATCACCGACGAGAACACAGGTGCGAAGATGTTGCTAACGGGTAATTCTCTCCTTCCAAAGATGGCGATGCTCGATTACACCTTCTCCAATGGTTGTCCAAAGGCGGTGACCGCTGCCACTGGACTTGATGCTTTGACTCATGCAATCGAGGCGTTTATATCGGTCAATGCGCAGCCTCTGAGCGATGCGCTGGCATTGAGCGCAATCAAACGTATTATGCGCTATCTGCCTCAAGCTTATCGCGACGGCAGCAACTTCACCGCCCGCCGCGAGATGTCGATTGCAGCACTTCAGGCTGGAATATGCATAAACAACAGCAGCGTGACGTTGATTCACGGCATGAGCCGCCCGATGGGTGCCCGTTTCCATGTGCCTCATGGCATGTCGAACGCGATGCTGCTTAACGTGTGCTTGAACGACATGGAGATGGCAGCACGTCACAACCTGGCGCGCATCGCCACTTACTTGCGCATACAAGCCGTAGATGAGATTGACGCCAGCGAGAAATTTGTTGAGGAGGTGGGCAAACTTGTTGAGAAACTCGACGTTCCCACAATGAGCAAATATGGCATCGACCGTAACGCCTATATGGCAGCTGTCGACGATATGAGCTTTGAGGCCATCATGAGCGGTAGTCCATCAAATGCGCCTCGTGAGTATACAGCCGATGATATTCGTGACATTTATATACGTGCCTACAGATAAACTCAAATGTTTAGAATCATGAAGTTCAAGAAATTATTATTTCTCATCGCCGCCATGTTGGTAATGGTAGGTGGTGAAGTGAGTGTTGTCAATGCTCAAAATGTCACTGGCAATAAAAGTAAAAAAGTGAGAACCAAACAGGTGACAAAGCAAACAACGAAACAGAGTGCCAAGCAAACAAAAAAGCAGACACCTAAGCAAACTGCCAAGCAGCCCGAAGAGAAAGTTGAGAGGATAAACGTCAAGCGATTTGACGGAATTGTTACCATAGCGATGACAGGTGACATTATGACTGGCACAATCCTTCCTGAGCGCAATATGCCACCTAATGATGGTCAAGACATTTTTATCGACTGCGCCGAATTACTCAAAAGCGCCGATGTGGCATGTGGCAACTTGGAAGGCGTGCTTGCCGATAGTGGCAAGCCTCGCAAGAGCCCTGGACCTCTTTCTTTCTCATTCATGATGCCCACCAAGAGTGTTAATTTGCTTGTTAATGCAGGCTACGACTTTTTGGGTATTGCCAACAACCACATCAATGACTTTTATCCCGTGTGTATCGAGTCGACAATAAAGACCTTGAGAGACAATGGCATTGGCGTTGCTGGCACTAAGGACTGCGAGACAAGCATCAAGGTGATTAATGGTGTTAAATATGGCTTCTGTGCATTCGGTCACGAGAGCTACACACTCAAGACTCAAGACGCAGCCACAGTTAAACGCATTGTCAAGAAACTGCGTGACGAGTGCGATATCGTGATAGTGTGCTTCCATGGTGGCTCGGAGGGAATCTCGGAGCGTCACCTGCCTAATGGCACTGAGTACTTCCATGGCGCTGACCGTGGCAATCTGCGTGAGTTTGCCCACCTGTGTGTCGACTATGGTGCCGACATCGTCTATGGTCACGGTCCTCACGTGCCCCGTGCTATGGAATTGTACAAAGGTCACTTGATTGCCTATAGTTTGGGCAACTTTGCCACTCCGCGAGGCATGAAACTTCAAAATCAAACAGCTTATGCTCCATTGTTGATGGCTCGTCTTAATGGCAGTGGCGAATTTGTTGACGGCAAGATTCATCCTTTCATTCAGTATCGTGACAAAGGTCCTCGGGTAGATAAGTCGGGTGCCGTGTTGAAAGAGATTCGCACTCTCACCCAGGAGGACATTAAAGGCAACATGCTCAACATTGCCGACGATGGTACCCTCACACGAAAAGAAGAGTAATATGAAATCATTGTATTCAGTTGCAATTGTTATTATTTTATCGCTTGCTGCCTGTAGCAATATGGGCAATAACAGTGGAACTGGCTCTGGCCCCGACACAACGCAAACTCAGAATGGGGCTCGCCAGCGCATTGTCGATACCATTTCCATTGCTATGACAGGCGATGTAATGCTTGGTTCTAAATATCCACGTCCCTGCCTCCCTCCCAATGAAGGTAAGGAAATATTTATTGATTGCGACTCTCTCATCAAGGGTGCCGATGTGGCATGTGGAAACCTTGAAGGCGTACTTGCCGATAGTGGCCGCCTGCGTAAGAGTCTGCACAGCAAATTGGCGTTCTCATTCATGATGCCCACTGCCAGTGTGCAGTTGCTTGTGGATGCTGGATTTGACTTCATGGGCATTGCCAACAACCACATCTTTGACTTCTGGGACGAAGGCATCGCTTCGACCATCAAGACTTTGAAAGATGCAGGAATAGGCGTTGCTGGCACTAAAGATTGCGAAACAAGCATAAGGGACATCAATGGTGTGAAATACGGCTTCTGTGCTTTTGGTCATGAGGACTATTCGCTCAAGACCATGGATACTGTTACTGTAAAACGCGTTGTGCAGCAGCTCCGCAAAGATGTGGACATCGTGATAGTGTGCTTCCACGGCGGGGCCGAGGGCGTTGCCAAGCGTCATGTACCATATGGGACAGAGTATTTCTATAGCTGGAACCGAGGCGACGTGCGACAATTTGCGCATTTGGCAATAGACTGTGGTGCCGACATCGTCTATGGTCACGGGCCTCATGTGCCTCGCGCCATGGAACTATATAAGGACCACCTCATTGCCTACAGTTTGGGCAATTTTGCCACTATAGGCATGGGAACTGCTGGTGCGGTGGGATATGCACCACTGCTCATTGCTCGCATCGATGGCGACGGCAAGTTTGTTGACGGCAAGATTCACTCGTTTATCCAGCCTGGCAAGATAGGTCCACGTTTCGATTCCCGTAATCGTGCCGCCCAAGATATATGGGCTCTCACACAAGAAGACATAAAAGATAATAAACTCAATATTGCCGATGACGGCACAATAACTCGCAAGTGATTATGAAAAGAAATGTCTTTATTTCTATAGTTGCCATTTTTACACTGCTTTCATGTAGCAATGGTGGTGTGAATCAAGCAAATGGTAAAGCTGACAGCGACAGTGTGGTTTCGGCCAAGAAGGCCGAGGTGCGCCAACGCATTGTAGATACCGTGACCATAGCAATGAATGGAGACATCATGACTGGATCGATAAAACCCCGTTATGATATGCCGCCCAACGATGGAAAAGATATTTTTATCGATTGTGCCGAAATTATCAAAAGCGCCGACGTGGCTTGTGGCAACCTTGAGGGTGCGATGGCCGATGACGGCAAGACACGCAAGGCTCCTGGGCCCTTGTCGTTCTCGTTTTTAATGCCCACCAAGAGCGTGAAACTGCTGGTAGACGCTGGCTACGACTTCTTGGGGATTGCTAATAACCACATCAACGACTTTTATGCCGAAGGGGTGCAATCTACCATAAAGACGCTCAAGGATAATGGAATTGGAGTCGCTGGAACACAGGAATGTGAAACATCAATACGCGACATTAATGGTGTGAAATATGGTTTCTGTGCATTTGGGCATGAGGAATACTCGTTGCGAACGCAAGATACTGCAACTGTGAAGCGCATCGTCAAGAAACTCCGTGACGAGTGCGATATCGTGATAGTGTGCTTCCATGGAGGCTCTGAAGGACGCGGACAAACCCACTTGCCTAATGGTACTGAGTATTTTCATGGAGCCAACCGTGGCAATCTCAGAGAATTTGCCCATTTGTGTATCGACAATGGTGCCGACATCGTCTATGGCCATGGGCCTCATGTATGTAGGGCGATGGAGTTGTATAAGGGTCACCTGATTGCTTATAGCTTAGGTAATTTTGCTACCCCTCGTGGCATGAGCCTTGGAGGCGTGACCTCCTATGCTCCGTTGCTTGTGGCTCGCATCGATGGCAATGGCAAGCTTGTAGACGCTAAGATACACTCTTTCTTGCAACATCGTGACTTGGGACCGAGACGTGATGCCTCATGCACTGTAGCCAAGGCAATCAAGACTCTCTCACAACAAGATATTAAAGACAACCAACTAAACATTGCCGATGACGGCACTATAACTCTAAAATGAGAAAAACATTAATAATATTGATGTTGAGCTTGGGGCTGTCATGCTCCGCCTATGACGGCGTGGCTCAGCTTTTTGCCGAAGAGAGTGGTGACTTGTTCAACTCTTTATCTTACTCGGCACGATATGAGATGCTCAATAATTTCACTCAGGGCAAAAACGCTGAAGTGATGAACAACTTTCGAACTACCGAGTCGCGCATCTTGCAGCTCTCACATGAGCACATGATTGTTGCAACATCATCGGGCAAGACAGTAGAGCTCAAGTTGTTTCCCATCAGCAAGACCGATACAGTGATTGCAGTGATTGAGACTGTAGCAACGCCAGTGAAGGATAGTTACCTCTCATTCTACGACATGAAATGGAAGCAGCTCGATGCCTCGCAGTTCATCGTGATGCCACAGCTCGAAGATTTCTTCTTGCCAAAAGCTCCAAAAGACCAGTGCGAGGAACTGGCGCGACAGTTGAGCTTTGCGATGATTGAAATGCACTTTGAAGGCGACAATTTAGTGGCTCGCTGCAACCTGAATGACTTCTATATGGGCGATGACTTTGGGCATTACAAGCATTTGGTGACACCAAGTGTTGTTTATATTTTGCAGAAGGGTAAATTCAAAAAGAAGAAATGAGATGGAGCCGCTGTCGCTATTAGAATACAATTCCCGAATCAAGAATCTGCTTTACGACCCAAGTGTGCAATCGTGTTGGGTTGTGGCCGAGACCAGTGACTTGCGAGTGAGCCGTGGGCATTGCTACATTGAGCTAATTCAGAAAAACGATGCGGGAGCGACTGTGGCTAAGTTGGGTGCTGTAATCTGGGCAAGCACCTTTGCCAAGCTCAACGCTAAGTTCATAGCTGCCACAGGCAAGTCCATTGGCAATGCTATGAAGGTGATGGTGAAAGTTGGTGCCAACTTCCATGAGCAGTATGGCTTGAAGGCGCTAATCAACGACATCGACCCCAGTTACACGTTGGGCGACATGGAGCGCATCAGGCGTGAGATAATCGACAGGCTGACTAAGGAAGGTATCATCGACATGAACAAGCAGCTGTCGTGGGGGCTTGCGCCTCGGCGCATCGCGGTGATTTCGGCACAAGGTGCAGCAGGATATGGCGACTTCCTCAAGCAGCTTCACAATAACAATTATGGGCTTAAGTTCTATACTTGTCTCTTTGAGGCAGTGATGCAGGGGGAAAATTGTGTGCCAAGTGTGATTGCCGCTCTTGACCGTATCGTCGAGGTAGAGCATCTGTTTGATTGTGTGGTGATAATACGCGGTGGAGGCTCAACAAGCGACCTCAACTCGTTTGACAACTACGAATTGGGTGCAAGCATAGCGCAATTCCCTCTGCCCATCATTACAGGCATAGGACACGACCGTGATGTTACTATCCCCGATATGGTGTCGAACCAGCATGTGAAGACACCAACTGCGGCAGCGGCGTTTTTGGTGCAATGTGGTGTGGCGCAGCTCGAGCGACTTAAGTCTCTCACCGAGGCTATAGCAACCATCTCGCGCGAGGCTGTGGCACAATCAAGGGAGCAACTTGCTTATTATGGCAACTTCATCCCTATGGCTGCCCAAAAACTTGTGGAGACCAGTCGCTTGCGCTTGAAAGGCTATGCACAGTCAATTCCTCTTGTGCTGAAGTCACGACTTGGCAACGAGAGGGTAGGACTGCAACACAAGCAGGAGGCGATAAAGACCGCTGTGGGAACTACCATGGAACGGCAGCGGTTGCTGCTGGCTGCACTCTGCGACAAGGTAAACCTGCTGTCGCCTCAAAATACGCTTAACCGTGGCTACTCGCTCACCATGTGCGATGGCCATGTGGTGACAAGCGTCGAGGGGCTTAATTCTGGTGCTCGCATCGAGACCACTCTCAAGGACGGCAAAGTTAGAAGTGTTATTGAATAAATTAAAATAAAGATAATGGAAACACAAGAGATTAATAAAATGACTTACACTCAAGCCATCACCGAGCTTGAGGAAATAGTGAAGAAGATGCAGAGCCCTGAGTGCTCCATCGACAACCTGAGCCAGTACACTGCCCGTTCGTTGCAGCTGCTCAAGGTGTGCAAGTCAAAGCTCACTGAGACCGATGAGGAACTGCAAAAGGTCCTCAACGAGATGAGTGACGAAAAACCTAATGCATAATTTATAATGCACAATGCATTAATCAATTGGTAATGCTGTTAATTTTTTTTTAAGATATGGAAAAAGAAGATGATATTGTGGTTTTCGCCATGTATAACGACCCTGTAGAGGCCAATATCGTTAAGGGTGTGCTTGAGAGCAACGGAGTGGTTGCCGGTGTTATGGGCGATTCGTTTGCCAACGCTATCATGCAGGGCTTCACACAAGGTTCTGTTCGAGTGGTAGTCTTCCGCAAAGATTTGCAGAAAGCGTTGCAGATTATGGACTCGAAAGCCGAGGAAATTTCTGAGTAGTTGCGAAATTGAATAATGTTGACTAACTTTGCCGAAAACATTTTGATTTATGACTAAAAACAACAGTAACAGCCCTGCGTCAAAGGGCAAGAACAATAAAAAGAAACTGCCACGATGGATTATCGTTGTGGCAGCAGTGGCTGTGGTGATTGCGGCTATACTTGCAATAATTGCTGCTCCTTATCTCACCGTTACCTCAAGCAAGGATGCTACGCTTTATATAAAGCGTGGAGCAAGCAATCAAGTTGTGTGCGACTCTCTCGCTAAGGCAGTGGACAAGGAATTTGCCGATAAGGTGCTGCATATTCTCAACACCACGGGCGGTGACCTGAGCACTCGGCAAGGTGCTTTCAAGATTAAGGAAGGCGAGAGCGCTCTCAGCGTTGCCAACCATCTGCGTCGTGGAGCTCCCGATGAGGTGAAGGTCACTATCAATAATATTCGCACTAAAGATCAGCTCGCCAACTTGTTGGGAGAGAAACTGATGATGAGCAAGGAAGAAATGCTCAAGGCGCTCAATGACAGTGAATTGTGTGGCACGCTTGAGAAGGACACCAACAATGTGACGGGGCTTTTCCTTGCCGACACCTATCAGTTCCTGTGGGACATAGAGCCAACTAAGCTACTCGAGTCGATGAAGAAGTTCAGTGACTCATATTGGAACAGTGAGCGCAAAGAGAAAGCCGAGAAGATTGGTCTCACACCCGACCAGGTAATTGCCCTTGCCGCTATTGTTGAGGGCGAGACGTCAAAGGCCGATGAGAAGGGGATGGTGGCACGACTCTACTTGAACCGTCTCAAGAAGAACATGAAACTCCAGGCCGACCCAACGGTGAAGTTTGCCCTGGGCAATTTCGCTCTGAGGCGCATACGTCTTGCCGATACTCGCGTCGAGTCGCCATGGAACACCTATTATGTCGACGGTCTTCCCCCTGGTCCTATCTGTATCCCCGAGAAGTCGTCGATAGAGGCTGTTCTTGATGCTCCCGAGCATGACTACATCTACATGTGTGCCAAAGAAGATTTCTCAGGATATCACAACTTCGCCACAAACTTTAGTGAGCACGATGCCAATGCCAAGCGTTACCAGAATGCTCTGAACGAGCGAAATATTACACGATAGGATAGATATTAAATTCATCATTATTCTTAATTGCTATGGGAAAGAGGATATTGTTATTGCTTTTTGTTGTTATGTGTTCGGCTGCTGTTATGAATGCCGACGAATTGGTGCGTTTCGACAAAAACAACTTTACATATTGGGATTATACACGACCTGGTTTCACAATTACAATAACAGATGTAACTACCGACAAAGTAAATTTGTATAAAGGCACTACCGATTATACTCTAATATCGCCTGTCTTCGAAAAGGGGAGAGCAGGAAAGATTGTGGTGAATTTCAAGGGAAAGTCCACAAGGTATAATAATTCAAATTATAATGCTTACAATGGTTCGCCCACCATTGAGCTGCTTGACAATGACGGCAATGTGTTGAAGAGTGTTTTCTATGAGTTTGTAGACAATGTCAGAGATCGCCAGTTCTCGGTGAGTTTTATGTTACAAGACATTGAGGAAAATGAGCTTAAGGTTCGCATAGCATGCTGGAAAGCCGATACTTATTGCGCTTTGTCGGTCAATGAGGTGGTGGTAGAGAATGATTTGTTGCAAGGCGATGTGGATGGCGATGGCACAATCACTGCAGCCGACATTACAGCGTTATATAACTACCTGCTCAATAACGATGATTCCGACATTGTCTATGGCGATGTGGATGGCGATGGTATAATCACCGCAGCCGACGTCACTTTGATTTATAACAAATTGTTGGAATAGAAAGAGCTTTTAAACCCTAATCCGAGTCTCCAAAGAACAAACGTAAGTTAACGTGAGTTCGATGATTTTTTTGTCCTTATATTCAGTGTTTTAGCTCCCTCTCTAAGATAGACCAATGGTGCAAGTCGAAGGCAGAATGTTTAGCTTGCTCAATTTATGAGACGCAGCCCATTGATGCTGAAAGAGCGGGATACAGGGGGAGTATGATAAATAGTTTTTTGAAGGCAAATTGACTGTCATACTCCTCTGTCGCTTCGCAACAGCTCTCTATCTTAGAAGAGCAGCTGATACTCAGCACTTTATTTTCGTCGAACTCATGTTAAGTAAATTTCATAAATATTGGAAAATTTGTGTGGTTTTTGAATGTTTTTACCGTTAATTATAGTATTTGTCGTGGTTTTTGTTTAATTTTGCAACACACTAAGACTGCTGACTCAAATACTAACACATAAATCATTCACATTATGAAAAAATTATTACTTATTCTTGTGGGACTGCTCACGGTGATGACGACGTGGGCGGGGGAATACACCTTTGATAGCCAGACTGGCACGCTGACACTCGTCTCGGGCGAGTTCAACATGAACAACAAGTGGGGCAGCGATGTAAGTCCCACGGCTGTTAAGAAAGTCGTCGCCACCAATCAAGTGAGCTTCACTAGCGACTGCACGGAGTTGTTCTGTGGCTTCAGTAATTGCACGAGTATGGATTTGAACAGTGTCAACACTTACGATACCAACTCATCGGGGGGACCAGCTTATTGTATGAAAAGAATGTTCAAAGACTGCTCGAAGCTTACCTCACTTAACCTCTCAAGCTGGAACACTTCCTATTCTCGTTTTGCAGATGGTATGTTCCAAAATTGTTCAAACCTCACTTCACTCAACATCTCGAGCTGGAATACCAACAGCTTCATAAGCATCAACAATATGTTCGAAGGCTGCTCGAAGCTTACCTCACCCGACGTCTCGGACTGGAACGTCAGCAATGTCATCTACATGACGAGTATGTTCAAAGGGTGTTCGGAGCTCACCTCGCTCGATCTCTCGGGTTGGGACGTCCAAAGAATCGTCTTCATGGACAGTTTGTTCTATGACTGTTCAAAGCTTACTACGCTCGACGTCACAGGCTGGAAGAGAGGCACTAACGCCAATATGTCAAATATGTTTGCGCACTGCACTAGCCTTACCTCGCTCGACCTCTCGAGCTGGAAGGTCCAAAGTAGTAGTATCTACATGTCAAGTATGTTTGCCTACTGCACTAACCTTACATCGCTCGACCTCTTGGGCTGGACATTAAATAATGCCAATTTGTCAAATATGTTTGCGCATTGCACTAACCTCTCATCGCTCGACCTCTCGGGCTGGACAATAGGTAATTCCAATTTTGAAAATATGTTTGCGCATTGCACTAACCTCTCATCGCTCAACCTCTCGAATTGGAGAGTCTATAGTAGCAACAACATGACAAACATGTTCTTGTCCTGTACTAGTCTTACCTCTGTAAACCTCACGGACTGGGATGCCAATTCGGGCTCCTTTTTAAATAGCATGTTTTCAGGCTGCTCTAATCTCACCACCATCTACGCTTCTACAAACTGGAATGCCGAGTCTCTCACTGCCTCCAATACATCCAACATGTTTGAATCTTGCACTAAGTTGGTGGGTGGCTGCGGCACTACCTACGACAGCAACTATACCGACAAGACCTATGCTCGCATCGACCGAGGCACAAGCAACCCTGGCTATTTCACAGGGGTGTTCAGGCTCTTCTTGCCTAGCACTGTGACAGCTTCGTCACCATTCTTTACGCATAACTACAATGACTACTACCTAGGCGGCTCCACCGTTACCCTTACCTACAACGGCTCGGTGCCTGAAGGAAAAACTTTGATGTTTCTAGTGAGCGGTAACGGCACATTATTCTACACACGTGGCAACACCTTCCAAATGCCAATTTATAATGCTTCAATTTCTGTCATATTCGTTGATTCTCCAACCGAAGTGACAGTGGGTGATATCACATTCAATATGATTAAGGTGGAAGGAAATGATGATATTCCCACGTTCTATATCGGCGAGTGCGAGGTGACCGAGGCACTGTGGCAGGAAGTGATGGGCAGCAACCCAAGCAGTTACCAAGGCAATCTTGAGGATAATCGGCCAGTGGAAAACATCTCATGGAACGACTGCCAAGAATTCCTGGCGAAACTGAGGCAGAAGACAAGACTTGACTTCCGCTTGCCTACCTCGGCTGAGTGGTTATTTGCCGCAAGCGGTGGCAAATACTCCAATGGCTTCACCTACAGCGGCAGCAACACAATCGGTGATGTGGCCTGGTACGCCAGCAATTGCGAACAAAAACAGACCGTGGGCACCAAGGATTCCAACGAGCTTGGCATCTACGACATGAGCGGCAACGTGTATGAAATCATCCAAGAGGCTACGAGAGCTTATGGCGGTGGCTGGCATTCCCCTGCAAAAAATTGTAAGGTGAATTATGGCTGGCCCATAAATGAAGAGTATACCGACAATGACACCGGCCTTCGTCTTGCCATCACTAACTTTTATGAGATACCAGAAACTGAAAGTGTTACTGTGGGAGACATCACGTTCAATATGGTTAAAGTTGAGGGCAACGATGATATCTCCACGTTCTATATCGGCGAGTGCGAGGTGACCGAAGCCCTGTGGCAGGAAGTGATGGGCAGCAACCCAAGCAGTTACCAAGGCAATCTTGAGGATAATCTGCCAGTGGAAATGGTTACATGGAACGATTGCCAAGAATTCCTGGCGCAACTGAAGGAGATGACAAATCTTGACTTCCGTTTGCCTACCTCGGCAGAGTGGGTATTTGCCGCAAGCGGTGGCAACAAAACCCATGGCTACACCTTCAGCGGCAGCAACACTATCGGTGATGTGGCTTGGTACAAGGACAATTGCAGCCAAAAAATGACCGTGGGCACCAAGGATCCCAACGAGCTTGGCATCTACGACATGAGCGGCAACGTGTATGAAATCATTCAAGAGGCCACGGGAGTTTATGGCGGCGGATGGCATGCCCAGGCAAGCAGTTGTAACGTGAATTATTACTGGCCCACTGATGAGACCTTCGCCGATGATGACACCGGCTTCCGCCTTGCTCTCACTAGGTTTGGCAGCACTTCGACACCTGGCGATGTGGATGGCGACGGCAACGTCACCGCTGGCGATGTCACAGCACTCTACAACTGGATTCTCAACGGAAATGACAGCCTTATCGTCAATGGTGACCAAGATGGCGACGGCTTTATCACCTCAAGCGACGTCACCTTCGTCTACAATATCCTGCTGGGAAATTAACTCAATGCAGAATGCAGAATCAAAAAAAGCACCCGCACTGAACTGCACCCCAAAAGTTAGACACAAAACTTTTGAGGTGCAGTTTTATGATACATTCGTATGAAGAACGTCTTGAAGTGGTCAAATTGATTCAT